>CAITIS010000031.1 GCA_903892515.1 uncultured Planctomycetota bacterium | reverse complement strand
GCAACTCAGCGTTCTCTTGCCGCAACCGCTCCAGAATGGCCGCATCACAGTCCATTGGCCATCCTGTACCAGACCACGCGCGAGCGCGCCACGTTAAAATGGGTAATTTAGAAGAACCTTCTCAGGTCGCTAAACACGTACTCTCCCTCTGGGAGAGGGTGGCCCGAAGGGCCGGGTGAGGGTGAGGCATGGAGAGCAGACGAGAGCAGTGCTTTTCGTGAGGCCCAACTTTCGGGGAGCCGTTCGCATCGGCAGATGTCCAGCGCGTCGGCCACCAATACCCGCCCGGACCGCTAAGGACTCATCCGGTCTTTTCCCTACGACCTACGACCTATGACCTACGACCTGCCTGAATCCGTACAAAAAGAAACTGTTTCGTCGCAACGTGGCCACACGGCTATAAATACGGGCTGGGCATGCACCACAGCTACATAGACCGCTTCGCGCAGGGTTCTTCGCCGATCCACCGGCTGGACGCGCAGTCCAAGCTGCTGGCCATCATCGCCTACTCCGCCGTGCTCATCAGCTTCGACCGCTACGCCGTGGCCGTGCTGGCCCCCATGGCCCTGCTGCCCGTGGCCATGCTGCTGCTGGCGGGCATCCCGCTCTCCTTCGCCCTGCGGCGGGTGCTGATCCTCAGCCCCTTCATCCTGGCCACCTGCCTGCTGGCGCCGATTTACGATCACAGCCTCCATCACGTGCAATTCGCCCACTGGCAAGGCGCCGTCGGCGGCGGCTGGCTGACGCTGTGGGACATCGCCGTCAAGTTCACGCTGGGCGTGCTGGCCTTGACGGCGCTCATCAGCACGACCCCCTTTGGCCGGGTGCTCGACGCCCTGCGAAAGTTTCACATGCCCAAGCTGCTCGTGATGCAACTGGGGTTCCTGTATCGCTACCTCTTCGTGCTGGTGGACGAAGCCATGCGCATCCGCAGGGCGCGCGACTTCCGCGGCTCGCCGGCCGCTCCGGCCCTTCGCCGCCTCCGGGCCGTGGGCGGCATCATCGGCAGCTTGTTCGTCCGCACCCTTGAACGCTCCGACCGCGTCTCCATTGCCATGCTCGCCCGCGGCTACGACGGCCAAGACCGCAGCCTGCGCGTGGCCCACTTCCACGCCGCCGACGTGTGGTTCATGCTCGCCACGGCCACGTACTTGGTCTTTTGCCGGGCGGTCTATCCCAGGATCCTGTAATGCCCAATATTCTCCAGATCGAAAAGCTCAGCGTGAATTACGCCCAAGGCGTCAAGGCCCTCAAGGATGTCAGCCTGGCCCTGCCGACCGGCTCGCGGCTGGCCATCATCGGCCCCAACGGCGCGGGCAAGACCTCGCTGCAACTGGCCATCATGGGCGGGCTGAAGTACGCCGGCACCATCACGCTGGACGGCGTGAACCTCTCCACCCGGGATGGCCGGGGAATCCGCAGCCAGTGCGGCATGATCTTTGAAAACCCCGACGACCAGCTCTTCATGCCCACGCTGCTGGAGGACGTGGCTTTCGGACCGCTGAACCAGGGCTTTTCCAGCGCCGAGGCCGTCGAGCGGTCGCGGCGGGCAATTGCGTCGGTCGGGCTCGAAGGCTTGGAGGGGCGCTGCGCCCATCACTTCTCAGCCGGCCAGAAGCGGAACGCCTCGCTGGCGACGGTGCTGTCGATGAACGTCAAGCTGCTGCTGCTGGACGAGCCGACGGCCGGGCTGGACTTCCGCTCGCGCCGCCGCCTGCTCGAACTGCTGGCCCAGCGCCCCGAGAGCATGCTGCTGGCCACCCACGACATGGACCTGGTCAAGACCCTGTGCGACCGCGTAGTCCTGCTGGACGACGGCCAAGTCGCCGCCCAAGGCGCGACGGCGGACATCCTGGGCAACCACGCCCTGCTGGCAGCGCATGGGTTGGCGTAAACAGCCCAACGACGTTAGCAGGGATGCAGGGGATAAGCAGTTGCATTTGTAGGGCGGGCAGGCCTGCCCGCGTTGTGTGATGTTTCGACGAAACACGCGGGCAAGCCTGCCCGCCCTACGAGACTGGACGACGGCCAAGTCGCCGCCGAAGGCGCGACGGCGGATATCCTGGGCGATCACGCCCTGCTGGCGGCGCATGGGTTAGCGTAAACCGCCCAACGACGTTAGCAGGGATGCAGGGGATGCACGGGATAAGACATTTCTGCTTTATGCTTGTATATTGATGATTGCGACCGGGTGCCATGCTTCTGCGTTGTCTTGCAGAAGCATGTTTCTACCACCGATACACGGCCGGACATGCTTCCGCAACAGCGCGGAAGCATGGCACCCGGCAATGGCATCTTTGATAGATGGTCCCGGGCCTTGTATAATCCAAGGCCCATGTTCCCAGTAATAATGACGTGGATAATCTTTGCGGCGGCCTTGATCCCTCCGCTGTTTATCTTTGTTCGACAGGCATGTCGACGAGACCGCCTTCTCATCCTGCGTATCGTTTCCATGTCCCTGTACGCCTACGGCACCATCGCGTTCTTCTCGACTATGCTGATGGCTTTGGGCGCACTAGGCTTTCTATCGTCAAGCGAATGGCCTGTCGGCTGTGTCAGCGGCGTCCTCAGCGATGCCAACGGTAATCTCATTGCGCCGCACGAACCTACAGATCGGATACAGATCTACGATGCCAGCCACAAATTCATCCGCGGCTGGCGTGTGGACTCGCTAGGCGGGTTCTTCAAGACACGCCTAACAACCGATGGCAACATCGAGGTATTCACTGTGGGCGGGCACAAGAGATTCGTCTACGGCCTCGATGGCAATGTTGTGATCAGCGACACTTACGAGTTCGAATACGACTCCATTCGGCCTACCTCCACGCTCCAAGTGGCATTTCATACCCCGGTCCTGCTCCGGCCTTTCGCTGATCCGCATATTGCGACATTCTTGATCCTTCTAGGTGCCTTTGGATTATGGGCCGCTCGACGGCCCTGGGCTCGCCTAAGGCGTCTCGTCCCGAAGGGCGGGCAGGCCTGACCGCGTTCTTTGCGTGGTCCTTTTTGCGTGGTCCGTTGGCCATCACGCCCACCCTTGGGGTTCGATATCGACGCCGCCGGGCAGCTCGATGTGGCCGCACCAGTCCGGGGCGTATTCGCCCTTTTTGACGTACCCATGGAACGTTGACCACGGCCAATCCCGCGGCCAGGCCACCAGGGCGTGCTTGACCGGGTTGGCGTGAATGTAATCCAGGTGGAGCTTGTAATCACGATAATCACGGATGGTGTGCTCCATGAATCGCGGCTGCCACACGCCGCGATACCGCTGCCGGGCCTTGCCGGGTCGGACGGCGGCCTCGACGCCGCCCTGGGCCAGGAATCGGGCCGTGAAATTCCGCTTGATCTTGCTGACGCGGCATGGGTAATCGCTCTGGCCTTCCGGCAGACGCATCATCACATGCAGATGTTCCGGCATGAGCACCGAGGCCACCAGGGTGAAGGGCAAGAGGGATTGGGCCTCCTCGATAGCCTGGCGAAGCATGCCGCGGGCGGCGTCATCGGAAAAGATGGGCCGACGTGACGCCGACACGAGCGTCAGAAAGTACATGCCGCCCGCCATGTACCAGCGTCGATAATAAGGCATGGGCGGATCGTATCGGATGGAGGCCGGAGGAGCAACGGCCAAACACAAAACGCAAAACACAAAGCCAAACACAAGACACAGTAAAACACGCGGGCAGGCCTGCCCGCCCTACCGACCGGTCACGTTAAGTCCCGTATGGCGAGCGGGCCTGCCCGCACCGCCGTCCTTCTCTCACGAAATGAAATGTACCGCAAAGCGGGAAATTGATACAGTCCACGCCCACGACTGCGGCCCGTTGTCCGCGTCGCCCAGTGCAGCACCCCAAGCGTAAAAGGAAGGTCATACATGCGGCGAATTGCGAGTCTGTTCATTGCGTTGGTAGCCCTGAGCCTGCCGGTTGGCGTGGCGCAGACCACCTCCACGTCGAGCCGTCCGGCTTCATCCCCGGCCGACAAGAGAGTCCTCATCATCAGCGTCGATGGTCTGCGGCCGGACCTGGCCTTGCGGGCCGACATGCCCACCGTCCGCGACTTGATGAAGCACGGGGCTTTCACGTTCTGGGCCCGCACCACGGCGGTGTCGATCACGCTGCCCTCGCATGTGAGCATGCTGACGGGCGTCGTGCCCGTCCGCCATGGCATCAGTTGGAATGGCGAGATGCCGTTCAAGGAGCCGGTGTACCCCGCTTCCCCCACGCTCTTTGAGCAGGCCAAGAAGGCTGGCTTCACCACGGCCATGGCGGCCGGCAAGGCCAAGTTCAGCACGCTGGCCAAGCCCAACACGCTGGACTGGTGTTTCACGGAATCAGCCAGCGACCAGGTCGTTGCGGACAAGGCCGTGGCGATGATCCACGCCAACAAGCCGCAGGTTCTGTTCGTGCATCTGCCCGGCGTTGACGGGGCCGGACACGGCTCGGGCTGGGGTTCGCCACAGCAGATCAAGGCCGCAGAGAATGCAGATGCCCAGATTCACCGCGTCCTGGAAGCCCTGGACCAGGAGCACCTGCGCGACGCGACGTTGGTTATCGTGACGGCCGATCATGGCGGGGCCGGCTACACTCACGGCGCCGACGACGTGCGGAGCCGGCACACTCCGTGGATCGCCTCGGGCCCGGGCGTGCGCGAAAACTTCGACCTCACGCTGCTGCCCAAGCTGACGGTGAACATTGAGGACACCTTCGCCACCGCCTGCTGGTACCTCGGGATTCCCGTCGCCGACGACCTCGACGGCCGACCTGTGAGCGAGATCCTGCAACCCGCGCCGGCCGCCGCGAAGTAACGCGGAGGTCGGCCACGGCGCAATCGAATTCGGGGTGCCATGGTCAGCCCGCTGTTCAGGGCTGGCCATGCGGTGAGCGTCTACGCATGGCCAGGCTAAGACGACAGCCTGACCATGGCACCCGGCTGTCCCACGGGTCAAACCGGTTATCAAACCGGTTCTAAGCGTGCCCGACATTCTTGGGCAACAGCGCGGAAGCATGGCACCTTGGCCATTTTCATCCCCACTGTTCCTTTTGGCCTTTGCCTTTCGCGCCGTTCTTGCCGTCTTTGCCGTCCAGGCCGGCCTTGGCCAAATTGTTTGTGATCTGATCGGATGCGTCCGTCGTGGCATCGCCTTGAATGCCCGCGCCAAGGGCTGCACCGCCGGCCCCACCGGCCCCGCCGCTGCCGCCCAAGCCGGCAAAACCGGTCAAGCCGGCAGGATAGTGCTCGCCTTCTTCGGTGTAGCCCGCTCCGCCGGCCCCGCCATTGCCGCCGGCCCCACCGTTGCCGCCATTGCCGCCGTTGGCGGCTTTGAGGCTATTGCCCGTAACTGCGGACCTCGTGATGGTCAGGCTGCCGGACGTGAAGATACCGCCGCCCATCGCGTCGCCGCCGTCACTGCCGTCCTCGCCATCGTCGCCGTCGCTGCCGTCTTCGCCGTCGGAGCCAGGTTCGCCGCGAGCGCCGTTATCCCCTTTGAAGCCACTGACGCCGCTGGCCCCGTTGCCAATGGCCGTCACCTTGTTGGCGGTGATTTTGTTGTCGGAGATCGACGCCGTCCCGCCAGAGACAATGCCTCCGCCCTCGGCAGAGTGCCCGCTGACCACGTTCTTAGTGACTGTGGAGAACTCGACGGTCAGAGCCCCCATGGCGAAAATGCCGCCTCCCGCGCCATCCATGGCGGCGCTGCCACCACCGGAGACGCCGTTTTCTCCTCTCTCGCCGCGAATCGAACCCGAGCCGCCGGCCGCGCCAACGCCGGCCTTGCCGTTGCCACCGGCAGTGACCACATTTGCGGAAATGATCGAGCCCGTCGTGGCGTCGCCGGTGACCGTCGCCGTGGCGTCGGCTTCACTGTAGATGCCTCCGCCAAAGGCCGAGCCGCCCGCCCCGCCATCGCCGCCGCTACCACCGCTGCCGCCATCGCCCGCCAACCCGGCGGGGTAGCGCTCGCCCTCTTCGGTGTAGCCCCTGCCGCCGGCGCCGCCATTGCCACCGGCCCCGCCGTTGCCACCGGCCCCGCCAGCGCCGCCAGTGGCCGTGTTTTTGGAGACCGAGGTCTTGCCCAGCGTAAGCGATCCCTGGTTGTAGATGCCTCCGCCGGCGGCATTGCCGCCATCAGCCCCAGCCGTTCCTGCTTCTCCGTCTTCTCCGGCTGAACCGTCCTCGCCTACATCGCCCTTGTCGCCGTTGGTGCCTCGTATACCGCTGTCGCCCTTGACGCCCGCTACGCCCAGAGCCTTATTCGAATCCACGAACGAGTTTTGCACCGTGAGCTGGCCGCCGTTGAAAATACCACCACCCTGGGCATTCAGCGCCAGCGCCGCGTTCGTCGTTATCTTGCTGCCCTGAACGGTCAGGTCGCCGGCATTGTAGATGGCGCCGCCCTGGGCTGTGCTATCGAGACCCTTGGCCAGCGAGAGCGTGATGGTGGAAGACGCCAGCGTGACAGTACCCTGAAGGATCGACATGGCGCCGCCCTTCACGTCTGCGCCCGCGGAAGTCATCTTGTTCATCGTCGTGCCGATGATTTCCACAGCCCCGTTGGCCGAATCGATGAAAAACGCCGCTCCGCCGGTGGTGGAGAAGCCGTTGGCCAGCGTGAGCCCGACAAAGCCGGCCTCCAACCCGTCGCCCGTAAGCGAGAAGATCCCATACTTCGCCTGCCCGTCCAGCGTGACCTTCACCGCCTTGCTGGCAGCGTTGGCGGCAGTGATAGTCAGATCGTCGGTAATGGCCGGAAGGCTGGAACGCAGCTTGATGGTGCCCGCCTTGACAAAGTTGATGGTATCTGCACCCGGGGAGGCATTGGCCTGCAGGATGGCCTCGCGCAGGCTCGTCTTGCCAGCCACAGAGACGTCTTGGAAGTTGTCGACCACGAATGCGCTCAAGAGCAATCGAGACTCGAGCTGTTCGAGCTTGGCTTCGTTGCGCCGCTCCTGGCTGCGCCTGTTTCCACGCGACCGGTCAACCCGCTTCACCGAAGATAGCTTCTCGCCGCTCATAACAGCCTCCCGAAATGATATCACAGGAATTGAAAGGGGCAGGAAGAACGAGGCCGGCACGGCCTCCGGACCCCACGCACGGATCGCCAACCATCAACACAACGAAACATTCTCATGTAGGCATGCTGAATAGTCAAGCCGGAAACTCGACAGAAGCGCCAGTAACCCTGATTGAGCCTAGGACCGGTGGAAAGCTCCGCCCGTGGGACAGGCCCGCCCAGCAGTTCCTTGACCCGAGCCCAGCCCGTGGTGCTCCCCATGATCCAGACAATCTGGCCGCCAGGCTCCAACTCCCCAGCCGCCTGCTCCACCTGCCGCAAAATGCCGGCCCGAGTCGTCGGATGCCGGCCCGTCCGCTCCTGGCCGTTGGCCTGATTGAACCAACGAAACTCGATGTTTTCACAGTGGTAATCCGCAACCAGAATGATATCCTTGCCTTCACTCACGGCCGTCTCCTCGGCCTTGTGGCCACCCTTGAAAGCCCCTATTAGCTTTCATTCGGGCGAGTTTACTCGACCCGACGGGAGACCGCCTTTCTACTCATGCCATCTTCGGGGTGTATGGCAAAAGCTTTCGGTGGGTTGTCGCCGATGGTGGATTATGCACAGCCCGAGTCCTCTGTGCCTTCGTGGCCCGTTGGCCTTGCCCGGCCGTATAGACTGCTAGTGAACACGGAGATGCCCATGCCAAAGCGGATACTCGCCCTGGTCCTGCTGGCGGGATGCTGCGCCATCGCGCTGGCCCAGAGTGTGCCCTCGCTCAAGCCCACCAGCGTGCTAGGCCGCGTGGCGGCGGGGGCGGCGGACCCAGCCGACATCACCTTGCCCGAGGTCATGCTCTTTTCGGCCTGCCGGCAGCGAGAGCTGACGGGCGGGGGCTCCGAAGGCGTCGATCAGCAGATCGCCCAGTACCGGGCCATGGTGCATGACGGCAGCCGCAAGGTCGGCAACGAGTGGCTCGGCCGGCCCCAGCAGCAGCGGCTCCGCACGGAGTTCGACCGCCGCCTGGCCGAGGCCAAGAAGCTCTTGCAGCAGGACAAGAGTGCCGGCTCCTCCACGTATTCTCCGGCCCCCTCGGCCAGGCCCGCGCCTGCTCGCCCCAATCACGAACCCCAGGCCATGCAGATCGAGCAGCAGGCGGCGCTGAATTGGGTCGATCCGGCCTTGCGCGAGCTGATGCTGGCCGATCTGGAGTTGCGGCAGAAGAACTATAAGGCGGCCGAGACCAGGCTGCTGCACAACGTCGAGCGCGATCCCTTCGTGGCCGCGTATCACCAGGGCCGCGGGCTGGCGCTTGTGGGGCTGAATCAGCCGCTGGAGGCGCTGGGCGAATTCACCGCCTGCCTGCTGTTGCGCGATGACTCTGCGGCCGCCTACGAGCTTGTGGCCAAGGCGATGGAGGCCGTGCCGGGCGCGAAGGTGGCCGACCCCATCTACGTCCGCGCCAAAGACCTGCTCGACCGCTACGACGCGCCCAAGACCAGTTCGCTCGATGCCGCCAAGAGCCCCACCGCCCCGGCCAAGCCCATCGACTGGCTCATGCCCGGCAAGAGCTGGCTGGCCAAGGACCCGACGCTGTTCACCCCGCCCGTTGACCGCATCGTCACCAAGCAGGCCCTGGCCATCCCCATCAGCGAGGACACGCTGCTGACCGACCAGCAGGCCGTCGACGGCGCCGAGCTGATCTACGTGCGGCTGACGCCGGACATGGTCGTCCGGGCCGAACTGGTCAAGCCGTCTACGGGCGCCAGCGAGTCGCGTCCCGCCGGCCAGGCCAGGCTGGCGCTCCTCAAGGTAAAGGGCGTGACCTTCACGCCGGTGGCCGTGGATAAGCCGCCCACGCTGGCGGTGGGCCAGGCGGTGAATCTCCAGGCCGTGAATCTCTACCGCCAGCAGGGCAGCGAAATGCGTGAGCAGGCCGCCAAGCTCGCCATCGCTGATTCAGCCACGACGCTGGACAAGTCGCTGCTGCCGGGCGAGGCCATGGGCGTCGTGACGGCCGGCGGGCAATATGCCGGCCTCATCTCCGGCCGGACGGACGTGGAAGACCCCGTGTGCGGCAAGGCGGCATTCATCGCCGCTGCCGACATCGCCGCGGTTCTGCCGCAGGCCCGCAAGAGCAGTTTCGGTTCGTACTCGGGCTCGTACTCGGGGTACGGTTCCTCCGGCACGCTGCACGCCAAAAAGGACGCCCCGCCCCTCAAGGCCACCGGCAACATCTTCGTGATCGAAACGCTGACGGGCGAAAAGCCGCCGACGTCACTGCTGAGCAAATAGCAGGGATGCAGGGGATTCACGGGATGAAGCCGAGAGTTGCCGGGCCAGGAGATTAGATGTATACTGATGATGTATACATTGGAGAAGCCTGTGGTAAGAACTCAGCTGTACCTGACGAAGAAGGAACGCGACGCCCTGGCCGCATTGGCTCGGGCCACGGGCAAGAAACAGAGCCAGCTCATCCGCGAAGCGGTTGATCGCCTCATCGAACACTCGCTGGACGCTTACCGTGACGAGGTGCTGGACCGTGCTTCGGGCATGTGGAAGGACCGGGGCGACTTGCCTGACTTTCGCACCTTGCGCAAAGAATGGAATCGAGACTGACCATGGACGGCGCGATCCTGCTGGATACGGACGTGATGGTTGACTACCTGCGCGGGCATGGCCAGGCCAGGACGTTCCTGAAAGCGCACGCCGCGCGGGCGATTCTGTCGGTGGTCACGGTTGCGGAGTTATATGCCGGCGTGAAGGGCAATGCCGAACAGGCGGCGCTGGATGAGGTCGTTTCGCTCTTTCGGATCGTTCCCGTAACGGCCGACATTGCCCGGGCCGGCGGCCTGTTGAAGCGAGAGTATGGAAAGTCGCACGGCGTTGGGCTCGCCGACGCGATTATCGCCGCGACGGCACAGTTCGAAAACGCGCGACTCGCGACCTTGAACGTCAAGCACTACCCGATGCTGCCGGGCCTCAAGGCCGCATATCCCAAGTAGCGGCGCGGCGTGAAATGGGCTCCGGTCGGCTAGCACCTGAGTTAGGTGCCACAGCCACGCGTTGTGGCGCCATGGCCATGGCACCTGAGTCTATCATCAGGACTCAGAGTTGTGGCCTGCTCAGATTCCGCCGTCCACGACCCAGCGCTTGGCCGGATTGTCGTTGCGGATGGCCAAGTTGTGCTTGCGATTCTGGCCGTCGTTGGTCTGGATCTCGTAAGGAATGAACCAGCCGGGATATGGGCTGGCCTGGAAGGGCTGGCCCAGGCTGACGATCTTGATGCCGGCGAGATGCTCGCGGGCGCGGTCGTTCAGTTTGCCCGGCCAGAACTTCTCTGCCTCGTCCCAGTCGGCTTTGCCACAGGCCTCGAAGAAGTCGCGCGTCACCTCTTCTGGTTTCATGGAGGCGTACTTTGCGTTGTCCGGCAGAGGCTGCTTGGCGTCAAGATCCAGCCAATTCACGTTCTTGGGTAATTCCAGCGTGAAGATCGATTCCGGCAATGGCTGGTCGTACTCGACGGTCGTGACCTCGAAGACCGAGGTCTCCTTGCCCTTGTCTTGCAGGAGGATCTGCATTTCCTGCAGCCGCTTGCTCTGGGCGCCGAAACGGAATACGCGGCGAGTGTCGGCCATGTCGAGGAACTTGTTCCGCATGAACTTGCTCGTGTTGGGCAGGGCCTTGGCGTCCACCGTCACGACCTGTTTTGAGCCCTCATTCTTGACGGAGATTTCCCAACCATTGGCCAAAGCCTTTTGCAGCTCATCGCCCACCAGTGTGTTCACATCGGCCAGGTCACGCAGCCACGCGGCGTCGAAATTCGCGCCGGCGGGGCCTTTGACCGCCGTATCGGGTTTGATCAGCATGATGGTTGACTCGCCATCGCACACCAGCACCCGGCCTGGCTTTTCGATCCGGTACTTTGCCGGCGAGGCAAGTTGCTTCCAGACTTCCAGATCGACAAACTCGTACTGAGCTCCCAGCATGCTGAAATTGTCCGCCGGCAGCGTGCGCATGCGGCATTTCAGGTGCACGGTCTTGACGCCGGTGGCCCCCGATGCCGCCTGGGCCAGCACTTCTGCGGCCATGACGCGGTGGTCGGTCCCGGTGCCCGGTGCCCACATCAGCACAAGTAGCAGTATGGCGGCAGCGGCCGATGCCACGCTGAGGCCGGCCAGTTGAAATCGTTTACGCATTCTCAATCTCCTGAGTTGTGCAGCTTGTTGTTGTAGGATTCGGTCGATCACGCCAGACTCCAATGAGGCCGGCGGAGCACAATCGCCCGCTTGCAGCAGACGCGAGTGCATTGCGTGCATCTCGTCGTGCTGTTGCCGGCAGGCGGGACAGTGTTCCAGATGCTCTGTAACGGCCCGGGCCTGTTCGTCAGTCAGCAGGCCTTCCTGATAGTTGATCAGCTCTTGCTGGCCTTGGTCGCAATTCATCGGTTCACCTCATTGCTGCTGTGCTGCGTCAAGGCCTCGCGGAGCAACGCATACGCTCGCGAGAGGCGTTTGGTGACCGTGCCCAGCGGCACGCCCAGCTTCTGGGCTACCTCGGCACAGCCCAGGCCGGCGTGATACCGCAGGGCGATCACCTCGCGGTACACCTCGCTCAGGTGGCTTAAGGCCTTTGCCAAACCCTCGTCGGGCGCGGTGGCCGGCGCCGGCGCCGGTTGATCCAGCAGGTCGCCGGAACTTCGCATGCGCGTCCGGCTGCGCAGCACTTCCTGGCCTGTCCTGGTGGCGATGCCCAGAACCCAGGACAGGAATGATGCTCGCTTGCGCAGCTTGCCCAGCGAGAAGTACGCCCGCACGAACGCTTCCTGGGCGGCCTCCTCGGCCAGGTGCTGATCGCCCAGCTTTGCCCTCAGATAGGCCAGCACGGCCCGCTCGTGACGCTGCACGAGTTGGCGGTACACTTGCGGCTGGCCGTCCAGGCATCGCTGGATGCACTGCTCATCGCTCTGACACATAGCCACCTCATGGGATCGATCCAGAACCGGTTCTGCCAGTAGTGCGTGTCGCGGCCGGTTTTGCGACAGGAAAATAGTTGGAGGAAAAGGGCAGGGGCAGCAACACCTGGGTCGAAGGTAGTGTTTTTCCCGTCTCTACGTCCTTCTGGGATCGCAACTTAACTCAGATGCCCGCTTGGTCGAAGAAGTTACAACCGGAGGAGATGCTTAATGCCGTTGATTCGCATCAAGTGTACGAACCCACGCTGCAATACCCTTCTGTCTATCTCGGCCAGCTTGGCCGGCCAGCGCGCAAAGTGCTCGTGCTGCGGCCAGATGGTCCGCGTGCCGGACCGCCCGTCGCTGCGCAAGAAAAGCACCCGGGCCGCGTGAAGTTGTGAGGGTGAACCGGGTGCCTGGCCTGAGTTGTTGCGCGGGTGCCATGGCCTGATTCGCCGAGCCCTCGAGGCGAAGCTGGCCATGCTCACGTAGGGCGTGCAACTGGTTGCACGCGCTGGACGCGGCTCGCATAGGTAGAGCCGCAAGACAACGCGACTCAACCTATGGCACCCGAGCGATGGCCTTTCCGCAACAGCGCGTAAAGGCATGGCACCGGACTCACGTAGGGCGTGCAACTGGTTGCACGCGCCGGACGCGGCTTGCATAGGTAGAGCCGCAAGACGACGCGGCTCAACCTATGGCACCCGAGCTACGGCACCAACCTGTGGCACCCATGATTCGGGGCATTGGCCGCTAAGAACTAATCACTCTCAACCAGGAACTCGTCTTCGTCCGCCCGTTGCGCCCTCAGCGGCCTCTGCGGTTGCATTTGTCGCTTTTGCCTACCAGCCGCTGCCGCCGAGGTGCTCTGCCGACTCGCGCGACCAGCTCACCGGGGCACGGAAGTACCGCTTGATCATCATGGCCGCGATCACGCCGTCGGCGCACGCCGTGGCCAATTGCATGGCCGCCCCGTACCGGCAGTCGCCGGCCACGAACACGCCGGGCATGGACGTCTGCAGCGTGCGGCAATCGCAGTTGATGTAGCCTTCTTTGGTCAGCTCGACGATGCCATCGAGCCAGCTCGTGTTGGGCGACATGCCCACGAACACGAACACGCCATCGACCTTGAGTTCCTCGCACAGCCCGGTGGTGGCGTGGCGCAGCACCACGTGGTCGATCTCGTCGCCCTGGCCGGTGGGCACGATCTCCTCCAGCACGAAGGGCGTCTTGATGTCGATGTTGTGCTTGCCGGCCTTTTCACGCAGCTCATCCACCAGCACCTGCTGGGCGCGGAACTCGTCGCGCCGGTGCACCAGCGTGAGCTTCTTCGTGAAGCGCTCAGCCAGGTAGATGCTGTCCTCGACGGCCGTATTGCCGCCGCCCACGGCCAGCACGTGCTTGTCGCGATAGAACGCCCCGTCGCAGGTGGCGCAGTAGCTGACCTTGGTGGCCTGGCGCATCTGCTCCTCGCCGGGCACGCCCAGCGTGCGGTAGTCGCTGCCGGGGGCCAGGATGACCGCCCGCGCTGCCAGCTTCTTTTCGCCGGCGTTGACGTCCACTTCCAGCAGGCCGTCCTTGCGCCGCACCAGGCCGGTCACCTCGGAACTCACGGCCAGCTCGCCGCCGAAGCGCTCGACCTGTTTTTGCATGTGCGTGATGAGGTCCGGGCCCGAGACGACTTCATAGCCGGGATAGTTCTCCACGCGGTCGGTCAGCAGGATCTGGCCGCCGGGCAGGCCGGACTTCTCCAGGACCAGTGTGCGGTAGCGGTCGCGGGTGGCGTACAGGGCGGCGGCGAAGCCTGCCGGGCCGGCGCCGATAATGATCACGTCGTAGGGAGTTGGTTCTGCCATCACTTGGCCTTCTTGTCCTTTTTGTCTGGTGTGGCTTTGTCTGGCGCAGCTGGAGCGGGCGCGGCGGGGGCCTTGCTTTCCAAGGCGCCGAGTTCCGCCATGTCGGCCGGGAAAAGACCGTTGGCCTCGGCGGCGGTGACGCGGAGCAGCACCAGCCCTTCAGCCGTGCGTGCCTGCACCGTGTTGCCGCTGGCATCGACCCACACATTGGCCGGGGCCGAATCGGCGGTCGCCTGGTCCGTCAAATGAACGACCGGCGTGGCGCCGGCGCTGGTCTGCATGTTGGCCGGCCCGATGACAGTCATCGTCCGCAGGTCAAAATCGTTGGCGGCGCCGCTGTACATGGCGAAGCCGTAGGCCTGCTTGATCTGGCGGTCCAGCAGCCGCGGCAGGATCAGGTCGAAGGCCTGTGGCAGGTACGGCCCCAGCAGCGTCTGGGGAATCTTCTTCTGCCGCACCGGCTGGCGCTCGTCAGAAGTGGTGACGACGATCATCTCTTCCTGCTTGACGGCCTCGATGGTGAATCGGTTGGCCGTCGGCCCTTCGCCCTCGATGTACTCGCGTTTCCAACTCTCGCTGACCCGGTCGGGCGTGGCGAACAGTTCCTCGCGGCTGAGCCGCCTGGGCTGGCCGGGCATGCGAATGACGCCGCTGCGCAGGATCAGCAGGCCCGTGGCGCCGGAGCGCTGGGCGATGGACTCGGTGATCTTGATCGCGCCGATGGTGCGATTGTCCAGCGTCAGGCTGAAGTAATATGGCTGGGGCGAGAGCACGGGCTTGATGGTCTCGAGCTTGACGTGTTCGAGCAGCTCGCCCCCGCGCTGGAGGGTGGCGCGGCGCTGGGCCTGGGCGGCCTGGGGGTCGAAGATCCGCAGCGAGCTGTTGACCAGCGTGAGCGTGCGGTCCATTTCGTCCTTCAGGTCCATGGGGCCCGAGATGTCCAGAATGAGGTACTCCGTGGGGCCTGACTGTATCCAGGTCTGGCGGCGCCAGAGCGAGACGACGCCTTTCCACTCGCCGCGGTAGTCGGCGGAGGGCAGCCCGGCCGTGGTGCCCAGGATCGGGTCTTCAGTCATGAAGCGATCCTGGCGAAGCTGCTGGGCGGCCACCTCGGCCCGCGTGGCAAAGGGCTGACTGGTGGCCGAGGCATCAGTGCGCAGCTTCAGCACGTCCAGCGTCCAGACCACGGCCTGGGTCTTGTCGTCGCGCTTCTGCCAGGCCACCAGCCTCCGCGGATTGGTCTCGCGCACGCGCTCCGTGCCGGCCGGCGGGCTCAGCGAAAAGCCGTTGATCTCGTCAGTATACACGCCCGACCCGGCCACCTGGGCCAGCGCGGCCCCGGCCAGCAACGCCATCGGCAAAAAGATCCATCTCTTCATTGGGCTGTCCTTGAAAGGGCCTGATTATATGAGTTCTTGGTTCTGAGTTCCTAGTTGTTAGTTCCCAGTTGATAGTTGCCAGCGATCGAGTTCGCGCACTAACCACTAACCACTAACCACTAACCACTAACCACTAACCACTAACCACTAAGAACTAGGAACTCTGAACCAGGAACTAGCTCCGACTGCCGCCCGAAAGCCTCGCCCGCAGGCGCGTGATCTGCCGGTCTAGTTGGCTTGGCCTCTGGCTGGCCGGCGCGGGTCCCAGCGCCTGAACGGCCTGGGCGTACTGGCCCCATTGTTCCAGCAGCAGGGCGTAATAGAACGACCCGCTGGGCGTGTCGGCGACCTGCTTGAGCTTGCCCGACGCCGCAGCGAAATCGCTGCCGGCCCAGTCGCACAGCCCCAGCCGCAACGTCACTTCCGGCGCGGGCGCAAGTTTTGCATACTCGACCCTGGCCCTGGCCGGTTCGCCGCGCCGCAGGTACAGGTCGCCCAGCAGCATCCTGCCCGATGAGTCCAGGCTCCCCGCCGACTCCAGCAGGGCGATGGCCTGGTCGCTCAACCCCACGTCCTTCCGCAGCAGCAGCCGGGCGTGCAGTTCCGGCGAGAGCCCCTGCCCGGCAAAATCCGCCGCCTTGGCCTGGGCCACGCGCAAGGCCTGGTGGATCTGGTCGCGTAACAGAATCGCCGGCTGCGGCGGCCGCCAACGCAGCGGAATGGGCAGGCTGGCCAGGTACTGCTGCATCGCCGTCCAGGCCGCGTCGATCTGCCGGCCATACAGCAGCGCCAGAACCTTCGTCAGCTCCAACGCCTGCATCTCATCGGACTGCGAGTCGCGGCAGTCCAGCGTCGCATACAGCGCCAGCGACTGCGAAAGATTCACGTCAGAGGGCAGCGTTTCGTCGGGCTCGATGCCCAGCGCCTCGCCCAGCCGCTGCGTTGTTTGCGCCAGCACGGCCAACCGCTCAAGGCTGCTCGCCGCCTCGCCCCGCACGCCCGACACCACGAGGTAACGCATGGCCACGTCGGCGTGCCGAAGCGAGTACAGCATGGCCCCCAGCCGCCACAGCATCGGCGGCGGGTTGCAGCGATACCACTTCGGCAGCGGGAATTGCGGCAGCCCTTGGCCCGTGGCCATATCGGCGGGCAGATCATATTCAGCGGTGTTGGCGGTCGGCAGCGGCTGGGCCTTCTCCCAGGCGGCAAGTTGCTGGGCGTCTTCGTTGGGCAAGGCCTTGCGGGCGAAGCACAGGCCCGCCGGTTCGATGTACAGCAATTGGAAGCGGTCGCAGCCGCCCAGCGTCTCCTGGAGCTTGAAGTCGCCCCAGCGCACGAAGAGGAACCGCACCGAAGGCGGCATGGGCGTCTGCTCGGCGTCGCCGGCGGAGTCCTTGGCCATCAGGCGCGTGCGGAGTTCATAGAACTTCTCGAAGCGCTGGGATGAGTGGACTTCCAGCCGGCCGTCCATCCAGACCTTATGCTCGGGCCCGGCGTACAGGTCGAAGGTCCCGCCGTCGCCGAAGTTCAGCGCCAGGATGTCGCCCGAGAGCCCCGAATGGGCCAGGAAGCGTGCCGTCCGCACCGGCCAGGCCGCATCCTGCAAGCCCCAGCCGCTGCGAATCTCGCGTCCCTGCCAGCGGTAGAATCGCTCCGTGGCGCACAGGCCCGTGAGCAACACGCACGCCGCCAGCAGCATTGGCCGCAGCCATCGCCCCGGCGCTGCCAACCACGGCCAGTGCTGGCGCTGGGCCGTGAGCCAGGGCGGGCCATAAAAGCCCAGCAGCAGTACGCCCGGAATGGCGAAGGCAGCGACGTTCCGCATGGCCATGGCCGCCATCGCCACGAAGAACGCCAGCACCAGCCAGTGCCACGCCGGCACGCGGCGGAAGGCGAATAGCATCAACTGCGCCACGACGACGGCCAGGACAAAGTTCACCGCCAGCAACGGGCTGGCGAACAGGTTGACAAAGTACGTCGGGCGAAGTTCCTCCACGCCGAATGCGTACGCGGAGTTGATGCCGCTGATGCGCTCCGAGAGTAGCAGTGGGTGCAACGCAGCCTGGATGGGCCAGGGCGTAACCAGCAGCACGGCCAGCAGTGCCGCAATCGCAGCGGGCAAGGCCCGAAGCTGGGCCAGACCGTGGTGTGCGTTATTCGGGGCGCCGGGCTGGCGCGTCTGGACGCCGCGCTTGAGCCACCTGTCCAGCCAGTCGCCCGCGATGGCCATCGCCAGGCACGCCAGGCCCAGCACGAACAGGCCATGGGTATTGACCCACAGGATGTTGATAGGCGTCAGCCACCAGAGTCGCTTGCACTTGCCGTCCTGGCGGGTTTTCTCCAGGATGACCAGCGTGGCCGCCAACAGCACGAAGGTGACCAGCTCTGGCCGGGCGCGAACGCGGGCCTCAAGCCCCAGCACGAGCACCAGCCCGCACAGCAGCACCCAGCCCGCTCCGGAGCGGCGCGATATGAACCCGCACACGATCGCGACCACGCCGGCCAGCGCGGCCATCTTGAAAATCGTCAGCAGTTCAAAACCGCCGATGCCGTGCAGCCCCGACAAGAATACTTGGAAGCCCCAGTGGACGTTGACGAAGCTGGCGGGGCCATCGACGCCGAATGGGTCGGCCACTCGGCCAATGATCTGGCCGTGGCGGAGCATCCAATCGCCGCTGGCGAGGTGCTGGGGGACGTCGCTGTCCCATATCTGCGTGCAGCCCACTGCCGCTGCCGTCAGCACGACGGCGACCAGCGCATATCGAACCCAAGGCTCGCGCCGCGAATGCCCTAGCTCAGTCATGCCCGCTAGCGTACTCGCCTCTGGGGATTAGGCAACTTGAATCATCGTCAAGATCATCTTGAACCGCCCGATGGCCTTGAGGGCGTGGGGCTGGTTGGCGGGCATGAGGATCATCTCGCCCGCAGAGACGGTGTGGGGTTTGCCCGAGATGGTGATCTCCACCTGGCCGTCGATGACATGCACCAGCGCGTCGTACGGGGCGGAATGCTCGCGTAAGCCCTGGCCGGCGGCGAAGGCGAAGATGGTCACGTCGCCGGTGTCTTTTTCCACCAGCGTGCGACTGACCACAGAGCCCTCCTGGTATTGCACGAGGCCATCCACTTTCACCGCTTCAGCGGGCGTCAATTCATCGGACATCGAGATCTCCTGGAGAAGCCATTGTGAATCATGTCGTGGCCGCGCACAACTGCTTTGGTTGCCCTGGCTGCGGTTGCCCTGGGTGCCGTGGCTGCGGCGTTCAGCAGCCACGCGGGTCACCCGTCACTAATCAGTGCGAACCCGCGTGCAACCAGTTGCACGCCCTACGCGCCTGGCTATTCCGTCGCCACTAACGAGAGGTGGCGGGTCAGGAAACCCGCCACCCAAAGCATAAAGCCGCGCAGCTTTGTCGGCCTTGTTAGCTTTGTCGGCCTTGCTATTGCACGCCATCCGCCGGCGCGTTCCAGCCAACGGCCTTTAGCTTGGAGAGCCTGTCCGCGTCGGACATCTTGTCCCACTGCGTCAGGCAACTGTTGCAGCAAAAGCCGATGGTCAAGCCCTTGAACTGTCGCGTCAATTCCGGTGGGGTATTCTCGCCGACGGGCAGAAGCATGATCGGGCACTTGGCGTTGGAGACCTTGCCAGCGGCCATGCTGGTGGCGTGATGCCCCATCTGCCGCCACTGGGCGATCAGCCCCTTGGCATCGGCCAGTTCCTGCTTGGCCTTGGTCACGTCATTGCCGGCCAGGGCGGTATCGGCCGATTCGACGTGCGTGAAGATCTGCTCTAAGAACTTATCGTGCATCTCGCGCATGCCGCCCGGCGCTGAGGCGGCCGAACCCATCATGCCCGAGCCCATGTTCTGCGCCGACAGCAGTGAGATCGCCAACAGCAGCCCCAGAGCCGCAAACGCCATCACCATAGACCTGCTCATGTACTTCTCCTTTTTGGGTAGTCGAACTTAACCCATGATAGGCAGCGTGGTTGGGCGCGTTCCAGCAGTTGCCATGGCCCATCGGTGGCGAGGCGAGGAACGTCCAGCCGCGCCCGCGGCCTGCAATCACGCCGGTTTGAGGCCCCTGGCCGGGCTGTTGCCTATTGCCTACCGCCCGTTACCCAGATGTAATGTACCCAATGGGCAAGCGCATCTTCTTTGGCTTACTACTGATCGCCTTTGTTTGCGGCGTGTTCTACGCCGATTGGTTCCTTCAGTCGGACCAGGCGTGGTGCCCGTTTGATCTCTCGCCGCTACCGCTGACGCTGCTGACGGCGGGGCTCATCATCGTCGGCTATATCGAGTTCCGCCGCATGATCGCCTCGGCCGGCGTCCAGTTGCCGCTGGCCACCGGCATGCTCTGCTGCCTGGTCATCGGCACCATGCCCTTCTGGTGGCCGGTGCTGATGTTCGTCTGCGAAAAGAGCAAGTGCTCCACCTTCGTCGGGCTGATGGTCCTGCCGGCGGACATCGCCGTCGTGGGCCTGCTGCTGGGCGTGGTGTTTTTGGAGCAACTCGCCCGCCACCGGCTGGAGGATATTCTTCGCCGGCTGGCTTTGACCTTTCTGGCCGTGGGCTACCTGGGCGTGTGCGGGCACCTGGTGCTATCGATTCGCACGGTGGTGGGGTTAAAGGCCTTTGTGCTCTTCCTGGCCGCGGTAAAGTGCAGTGATATCGGGGCCTACTTCACGGGCAAGTTCCTGGGGCGGCATAAACTGGTGGAGTGGCTAAGTCCCAAGAAAACGTGGGAAGGTTTCTTTGGCGGCCTGGCCTTTGCGGCCTGCGTGTCGCTGGTGCTCAACCGGGTCATGTGGATGGACATGGCGCCGTGGTCGGCGGCGGTGTTTGGGCTGGCGATGGGCGCGCTGGGGCAGGGGGCCGACCTGTGCGAATCGGCCTTGAAACGGGCCGCCGGAGTCAAGGACGCCGGGGCCGTCCTGCCGGAATTTGGCGGCGTATTAGACATTCTGGACAGTCTGCTCTTAACCGCGCCGGCCGCCCTGGTGCTGCTGAGCGTGCTGACCATGGGGCATCTGGTCTTATAGAAACAATCCGTAGCATGGGCGTCTCGCCCATGAGTTTTCGGCCGGTTTGGCAACGAATCACGGGCGAGACGCCCGTGCTACTTCGCGAGGAAGTGAAACCTTGGAACTGACGGTGACATTGGAGCGTCCTGAGGCCAGGGGCGTGTTGTTCGGGCCCGGCGATTCGCATCTGCGCACCATTCGGGATGTGCTGGGCGTACAGATGTTCGCCCGCGGCGAGACCGTCAAGATCACCGGCGGGGCCAAGAACGTTTCACGCGCCGCCTCCGTGCTGGCCGAATTGCAGCGGCACATGCGGCACAGCCAGTCCGTGACGGCTGAGGCGGTGGCGTCGGCCCTGGCGGCAGCGGCCGTAGAGGAAGAGGCCCAGGAAGCCATCGACGTTATCGACGTGTACGGCGGGCAGGTCATCAAGCCGCGTTCAGCCGGACAGCGGCAGTACATCGAGGCGATGCGGCGGCACGACATGGTTTTCTGCGTCGGCCCGGCCGGTACCGGCAAAACGTACCTGGCGGTGGCCGTGGCGGTGAACATGCTCAAGCGCGCCCAGATCAAGCGCGTGGTGCTGGCCCGGCCAGCGGTGGAGGCGGGCGAGAAACTGGGCTTCCTGCCGGGGGACTTGCAGGCCAAGGTCAACCCGTACCTGCGGCCGCTGTTCGACAGCCTGCACGACATGATGGATTTCGAGCAGAGCCGCCGGCTGATGGCCAATGACATTATCGAGGTCGTCCCGCTGGCGTTCATGCGCGGGCGGACTCTCAACGATTCGGTCATCATCCTGGATGAAGCCCAGAACACGACCGTGCCGCAGATGCTGATGTTCCTGACGCGAATGGGGCATGGCTCAAAGATGATCATCACCGGCGACGATTCGCAGATCGACCTGCCGCCCAACGTGGCCAGCGGGCTCATCGACGCCCGTCGCCGGCTGGCGGGCGTGCACGGGCTGGTCTTCAGCCAGTTGGACCGGCAGGACATCGTCCGCCACCGGCTGGTGCAGAATATCGTGGAGGCCTACGCCCGCACCGACGCCCCGCGCCGCAGCGAAGAGTAATTGGAGCAGCCGTTCCGATAAGACGATACAGGCATATGGGAAAGTATGAAGTGCGAATTACGGATTGCGAATCGACTGCGTGCCCGTGTCTGGGCGCGTGTCTGGGTGCCACACCTGCGGTGTGTGCAGGTGTGCCCGAGAGACGCACGGCTGCAAACGCCGCAGCCGTGGCACCCGGCTTTGACACCCACGCGCCGCGGCGCTCGCTCGTTTGAAATCCGCAACCGGAAATTCGCGACTCGTAATTGAAACAAGTGTGGCCATTTAGAATCCATCGCTCAGCGCAACGCCGCCGTGAGGCGCGTCCCAGCGGCTCACCAGTCTTGGGCCGGTGGGATCGTTTTCGCGCCAACCGCGGCACGAGCGCCCTGCTCATCTGCCTGTTCTTCGTGACCGGCGCCACGCTCATGGACTGCTGGCCGCAAGAACCGCTGACCTACCGCGTCGGGCAGTACGTGCCCGCCGACATCTTCGCCCGCGTGACCTTTGAAGTGGCATCGCCCCAGCAGACGCGCGAGCGGCAGGAACTCGAGGCCAAGAACACGCCCGCGGTCATCCGGCTGGACGAGGCGCTGCTGCAGCAGCTGCTGTCGGACCTGCGCAACCTGCCCAGCAAACTCAAGGTTGCCACCCAGCCGGCCAACCTGGGCGAGGAACTCAAGCAGCAGTTCCTGCTCGACACGCCGGCCGACCTGGCCAGTTTCCTGGCCTACGCCGACGCCACCAGGAGCGAGGAATACAACCGGCAGATCGACAGCCTGCGGAATAATCTCCTGCAGCGCTACATCGTGAACGTGCGCGACTTCGTTCAGGCCTGCGTGCAGAAGCAGACGCAGGACGTCCATGTCGTCAACGGCACGCAGGAGAGCCTCCAGCCCAAGAGCAAGGTGATCTCGCTGGAATTCAAGGGGCTCGACGAGTTCCTCCAGGCGGCCGTGGCGCCCATTGACATGTCCATCCGCGCCAACGTGTACCACTACCTGGCCTCGACCATCTCCGATCAGGGACAGCCTCTGTATCGTGTCGATGCCAAGGCCACCGCCGCGGCCGAGGTTGCCGCCAAGGAATCCGTCGCGCCGGTGCGGGAAGCGGTGCAGGCGCGGGCGCTGCTGGTGCGCCGCACCGTTGGGGCCGAGTGGGCCATGCAAGCCGGCGCGCCCTCGCAGGGCCTGACGCCGCTGGACCTGGAACTGCTGGCGGCTGAGCACAAGGCGTACGTGGCGCAGATGCAGAAAGACCAGCCGCTGCGGAAGTACTGGGTGCTGGCTGGGCGAATGGGCGAGATTCTCGCCCTGACGCTGTTCCTGGCGCTGTACATCGCCAAGCACCACGCCCGGCCGGACAAGAGCTACGCCCGCGGGCTGGGCATTTCCATCGTGCTGCTGGCGGCACTGGGCACTTCCAAGCTGCTGGTGGGCGTGGGGGGGCTCAACCCCAGCTTGGCGGTCTTCGGCGTCATCATGGCCAGCGTGGCGATGACCATCGCGTACGACCAGCGCTTCGCCTTTGCCGTGGCCGGCGGACTGGTGGTGCTGACGGTCTTGCAGCTTCGCGCCGGCGTGGACTCGCTGCTGGTGCTGTGGACGGCCGCCGGGGCGACGATCTTCCAACTCCGCGAGATTCGCACCCGCAGCAAGCTCATCGAGACCGGGGCCGTGACGGCTGCCGTTACCATTGCCGTGATCTGGGCTACGCAGTCGGCACAGGGCGAGCCGGCGAACTTCATTCTCATCAACGTCGCCTGGGCGGCCGCCGCGGGCATTACGGCGGGCTTCATCGCCCAGGGTATCCTGCCGCTCATCGAGCGGGTTTTCCGCGTGGCCACGTCGATGACGCTGCTGGAGTGGTGCGACGCCAATCGCCCGCTGCTCAAGCGGCTGGCGCTGGAGGCCCCCGGCACGTACAATCACTGCCTGCTGCTGGGCACCATGTGCGAGGCCGCCGCCGACGCCATCGGCGCCCGCGGCCTGCTGGCGCGGGTCGGGGCGTACTACCACGACATCGGCAAGATCAACAAGCCCTTCTACTTCATCGAGAACCAGCTGGGCATGCGTTCGCCGCACGAGCGGCTGAGCCCGGCCATGAGCCTGCTCATCATCAAGGGGCACGTGAAGGACGGGCTGGAACTGGCCAAGGAATACGGCCTGCCGCCGGTGCTGCGCGAGTTCATCGCCACCCACCACGGCACGACGCTGGTGGAGTACTTCTACCACGCCGCCGCCACCCAGCGGCGTCAGGACATAGAGCGGGCGCCCGACGAGGTCGAGTTCCGCTATCCCGGCCCCAAGCCGCGCGTGAAGGAAGCGGCCGTGCTCATGCTGGCCGATGCGGCCGAGTCGTCCGTGCGAGCGATGACCGAGCCCTCGCCGGGTCGGATCGAGACGCAGGTGCACCAGGTGATCTTCAAGCGGCTGATGGACGGCCAGCTCAACGAGTGCGACATGACGCTCAAGGAAGTCTACGGCGTCGAGAACTCGCTCATCAAGAGCTTGACGGGCATGTACCACGGCCGGGTGAAGTACCCCCAGCAGGAGCGGGCCGACCGCGAACGGGCCGAGCATCTCGATCAACAAAGCCGCATGCTCTCAGGCAAGAACGGCAAGAACGGCAACGGCAAGAACGGCCACGATGGCAACGGCAAGAGCCTGTCTGAGCCCGCAGCGGCCGACGTCGCCGGCGGACAGATCGAACCGCTCGACCCCGCTCATCCGGACCATCTGGCCGATGCCGCCCAGCCGCCCTCGCCGCCGGAGCTGGCTGCACCAGCCATCGAAATCGAAGCACCGGCCAAGGACATCTCATCGACCAAGCCCCCGCAGGTGCCGACGGATTGAGAGCGAGAATGTAGGGTGGGCCGAGCGAAGCCCGTCGTTTGGGCAAGCGAGTCCCACCGGCCATCGCGGCAGTGGCGGGACTCGGCCTCGAACAAATCTCTGCCTCGGGCGGGTGCCATGGTCAGCCCGCTTCTGGGCTGGCCATGCTATCGATCAACGGGTGCCCAGCGTCACGCATGGCCAGACCCAACGACGGCGGTCTGACCATGGCACCCAGCAAGAGTGGGGCTCGGCCTCGAACGACTCTCGGCCTCGGCCCACCCTGCAAGTCAGGGCGTCGGGGTGTTACCGCGTTTGCTCTCGCGCCGGGCGCGGATGAATTCGATCACCGCCGGCAGCACCGAAATCACGATGATGGCCATGATGACCAGCGTGAAGTTCTTCTGCACGACGGGAATCTGCCCGAACAGCCGGCCGGCCAGGACGAACAGCAAGACCCACAGCGCGCCGCCGACGAGGTTGTACGCCAGGAACCGCCAATACGTCATGCTGCCGATGCCGGCCACGAACGGGGCGAAAGTGCGGATGATCGGCACGAACCGGGCGATGATGATGGTCTTACCGCCGTACTTTTCGTAGAAGCGGTGGGCCCGCTCCAGGTGTTTCTTGTTCAGCAGCCGGACGTTTTCCTTGTGGAAGATCTTGGGCCCGATCAGGTGGCCGATCCAGTAATTGACCGTGTCGCCCAGGAAGGCCGCCACCGCCAGCAGCACGATCAGCCAGACGGTGTTCAGGGGCGAGCCCGGCAAGGCCGCGATGGACCCGGCGGCAAAGAGCAGGCTGTCGCCCGGCAAGAAGGGCGTGACGACCAGGCCCGTTTCGCAGAAGATAATGACGAACAGGATCAGGTACGTCCAGGTCTGGTACGCGGCCACGGCCTCGCCCAGATGCTTGTCCAGGTGCAGGAAGACTTGGATGAACTGATGAAGTAATTCCATGATGCAGGGATGGTAGGTTCTGCGTCCAATTTGGTCAAGTTGGTAGGGCGGGCAGGAATGCTCGCGAGTTGTGAATGATGTCTCAACGCAAAAAAATCCTGCTGGGCATGAGCGGCGGAGTGGACAGCTCCGTGGCCGCCCACTTGCTGCAGCGCCAAGGTTACGACGTCACGGGCGTGTTCCTGTGCCTGGGCGGGCTGCTGGGGTCGGGGCATGACACCACCGGCTGCTGCTCGCCGCAGGACGCCGCCGACGCCCGACGCGTGGCCGAGCTGCTGGGCATCGACCTGTACGTGCTCAATGCCGGTGACGCCTTTGGCGGCGTCGTGGACTACTTCGTCGATGAGTACGTCTCGGGCCGGACGCCCAACCCGTGCGTGCACTGCAACGCCCGCATCAAGTTTGCCCGGCTGTTGCAGCGGGCGAACGAACTTGGCGCCGACTTCATCGCCACGGGGCATTACGCCCGCGTGGTCGATGGCGCCATCTGCCGGGCCGCCGCCAAGGACCAGTCCTACGCCCTGTTCGAGCTGCCGCGGGCGATGCTCACCCGCGTGCTTCTGCCCATCGGCGAGGTATCCGACAAGGCCGAGATCCGCCGCATCGCCCTGTCACTGGGCCTGCCGGTGGCCGACAAGCCCGACAGCCAGGAGATCTGCTTCGTCTCGGGCGATTACGTCGAGCTGCTGCGGCAGCGCCGGCCGGAGGCGTTTCGTCCCGGCGAGATCGCCGACAGCGCCGGCCACGTGCTGGGGCGGCACGAGGGCGTGGCGGCCTTTACCATCGGCCAGCGCCGCGGCCTGGGGCCGGGAATCGAAGACGCCGTGCACCGCCTGTATGGCCCGGTGCGGATGTTCGTCACGAAGATCGACCCGATCACCGCTCGCGTCACCATCGGAACCAAGGATGAGACCTTCTCACGCCGCCTCACTGCCAGCGCGGTGAACTGGCACATCGACCCGCCGCCAGCCGGCTGGGAATTCCACGGCGTGGTGCAGATTCGTTACAACCACGCCGGCGCTCCCGCCCAGGTGACCGTGCTGGACGATGGCCGATTTCAGGCCGAATTCGACGAGCCCGTCTCGGCCATTACCCCCGGCCAAGGCGCCGCCATCTACGACGGCCCGCGCCTGCTGGGCGGGGGATGGATTGAGTAGCGGCAGGGCGGAGGGCAGAGGCAGAGGGCGTAGGGCATAGGGCGTAGGGCGTAGGGGAGCGCGGCCGGACCTCCACCTCGCACATTTCTCTCGTGTATTCCGTGTTCTCGGTGTTAAATCGCACATCGAAAATCACCACTCGAAAATGAATTGGAGCCTTTATGCGGAACCTGTCGATCAACGCGCATTTTCGCAACGTGGCCGCCAAGCACCGGCCGAGGTTTCATTTCGACGGCGCCAGCCCGGCCCAGTGGCAGAATTGGCACGATGAACTGCTGCCGCTGGTCCGCCAGAGTTTGGGCAAGATGCCCGCGCGCGTGCCGCTGAATCCCGAGCTGATCGTGGAGTGGCGCGCCGATGGCCTGATCAAGCAGAAGCTCATCTTCGACGTCGAAGAGGGGCTCTCGGCCACCGCGTACGTCTTTCGTCCCGAGAACGCCAAGGGCCCTCTGCCCGCCATTCTCGCTTGCCATGGCCACGGGCCTTACGGCAAGGACGCCGTCATGGGTGTGAACGTTGACGCCGGGCGGGCGGCGGACATCGCTGCCCACAACTACGACTACGGCCTGCACATGGCCAAGGCCGGTTTCGCGGTGATCGCGATTGACTGGCGTGGCTTCGGCGAGCGCGACGACCGCCGCGGGCCGCACCATAATGACATCTTCGGCGGGCAGGACATCTGCAACGTCCACTTCATCCGGGCCGCCATCCTGGGCCAGACGGTGCTGGGCCTGAACGTGCACGACGCCCAGTGCGCCCTGGATTACCTCTGCCAGCAGGAGTTCGTGGACCCCGCTCGAATCGGCGTGATGGGCCTGAGCTTCGGCGGCACCATGACGGTGTGGACGAGCCTGGCCGACGACCGCATCAAGGCCGCCGACGTGATCTGCTACAGCGACCGCTTCGAGGAATTCGGCATGGCCGACGCGAACTTCTGCGGCAGCCAGATCACCCCGGGCATCTACGATCTGTGCGACGTGGCCGAACTGCAAGGCCTGATCGCCCCGCGCCCGCTGCTGGTGGAGATCGGCATCCACGACGACTGCTTCCGCGTCGCCTCGGCCACGGCGTGCTTCAAGCAGGTGGAGAAGATCTACTCGGCCGCGGGCGTGCGCGAGCGGCTTGCGCTGGACCTCGACCCGCGTCAGCACGGCTGGTGCGGCCACAAGAGCGTGGAGTTCTTCCGGACGAACCTGTAGGGGTCGGATTCGTAACCGTAGCACGGGCGTCCCGCCCGTGGCCCAATGATGCCGGAATAGCCGAAATACTCATGGGCGAGACGCCCATGCTACGTGGCGACCGCAGCGGCCGCCCCTTCGGGCGATTATCCCGGCCCGATCGTCCGTTTCAGAATCGCCCGCTTGGTCTGGCGAGCCTCGCGGAAGTGCGTCAGGTAGTAGCCGATCTGGTTGTCCGAGATCGACCACAGCCGGTAGCGGTTCTCTGGCTTGTCGATGTCTAAGGTGGTCTCTTTGACCACCTGCGCGCCCTGGGCCGCTGAACCGAACTCCTGGGCCCAGGTGCTTACCGTGAACGTGCCGGTCTCGCCAGGCCATTTCATCTCGGCGCTGACGAGATGATTGTTCCAGCCCACCATGTCGTACGCGAACGCCCCCACGACCTGCACGACGACCGACCACGCCAGCGCCAGCGAGAATAGCGTCAACGCCCACTTGCGCCGCGCGATCCAGGCCATCACCGGCAGCAGGAACAGGCACAGAAAGAACGTCAGGTCCACGATGTGGCGGCAGCCATAGGACCAGCCGCTCCACCAGTCAAAGTGTTTGGCTTCGACGCACAGGATGACGACCATCGCTACCATCAGCGGCCGGGCGAAGCGGTAGGGCTCTTCGCGCCAGATTCGATACAACCCAAAGAGGGCTGCGATCAGGAAGGGCGAGAAGATGAAAAGCCCGCGCGAGGGGCTCAGCAAGTGTCCGGCCAAGCCCAGCCACAGCGGGCTCTGCCAGATGCTAGGCGAGCCCGTCTTGGCCAAGACGACGGCGGCGGCGTGCGCCTGGCCAAAGTCCCACGGTGCGCCGAGGAAATAAGCGTTGTACATCCCGACAGCCAGCAGGACCGGCGCGGCGCCGGCCAGGAATGCCAGCACGTTTCGGCGGTCCTTCAGGAGCAGATACACGCCCACCGCCACAAGCACGGCCGAACTGGTGGGGCGGCAGGCCAGGGCGCAGGCATACGCCAGCCCGCAGCCCGTGGCGGAAAATCGTTTGAGCGGCTGGTGGCTCAAGAACCAGGTGCCCAGGGCCAGGAACAGCACGTTGGGGGCGTGCTGGAAGAGCGCCTGGCTGCTGGTGGTCCACACGCACGTGCCCAGGCCATACGCCAGCGCCACCAGCAGGGCCAGCCACTCGTTGACGAGCCTCCGGCCAATCAGGAACAGGAACATCCCCGAGAGCGCCACCTCCAGCGAGGCGGCGAACTTGGCGGCCGACCACAACCGGGCGGGATTCTTCAGTAGTTCCTGCGGGTCAAACCACATCAGTACCGGCAAGGCCGACAGCCCCACCCCGACGCCAAACGTGCTGACGTACTCTTTCTCACGCGTGACCGGATCGATCTGTTTGCTTTCGACGATGTAGTAGTCGGGCTCAGTGACCTTCAACCGCCCGCTGCGGTAGAAGTCCCGGAGCGGCGTGCCGCCGACGCGTACGTCGAGGTTATTCGGCCTGACGGCGTGGTCCTTGCCGTCGAGCGTGAGCGTCCAGTCGAACATGAACGCCGCTCGGCTGGGGGTGAAGTACAGCGTGCCGTCGCGCAGCAAATAGACCGGCAGGAATGTGTTGGGCGTCGAATCACCGCCGGTAATGGGGTCGCCATTGATGCTGTAGGCCGCCAGCAGCGCGAGTACCAGCAGCACCGGCACGGTGAAACGATGCTCCAGCACGCGGCGCAGGCCTGACGCGCTGGGCTGTGCTTGCACCGTTGGCTGGGCAACTCGTTTTCGTTCGGCCATCCGCATCCACCCTGCATCAATCCGCAACTATCCCTTGAATCCCATGCATCCCTGCTGCATTCCCCGATTCCCGATTCCGGCCTCCTGATCCCGGTCCGTCTCTACCGGTACAGTGCCAGCAGCACGATGCGCACACCCACCACGGCCAGTGCCATCGCCAGCCCGCGGATGATCCAGGCGCCCTTGAGCCGCTTGGAGAGCTTGGCCCCGATCTGGGCGCCGGGGATCACGCCCACGCTCAGCCAGATGGCCTTGTCCAGCCCCGGCCAGAGCGTGCCGTCCAGGGCGTGGGCCACCGTGCCCGCCGCCGTGGTGAAGACCAGCACGAAGTGCGACGTGGCCGTGGCCATGTGCACGGGAAAGTGCAGCACGTTCGAGAGCAGCGGCACGTGAATGATGCCGCCGCCGATGCCCAGCAGGCTCGAGAGCACGCCCACGGCCAGGCTCACCGGCACGCCGATCCAGAACGCCCGCCGGAAGGAATACGGCCTGACGCCGTGCTGGATGAAATTGCGCACGGCCTCTTCATCGTGGGCGTCGGTAGCGCCTTTGCGCCTGGGATTGAGCAGCAGGTACGTGGCGGCCAGGAACAGCACCGCGCCGAAGCAGAGGTTGAATTCCTTGCGCGGGATGTGCTTGACCATGGCCTCGCCCAGGAATGCCCCGGGGATACTGGCCAGGGCGTAGCAGATGCCCAAGCCAAAGTCGACCCGCTTTTGGCGGGCGTAGGCGTACGTGCCCGAGGTGGCGTTGGCGCAGATCATCGCCAGCGAAATGGCCGTCATGACCGCAGGGCTTTCGGTGGGACAGGCCAGAATCAGCAGCGGCATGAGCAAAAAGCCGCCGCCGGCGCCGATCAACGTACCGTACGTCCCGATGATCACGCCCACCGGCAAGAGCCACCAATCGGATATCGAAAAACACAAGCTCAGCATTCAGCAACACTAACTTTCTAACTAAGGAGAATAGGACCGCGCGGCAAAACCGCCGTAGGAGCGGCCGTGAATTCGTGGACTCGTGAATCCGTGAATCCGATCCAGCCAGTGGATCCGGGACTGGTGAATCGTTGACTCGGGAACGTGGCCACTGGACTCCGTGGCCACGGCACCCACGAGCTTACGCATTCAGAGTTCACGGATTCACGAGTCCACGAGTCCACGAATTAACGAATTCACGAATTCACGAATCAACGAACTACGTCTTGGCCACCTTTTCCAGTTTGCCGCTGGTGACGGCCTTTTCCATTGCTTCCAGCACGGCGATCGGGGACAGGATTCGGCTGTGCGTGAAGGGCTCCTTGCCGGTCTTGAACATCTTCACGAAGCAGCGCGTGCCCATCAGGTACGGATCGGCGTCAAAGGCGAGTTTGTCGCTCAGGATGCCGCCGTCGGTGCTGACGGCCAGTTGGAAACCCGTCTGGGCGCCGTTCAAACACTGCATTGTCGCCATCAGGCCGCTGGCCCAGAAGAGCGCAGCGATGGCGGAGAACTTCTCGCCGACCTTCTTCTTGGCGACGCTGACGGCCACGATTTCCGGCCCAAAGGCCTCGATCAGCATGTCCACCTGGTGCACGCCATAGAAGAAGATGCCGCCCCAGGGGCTCTTGATATCGGCTGGGCCGATGGAAGAGACCGCCCGCACCTCGCCGGCCTTGCGGACCTTCTGCATCATGGTGGCGAAACTCTGCTGGTGCGGGATGGCGCTGAAACTCGTCACCGGCACGCCCAGCTTGCGGGCCTTGGCCAGGAAGGCCTTGCCTTCGGCCAGCCGATACGAGAAGGGCTTGTCGATAAAGAGCGGCAGTTTCTTCTCCAGGAACGCCTCAGCCGCGGGCAGGTGCAGCTTGGCATGGCGGTGATCGACCATGATGGCGTCGACCTGGCCGATCATGTCGGTGGGCTTTTTTACGATCAGCGGGATTTGCCCCTTCTTTGCGGCCGTCTTGGCGAATTCGTCCGTCTCGCCCCAGATGGCCACGACGGCGGCCCCGGGCACGGCCTTGTTGATGTTTAAGGTGGCGGCCACGGAATAGCTGTGGGTGTTTTCAGCGCCGACGATGCCGATGCGAATCATGTCTGATCCTTTCCAAGAGTGACTTGCCAAGAGATACCGCCTGGCGCGGCAAGAATCAACTTAACAACGGAAGCGAGGGCGGAGGGCGTAGGGCATAGGGCGGAGGGAAAGGTCGTAGGTCGTAGGTCATAGGTCATAGGTCGTAGGGGGCGTGGCAACGGCCGTCGATGGGTGCCATAGGCTGACACGGCTTCGCGTCGTCTCGCGAAGCCGGGGCTGCCTATGCTGGACGTCCCGCACAGGCAGCAGGTAGGGCGGGCACTGCCCGCCGTCTTTTGGCCGGGTGCGTTCCGCATAGGTAGAGCCGCCAGAAGCCGCGGCTCAACCTATGGCACCCGCGTGACGAGGCGCCCGATGCCGTCGGAGAATCTGTTGCCGTCCGCCGGCGGGCAGTTGAGAATGTGGCTGATTCGATCACACATACGTTGATCGCTGACAGGTAAGTTCAGGCGGAGAGCAAACATGGCGAGTGTCAAGCGGGCGGGCAAAGCGGGCAGTTCTATGCGCAGGCGAGGTCGCGACGGCGTGACCACCCTTTCAATTGATGCATCGTCGGCCGGCGAGGTGGTATCGGCTTTGCTGGCTGGGCACAACCTTGAGCACACGCGGCGGTGCATCCACGGCGGGCTATCGGCCGAGATGCTGCGCAATCGCAAGTTCACGTTTCAGCCGGGCCCGCAAGGCGTAGCGCTGCCGTGGCAGGGCGTGGGGCACGAGGCTTGCCAGTATCGCCTGCTCTCCGGCGCCGACGCCTACGTTCGGCATGAAGGCATCGACCTCTACAGCCGGTTCAAGTCCGACTACTCGGTTCAATATCAGGCGATCCAGGCCGGTCCGGGCAGTGCGGGCAAGAATGCTGAACCGTGCGGCATCACCCAGGGCGGCCTGAGGCTGCGGCGCGGCCTGATGTATCGCTGCTTCGTGGCGGTGCGGGCCGATCGGGCCATGCGCGTGACCGTGACCATCGCCAGCGGCAACGGACGCCGGACACATGGCCGCCACGTCTTTGCCGTCAAGAGCGGCCAGTGGCGAGAGCTGGAGTTCTCCTTCCGCTGCCCGGCCAACGATGACAATGCCGCACTGAGCATCACCTTCCCGCCGCCCGGCACGCTGCACGTCGGCGCGGTTTCGCTTCTGCCGGCCAACACCTTCCACGGCCTGCGCCAGGACGTGATCGACAAGCTCCGCGAGATTTCCGCGCCGATCCTGCGCTGGCCGGGAGGAAACTTTTCCGGCGACTATCGCTGGAAGGAGGGCCTGCTGCCGGTGCATCAGCGGGCGCCGCTCAAAGCATACATGGACGACACGCTATGGCTGACGGGCGGCTACGACACTCATGAAATCGGCGTTGACGAATACATCGCGCTGTGCCGCCAGCTTGGCGCCGAGCCGTTCATCACCGTGAATATCAATCGTGAGACGGCCCAGGACGCCGCTGACTTCGTCGAGTACTGCAACGGCGCGCCCTCGACGCGCTGGGGCAAGCTGCGCGCCCGCCGCGGAAACCGCCAGCCGTACGGCGTGAAGTACTGGTCCATCGGCAACGAGGTCGGCTATGGCCACATGCCCCCGCCCAATGAGCCTGACGAGTACTGCCGGCTGGCGCACGAGTATGCCAAGGTCATGCGCAAGGTCGATCCGAGCGTCGAACTGGTGGCGGCGGGCACGTGGTTTTCCGGCTGGGTGCCGAAGATCCCGTCCTCGTCGTACCGCGATTACGAGCACGTGTCGTTTCACTGGTACGCCCGGCCAGAGACGCAGGACTTTCTCGGGCCCAAGGCCCCTGACGGTTTCCGCCAGCTCACGCACATGCCCGACACGGACTATCGCCGGCTGGCGGAACTGCGGCAGTCGCTCGACCAGCGCAAGCCCAGGAATCGCCGCATCGGCATCGCCTACGACGAATGGAACGTGTGGTACGCCTGGGACCGCCGGCCGACGATCGTGGACGGCATCTACGCCGCCGGCACGCTGCACATGCTCTTCCGCAATGCGCAGGCGCTGGACCTGAGCATCGGCGCGTACTTCCAACCCGTCAACGAAGGGGCCATCGTCACCGACGCTGGGCCGAACAAGGACCAGTGCGAGTTGACCCCGGTGGGCCAGGTCATGGCCATGCTGAAGGTTCACCACGGCGGCAGGCTGATCGAGCTGCCCTTCGCCGCCGGCAGCGACATCGATGCGTTGGCCACGCTGGCTCCTGGCGGCAAGGCCGTGCACGTGACGCTGATCAATCGCGAGCCCCAGCAGGCGCGAAAGGTGGTGCTGGACTTGCGGGCGTGCAGGCCGCAGCCAGGGGACGGCGCGTCCACGAGCCCGCGTGCAACAAGTTGCACGCCCTACAGTCCTGAGTTGGTGACGCTGACGCAGCTTGTGCCGGTATCGGCTGAGCCGTGCGTACGGTTTACGGAAGAGCGGTCGGTCAGTCGGGCAACCGGCGGCACATTGGCGCTGATTCTGGACCCGCTGACGGTGACGCATCTGGACGTGCCCTGCCTGGGTGCCATAGGTTGAGCCGCGGCTTCTGGCGGCTCTACCTATGCGGGACGTCGGGCATAGGCAGCCCCGGCTTCGCAAGAGGCCGCGAAGCCGTGTCAGCCTATGGCACCCAGCGGCTGGTGGTAGCGCAGTCGTGGTTGCTCGCTTGGCTCGCAAACCGCGGCACCCTGCCCGGCCGCGAGGCCGCGTGCAATAAGTTGCACGCCCTACGTCCTGCACGCCCTGCCTGGGTGCCATAGGTTGAGCCGCGTTTTCTGGCGGCTCTACCTATGTGGGACGTCGGGCATAGGCAGCCCCGGCTTCGCAAGAAGCCGCGAAGCCGTGTCAGCCTATGGCACCCACATGGCGGCCTGTGCCACGCACGCCCTACACCCTACACCCTACGCCCTGCCTTACTTCAGCGTCAGGCGCTTGTATTGGCTGCGGCGGTGGGCCAGGTGGTCGGGGTCGACTGAGAGCATCTTCTCTTCGTAGTCGGCGAAGTTGCCGACGAACCAGCTCGTCTTGCCGTCGCCTTCAAAGATCAGCAGGTGCGTGCAGATTCGGTCTAAGAAGAACCGGTCGTGGCTGATGACCATGGCACAGCCAGGGAAGTCCAGCATCGCCTGCTCCAGCACGCGCATGGTGTTCACGTCCAGGTCGTTGGTCGGCTCGTCCAGCAGCAGCAGGTTGCCGCCGCGACGCAGCAGCTTGGCCAGGTGAACGCGGTTGCGCTCGCCGCCGGAAAGCTCGCCCACCTTCTTTTGCTGCTGGCTGCCGCGGAAGTTGAATCGCGACACGTACGCCCGGCTATTGATGGCCGACTTGCCCAGCTCGATGCTGCTCTTGCCTTCGGTGATTTCCTCAAAGACCGTCCGCGTGTCATCCAGCGCGTCGCGGTGCTGATCGACGTAGCTGACGACGACGCTCTGGCCCAGCTCGACCTTCCCGGCGTCGGGCTTCTCAGCGCCCACGATCATGCGGAACAGCGTGGTCTTGCCCACGCCGTTGGGGCCAATTACGCCCACGATGCCGCCGCGCGGCAAATCGAAGTCGCAGCCCTTCAGCAGCGTGTTGGGGCCATACGCCTTGTCCACCCCGCGCACGGCCAGCACCTTGTCGCCCAGCCGCGGGCCCGGGGCGATCTGAATGATCGCATCGCCGTTCTCTTCGGCCGTGGCCTGGTTGGCGATCTGGTCAAAGGCGCTGATGCGGGCCTGGCTCTTCTTCCGCCGCCCCGAGGCCGAGGTGTTGATCCAGTCTAACTCGCGGGCCAGCACCTTCTGCCGCTGCGACTCCTTCTTCTCGTTCATGCGCAGCGACTCGGCCTTCTGCGCCAGCCACGAGGAGTAGTTGCCCTCAAAGGGCAGGCCGCGGGCGTTTTCGAGTTCCAGGATCCACTTGGTGATGTTGTCCAGGAAGTACCGGTCGTGCGTGACGATGATGACCGTGCCGGCGTACTCGCGCAAGGCCATTTCCAGCCAGGCGACCGTCTCGGCGTCCAGGTGATTGGTGGGCTCATCCAGCAGCAGCAGGTCGGGCTTTTCCAGCAGCGCCTTGCACAGGGCCACTCGCCGCCGCTCGCCGCCGGAGAGCGTGCGGATGAGCATGTCGTAATCCGGCAGCACCAGGGCATCGGAAGCGATGTCCATCATGCGGTCGAGTTCCCAGCCGTTGACGGCGTCGATCTTCTCCTGCAGGTGCCCCATTTCCTCCAGCAACTTGTCCATGTCGGCCCCGGCTGCGCCCATCTCGTCGGAGACCGCGTTGTACCGGTCGATCAGGTTCTGGATGGGCGCCAGCGCTTGCAGCAGCGTGGCCTTGACGGTGATGTCCAGGTCGAGAATGGGCTCCTGGGCGACGTAGCCGACGCGCATGTTCTTGGCCAGTTGGGCCTCGCCGTGGATGTCCTTGTCCAGTCCGGCCATGATGCGCAGCACGGTGCTTTTGCCGCTGCCGTTCTCGCCCACGATGCCGATCTTGGCGCCGTAGAAGAAACTCAGGCTCAAGTCCTGGAGCACGACCTTCTCGTCGTAGCTCTTGCACACGTCATGCATCTCAAAGACAAATTGCGGGGGCATCTTGTTCCTTAAATCCTTCGTCGGGGTTTCGTCTTGCCTGGGGTTCCTACGGCCGTCGAGGTTTGAGGATTATACCGACTCGGGCACCATCCACAACCACACGAAAAGCACGTCCCCCGCGGTTTGATGCCGTTCCTACTGGGCTTTGTGCAAGTTGCGTCGAGTATCCCTTGACAGAATCCGGAAACGGAGTAGACTAATCTGCACGTGGGGTTTGCGCTCTCTCCCCAGAAGCAGTGTCTAGGCTCATTAAGATGACGGAGGCATCATGCAAACCAGAATGTGCTGTGCGCTGGCAGTTCTAATGCTCCTTACTGTTCCCACAATGGCCGTGCAGTACGCGATCACCGATTTAGGCACATTGGGCGGCACCTCCAGCCACGCCAAAGACATCAACGCGGCGGGGCAGGTAGTGGGGTATTCGAAGATGCCTGGCGATTCGGTTGAGCATGGCTTCCTCTATTCCGGCGGCATCATGCAGGATTTGGAGACCTTGGGCGGAGTTGGCGATAGCTATGCCCACGCCATTAACGCCAGCGGAGAGGTGGCGGGCTACTCCGGGGTGGGAAACGACACGACTTACCATGCCTTCCTGTACGGCGGTGGCGTCATGCGCGATATCGGCACCTTAGGAGGCATGTTGAGTATCGCCTATGACATCAATGCCAGCGGCCAAGTGACTGGCTACTCCTTCCTAACGTTCGATATCCACGCTTTCCTCTATACCCCTGGACCGGCAGCGGGAAGCGGCTTCATGCAGGATTTGGGCACGCTGGGAGGACAGACAAGCTGGGGTCATGGCGTCAACGCCAGTGGCCAGGTGGTAGGCGCTTCCGAGATAGCGGTCAATGGGGCCTTTCATGCCTTCGTATACAGTGGGGGCGGCATACAAGATATCGGCACCCTGGGAGGCTCGGGCAGTTCTGCGTGGGCCATCAACGACAGTGGCCAGATTGTAGGCGACTCGCAGATCACCGGCGATACGGGCCAGCACGCATTCCTTTACAGCGGAGGGGTGATGCGGGATCTGGGCACCCTCGGCGGGACTGACAGTTATGCCTATGGCATCAACGCTTCTGGCCAAGTGGTGGGAACGTCATTAATGGCTGGCTCCCCGGAGCACGCGTTTCTGTACAGCGGCGGCGTGATGATGGACCTCAATACACTCTTGCCTGCGGATTGCGGGTTAACCGTTTGCGGTGCCTTGGCCATCAATGATCTGGGGCAGATCGTCGCCGACGGCATTAACGCCCAGGGGCAAAAGCACGCCGTCCTTCTGAACCCGGTCCCCGACCCGGCATCCCTGTCACTGCTGGTTCTGGGCGGGTTTGGCCTGCTTCGCCGTCGTCGGTAACGCCTGTGCGGGGGCTCAGGCGTTCCAGGTCAGTCTAAGTGCAGGTCGAGGGGCGAAGTTTACCAGCGCGGAGTGGCCGCCTGGCCGATGTCGGCCAGTTCGTACGTCTCGACGCGGGCGGTGGCGCCGTGTCGGGCCAGGACGATGCGGGCGAAGTGGCCGTCGCGCAGCGGGCCGGGGTCCAGCAGCAGGGAGCGGCCCAGCGTGTCGGTGCCGCGGGCTTCGTGGATGTGCCCGCACAGGCACAGAATCGGCTGGGCCTGAAGAATGAACTCCCGCACGCTCCGGCTGCCGACGTGGCCGCCGCGCCGGGCGTGATCCAGCAGCGTGTTTTGCGGCGGCTCATGGCTGACCAGCACGAAGGGCGTCGCCGGCTCCAAGGCGGCGTGGGCCTGGGCGAGCCGGCTGTGCATCTGCTCTTCGGAGAGTTCATTGGGCGTGATGTGCGGGCAGGGCAGCGAGCCGCCCAGGCCGACAAAGCCGATGCCGTCGATCACGCGGGCGTCGGCGTCGATATTCACGCCGCGCAGGCTCAAGTAGCTGGCCGCCCCCACCCGGTCGCAATTTCCCGGCACGGCCAGGATGTGCGGATTGATCTCCGCCACGGCCTCGATCACCGCTGAGGCCGGGCCTTCACCGCCCAGGTCGGTCAGGTCACCGGCCAGCACGATCCAGTCGGCCTGCGAGATTTCTTCGGCTATCGAGCCGATCCGGCCCGTGTGGCCGTGGATATCTGTCAGAGCCACAATGACCATTTCATTAGCCCTCATGCCGTCAATGAATCTTAGGTGGGCGCCCGTGAACTCGTTGACTCGCGAATTCGTTAACTCGTAGGATCGTGAAAGGGATCGTGAACTCGTTGACTCGTGAATTCGTTAACCCGTAGGATAGAAGAGACTAAGCTTGCCTGGCCACAGGTGGCACACCTTTGGGGTTGTGCTGAGCAGGCTGGAAAGCCTGTGCCACCCGAAACAGCACCGACACGCAAACTTAAACCGTCCTAGTACTCTGTCCGGGCGATAATGTGGGTGCCACGGCTGCGGCGTTTGCAGCCGTGCCTCTTACACACCTGCAAACACCGCAGGTGTGGCACCCGACAATTTAGGTCGGACGGAGTACTAGAGTCCCGCGCGAGTTCACGAAGGTACGAGTTCACGAGTTCACGAATTCACGAAGGCACGAGTTCACGAATCACAATGAAGATAGTCCATATCATTACCCGCATGATCCTGGGCGGGGCGATGGAGAACACGCTGCTGACCTGCGAAGGCCTCAAGGCCCGCGGGCATGAAGTGATTCTCATCACCGGCCCAGCCCTTGGCCCCGAGGGCGAACTGATGACCCGCGCGCTGGCGGGGGGGTATCAGGTCGAGGTATTGGACGATCTGCGCCGGGAGATTGCCCCGCGGCACGACCTGCGGGCGTATCGGCGTCTCGTGGCGTTGCTTGCGCACTACCGGCCTGACGTGGTGCATACGCATTCGTCCAAGGCGGGCATCCTGGGCCGGCAGGCGGCGTGGAAGGTCCGCCAGAGCGTCCAAGGCTGCGAGCGCATGCTGATCGTCCACACCATTCATGGCCTGCCCTTTCATCGCTTCGGTACGGCGGCGGCGAATTTCCTGTACGTTCACCTGGAACGCCACGCGGCCAGGCAGAGTGACGCCCTGATCTCGGTGGCCGACGCCATGACGCGCCAAGCCATGGCTGCCGGCGTGGGCGAGCCTGGGCAATACCGCACCATCTACAGCGGCATGGACGTGGGCCTGTATTCCCGCCGGCCTGAGGGCGTCACGGAGTTTCGTAGCAGTTTGGGTTTGAAGGACGGCGACGTGCTGGTCACGCAGGTTTCGCGGCTGGCCGAGCTTAAGGGGCACGAGTTTATTCTTCAGGCGGCCGCTACAATGCCCGATGAGCATGTGCACTTTTGCTTCGTGGGCGACGGCAACCTCCGCGGCCTGATCGAGTCGCAAATCGTCCAGTCGGGCCTGTCAAATCGCGTGCATCTTACAGGCCTGCTGCCGCCCGAGCGGATCCCGCTGGTGCTGCACGCCACGGATATCCTGGTGCATTGTTCGCAGCGGGAAGGCTTGGCCCGCGCGTTGCCCCAGGCCATGCTGGCCGGCAAGCCGGTGGTGAGCTTCGACATCGACGGGGCCAGCGAGGTCGTGAACGCCGATACGGGCATCCTGCTGCCCAGCGGCGACGTGGACGGGCTGTGCGAGGCCTTGCGGAAATTGGCGGGTTCGGCGGAACTTCGCGCCAACCTGGGCCAGGCGGGCCGGCAATTAGCCACGCGGCGATTCGACCATAACGTGATGGTGGATGAGATCGAGGCGGTGTACGAGAAGCCAGGTCGTAGGTCATAGGTCGTAGGTCGTAGGTCATAGGTCGTAGGTCATAGGTCATAGGTCATAGGTCGTAGGGAAATGCAAGACACGAGGTCGTAGGTCATAGGTCGTAGGGAAATGCAGGACAGGTTGACTTGCTGCTGTTGTCTTTCCCTACGACCTATGACCTACGACCTACGACCTTTTAGGAATTTCCGCATGTCAGGCAAGAGTATCCCCATAATTGGCATTCTCGGCGGGATCGGCTCGGGCAAGAGCACGGTCGCGCGCGAGTTTGGCGCGCTAGGCTGTGGTTGCGTGGACGCCGACGCGCTTGGCCATGAACTGTACGAGCGGCCCGACGTGCTGGCGGCATTGCGGGCGCGGTTTGGCGAGGGTGTTTGCGACCCTTCGGGCAGGGTGGATCGCAAAAAGCTCGGACAGGCCGCCTTCGCCAGCCCCGAGAGTCTCAGTGCCCTCAACGAGATTATGCACCCGCGCATCCGTCAGCGCATCATCGAACAGATCGAGCGTCTGCGGAACCAGGCCGGTTGGCAGGCTATCGTGGTGGATGCGGCGCTGCTCCTAGAGACGGACTGGCACGAATTGTGCGACGTGTTCGTATACGTTGACGCCCCCCAGCAGGAGCGGCGAGGGCGGGTGGAGGCGGCTCGCGCCTGGGACGAAGAGACGTGGAGGCGGCGAGAAAATTCCCAGAAAACACTGGACATTAAGAAGGCCAGAGCCGAATATGTCATAGACAACCGTTTCAGCGATTCTTGCCTACACGAACAGGTCCGCTCGGTACTTCAACGGATACTTCAAGACGGTGGACCGTCCATAGAATCAAAATGACTGTTCGTCCCGGCGTACCATCGCAGGTGGGCGTTCGCCCGCGAATGAAACACATGATCTGAGACAGGGATTCACCGCCGGTCTGGCCACGGCAAGCCTTTCGTGAGGCGCCGGCCGGCTCCAGTCGATGTGCCCCAACAGCAAGGAAGAATGAAGAACATGGCAAGGACAACAACACGCAAAACGAAGAAGGCCCTGGCCGCCGAAGCCGCTGAAGCAGCCGAAGCGGTTGCGTCGGCCGCAGCAGTCGAGGCCGTCGCCCAGGAGCCCCAGCCAGTGGCTGCGGCAGCTCCGGTTGAGACGGCTTCGGCAAATGCCGCCGCCGCGGTGGAAGAAGCTCTGGCTGCCCTGGTGGCTTCGGGCGATCCGCCGGCGCCGGCAGCGCCGCCCGAGCCGGTGGTCGAGCACGAGACCGTCGAACAACTCGACGAAGAGATGCACGCCAAGTACGAGAAAGTCAAGCGTGGCGAGCTGCACATCACCGACCTGCAGAAGATGACCGTCGCCCAGTTGCACGACATCGCCAAGGCCGAAGGGCTCATCGAGTACACCGGCCTGAAGAAGCAGGAACTGGTCTTCAAGATTCTGCGCGAGCGCATCCAGAAGAACGGCCTGATGTACGGCGAAGGCGTGCTGGAGATTCTGCCGGACGGCTTTGGCTTCCTGCGCAGTCCCGACTACAACTACCTGCCCAGCCCCGACGACATCTACGTTTCGCCCAGCCAGATTCGCCGCTTCGGCCTGCGCCAGGGCAACGTGGTGGCCGGGCAGATCCGGCCGCCCAAGGAGTCGGAGCGTTACTTCGCCCTGCTGCGTGTCGAGGCCATCAACTTTGAAGCCCCCGACAAGCTGGCCGAGAAGGTCAACTTCGAGGATCTCACGCCTTTCCACCCGGAAAAACGCATCTTCCTGGAGACCACCAGCGACGAAATCAACATGCGCGTGGTGAACCTGGTCACGCCCATCGGCTTTGGCCAGCGCATGCTTATTGTGGCCCCGCCGCGAACCGGCAAGACCGTGCTGTTGCAGAAGATCGCCAATTCCATCACCGCCAATCACCCCGACGTGTACGTTATCATCCTGCTGATCGACGAGCGGCCCGAGGAAGTTACGGAGATGGAGCGGGCCACCAAGGCCGAGGTCATCAGCTCGACCTTCGACGAACCCGCCAGCCGGCACGTGCAAATCGCCGAGATGGTCATCGAGAAGGCCCGGCGCATGGTCGAGTTCGGCAAGGACGTGGTGATCCTGCTGGACAGCATCACGCGACTGGCCCGCGCGTACAACACCGAAGTGCCGCACTCGGGCAAGATCCTCACCGGCGGCGTGGACGCCAACGCCCTGCAGAAGCCCAAGCGATTCTTCGGCGCCGCCCGCAAGGTCGAAGAGGGCGGTTCGCTGACGATCATCGGCACGGCCCTGATCGACACCGGCAGCAAGATGGACGAAGTCATTTTTGAAGAGTTCAAGGGCACCGGCAATAGCGAACTGCACCTGGACCGCCGCCTGGTCGACCGCCGCACCTGGCCGGCCATCGACATCAGCCGCAGCGGAACCCGCAAGGAAGAACTGCTGCTGGACCCGACGGAACTCAAGCTGATCTTCCGCCTGCGCAAGGTGCTGTCGGAGATGAACCCGGTCGAGGCCATGGAGCTGCTCATCAACCGCCTCAACAAGTTCAAGACCAACGCCGAGTTCCTGATGAGCATGAATTTCGAGTAGAGCAGGGCAAGGTCAGAGGTCGGAGGTCGGAGGCCAGAGGCCAGAGGCCGGAGGTCAGAGAAGCAAGCCAACGGGTGGGCCGGGCGAAAGCTCGACCCACCTTCTTTTTGCGCGGTGCGAATGCGACGGTGGAACCTGGGGCTCTTGCATACAACCGGTTTCATAACCGCCTGGATTCGTCGCACAAGCCGCCCCCGGCGGTGAGTGTTTCGTGGCACAGCCGCCCTCGGCTGTGGTCTTTGCGGCCCAGATCTACGTATTCTCGCGCGGCTTCACGCTCGAAAGCGGGCGTGCCACGGCCATGTAACCAAGTCTGACACAAGGCGATTCAATCGAGCATTCCGCCAAGCCCAACGGGCTTGAATAGTCCAGCCCAAGGCAGAGCGAAGCGCCGCCCTGGGTTCAGGAACGCGACGATCTCAGCCCTGAAAGGGCGGCACAGCGGGCATCTCACGCCCTTTCAGGGCTTGGCTTGTGAGGCATCTTCACCTGGGGCGTTGCCCCAGGCTGTAGTCTCTCAGCCCTTCGGGCTGTATGACAAACAGGCGCGTTGGATGACCAGGCGGCGCGTTGGGTGGCCAAGCTCCAAAGGGTCTTTACGATGCTGAATTGGGCCCAGGCTTTGGCAATCTGAATCACAACTTAAACGCAGAGTCGGTTTCATCGCTGTCGGTGAATCTCCCAGCCTCGGGCCTCAGCTTGGTCTGCACGTCCCGCGGTTTTGTGGCCATCCTCGCAATACCTGCTTCCTCCCGTCGTTTGGAGCAGTAACGAGATTACCCTCAAGAGGAGAGCCCCATGACCATGCCTTGTTTTCGTCGGACGTTATTGGCCATCGTGAGTGTAGCGGCGGTGTCGGCCCTGAGCCTTGGCGCCGAGGGCTTGGCCGGCAGGCGGGCCCGGTTTGCAGAGGGCGCGTCGCTGCCCAGTTCCAGGCCGCACCACGAAGGCCGCATGCCCCTGGCTGTCGATCAGACCATCACGCGTGAGAACAGCTCATCTGACAAGCTCCGCATCGAACTGACGCACTCGCACGTGAACAAGGACGGCAAGAACGTCGCGTTTGTGCGGATCGTCTGGGGCGACCTGGATAACGTCATTGTCGGTGGCGGCCGGCAGTATTACTCCGACTGGGACGGCTCGCTGGCGCTGACCAGCGCCACCGGCGAGGTCGTCCGCAAGATCGCCTTCGACGATGGCACGGCCACCAGCCGACCCGCTGCCGCAGGGACGGAGAGGCCCAGGTGGCGCAGGCACAACGCCAGTCAGCCTGCCCATCATGGCGGCCCGGGATCGGGTTCGGGACAGGATGAGATGATCCAGTCGCAGGGCAGCCAGATTACCTGGAAGGCCGGCGTTGTCGGCGCTCTCGATGGCCTGCTGATCAAGGTTACGTCCGACTCTGCGAGCATCTCCGGCACGATCGTGGCCGGCAAGTTTACCGTGCCCTTCACGATCACTCCCGGCGACAACGCAACCAGTCAGCCAGCGCCGCGGATGCGAAAAAAATAGCGGCTGGCAACAGGCAACAGCGGGATTCCAAAGAGCCGGCGGATGCGTTCTGTCGGCTTTCTTTATCGAACGTGGACGGCAGCCGGGAGGGCCGATCGAGCAGTCACCAAAGGCGTTTTCGATTTTGTGGCGGTTTCCCAACCTGCCACCTCTCGTCAGTGGGAGCATGGTGGGTTGAGAAACTCGCCACACGGAACGTTCTGGCATGAGAGATTCAGTCGCCCATAAAGGGCTCGAATGCTCGGACGATCCTTCCCCGCCCTGCGCTTCGCTCCGGGGCGGGGCTACTTTCAGACGCCCTTCGGGCTAACAGCGATGTCATCTCCTTTAACGGCCGCAGGTTGCGGACACTGCTGTTCAACTGCCATGACCCACCGATGTTGCAGGTGGATCGTGCGATTGAAGGCATCCCCGTAACCACCTATAGACGCATATATTACCGCCGCGTCGCGTGAAGCCTAGAATTGACTATGGCAAGGATGGCTGGTCCATCCTGCGAAAGCAAGGAGTTCTGGAATGGCAACAAGAAAACAACCACAGGGCAAGTCGCATGGCGTCGGCACGGCCGTTAACTTGGACGCATTGATGCAATGCGCCACGGAGTGTGCTACGTCCCTGAGCGACTGTTTGAACAAGTCGATCGAAGGGGCCAAGGAGCACGTTGAGGAGATCTTCGACCGAATCGAGACGAGCGACCTCATCGACACGCTGACCGAGCAGGTCAATCAAGGCTCCGAGCAAGCCAGGGTGCAATATGAGCAACTGGTCAACGCGCTGGAACGCGCCTACAACAGAGGCTACACGCGGGCCAAGGGGCTGCTCAGCCGGCTGAGCTTGGGCGAAGAGGAGGAGGAACTGGACATCTAAAACAGTGCGTCGCGCCGGCATGCAAGCCAGAACGCGACGCCACGATACCCAGCCGTCTCGTTCAGGCGGCAAGTCCCATGGGTGCGAGACGCGACCGGTTCCCGGCCGCGTCTTGTTGTTCTTGGGCCTGACGCGCGCCCCCGGCGGGCAAGCTTGCTTGCTCAGGCAGTAGAGTGCCTGTAGCCTACGGGCTATGGCCGATGCGTCGAAAGATATGCCGGTGCGCGAGGAGCAACCGGGGTCAGTGACTGCGCGACCCCAGGCGGCTTCAAGTGGCGCGGGGATACTCATTCGCGAAGTGGTGACCGTTCCTGGCGACGCGATGGCTGGGGCGCTGCTGGCGTCGGCGTGGCTGGACGCGTCCCTTTCCGTGGCCAGAATAGCGATGATCGGGGCGGCGTATCTTGCTCTGCACTTCGCGGGGCGGGTTGTGGCGCCAGGGCAGGACGCACATCGCGGCCGTGGGGGAACGGTGCTGCTGGCGGCCGGCCTGGCCATTGTGGGCGTGGGGGCCGCGTGGGCGCTGCGGCCAATCCTGCTATCGGTGGCGCTATTGTATTTGGCCTTGATGCTTTTTCGCGCCTACGCGGGCGGGCAGGGTTTCGCTGCTTCGCTCATGGCAGGAACCGGCAGGGGGATCGGCCTGCTCTTCGGCGCTGCTGCCATTGGCGGCGTCATGTGCCCGACGGCGTGGCTGTTCGCCGCGATGCTGTGTGTATACGTTGCGTGCGTGCAGCGGCGGCGAGTCCCTGGCGCGACCAGGGACGCCCCGTCGTCACCATCATTGCCTGGCCGGCCAATCGTACCGGTGATCGTGTTGAGCGCGTGGCTGCTGGATCTTCAATTCCTGGCCGTACCCGGCGTGATGTGGCAGCGGGCGGCGCTGGCGGGGTTGGCTGTGATCGTGCTGGCGTCGGCCTGGCGGGCCGTCGATGTTCGGCTTCTGGCGTGGCTGCTGCTGCCCGCGCAGGCGGCGATGCTGCTCGCCTGTCCCGCCCCCGGCCCGGCCATCGGCGCGGCGTTTGTGCTGGTGTGGCTGGCGGGCCGACTGTTACAACCATTGCATCGGCGTGGAGCAGAATGAGGCCAGCAGGTGCAAAAAAAAAGGGCAACGCGATGAGAGAAGAATCCATCGACAATTCACACGGCAAGATCGTCGTTTTCGGCGCCAAGCGAATTCGGCGCGTCTTGGTCGAGGGGCAGTGGTACTTCTCGGTAGTGGACATCATCGCCGCCCTGACCGAGAGCAACTCACCCACCAAGTACTGGACGGCCATGAAGCGGCGGGAGGGGGCCACCAGCGGGTTTGAGTTATCTACAATTTGTAGACAACTGAGGTTAATATCTTCTGACGGAAAGGCTTACAGCACCGATTGCGTGAATACGGAAGCCGCCTTTCGCCTAATTCAGTCCATTCCCAGTCCCCGGGCAGAACCCTTTAAGCAGTGGCTCGCCAGCGTCGGCTACCAACGCGTTCAGGAGATCGAGAACCCAGAACTTTCTCAGCAGCGAATGCGGGAGCTCTACAAGGAAAAGGGCTATCCCGACGATTGGATCGAAAAACGCGTTCGAGGTATCGCCGTCCGTGACGAGTTGACTGACGAATGGCGGAATCGTGGGGTCTCCGGCGAGAGAGGTTTTGCGATTCTTACCGCCGAGATTTCCAAGGCCACCTTCGGGCTTACACCCTCTGACTACAAAAGGCTCAAAGGGCTCCAGCGAGAGAACCTTCGTGACCACATGACGGATCTGGAACTCATCTTCACCATGCTTGGAGAAGCGGCCACCACTGAAATTGCCCGTAACAAGGACTCCCAAGGCTTCATCCCGAACAAGAAGGCAGCTCGCGAAGGCGGTTCCGTTGCGGGCAATGCGCGTCGCCAGCTTGAGACCAAGTCGGGGCGAAAGGTTATCACCCGGCAGAACTATCTGACTGAAAAACCGAAAGCGAAACGTCTGCCCAGGAGCGACTCGGAGTAGCCTGCTACGACGCCCGTCCTACTTCGCATACTCCGTGCATAGCACGTACTTGGCCACGGCATCTTCCTCGATGGCCGGGAAGCGCGGCAGCGGGGCCAGGAAGCGGTTATCGCGGGCGTCGTCGTTCACCCGGCTGACCTCGCCGGCGAGCACCTTGCCCTGCTCGGCCCAGAACGAATGATACAGGTACGGCGGCAGCGTGATGGACTGACCCGGCTCCAGGGCGATGCGTCCGCCGGCCGGCACACTCGTGGTGATGCCATCGACCTGCACCTGTACCGGTGCGATTGTGTCGATGCTCTCGTCCTTGCGGGCATTGTTGAGTTGGAGCACCAGCACGCCGCCGGCGCGGTTGATGATGTCCTCCATCTTGGCCCAGTGGAAGTGGCAGGGCGTCACCTGGCCTGGCCCAACGAACATGAGCTTCTCGCAGTAGTCCTTGCCGCCTTGGCTCTGCTGGCCCGGCAGGCCGTTGCGGATGGTGAAGAGCGTCAGGCCCACGGCCGAGAAGTCGCCGCTGGCGAAGTCCGTCACATCCCAACCAAGCTGGCAGCGGCGAATCTCGTCGGCCTCCGCGCCGGCTTGCCGCCACTGCTGCTTTGTCCACAGGGCCCACTTGGGCAGATGAAAGTCGTGCTGCTCGAGCAGGGCCAGCGCGTCATCGATGGCCTGATTGATCTGGCTTCGTTTCATGTTCGTCTCCAACTGATGCAGGGCGTATCGAGGCTGAGGTTGGCTCAGGCGTCGTTCGGCCCGCTTACATGCTCCACAGCTGCGCTACGAAAACCACAGCCGAGGGTGGCTGTGCTACGAAAGACAGCAGCCGAAAGCGGCTGTGCTACGCGATTCGCTGCCGTGCTACGTCACCTTAGGCCAGTGGAATTGCGTCATCTGGCCCAGGCGGGTGCGGTTGGTCATGTCCGAGTGCAGCGGCGTGACGGTGATGTAGCCTTCGCCCATGGCCGTCACGTCCGTCTCGGCGTGCTGCGGCCCGTGCTCGTAATAGTCGGTCATGCGGAAGATCATGCGTTGCCCCTCGTCCTGGCGGTGATAGCTTTCGGAGATGGCGGCCGTCGATTGCGGCACGACCTTGACGCCGCGCGGGTTGCCTTCCTTGAGCAGCGGGATGTTCACGTTGATCAGGTCGCCGCGGCCAATGGGCAACGCCAGCAGGCCGTCGAGCACGCCGCGACAGTGTTTGGCAGCCAGGGCGAAATCGATCTCCTGGCCGGTTTCGAGGCTAAAGGCGATCGAGGGAATGCCCAGCAGGGCGCCCTCAGCGGCCGCTGCCACTGTGCCGCTGTAGTACACGTTCACGCCCACGTTCGCGCCGGCGTTGATGCCCGAGAGCACCAGGTCGGGCATTTCGGCCATCAATTCGCGCACCGCCAGCTTGACGCAATCGGCCGGCCTGCCGCCTACGCCGATGCCCCAGAACTGCCCGCCGACGTGGACGGGTTCGCACACGATGGGCCCGTGCAGCGTGAGGGCGCGCCCAACGGCCGACTGGGGCGAGTCTGGCGCGATCACGGCCACCTCGCCCAAATCGGCCACGGCGTCGCGCAACGCCGCCAGCCCGGGGGCCAGGATGCCATCGTCATTGACCAGCAAAATCCGCATCGGCGCTAGAGTAGCGAATTGGGGCGTTTATGACCAGTGGGATCAAGACTAGCAGGGATGCAGGGGATACAGGGGATGAGAATTCGCGAGTTCACGAGTCACGTAGGCTGGGTCGAGCGCCGTCTTGCGAGGCCCACCTTCGCTCGAATTCACGAATTCACGAAGAACGAGTTCACGAGGAACGAATGGCCTCCGTGTTCTCCGTGCCCTCCGTGGTTAAAGCCTTTCGCCCGAGCACCAGCCCGGCTCCAGCCGCCAGGGAAATCAGCGGCGCCAGCGGCACGCAGAAGCGCGGCAGCGCCACCGGCCCGGGCGTGAAGGCCAGGTACACGAACGCGATCAGCAGCAGCCACCACGTCGCGGGCATGTGCAGCCGCGCGTGCTGCCACAGGCCCTTGAGGGCCAGCACATATAGCCCCAGCGTAATCAGAATCATCGGAATCGACAGCAGCATGGGCCAGAGTTGGCCGCCGAAGTAGTGCCGCACGGCCGCGACGATCCCGCGCTGCTGCAAAACCGCCAGCGTGCCCTTGCCGCCGGAGGTGACGCCCAGCACCTCCAGCACGTCGGTGGCGGCGGGCAGGAAGATGTTCCATGACGTCTTGAAGTGCACCCAGGCGTAGCGCAGCGGGTGGGCCAGAATCAAGGCCGATCCCTGCTGCCGGCACGCCCGCAGGAACACCGGGTCGTTCAGGTACTCCGGCTCGCCGGTGGGCCAGTCGGGGTAGGTGTGCTTCACATGCAGCAGCCACTCCTGCTCGACGTTGAGGGGCAGGTCGGGGTACGCGTCCAGCAGCACCTGGGCGTTGCAGTAAAACAGGTTGTAATCGCCCACGCCCGAGAGCTGGCCATAGCCGGTCTTGAGCTCGTTGCGGGCGATCCACGGGCCGACGGCGCACAGCGTGCCGACCAGGAAGATGGCAGCCCAGTGCCAGTTCCGCCAGCGCGAGATCAGCAGCGCACCCGCCAGCAGCACCGCCAGCGGCAGGCCGATGGGCCGGATGAGACAGCCCAGCCCCAGCACCACGCCCGCGGCCAGCGCCCACGGCCAGCCCTTGCCGCGCCGGTACAACTCCACCAGCAGCACGAGACAGGCCGTCAGGCACAGGGCGAACAGGCCTTCAGAAAGCACGCGCACGGCCCCGACGATGGCCAAGGGAAAGACCGCCTGGCAAGCGGCGGCGACCAGCCCGACCTTGTGCGAGCAGAGCTGCCGGCCCAGCACGTACACCAGAGCGCACTGGAATACATCCAGTGCGATCTGCACCGTCACGGCGAAGGGGATCGAGTTATGCGCGAGCCAATACATGGCCGCCAGGAAGGCCGGGTAGCCGGGCGTGCGAAACAGGTCCGGCTGGCCGGTGCGGGTGAAGACGCCGTCATTGAGCAGGTTGTGGGCGAGCAGGTTGTAGTCGCGGCTATCGGGAGTGAAGAAACGCTGGGGCGCCTGCCACGACGCCAGCAGCAGGGCGCAGCGCAGAGCGAGTGCCACCAGCAGGATGATCGCCAGGCTTCGCTTGCCCATGCCGTCATGGTACTGCCAGCCGGCAAGAAACAGAACAACGGGCTTGGCAGTGGCGCTTAGAAACTATCTAAGAACTCACCGCGGAGACCGCGAAGAACGCAGAGAGAAGCTGCTTTGAAACATTTCAGCTTCGCGGGCTTTGCGGTCTCGGCGGTGAATCGGCTTTTGAGATAGTCACTTATTGCCAGGCGTCCGTGCTTTCAGCTGACTCGGCGGCGTCCAGTTTTCCGCCGCTACTCCAGCAGCCACAGCGTCAGCGAGTCCTGGTCCTTGACGTAGATGTTCTTGCCTGCGATGACCGGGTGGGCGAAGGTGGGCGTGTCGGCCACTTTGATGCGGGCCAGTTCGGAGTATTCCTTGTCGGTCGGCTTGAACGCGATCAGTTCCGAATTGTCCGGCAGGGCGAAGATGACGCTCCCGGCATCGACCATGCCGGCATATCCGCCGCCGCGCTTGGCCGGATCCGTCCAGCACGTCTCGCCGTTCTTGGCGTTGAGGCAGAACAGGTTGCCCTTGTCCGACATGCCCAGCAGCAGCCCATCGGCCAGGACCGGCGTGCTGAACTGAACGGCCATCTTGTCGTTGCTCCAGAGATCCTTTACGGCAAAGCTGTCGCCTTGCTTTTCGATCTTGACGGCCTTGGTGCCGCGGCCCTGGCCCGTGAAGATGACCGTCGAGCCGTCGACGATGGGCGTGGCGGCATTGTACGATCGGCCTTGGGCGGCGAAGGGAATCTGCCACAGGCCTTTGCCGTCCTTGGCGTCAATGCCCACGACGCTCTTTTCCGTCAGGGCCACGACTTGCTTGGCGCCATCGACGGTCAGCACAACCGGTGACGAATAGCCGGGGCCTTCTCCGGCCCATTTCCATTTGATCTTGCCGCTGGCCAGGTCGAAGGCGACGATGGCGGCATCGCCTTCGCCGCCCAGTTGGATGACCGCCAGGCCGTCAACGACCAGCGGCGAGGTGGCCGTAAAGAACTTCGGCGCCGCCTTGGTGAATTCATCGTTGCGCCAGAGGAGCTTGCCGGTGGCGGCATCGAGGCATGACACAATGCCGGTCACGCCCAGCGTGACGACCTTGCCGTCGGTCACCGTCGGAGAGCTGCGCGGGCCGGAGTGCGCCTTTGCGGCCGGGCCGGTGATGGCCCCAACGGGGTACTTGTCCCGCCACAGCTCTTTGCCGCTGTCGGCGTCGAGGCAGAGGGTGACTTCATCGTCCTGCTGCCGCGTGAAGACGTACAGCTTATTGCCCACCAGGGCCGGCGAAGCGTCGCCCAGGCCGACCGTCACCTTCCACTTCGCTGCCATGGACGTAGGCCAACTGAGTGGCGCGGTGAAGCCCGAGACCTTGCCGTCGCGGTTGGCCCCGCGCCATTGCGGCCAGTCACCCGCGAACAAGCAGGTTCCCGCCAGAAGAATCAGACAACTCGCCACCGCGCCCACAGATCGATTCGCCATACCCATGATGCTGCTCCTGTCGAAAATGCCTGATGTGTCCATGTCCGCCCGCAACACTCGCATAAAAGGATACCAACCTTGCACGCAAGCTCAAGACTTCGGCAAGCTTTTCCACGCCCTGCCACGTCGCGTTTCACGAGCCTGTGCCAGCGGCCCGTCGAGGCCGAAGTCTCGCTCTTGGCAGGGCCTTTGCCGCTCAGGTACAATGTAGCCGTGCTTGCCAATCCCAATCCACCGAAAGGGCCATCACTGTGACTCGCAAGATCATTCACGCCATTTTCGTGCTCGCGTCTTTTGCGGTTGCCTCCATCGGGTACTCGGCCGATGCGCCGGCGCCAACCACTCAAAAAAGTTCAGCCACGCCGGCGGTGAAGGCCGTGGCGTCCTTTGAGGACAGCCAGCCGTTCATCCACGGGCCAGTCACGCTGGAATTCCCCGACATGGAAAAGGCCCCGCCCGACCCGAAGATGCAGGTCGTGGCCGAGCACGCCACCGACGGCCAGAAGGCCTTGAAGGTGCATAACGGCACGCTCTCACTACAGGGCCCGCTCGACTGGGCCGGCTATGACTACCTCAAGCTCGACGTCTTCAGCGACTCGCCGACGCCCAAGGTTTTCATGGTGCTGCTGGAGGATGACAACACGCAGGGGCATCATTGGTGGCAAGGCCAGCTTTTCGGCGCGGTGCTGCCAGGCAAGAACACGCTGGTGCTGCCGATCGCGGGCATCCGTGGCGGCGGCAAGGGCCGGCCCGCCAAGCCGCTGGAGATGGGCAAGCTCAAGCTCGTCAGCTTCAAGATCTTTGCCGGCGATCTGTGGTCGTGTAACTACGACGACACCGACGCGTTGTACCTGGACAACATCCGACTGGAGAAGGAAACGGACGCCCAGCCATTGCTCTTTGATGGCCTCAAAGCCTTCGACCTGGGCACCGACATCAGCCCCGTCATGCCCGGCTTTACACGGCTGGGGCCGTCGGACCTCTACAGCAAGGCCACCGGCTTTGGGCTGCTGCCGCTTACGCAACTTGTCGGCCCTGTGGAGATGAAACGATCGCTGGACTTCTTCCGTCCCGATCCGCTGTACCGCGACTCGCTGGCGATCGAAAAGGGCGGCGTGGCCATCGACCTGCCCAACGGCACGTATCGCGTCTTCATGAACATCGACCTGTCGGCCGGTTTCTGGGGCGAGACGCAGTCCTACCTCCAGCGGAAGGTGACCGCCAACGGCAAGCTGGTGGTGGACGAGAAGATGACCTTCGCCCAGCGCAAGGACCGGCACTTCAGTCACTATGACGTGGAAGACTGGCCCGGCCTGGACGTCTGGGAGAAGTACGTCAAACCCTGCTACCACGAGAAGGTCTTCGACGTGAAGGTGGACGACGGCCAGCTCAAGCTGGAGTTTGACGGCCCGGAGCTGGCGTGCGCGGTCTCGGCCATCGTGGTGTACCCGGTGGAGAAGGCCGACCAGGGGCAGAAGTTCCTGGACTACCTGCAGGCCAAGCAGAAATGGTTCTTCAACCTCGAGAACAAGGAAGTCACGCACGTTCCCACCGGCAATGACTTTGCTCCCAGCGGGCAGGACCAGCAGCGCGGCGCGACGCTCTTTACCCGGTCCATCGACAGCGAAGTGTATTACAACGACAAGCCCGCCGCCAGTGAGGCCCTCGTCAAGCTCGGGTTCTCCGGCTTCAAGGGCCAGTCCATGCCCGCCGACCTGTGCGTGCTGCCGCTGAAGGATATGGGCAAAGCCACCGTTACGGTGAGCGACTTGAGCGACGGTCGCAGCAAGATCCCCGGCTCGGCGGTGGACGTGGGGTACGTTTCTTATCGCATTACGCGGGCCGTGTACGAAGGCACGATGTACGAAATGAGGCCGCGATACGTCCGGCCGGAGAATTCCATCGCGCTGCCGCAGGGTGTTTCCCGCCGCTTCTGGCTGCGGCTCAACGTGCCCGCATCGGCGGCCCCGGGCCTGTACACCGGGACGGTCAAAATCGCCACGGAAAAGGCCGGCACAATTGAGGTGCCCGTCGAGGCCAGTGTCCTTCACGGCAGCCTGGACGCCATGGACATTCCCGTGGGCCCCTTTGGCTACAGCATTTCCATTCCGTGGGTCGGCGGGGATGCCGAGGCCCAGGCCTTTAACGCCAAGCTGGCCCAGACGAGCCTGAAAATGATCCGCGACTGCGGCTTCACCAGCTTTACGGGCATGCCGTCGCTGGCGTACCGCGGCTTTAAGGACGGCAAGCCGGACATCGACTTCGCCACGGCCGACGCGCAGATGAAGATGGCGCGGGACATGGGCTTCTCCATGCCGATTCTGAGCTACGTGGGCTTTGGGGGCCTGAACCTGTACAACCGGGACTTGGACGCGATGAAGGCGGCCGGTTTCAGCGATTATTCCGAGTTCATCAAGGCGGTCTTTACTGCCGTTCAGCAGCATGCCGACCAGAACAACTGGCTACCGGTGTACTACGTGCTGGGCGATGAGCCGGCGGGCAAGGAGGACGTGCTGGCCGCCACGGAGAACGCCCAGGCGTATCGCAAGGCCTTCCCCGACGGGCCGCCGTGGTTCACGCTCTTTGGCAGTTGCGTCACGGGCGACACCAACGACATGCACTTCAACTTGTACAAGACTTTCCACGCCATCGCCTGGGGCGGCCACAGTGAGGCGTCGGTGAATGCCCTGCACGGCATCGGCGGGCAGTGGGGCATGTACAACGGCTGCAGCCGGTGGACCTTTGGCGACTACCTGTACAAGGCCGCCAAACAGTACGGCTGCAAGTTCCACCTGGCCTGGCATTGGAACGTCGCCTCGGGCGACCCGTATTTCGGGCTCGATACCCGCGAGGAGGATTTCTGCTGGGTCAACGCCTCCCCCGATGGCCGGCTGATCCCCAGCCTGCTCTTTGAGCGGGTTCGCGAAGGCGTGGTGGACTACCGGATGCTCCTGACGCTGGATCGGCTCTCGCGCGAGAAGGGCGATATGCCGCAAGCCAAGCAGGCGCAGGAACTCATTCAAAAGCGGCTGAACGCAATCAAACTGGGCGAGCGAGAAGCCCTTGGCGATACCGACGCCTTCCGCAAGCAAGTGGCCGAGGCGATCGATCAACTCAGCAGCAAGTAGGGCCGTGGTAGTCCGCTGAATGTGTGTCGCGGGCGTCTCGCCCGCGCCACGAACGAAGCCTTGTTCAACGGGCTGCTGGAACGGTTGCCAAACGTCTGTTTCGATTGGGTGGCGGGTTTCCCAACCCGCCACCTCTCGTTAGCGGGGATGTGGCGGGTTGGAAAACCCCCCACGCGGAATGCTCGGCAAATTCACCTTCCCGAAAATTGACGAAAAAATTAGTTGACATGTGTAAGATGTGACGAGAATATTCGTCATCAGAAGCGACAGGCCCCGGCTTGTGCGCCGGGGAAGTCGCACCAGAAGGAGTCACACGCATGCCGCGGAGACGTTCCTCGACGCCCACCGAAGGCGAGTTGGAGATCCTCAGCGTCCTCTGGGAATACGGGCCCTCCACGGTCCGCCAGATTCACAACAACCTCAAGCATGGCCGGGCCACGGGCTATTCCACCACGCTGCGGATGGTCCAGATCATGACCGACAAGGGCCTGCTGGTTCGCGACGATGCCGTCCGGCCACAGGTGTACACGCCCGCGCAGTCGCAGGAGAAAACGCAGCTGCAACTGGTCGATCACCTGGTCCAGCGCGGCTTCGGCGGTTCGGCCATGAGCCTGGTGCTGCGGGCTGTGTCGGCGCAGCGGATCACGCGAGATGAACTGGCACAGATCAAAAAACTCCTGGAACGCGCGAAGGGAGAACGGGGATGAACGCGTCAGAATTGCTGTCATCGGATGTGGTGGTTCGGCTGGGTTGGACGCTGCTGCACTCGCTCTGGCAGATCGCGCTGGCCTCGGGCATGTTGCTGGCGATGAATGTGCTCTTGCGCCGGCGCAGCCCGCAGGCCCGCTACCTGGCGGCCGGGGTGTGCATGGCGGCTGTGGTGGCCATGGCGGTGCTGACCTTTGTCAGGGTCGAGCCGCGCGCACCGCAGCCGCCATCTACGGTGGTGGTTCCCGTGGCACAGCCGGGTGCCGTGGCCCAGTCGGGTGCCGTGGTCGCGGCGTCCAGCGACCACGTCACAAACGTTCCGGTAGCACAGCCGCCCTCGGCTGTGAGCCGCGCGGGCGAGACGCCCGCGACACGGGTACCGCCCTCGGCTGTGTCGCCTTACGTGGCACAGCCGCCCTCGGCTGTGGTCGTTTCGGCCGCACCTTCGCACCCGCTCCTTCAAAGGGCTCGGGGGGCCCTGAATGATTCCGTCGGCTACCTGACGGCCGCGTGGCTGGCCGGGGTGCTGGCGATGGGCGTTTGGCGCATGGGCGGGTACATCGCCGCCCAGCGGCTGCGGGTCCTGGGCACTCACCCAGTCAGCGAGGCCATCGAGTCGCTGGCGCATCGGCTCATGGACCGCCTGGGCGTGCGGCGGCGCGTCCGCGTCTTGCAGTCGATGCTGGTGTCCACGCCGATGGTGATCGGCCATCTCAAGCCCGTGATCCTGCTGCCGCTCTCAGCCATCACGAACCTCACGCCCGCCCAACTCCAGGCCGTGCTGGCTCACGAACTGGCCCACATCGGCCGCGGCGACTACCTCGTCAACCTGCTCCAGGCGGCTGTGGAAATGCTCTTCTTCTACCACCCCGGCCTGTGGTGGATCAGCCGGCAGATGCGGATCGAACGCGAACGCTGCTGCGACGACCTGGCCGTGGCGGCGTACGGCAACCGCATCGGTTACGCCGAGGCCCTGGCCGCCATCGAAGAGTCCCGCCAGATGCTGCCGAGCTTCGGGAATCCGCGTGAAGCGATGGTGGCCCTCCGCGGCTCCCACGCCCGCGACCTGACGGACCGAATCCGCCGCCTGCTGGGCCTGGACATCGAGGAACAAGGCGATCGTCTCCGCACCTGGCCGATGACGGGCCTGGTCCTGCTCACCGCGTTGCTGGGCGCGTGCCTGTGGGTGAGTTGCAGCGGCGGAGAGGCCGGGGGCGTGCGCGTGGACCACAGGAAGGCACAACGGGATTGGAAGGCGCTTTCGCCGCAGATCGATGAAATATGGCATGCATGGCAGGCCACGCAGCCCCAGCGCGAAGAGGACCTAGCCACTTATAACGTCCGGCTGGTGATTGACGTGGCGCAGGGCGTCGTTGAACTTCGCGACGGCGCGAAGGTTATGAAGCAGATCAAACTCCCAAATGGTTATCACTGGAAAGTTGTTCACGTCACACCCGACGGATCAAGTGAGTTGAACGGGCCGGTGTGGCTGGCATTGCCCCAGATCTTGGACAGCACTTCCAATGGCTTGCAGGCACATCCCGAAGCGATCTATGTCAACGGTGATATGGGAGATGGAAAGACCGGCCTCTCTTTTGACCTCGAGGCGCGTGGCTGCGGGAGCAGCCCGGGACTGACCACCAAGTACGTCGTAGGCGCGGTGGGCAGTGAGAACGCGCCCCGCGCCCGGTCGATCCTGGTCTCGCCCACCACGCAGCCGGCCTCGCCGTTCAAGGTCACGTTGCCCAGCGGCGTGACGGTCGAGTTGGTGGGCGTGGCGAAGAATCCGTCGCAAGGCAAGAGGGCATGGCGGCCGGACGGGTCGGCGTTGGACCGGCTGCCGTACGACAAGGCCACAAGCATCGCCAACCCGCAAGCGGGCGAACGGGCGTATGAGTTTGCCGTCGTTCTGGGCAACGTGCCCGAAGGGTTTGCAAGCGAGTGGAGCTTTGAGCCCTCAGGCAGCGGCGGGGGAGGCGCCACCGCCGACGGCAAGGGGCGGGCCGTCGGGGCTCTAACGCAGACGTTCTCGGAGCACGTCAAGAAAGCCACGCTCCGCTATGCGGTCGGTGGCGGGCCGTGGACCTCTCTGGCCGAGTCGCACGGTGGCTCTGAGTCTATGGGCACAGAGAAGCACGGTTTCAGCTTCGCCCCGGCTGTCGCTAGCGATGACGGGTTGACCATCTCAGTCGCACACGACGTATTCGACCAGGCCACTCGTCTCGTCGCCATCGACAAGGCCGGTAAGACCATCATGCCCTCGAACAGCAACTGGACCAGTGGCGGAAAGGTGCGGATGAACAACGCGACATTCCGCAGCCTGGCGAAGTCCGACGTCGATCACTTCGAGTTGCAGGGCCAGGCCTTGCAATGGGCCGAGTTTAAGGATGTCATGCTCCAGCCCGGCGCGGCGGGCAAGGCCGCCCGTGAGGAAGTGACAAGCCAGCCCGCCAGCGCGGCGGCGACGGATGCGTCGGCCAAGCAGTTGATGCAGTTGAGCCGCGAGATGTTGAGACTGCGCTTGTTGAGTATGATTGACGCGAATGACCGCATGTCGGACGACGGCCGGCTGCCGGAGTCCAACAATCTCGCCCAGGTACTTGCCGAGACGGGCGACCACGTCGATCAAACCTGGCGGTTGCATGCCATAGCCAAGCTGATGGACTGGGCAGATCGTGACGAGGTCCGCATGCGTCTGCGGGAACTGGCAACGGAACCCAACCTCTTCCTCAAGCTGACCGCGATGCAGGTACTCATTCTCCAAGGGCAGCCGGTGGACGCAAAGTTTCTGCGTCGCGTGGCTGGCGGCAAGGAACGTGACCTTGTTGTGTCCCAATCAACGTTCGAGCGCAACGAGGCGGCCTGGGCTCTTCTGGCCATGGGAGAACGACTTCCAGCCGACGTTGTGGCCTGGGGTTTCAATGGCGATCCGACACTCAACGAGATTCAAGCCCTCCAGCAGAAAGGCGAGCAGGTCGGCCCGGCGTTTCTTCTCGACTTGGCCAGAGAGGTTGACGTCTTCCGCCTGAACATCAGAGACCGCCACATGGCTCGCACTGCTGAGAAGCTGGTAGAGCAAGCGCTCTTCCAGCGGCCGGTGGATGAGGCGACTTTGCGGCAAGTTCTTCGTGGAGCCTTGGAGATATCGTACACCGGTTTTGGTCAAGATCGAAACGACTACAGGCCCATCCGGCTCGTTCGCCAACAGGCCGGCGAAGTGCCAAACGCATGGATGGACAAACTGACGGCCCCGCTGAAGCGAGCCCCCATCTACGACACTCGGATTGTCTTCGCCGTGCCGGAAGAATTGCGCGGAGAACGCGGCCGCTTGGTCCTGGAGGCCGACAAGCATATTCGCGCGGGTCTGCGGCGGCTATCCGCGCAGTATCCGTTCATGCAGGGCGCCCAGCCGACCAGCGCGCCCGCCGGCTTGGGGCAGATGCACCTGTCGGCGCGACACGGCGATTCGCACACTGATGCCTCAGTTCCGCAAGAACAACGGTTCAGTATCGTTGCGATCATCGAGCCGCCTCGCGAGGACGAATGGCAGACGTCAACCACCAGTCCGCTCCACTTTCTCGGGCTGAGGGAGACCCCCGGCGCGTCCGCAGGTGCCCCGGGCCTGGCCAAGGAACTCGAAAAGTTGCGGTCTGAAGCAATGGAACCTTTACTTGAGTTAGAGGTGAGGGCGGGCGAGATCATCGTTGCCGGTCTGCCACAAGCGGCCGGTTATCCCGCTGCCTCTCAGCCCGCATCGCAGCCGACCAGCCAGCCCGAAACCGCCTGGAGCTTGCCGCACGAGGGCATTCAGGTGCGAGTGCGGGCCGAGAAGCAGATATGGCAAGAGGGCGAGACACCCGAACTGCGATGGGACATTCGCAACGTAGGCACGCGTGAGTCCCTGCACGTGCTCGAAGGCCAGTTGTTCACGCAGTTGGAGGTGGACGGCACGTGGTATCGCTGGGCAATACCCAAAACACTGGAACCGGTCGCGTCTTCAGAGTTCACCAAGTTGGCGCCGCTTGGCGTTGGAGTCACTGTGTCCGACCAGCTTGTCGCGCTATCGCCGACGTGGATACCGGCCAAGCCCGAGGAATTGCAGTGGAACCCCAGCCTCTCCATCGACCCCGGCTGGAACCGCCCCCGCCTGCAACTGCGCCCTGGGCCGCACACCGTGCGCCTGGCCTTCATGGTGCGACCGATCGGTGGCGCCATCAGGGTTGTAAGTGAACCTTTGAACTTTACGATAGTCGGTGGGACAGGCGTTCCTGCCCACGCGGAGGCTGCCAGCCAGCCCGCCAGCCAGCCGAGTTCCGAACTGGACCAGCAGGCGCGGGCGTGGGTGGAGGACTTCTTCGCCCACCACTATCGCGACGTGACGGCCCGGCAGAGTATCGAATGGGGCCAGGCGATCAAGCAGGCCAATGGCAACATCGTCATCCGGTACAAGTACCTGGCCACCACCTGGGACTGGGACGCGGACAAGCTCACCAACACTGTCGAAGACGAGTTCATCTTCAAGCCCGATGGTGCGTTGGTCGGCAAGAAGCAACTCAGCGCAACTACTATCGCGAAGTCGGCTATATTGCTCTCAGACACGCTCAGGCAGCAGCGTGACCTACTACTTTCACAGGCCGACGCTTCGCTGCGCATCGGCTTGCTCAAGCTGGCCGAGAAGTATCCACAATTGAAGCGGACAAATCACGGGCCGCTGGCAGATGTACTATCTGGACATTCAGCTCCGGGGGAGGTGCGCGTGGGTGTCGGACTGTACCCGCGAAGCGCCGGGAAGAGCGACGGTATCGATGGAGATGTGCCTGAACGCGATCGGTACATGTTTGCGGTGGTGATTCACGACGCCAAAGCGATTGAGCAATTGATGACGCTGCCTGTCTATCCGCACCTCCGCCTGACGCAGGCGACGACCCGCATCGCAGCCGGGGACCCACAGCTCGAGGCCGACCTGCTCGCTCTTCGTGACGAATCTATGAGTGGCCTTGTTCGATTGGAGAACGAACTGGCTGCCGCATCGTCGAGCCAGAGCAACGTGGGGTGGACCGAGCGCAGCCCGTCTTCTGGGCAAGCGAGTCCCACCAGGGGTTCCAATGGTGGGACTCGGCTCCAAACAGCGGAGCCTCGGCCCACCCTACAGGCTGTTACCCCGCAGCCGGCGACCCGGCCGTGAGACCCGAAAATCACGGGGCAAGGATCGTCCTGGAACAAAAAAGAAGTGAGTAAGATAGGCATGTCGATTACAATGCTCCCGCACCCGGGGCCTCGCGCGAGCGGCAATGGGGCGCTTGCAGACCCAACGAATTGAAGCGACAGAACAAGGGAGGTTACACATGCCGAAGAACCACGTTCTCGTGTTGGCCGCTGTGGCCGTCTTGGTTGCGGTAAGCGGATGGGTGGCGGGGCAGTCTCAGCCGACATCGGCCCGGTCGGCGGCGAGCGCATCGTCGCCTGCGGCCAGCAATGCGGCTTCGCGGCCAGTGGCCACGCTGGATGACGCGCTGATCCTCTGGATGAGCCAAGACAAGGCCGGTGCCGCCAAGACGTTCCTGGCCGTCGACTGGCAGCACCCGACTTTCGCCAAGGGCTCGATGTTCGCCATGAAAGAAAGCCAGTTCGCGGCGCTGCCGAAGTTTGACCGCGAGCGATTGGAGCCAGACATAAGAAGACGGATGCAGGAGTTGCGAGAGCTCCTTACCTACCTCAGAGACACCGGCCGAACCGCGGCAGCGAACGGAAAGCCCGAGGAAGCCAGGAAGTGCTTCCAGCAAATGGCGGCATGCGGCGAGTTCTTTCTGAACGATGCCGACTCGCTGGCGACGGCGAAAGTCCTCGCGAAAGCGTTCGTACGCGTGGCCTCGGAAGAAATGGCAAAGCTGAGACCGGGGCAGCTCGCGCCCGGCCCGGCGGACTTCTAGAACCAGCACGGGTCAGCCGGGTGACGAACGAGGCCTCCTAAGAAGCGTGTGACGCGGATTCGAGGAAAGGGTTGTTATGAAAGCCACACAAGTGTTGCTGCTGGCGGTGGGGATGATTCTGGCGGGTTCTGTTCACGAGGCCGTGACGGCCCAAACGGCCGGGAGGAGCGTTTCCGCACCCGCCAGCGGGCCTACCTCTCAGCCGGTGAGCCAACGTTCCGCAAACCCAGCTGATGACCAGTACCGGGCGAAGGCGGGGACCGTCATATCGTTCTTTATCGAAGGGTTGTACCCGGAATTCTACTCGACCGCGAGTTGGACGACTCAGGTGCCGCCGGCCGGAACGATAACCTTGCCCAAGCTATCGGACCCGCTGAAGGTCGACGGCATGACGGCCCAGGAGGTCTTGGACGCGGTGACCACGGCGTACGCCGCGGCCAAGGTTGTGCCCGAGAATGCGGCCATGGCGGTGAACCTCTTGGGCCGCCCGGCCGACCTGCCGCAAGACTTCGATCAGCACCGGCTCGAAGATGGCGACACGTTTATGCCGAGCGTCATTCGTGATCCGCAACGCTGGCAGAAGGGCGACGGCCGTGGCGTGAGCTCATATGTCGTTGAGGCCGGCAAGGCTGAGGTGTCCCTGTTCTTCCCTCCGCCCAGCGCAACGAAGACAGTGGTGTCTCTCGCCGGCATGACGGCCTCGCAGGCGGCTGCAAGTGTTGCGAAGGCCTTCGATGACGCCGGCGACGACACGTGCAAGTATGCAAGTGTGAGTCTGCTCGCGACCAAGTCACTCGCTCACGCCTATCGGCTGCGTCCGGCCGATATGGTGTCGATACTTGTCGAGGACACGACCGTGCTGAACAGCACCAACTATGCGCAGTTAGTGGACCAGGACGGGAAAATCAGGATCATGACGCTTCCCCGCCCCAAAGCCCAAGAACTGGCAGACCCGTCGAAGACATGGGTCCAAGTCAAGGTCGAGGGGCTGACGGACTCCGAGGCGGCGGCGGCGATTCACAAGACGCTTGAAGGTTTTGAAAACCCCAAGGTCACGGTGACGATCTACGAGCACGAGGGCAAGAGCCAGTTCCGGGCCCAGCGCGGAACGTTGACGTTCAGGGCGGCCAGCCAGCCCTCGGCCGCTTCTGCTCCCGCGTCCCAGCCGGCGGACTTTTAGCGGTTTGTGGGTGTGGTGCCGCGCGGTGCCGCGCTTCCGCACCGTTGTGGAAGCATGCTTTTGTACCCCTCTCCTGCGGGAGAGGGTAGGGTGAGGGCGCCTGGCAAGTGAAGGTGTTCCGCGACTCCGGCCCTCACCCCCGCCTGAAGGCGGTACCTCTCCCAGAGGGAGAGGAGTTTACAGCCAAGACCATGCCGACCAGACCATGCCGGGGGCCATGCTCGTGCGTTGTATGCAGAAGCGTGCCCGGCATGCTTCCGAAACGGCGCGGAAGCATGGCACCTGGCGGCAGCGATTGGCAGTTCACACCTGCAAACGCCGCAGGTGTGGCACCCTACTCGCTACGCCCCCACGCCGTGCTTACCGGCCGCAGCATTTCTTGTACTTCTTGCCGCTGTGGCAGGGGCAGGGGTCGTTGCGGCCGATCTTGTGGCCGGCTTGGCGCGGAATCACGGGGGCGGCCAGTCGGCTGCGGCGGGCGCGCGAAGCGGCTCGCGAGGGGGCCGGCTCGTACATTTTCGAGTCCGCCAGTTCGCCGGGGGCGGAGAGGAACTGGCTGGTCAGGTTCGGCGGGAAGGGCCAAATCCGCTTGGCGGCGAGTTCTTCGCTCACGAGGCCCAGGCCGGGCACGCCCAGAGATTTGCGCACCGTGTTCCAGTTGCCATTGATCTTCAGGTCCACCCGGTCGGCGGCGTGGGCACGCTCGATCACCTCGGCGGCCTCGGTGGCCTTAAGTTCCAGCAGATAGCGGATGAGGTACGCGTTGATACCCGGGTCGGCGTCCTGGAACTTCGCCAGCTCATCGGCCAGTATGGCGACGGCCTGGTCGCGAGCCTGGGTGTGCCGCTGAGACACCACGCTGAGACAGTGCGCTGCGCACTCACGGCTGAAGACGGCGTGTGACGAGTCGGCGAGGTACTCCTGCAGCGCCGGCAGCATGGTTGGGCCCATTGCGGCCAGGACGTCCGGCAGTTCCTCCATGTACCATTCGTCATCGAGTGCATCGAGCGGGTCCAGCAGCGCCAGCAGCGGTGTGACGGCCTCGACCGCGCCGAGTTGGGCCAGGCAGCGCCAGGCGTGAACCGGCGCAAAGCCCGACACGTCGTTCTCGTCCTCGTCAACTTCCTCGGTCCATTCCTGCGTCACGGCGATCAATGCCGGCACATCATCGGCCGTCAGTTCCAGCGTCGTGACGTAGTTGGATTCGCCGGTCGTCCACTTGGCAAAATCGTCGGGATCACCAAAGCGGCGCAGGCGGTCGCGCAGGGACTCGCTTCTCTCGCTCATGACGCACTCACTCCTGGCAGCCAATGAGGCCGCAGATGTTCGCCGAAACTCGCGACCGAAATCCACCGTCTCGGCCGATGCATCCATTCAACAACGAATCGGCCGTCCTGACAAGACCCTAGACGCATGCCGATGCCGCCATGTGGCGCTGGCCGCCGACATGCAACCGGTTTGACGGGGCCTGGCCAAAGGCGTACCATGCTCTGTGCATGGGCAGCCAAAGATCAACCATAGCTCGTCGCGGCGTCTTTTCGGCCAAGGTGCTGGAAAACAATCAGTTATGCCTGGACCATTACCAGTTGGTCCTGCAACTGGAGGCCTTTCCGCCGTGCCGGGCGGGCCAATTCGTCACCGTCCGCTGCGGCCAGGTCGAGCCGATCCAGGCCCCGCGCGAGATCCAGTGGCAAGCTGGCCAACTCCCCGAACTCTACGGGCCCGAACTCACCGGCAGGCAGCCGCTGCTGCGCCGGCCGTTTTCGCTGGCGGGGCGGCGCGACGTGGGCGGCAAGGTCGAGTTGGAGATAATTCATCATGTCATCGGCGTGGGCACGGCCTTTCTGGCCGAGGCGCGGCGCGGCGACGAGATCGAACTTCTTGGCCCGCTGGGCAACGGCTTTGACATCCTGCCGACCGGGCGGGCCGTCGTGGTGGGCGGCGGCGTGGGCATCCCGCCGATGCTGTACCTTGCCCAGCAACTCACTGAAGCCGGAAAGCAGGTGGTGGCCTTTGCGGGCGCCCGCACGCGGGCGGTGCTGCCGCTGACCATCGGCTCGGCCCAGCCGCCTTCGACGGCCGGTTGGCCGGGCATGTGCACCGCCGAGTTCGCCGCCCGTGCCACCCCGACCGTCGTGGCCACCGACGATGGTTCGCTGGGCGTGGCGGGTTTCGTCAGTCAGGCTTTGGAACAGTGGTTGGACCGCGAGCAGCCGGCGACGGACGATCTGGCCGTGTACGCCTGCGGCCCGGCGCCGATGATGCGGGCCATCGCGACCATCGCACTGGGTCGCGGATACCGTTGCCAGGTGGCACTCGAACGCCACATGGGCTGTGGCCTGGGCACCTGCCAGAGCTGCGTCGTAAAGGTGAAGAGTGGCGATCCGGCGGATGGTGGGGCTCGACCTTCGGTCTCGGCCCACCCTACAGGAAATGCGGCCCAGCTCACGGGAAACTCGGTCCAGCCGGCGTGGCAATACAAGCTGGCCTGCAAGGACGGGCCGGTGTTCGATGCGGCCGATCTGGTGTGGTGAGGACAGGAAAACACATGGCAAATATGAGATATGAGATATGAGATAGTAGATATCAGGAAGCGATTCGCACCGTGGATGTGTGGCGCTAAATATCTGATGTCCGATATCTAATATCGCAGTTGGGCATTGTGTTCGGTGGGGCTTGCGAATATCGCTCGCCCATCCTACGAGGTGTGGTCTGATATGGTCGACTTGCGAGTGAATCTGGCGGGCGTGGAGATGGCCAATCCGCTGCTGACGGCTTCGGGCACGTGCGGCTACGCCGACGAGTATGCCGACCTGCTGGACCTGCGGGCCTTGGGTGCTTTTACCACCAAGAGCATTACGCTGGCCAGTCGCATCGGCAACGAGTACCCGCGCGTGGTCGAGACCCGCGCCGGCATGCTCAACGCCATTGGCCTGGCCAACATCGGGCTGGACCGCTTCGTGGCGGACAAGGCCCCGCTGCTGGAGAAGCTGGGCATTCCGGTCTTCGTCAACGTCGCGGGCGTGACGGTGGAGGACTACGTGGCGGTGGCCTCGCGGCTGGAGCAAGTCGAGGCCGTGCGCGGCATCGAGTTGAACATCTCCTGCCCCAACGTCAAGGCGGGCGGCATCCAGTTCGGCACCGACCCGGTGCAGGTGTGCAAGGTCGTCTCGGCCGTGCGGAATGTGTGCCGCAAGAACGTGCTGATCGTGAAGCTCTCGCCCAACGTGACGGACATCGCGGTGACGGCCCGGGCGGCGGTGGAGGCCGGCGCGCAGATCCTGAGCATGATCAACACCTTCACGGCCATGGCCATCGACATCGAGACGCGAAAGCCCATCCTGGCCAATAATACCGGCGGGCTGTCGGGCCCGGCCATCAGGCCGATTGCCGTACAGATGGTCCACCGCGTGTACAGCCAGGTAGCCAAGGCCGCCGGCGTGCCGATCATCGGCATGGGCGGGATTCAGTTCGCGCATGACGCCATTGAGTTCCTGCTGGCCGGCGCCTCGGCGGTCGCGGTGGGCACAGCCCTGTTCGTCGACCCCGGCGGCGTGCTGGCCATCAAGGATGGCATCGCCGAGTATCTCACCCGCCACGGCCACAGCCGGGTCAGCGATATTGTCGGCACGCTGGAGTTGAACGGTAGGGCGTAGGGCGTAGGGCATAGGGCGTAGGGAAAGGCGGCAGGGTCCGCGGGTTACCGAGCCGGGTGCCGTGGGCTGCGTCGTCCAGCAGCCACGCGGTCGGCTGGCGCCATTGGAAGACGCGTCGTCTCTTCCGTGCCCCCAGCCACTTTCGGCCCGGCCCCGTTCAAAGCCGGATGTAGTGAAAACCCAGCCACGCCAGTGCCAGCAAGGCCAGCAGCACCAGCACCTGCACGCCCAGGCCGATCCAGAGACTTCGCCGGCTTTGGGCCGCTTCGTCTGGTGGCGATTCGGGCTCAGCCAGTTCGGCCGAGTCGTCATCCACCAAGGCCGACCGCTCTTCGGGCCTGAGCAGTTGAGCAGGGGCCGCGGGCGCGGTGAGCTGCTCGGCCTGCTTTTCCTCCGGCCAGGTGGCAGATGGCGGCGGCTGAGCCGGCAACGAGACGGCGTGCCGGCAGGCGATGCTCTCCAGGAGCCTCTCATCGGCCTGGTCGGCCGGCGGCGCAGGGGCGTTGGCACGCTCGCTATCGCGGCCGATACCGTTGCTTCGTGTTGGGACATCGCTGGACATCGTTCCTTTCATCGGTCAGCGCCGGCCGAATCGCCAGACAAATTCGCCGCCGCCGACCCGTCGAATTGACAAGCCCGCTTATCCGAGCCAGAATGCCACCTGTCTAAGGAGACAACCATGAAGAAATTCCGTGTCGGCGTTATTGGAGGCGGCGCGATTGCGCAGGCCTGTCACATTCCCGGCTTTGCCGCGGCCAAGAATTGCGAGCTGGTGGCCTTGGCCGATCCTGACCCCAAGATCCGCAAGATGGTTTCGGAGAAGTGGACCTTCGCCCGGCAGTACTCCGACCACGCCAGCATGCTGGCGGCGGAGGAACTCGACGTCGTCTCCATCGGCACGCCCAACGTCTTCCACAAGCCCATCGCCATCGACTGCATGAAAAAGGGCATTCCGGCCATGCTGCTGGAAAAGCCCATTGCCATTTCGCTGGCCGAGGGCAAGGCCATCGCCGATGCCGCCAAAAAGTACGGCACGCGGGTCATGGTCGGCTTCTCGCATCGCTTCAACGCGTACGCTCAATCCGCCAAGGCCGCACTGGACAAGGGCCTGATCGGTAAGCCCTACATGATTCGCGTCCGCTTCGCCCACACCGGTCCATTCCCGGGCTGGGCCAAGACCGACTGGTTCTACAACCCCAAGCTCTCCGGCGGCGGGGCCATGCTGGACATGGCCATTCACGGCTTCGACCTGGTGCAGTATTACCTCGGACCCGTGACGGCCGTCATGGCCAAGGCCGCCACGCTGCGCAAGAAGATCAAGGTCGATGACAACAACGTCACGCTGCTGGAGTTCGGCAACAAGGCGCTGGGGTACGTCGAGACCGGCTGGACCAGCCCATCGGGGTACTGCGGCGTGGAGATCATGGGCGACAATGGCTGCATCTACGTTGATTACAACAGCAAGGTGACGATGGTCGTGGGCGCCCGCACGGCCGACGGGAAGTTTGAAGAAAAGACGTCGGTGCTGTGCGACAAGATGAACCGCGCCTGGGACGGCGAGATGGCGTACTTCACCAGCCAACTGGGCAAGCGGAGCAAGTTCTGCGTGGGCCTGCCAGAAGGCCTGGCGGCGCTGAAGGTGGCGCTGGGAGCGTTCAAGTCCAGCCAGACCGGCCGGAGAGTGGCGATCTCGTAGCTCAAAGAAGATCACCGCAGAGGCCGCCGAGAACGCAGAGACGGGAATGCGTGCCAGATCATAGGTGCCATGGTCAGCCTGCTGTTGGGCTGGCCATGCGAGCACAAAGGAAGTCTCATGGCCGATCGTGACGCGATTGTGGCGCTGCTGGATCAGACGCTCCGGACCGCTACCATCAAGGACTCCTCCTGCAACGGGCTGCAGGTGCAGGGGGCCGGTGAGGTTTGCCGCGTCGCCTTGGCGGTCGATGCATGTATCGAGGCGTATGAGAAGGCCGCCGCCCTGCGCTGCCAGATGCTCATCGTCCATCATGGCCTGATCTGGGACGGCATCAAGCACGTTACCGGGCGGAATCATCAGCACCTCCGCTTTCTGATCGAGCACGATCTGAACCTGTACGCCGCGCACCTGCCGCTGGACATGCACGAACTGTACGGCAACAACATCGAGCTGGCCAGGCTGCTGGGGCTGCGCGACGTCCAGCCCTTTGGCAGCTATCACGACATGCTGATCGGCTATCGCGGCGTGCTGGCTGAGCCCACGACGGCTTCGGCCATTGCCGCCCGACTGGCGGCCAAGCTGGGCGGCAAGCCCATTGTCCTGCGCCATGGCCCCGACAGCGTGAAGAGCGTCGGTATCGTCTCGGGCGGGGCCGGCGACATGATCGAACAGGCCGCCACGGCCAAGCTCGACTGCTACGTGACCGGCGAACCGATGCACTTCACATACCAGCTCGCCCGCGAGGTGTGTGCCAACGTGGTGTACCTGGGCCACTATCACTCCGAAACGCTGGGCGTGCAGGCCATTGGCCGACTGCTGAGTGAGCAGCTGGGCGTGGAGAGCGTCTTCCTGGACATCGGCGCGTTCTCAGCCGCCGACTACACGGATTGATCACGCCCTGCTAAAGTCCACGCATTCGCTGTTGATGAACGTCAGCCGCCATCCCGGACTGGCGGCGTCATCGTCCAGCCAATACGTCTTAACGATGGCATTGGTACCAGGCGAGACAATGCCGGAATCAAGCAGAGCCCGATACGATGCGGGCGGAAACGTCGCGCCGTCGATCATTCCGATAAACACCTTTCGCAGATCCTCGACCGTCCGGCCATACAGCAGATGGTGGTCGCGTGAATGCGACTTCAATCGCTCCAGGAATTCGGGGCTGCCCCATGCTTTGGCCTCGATCCAGTGATAGTATTCCGTTCGTCTTTTGGAGCTTGGTTCGAGAATCGCACTGACGATCCAGTCTATAGCAAGAAGGGCTGCTACAGGCAGAGTCCACCGGCTCGTCCAACCGAACTCTGGGGTCAAGTTCGCCCAGTATATTATGGTCAAGACCACTGCCGCGATTCCCTCCAGCAGGAGTCGTAAGCCGCGGAGGCCAACTCGGCGAGCGCGTAGCTCGCGCGCATGCGCGATTATCTCAGATGGCCTGTTCATACCCGACCATCATAGCTTCAACCCGGTTCCATGTCTTTACGCGATGTCTGCCGGGTGCCGTGGGCTGCGAGTGAAGCGAGCAACCACGTCTTGTGCCCAAGTGACAGACGTTGTTCTTGCCTCCCCGGCACGGAGCGGAACCAACGGGAACCGTTTGGAACGAAACGGAACCAAACGGAACCATTTGGAACGATTTGGAACCGTTGGGAACGATCTGGAACGCGGGTGGAATCCTCCAGCATCCTGGCCGCCAAGCCCTTATGAATCTGGCCATGGTCTGGATGCGACGCTGCTGCCCACGAACGCATCCCATGCGCACATCCGCGTCGGTGTCACACTGTGATATGGCCTTGCTTCCTGGCGGCCGATCTTCACTTGTGAAATCTTCGCCCCCTTGGCCCTGTGGCTGGAGGTTCGCCTATAGAAGGTCCGCCGCGCCCGCCGGCGCGCACAGGCCGGTTCGCCATCGCCGAATCCGCATGGCCAGCCGTCACTTTCGATGTGATTGATTTCGTGTCCGCCAGCGGCGCTGGCGGGCGCAAGAAATTCGTGTTCCCTTCCCTCGATGGTGTGCCGTCTCGCGTACAGAGGACGCGCTGCCTCGGAGCCTGCGTGCCCTATGGAGACACGCATGCTTCCGCATACGACGACGACGCGGAAGCATGGCACCCGGCATGGCACCCAACGCAGGCAGGACTTACGGGCGGATCAGCCGCTGCGCGTTGCCGAAGAATACCTGCTCCTGCACATCCGAGGGCAGGTTCAGCGTCGCCAGGAAGGCCTGCGTCTTGCCGCCGTATTCGTCGCGGGCGAAGAGCAGCCTGTTGGCGAAGGTGCATATGAAATCCCGGCCGATCTCGGGGCTGCGGCTGATGGCGTTTCGGCCGGAGAAGCCCGACATGTCGCCGTAGAGATTGGGATACTCCTTGAGCAGCCGCCACACTTTGCCGCCCGGCGTGATCGGGCCGTCGGGATACAGCTTGGGCGAGTCACCCGCGTCGCCGCTGATCTCGCGCCAGAAGCCCGGGGCATGGCCCAGGAAGTTCGTCTGCGGGCAAGCTTGCAGGGCACGCTCCAGATTGTCGGCCGTTCCGCCGTACCACTCGGGGCAGTACTCGAGCTGGCCGGAGGTTTCGTTGCGGAGGTACGGCACGTCCAGGTGCAGCACCACGGGGCAGCCCAGTTCGCCGGCCTTGCGGTGCAGTTCGAGGCAGCGCGGGTCGTCAAACAGCACGCGGAATTTCCACTCCCCGCACACTCGCACGCCGTGGATGCGGCAGGCCGACTCGAAGAATCGCGGCGCATCGCCGGCCAGCGGGTGGGGGCAATATCCGGGCAGAAACCTCCCGGGATATTTTCTGTGCGTCGCCAGCACATCCGACAGCGGCATGCCTGCGTGCGTGCCATCCGCCCGCACGTGAATGGGGTTGAACACGTGCAGGTAGGGCGTCGCGTTCTCCTGCGGCGGGGTTTCCCACGTCAGCAGCCACGCCTGGTCGATGTGGTGCTCGTCCAGGTCGGCGATCAGGCCCGCGTCGTCGCGGCCATGCCAGAAACAGTGCTGGTGTGCGTCGATAATCATGATGGACCTTTCGGGGGCCGCTATTTTGCGTAGGCCCGCTCAACCTTGGCGATGGCGGCGGCGATGTCAGCGACTTCCACCGGCCCGCACGCCTCGTTGATGGCGATGCGGAAGTGGCAGGCGTTGGTGGCCACTGCGTTGGGCACATCATACTGCCGCGTGGCGTCGCCCTGGTACAGCGGGCAATTCCACGGATAGCCGCTGCCGCCGAACACAGAGCGTTTCCGCAACCATTCCGCCAGGGCCGGCGAGTGCAGGTATTCCGACTCGGCGGGGATTCCCTCAGCCGCCAGCGCCTTGACGAACGTGGCCTTGTCCACCTTCAGGGCCGGCAGGTCCAGCCTGAGGAATGCGAACCAGTACGATCCCTCGCAGAGCGGCAGTTCCTGCATCATCCGCACCGTCCTGGTGCCGCGGCAGGCGTCGGCGAGCAGCGCCGCGACGGCGCGCCGCTTTGCCACGATGCGCGGGAGCTTTCGGAGCTGAACGCGGCCAATGGCGGCATGCAGTTCGTCCATGTTGCAGTTCAGCGCGGCGAACTGGTTGCTCGTGACGCCATCGAGCCCGATGGGTTTGCCGCGATCGGCGCAGCGGCGGATTCGCCAGTACGCCTGCTCGCTCCTGGTGAAGACCAGGCCTCCCTGGCCGCCGGAGGCATGGTGCTTGCCGAACATGGTCGAGAAGGCGCCGACCGTCCCGAGCGCGCCGACTGGCCGGCCCTTGTACTTGGCGCCGTGCGCCTGGGCACAATCTTCGACCACGGGGATATTGCGCTTGGCCGCCAGTTCAAGGATCGGGTCCATGTCGACGGGCAAGCCGGCGATGTGGGCGACGATGATCGCCGAGGTGCGATCGGTCAATCTGGCGGCAACCTGATCGACGCCGGTGTTGTAGCTGCCCACGGCCGCGTCGGAGGGCACGGGAATGCAGTTGAGCAGCGCCACCGGCATGGCCCCGCCGGGGTCGGTGATTGGCGGCACGATGACTTCCGTGAAAGGCTCGAGTTCCAGGCTCCGCAGGGCCACATACACGGCGTTGGTGCCGGAGTTCACGCCGTCGGCAAACCCGCCGCCGAGGCTCGCGGAGAACTCGTGGCAGTACGCTTCTTCCTGGACGCCGCCGTAGCCGAAGGCCTCTCCCGTGGCGATGGACTGATCGAACAGGGCGTCGGCGGCCTGCTTTTCTTCCTGCCCGAACAGCCGCCGCGGCGGCCAGGGGGCAGTGCGGACTTTCGGCCCGCCGTCAACGGCAAGCGGCATCTTGGCTGCTGCGTCTGGCATGCGAGTTCCCTCTGAAATGAGTTCACGAACGTTTCCGGCCCTACGACCTACGACCTATGACCTATGACCTACGCTTTTCCTGCTCCCGTTTCCTTCAGCGGCTTTTTCCCCACCAATTGCTGGGCCAGGACGATCGCGCCCATGGCCGTGGCGTCGTCGCCCAGTGCGGCCGCGACGATCTTTCCGGCGTTGCCCACGCCCGGCATAGTGCCGGCCTTGACGGCCTTGCGCACCGGCGGCAGGATCCACTGTTCGCATGCCTCCACCAGTCCGCCGCCCAGCACGATCAATTCGGGATCGAGCAGGTGTCGCAGCGAGATGCAGGCCGCGCCGAGGTGCTTGACGGCCTGGTCCATCACGGCCGTGACGAGCTTGTCCTTCTTCTTCAGGGCCTTGCGAATCAGGCTGCTGCGGATCACCGACAGGTCGCCGGTGAGCTTGGTCAGGATGGTCTTTTGGCCCTTCTTGACGGCCTGGCGCACCTCGCGTTCGATGCCCAGCCTTCCGGCGACGGTCTCCAGGCAGCCGTGCAGCCCGCAGCCGCAACGCGGGCCGTCGGGCACGACGATCATGTGCCCGATCTCGCCGGCGCCTTCGCGGCAGCCGCGGATCAACTGGCCGTTGATAATGATGCCGCCGCCGATGCCCGTGCCGATGAAGATGCCCACGGCGTTGCGTGCCCCGCGGGCGGCGCCCAGCCAGGCCTCGCCCAGGATGCCGCAGTTGGCGTCGTTGCCCAGGCACACCGGCACGCGGAAGGCCCGGGCGATCTTGGGCGTGATGGCGGTGTGGCTGAGGTTGGTGTTGGGCGTGAGCATCACGCGGCCTCGGTCGGGATCGACCACGCCCGGCACGGCCACGCCGATGGCGCGGACATCACCGGCGGCCAGCTCATTCTCGCACAGCACGCCGCGGATGAGCTTGATAATGGCCATAATGGTGTCGTCGGGCTTGCCCGTGCGCGGCGTGGAGGCGCGGCTTCGGCCGATGATCTTGCCGCTTTCCTCGGCCAGGGTGGCCTGGATCTTCGTGCCGCCGACATCGACGCCGACGTAATAGCGTGGCTTCTTTTTCATGTCCAACTCCGCCTGTGGCCCGTGGAACAGCCGCCCTCGGCTGTGTCCTGATTGTGACACGGGCGTCTCGCCCGTGGGTGACATGGGCGTCTCGCCCATGCGTGACATGGGCGTCTCGCCCATGATTTGGCGACGACGCGGGCGAGACGCTCGTGTCACGACAGAAGCACACGGCCGGGACGGCCGTGACACGCATGGGCGAGACGCCCATGTCACGAACAGTGATTCTAGATAACGCTAGTCTGCCGCAAATCCCAGCACTGGGCAACGCGCAACTGCACATGACATTTCCGGCCACCCTGGCGGCGGAGTTCCCGCCACGCTCTGGCGATCTTGGCAAACTCTCGGCTCTGCTGTTTTTGCAGGGTTTGGACCAGCTCGTCGAGGTCCTGAATTGTCCCGCGGCCGCTGGTGGTCTGACGGCTGCCGGCGCGACCGGCGGGGCTCTGGCGGGCTCGGACGCTGCCTCGGCCTGCGGGGCTCCGTCGGCCGGCGGCCTGGAATTCCCGCACCTTCGCCAGGAACACGGCGGCATCGCGATGTTCGCCGATGTGGTCCTGCATGGCCTGGGCGGCGTCGGCCAGCTTGCCCAGCCGCTTGGCGTCGGCGGGCTCGAAGAACTCGCAGGCGTACCGCAGCCGCTTGCAGCGAATCCGCAACTGGTGCAGCTGTGTTTCAGACAACGTGCGAATGTCCTTGGACTGCTTGACCGCCTTGGCCAGATGCCGGTTGACCTGCCGCTCGGCCAGGGCGGCCAGCGAGTCGGACTCCTTCGGGCTTTGGGCGTGGCCGAGGATTTCGCCCAGCTGGCGGCTTTGGCGCAGGAAGGCTGGAGAAGAGAAGAATCGGCGCGCCTGAACCAGCCGTCGGGCCCGCTGCCGCCGGATGTGCCCAAGCAACGTCGCCGGCGCCTCTTCCCCGGTGTGATGGCCGATATACCGCTGCAAGAAGGCGATGAAGATGTCATCGTCGCGCAGCGGGGAAAGCATTCTTGCCCACGTGCGCAGGTGCCCACGCATGCCCACCAGGGGCGGCGGCAGCACGTCGGAGAATACCTTGACGGCGCTGCGCAGGCGGCGAAGGGCCACGCGCAGTTCGTGGACGTATTCGTCGTCGGGGCTCACCATGCCGGGCAGGCGGGCCATGAAACGCTGGTGCTGTCGCTGGCATATCAGCACCGCCCAGCGCTGTGCCGACGGGGGAGGCTCGTGCGGCGTTGTCGTGCTTACGCGCAGCGAGTCAATCCAGGCCGGCGGGTGCAGTTGGGCTTCGGGCTGGCGCTTCACGCGGGCCAGCAACTCGGCGCCGGCAGGACCGTCGCAGGGGATGAGCTTGACCTTGCCGCCGCCCAGCCTGAGCAGTTCATCGGCCAGGCGCAGCAGGTCCAGCAGCCCTCCGGCCGCGTTGACTTCGCCCGTAGCACAGCCGCCCTCGGCGGTGATGATTCGTCCTTCCGTTGTACTCTTAGCAGCCCGTTGAAGAAGTGCTTGCCTTTGTAGCATGGGCGTCTCGCCCATGAGTATTTTGGCCAGTTTCGCGTCGTTGAACCACGGGCGAGACGCCCGTGCTACGTTTTTCAACTGGCTGTTATCGCCCCAAGGCGGGCGTGAGGCAGTCTGGATATCGCTGGCCGCCGGCCGACGCCGCAGCAGGGCAGCGCAGCGGCGCAACAGGCCAAGCTGGCAGGCGGCGAGGTCCTTCTCGTTGGCCAGGACCTCGCCCAAGTTCGCACCCACGTACAGCCGGGCCAGTGCCGGCAGCAGCGATCTGGCCGTCTTGACCAGGCCATGCACGTGGCCAAGGCGATTGAACAGCTCGATGGCGGTCTCGGCCAGCGCGCGACAGTGAGCCTTGGAGGCAGCAGCACTGCGCGGCGATTTGTCGCCCCCGGCAGGCTTCACTACAGCACACCCGTTATGGGCAAGATGGTCGAGGCCAGGATCACGCCCAGCATGGCCAGCCCCACCGCCAGCACGCCCAGGGCGATTACCAGGTTGGCCGGCGAACGCCACACCAGGGGCAGGCCCATCACGCCGACCAGCACCACTCCGGCGATGGGCAGGACGCAGGGCTGGTCGTGCATGGCGCAGGAGCAGCCAAAGACGCAGCGCGTCAGTGCCGGCACGTTCTGGCCAAAGTGGCTGGCGTACAGTTCCTGCCAGTGCGGCACGGCGAAGCGCACCATCAGCAGCACCGTGCCCAGCAGCAGGCACGAGCCGATCATAGTGAACAGGCCGGCCACCGGCTTCTTGCCGTTGGTCTGCGCAGGGGTCGCCCGGGCGGTTTCGTGCTGGGCAGACATGATAGATCATGGTAGGTTCGTGCTGACGCGGGGTCAATACCGGCAAAGGATCGACATGCGACGCGGCGAACGAGAGATCACGGATATTTCGGCCATCCAGCAGGTGCTGCACGAGGCCTTGTACTGCAACGTGGCCCTGTGCGACGCCGACCGGCCTTACGTGGTGCCGGTGTCGTTTGGGTATGAAGCGGCGGCGGCAGGTGGCATGGACGTCCCGTCCATTCGTCTGGCGGGCGTCTCGCCCGTGGGCAGTGGCCCGTCGCAGGGGTTGGGCTGGCTGTATTTCCATTGCGCCGGCGAAGGGCGCACGCTGGAGCTGCTGGCGCGGAACCCATCCGTGAGCTTCAGCGTGGTTTCAACCGCCCAAATCGTCACCGGCCCGACGGCCTGCCAGTTCAGTTGCCGCTACCGTAGCGTGCTGGGTGGCGGCGTGGCGGCGATCGTGCAAGACGAAGCCCAGCGCCGCCACGGCCTGGATTGCATCATGCGCCACTACGGTTTCCCCGGAACGGCCGATTATGACCCCAAGGCCCTGGCCAAAACGACTGTGGTGGCGATCAAGATCGAAGCGCTGACGGGCAAAGCGAATACATAACGCAAGAGTTAGCAGGGATGCAGGGGATGAAGATATTTGCGTGGCTGGGCCCGCGTCTGTGAAAGCGGGGAATCACTCGGCTGTGCCGCCCCTTCGGGGCTCGGATGGGGTTGGCTCGATACCGGGGGCTTACGCCGCCCGGCTACAATCGTCCCGGCCCTTCGGGCCTCAGGACAGGACCAGCTTTCCGCCTCCCGCTTCCGGCTTCCCGCTTCCCGCTTCCCGATTCCGGCTTCCGGCTTCCCGATTCCCGATTCCGGCTTCCCGCTTCCGGCTTCCCGAATCCCGAATCCCGAATCCCGCCTTACTGCCTGGCCGTACCGAGTTCGCCGCGGTCGAATTCATCGCCGCGGAAGGTGTGGCCAAGGTAGGTCTCGCGGACCAGCGGGTCGTTGATCAGGTCGCGCGGGGCGCCTTCGCGGAAGACCTGGCCATTGTCGATGATGTACGAGCGGTCGGTCACGCTGAGGGTCTCGCGGACGTTGTGGTCGGTCAGCAGGATGCTGATGCCGCGGTCCTTGAGGCCTCGAATCTCTTTTTGCAGCTCTTCCACCGCAATGGGGTCCACGCCCGAAAACGGTTCATCCAGCAGGATCATGGTCGGGTTGGTGACCAAGGCGCGGGCGATTTCCAGCTTCCGCCGCTCGCCGCCTGAGAGCGTCCGGGCCTCGTGGTCGGCCACGTGGGAAAGGTGGAACTGCGCCAGCAGCGACTCGGCCCGTTCTTCGCGGATCGAGCGCCGAAGCTGCATGGTCTCTAAAATCGCCAGCAGGTTCTGCCGCACTGTCAGGCGCTGGAAGATGCTGGGCTCCTGGCTGAGGTAGCCCATGCCGCGGCGGGCCCGCTTGTACATGGGCATCTTGGTTACTTCCACGCCGTCGAAGATGACCCGGCCTTCGTTGGGCACGATCATGCCCATGATCATGCGGAAGCTGGTGGTCTTGCCGGCGCCGTTGCGCCCCAGCAGGCCCACGATCTCGCCCTGGATGACATGGACGCTGACGTGGTTGACCACCGGCCGGCCGCTGTAGCGTTTTACGAGGTCCTTGGTTTCGAGCAGAATCATAGTGGCGATTCTAGCGGATGAACCGCATTCTTCCAACATTGGGCACCAGCGGCAGCTTCTCCAGCAGCGGCAAACGGAAGCCGCCGGGCCAGTACACAAAGAACGCCCGGCCAATCAGGCTGTACCGCGGCACGGTGCCGTCCTGGTAACCTGCCCGCAGCGTGGGGGAGTGATACCCCCACATGCGCGAGTCCTTGGAGCAGGGGCTGTTGTCGCCCAGCACGAAGAACTCGTCCATATCCGGGTTGTTCAGGTACTTCCGCAGGATGATGGGGTTTCCCATCACGCCCCAGCCGGCTTTGAGGTCGGCGATGTCGGCCAAGCGGGCCTGCGTGTAGTACACGTCGCGCATCAGGTCCACATGCCACAACTCCGACGGGCCGCCGGAAGCGAAGATCTCCACCACCGGCGTGGGCACGCCGTGCATCTCGTCTTCGATGGCCTGCTGCATGTTGGCGGGGTACTGGCTGTCGGTGGTCTGGATGCGGACCTTGCCGTCCACCCATAGCTGGACCATGTGGTCCACGTGAACCAGGGCGACGCTGTAGCCGCCGCCGACCTTGAGCGGTTCGAGCGATTCAGAGCCCCACGGCTGGGCGTCCCACTGAACCGTGTTGCCGTTGGCGGCCAGGCCATGCTCCAGCACGCACTGCCCGTCGGCAGAGACGGTGGCGCGGAAGTGGTGCTTGAAGCTGCTTAAGTGCAGGCCGACGCGGGCGTCGCCCGATTGGGGCACGAACATGAACGAGAGCTTCAGGTCCGAGCAGATATCGTGCTCGACGTCGTATTGCGGCGGCGAATATATGTTATAGGCGTAGTTGGGGGCGAAGCGATTGCGGTCCGCCACGAACGCCAGGCTCTGCGGTGCGGGCGAGCCGGCAAACTTGAAGACGCGATGGTCGTTGGCGGTCAAGTCCCAGCCGGTTGCGGCCGGGGCTGTCTGCCAGGGGCTCTTCCACGGCATGGCCTTCTCGTACAACTTGACGTCCGGCTGGTAGTCGTTTTCAAAGATGACCTGCCACATCACTTCCTGCGTGTGCGTGGGCTTGCGCAGAATTTTCCACGGGGCCAGCTCGTTGCTGCGCGAGTCGGCGAAGTCCCGGCCATCGATGGCGCCATCGCCGTCCAAGTCGGTATCGAGTTGGCGGTAATACACGTCGCCGTGGACGATCTGGATCATCTGGCCGGGCACGCCGATGAGGCGTTTGATGAAGTTCTGATCGTTGTCCTGGGGGTTCTTGAAGACGACGACATCGCAGGGCGTGGGGGCTTTGAAGCGGTAGAGGTACTTCAGCACCAGCACGCGGTCGCCATTGTACGCCAGGTCTTTGCCGAAGTTGTTTCGATACAGGCAATTGGGACAAACGGCCGGGGGGCCGCCGATGCCGTAATTACTGCCGGTGCCAACCGGGTTGGACAGGTCGATGTTGATGCTGTCGGTGGAACGCGTCGGCAGGCCGAAGGCGTAATGGTAGCCGCAGGCGGGGCAATCGAACTGCCAGTGCTGGCCCATCAGTCGCGGGGCCATCGAGCCGGTGGGGATAACAAAGGCCTCGATGATGAACGCCCGCAGCACGAACGCCAGGATGATGGCGATCCAAAGACTTTCCACCGACTCGCGAATGCCGGCGAGCTGATGATACAGGCTGTCCTTACTTTGTGCTGAGGCCATGGCTCTCCCTGACTGTACGAATTAAAACAGCATACCGGCCAGCGGGGCGTGGGTAAATAACGAATCTTCGGGGCGCTTCGGCGGGTGAGCGACCCGTCTTTCTGGCAAGGCCGTTTTGTCGTGTAACAGGCCCCCGCTTCTAGCGGGGGTATAAGGCAGCGAATCGATATCTTCAGCCCGTTTCAACGGGCTTGAAGTCGTGCCTTGAGGCACAGTGGCTAAAGCCAGTCCGGGCAAGCCCGTTGAAACGGGCTGCAACCACAGTTATGGTCTCGCTATACCCCCGCTAAAGCGAGGGCCTGTTACACGACGAGACCGGGCGGCCAGAAATCGCAGTCAGATACGAAAGCTTCCATGGTCGCATTTGCACTTGACAGAATTCACATCTGCGGTATCATCTGCGCTAGCTCGCTCAGGCCAGGACATGTTCCGGGCCATGCTCTTTGTTAATGCTCGTCTCTTTGGAGAAGAACGATGAACCGCTCGCTCACTCTCGTCTTGGCCGGTGTGTGTCTTCTCGGCGTCGTTTCCATTTCACGGGCCGCTGACTGGATGGGCCAGGGCGGCGACGCGGGCATGACCAAGTATTCGTCCGACAACATCGTCGTGGGCGATTTGCAGCAGGTGTACAAGAAGCGCTTCTATTCCAAGTGGACCGACTGGACGGAATCCTACGGCGCTTATCAATACGCCTGCGACGTGATGGTCCGCAACGGCCAGGCGATCGTGCTGACCAACGACGCGCCCGACACGGCCGGCATTTACGGCCCGCTGTTCTGGACGCAGTTTGACTGGGCCACCGGCCAGACCGTGTACAAGTCCACGATGCCCGGCACTCCCGATGGCGGGGCGAATTGGTTCCACGGCGGCGAGAACCCCGCCGAGATCGACACCAACCATTTCAACTTCCCCGCCGTCTGGGCCGACGATGGCCGGGTGTACGCCCGCCGCGGCGGCGACCAGCGCTGCCAGGGGGCCTTGACCGTCGCGACGCATTCGTGGCAGTACCTGCCATCTGACAAGCCGATCACGGCCTGGGCCGGCGACGCGATGGCCTACATCACTGCCTACAAAGGCAACGTGATCTATCGGCCGGGGCATTTGGGCGACGCATACAACTATGCCGTGGGCGATATCTCGGCTGCCAGTTGGGCCGCCGGCATCCCCGGCCAATCCGTGTACTGGGCCGGCAACGGCGAGGGCCTGACGTATCCGACCGACATGCCCAAGTGCGGCGCCAACAAGCTCATCGTCTGCTATGACAAAACCACGTACAGCCCGAGCTATACCTCGCAGACGACCGTGGCCGCCACCGATTTGACGACTCACCAGCTGGCCTGGAAGAAGTCCTTCCCCACGCAGGACACGTATACCGGCCAAGGCACGGACACCTTGCAGTACGTGGCCACGGAGGATGGCTACTACGCCATGAGCTACCGTACCCCCACCGCCCAGACGATCTACGTGCTGAATTCTTCCGATGGCAGCGAGCGGTTCACGTACCAGATGGGCAACAAGGCCGAACGGCCGCTGATGGCGTACGCCAACGGCGCCCTGTACGTCATCGGCAAGAACGAGCAGCTCAAGCTCGACATCACCGATGGCCACGTGATCTGGCGGCAGACCAATGCCTTCGTGAACGACGCGAACTACGCCTACAACGACACCACGTATCGTCCCATGGTGCTGACAAATGACTCGCTGTGGTTCGTGGATCGCGGCAATGGAACGGCCGGCTCCGACGACCGCCTGATCGGCATCAACACGGGCAGTGGCGCCATCTTCCAGACCATGGACCTGACCCAATTGGTCGGCCAGACCTCGACTGACCAGTTGATCCACGTGCAAGACCTGGTGGCCGCCAATGGCAAGCTGGGCGTGTTCATAGACGTCAAGAATACGGCCGGTTCGCACAACACCAGCAACAGCATCGCCTACCAGGACCTGTATGTCTTCGGCCTATCCCTGCCCGGCGATGCCGATGGCAACGGCAAGGTCGATTTCAACGACTACCTGACCTTGAGGCTGAACTTCGGCTCCACCGGCATGACGTGGCGCGACGGCGACTTCAACGGCGACGGCGTGGTCACCTTCAAGGATTACATCATCCTGGAATCGCATTTCGGCAAGGACGCCGCCACGAACGTTCCCGAACCGGCCACGGCCAGCCTGCTGCTGGCGGGACTGGGCCTGCTGGCGGGGCGGCGAAGAGCCCGAGCGTAGAACGCCGACGCCGCGAGACACGCAGCGTTGCCTATCAAGAGAACAAGCGACCCGTTCGGCGGGTCGCTTGCATTTGGCATACTGAGTTTCAGCAAATAGCACGGGTGAGCAGCCCTGTGCCGTGGCCGTGGCGTCCAACGGCCACGTGAACGCCTACCGCCCTTGCCGCCTTCGGCCCAGCAGCGCCACTCCGCCGGTGGCCAGCAGCGCCAGGCTGGCCGGTTCGGGCACTTGCTCGAAGGTCTGGAAGAACTCCGACAGCACGGCTGCGCCCGAGCCGCCGCCATCGAGCGTGATGTTCTTGAACAGGAAGGCCACCGAGGTCGTCATCTCAAAGCTCGCCGTCGCCAGCAGGCCGCTGCCCGAGGAGTTGGCGAATATCATCATGGGCTCGGCGATCGCCTGGCCGGGGACTGCACCAAAGACGTTCTCGACCATATTGAACCGTCCCGGCCCGGTTGCCCCGGCGGCGGGCGCCCACAAGGTCGTTCCGACGATGCGGTTGGGCTCGTCGGCCGACACCTGGTAGCTCAGGGCGGCGGCGAGCACTTGCGGTCCGAAGGCCGTAAAGCCGCCGACGAAGTGCAGCCCCAACTGGCCGTTGAGCAGGATGGGCTCGACCGTGATATCCGCCGCCCTCGGCCCAGCGACCGTGCCGGCGGGCGTGTAGGCGAAGTTGGTAAAGCACTTGTCGCCCGCCCGGATGCTGGCTCCGTCGGCCAGCAATTGCTCCAGCGTGACACTGGGGCCCACGCGGGTGAACTGGTCGGCCAGAGCCAGGGTGCTGGACAGTCCGATGAACATCGCGGCCAGGATGAGCGTCGTTGAGCGTCGATCCATGGTCTCTCTCCCTCTGTCTGTGGCATGGGCGTCTCGCCCATGAGTATTTTCTGCTCGTGGCATGGGCGTCTCGCCCATGAGTATTTTCTGTTCGTGGCATGGGCGTCTCGCCCATGAGTATTTTCTGTTCGTGGCATGGGCGTCTCGCCCATGAGTATTT
>CAITIS010000030.1 GCA_903892515.1 uncultured Planctomycetota bacterium | reverse complement strand
CTCTTCCGCCTTTTCCATGAAGCACGATCGAGGCTGGGTTTGCGGAGTTTCTACCCTACATACAGGAGATCGCGGCAGAATCCTTCGCGAAAAATCCCGCCGGAAGACATTATACTGCCCGCGGCCGCCGTGGATAGCTTCCGCGGGAGGCAGATTGAGGACGGAAATGCAGGCGGCGACACAGTTTACGCAGCCAGATCGCGCGCAGTAAAGTAATTCGTTTGTGCCTTGAGTTCCACGCTCCGCAGCCCAGGAAGGCCAAGAAATGCAGGAAATCAGTGATCTTTTTTGGGCCTTCATAATGGACAGAACTAGTGCCACGTCCGGGCTAAATTTTGGGGTTGTTCGAGCGGCCGTTTTTTGGGAACCTCTGCGTCAACACGGAGGTTTTCATGGACAAGAAGTATATCGTGCGGCTCACGGACGAGGAACGAGCGATTTGCGAAGCAACAATCAAGAAGGAAACGGGCAAGTCGGAGAAGCTGCGGCGGGCGACCATCTTGCTCAAGGCCGATGCCGACGGCCCGGCATGGAATGACACCAAGATCAGCGAAGCGGTCGGATGCCGAAGGCAGACGGTTGAGAACGTGCGGCAAGCGTTTGTGCTTGAAGGCTTCGATGGGGCGCTGGTTCGCAAGAAACGGGCGATGCCGCCGACGCCGAAATTGCTGGACGGCGTTGCCGAGGCGAAGTTGATCGCCATGCGGTTGGGTAAGCCGCCCGCGGGCTTTGGCCATTGGACGCTGCGACTGTTGGCCGATCAAATGGTCGAACTGGAGATCGTCGATTCGATCAGCCCGGAGACAGTCCGCCAGACCCTAAAAAAAACGGTATGACCAAGCGGAAAATCGAGTACTGGGTGATCCCTCCCGATGCGGACGGCGAGTTCGTCGCCAACATGGAGGAGGTGCTGGAGACATACGAAGAAGCCTACGATCCTGATTGCCCCGTCGTGTGCATGGATGAGCAACCGGTGCAACTCATCGGCGAGACGCGTGTGCCGATTCCGGCGACGAAGGAGCATCCGGAGCGAGCCGATTACGAATACGAACGGAAAGGGACGGCCAGCATTCTTATGTTCGCCGAACCGCTCTCTGGCTTCCGACAAGCAACGGCTCGGCCGCGCCGCACCAAAGATGATTGGGCTCATGAAGTAGCCCATTTGCTCGATTCGCGCTACGCGAGCGTCGAGCGGATCACGCTGGTCTGTGACAATTTGAACACGCACACCAAGGGGGCGTTCTACGAAGCATTTCCGCCCGACGAGGCCCGCAACTATGTGCGGCGGATCAACTTCGTGTATACTCCCAAGCACGGGAGTTGGCTGAACGTGGCAGAGTGCGAATTGAGTTGCATGACCAGCCAATGCTTGGAGGACCGACGGATCGGCGACATCGAGACGCTGCAAACCGAAATTGCCGCCTGGTCAATCCGCGTGAACGAAAAGCAACGAGCCGTCGATTGGCAATTCACCGTCGAGAAAGCAAGGTGCAAGTTGAAGCGGCTCTATCCCAAAATTTAGCCTGGACGTGGCACTAGTCTCTGACGCAACTTGCCCTCACCCTAGCCCCCTCCCGAAGGGAGAGGGGACCGGACAGCGGCCAACGCCGCCAGTCATTCACTCGACCGGCGTGCCGACCTTGATCATCACCGCGCCGTGCGGCGGGACGGTGGCTTCGTAGCCGTCGGCGAACTCGCCCAGGTCCTTGTGCTGCCACAGGTCGCGCACCCGCTGGGGGCCGCTGAGCTTGAGGTCGGCCCAGGTCACCTTCACCTTGGCCGGCGTGCCGCCGCGGTTGAACAGCCCCACGGCCTTCGTGCTGTCGCACAGCGGCCGCGCCCACACCTCGTCGCTGCCCTTGGGCGTGAGCCGGCCGGCCGGTTTGCCCAACGGGTCCTGGTTCACGTCCAGCACCTCGTCGTTGGTCAGCAGGGCCAGCGTGAAGTCGTCCAGCGCGGCCATGTCGCAGCCGATCAGCAGCGGCGACGACAGCAGGCACCACAGCGTGATGTGCGTGATCTGCTCGTTGGGTTTCAGTCGCGTCGGATGCAGCGCCGGGCCCCAGCCCACGCGGCCCACGACCAGCATGTCGGGATCGTTCCAGTGGCCCGGGCCGGCATACCGCTCGTGGCCGTTCTGGTTGAAACCGATGCCGGACAAGCTGCCCCAACTGTCGTTGATGTCGCCCGTGGTCCGCCAGCAGTTGCCGCCAACCTGCTCGCCCCACTCCCACACGTTGCCCATGCCGTACTGGCACAGGCTGTAGACGATGTCGCGGTTGCAGTGGTCCAGGGCGTCGCGCATGACCTGGTACGGCTTCATCATGCCCGCGTGGTCGGGATGCCGGTCGATGCTGCCGTAGGAGCACCAGTCGTACTTCAGGTAGTCGATGCCCCACTTGGCATACGTGTTGGCGTCCTGCTGCTCGTGCTTCCAACTGGCCTCGTAGCCCGCGCAGGTCTTGGGCCAGGGCGAGGAATAGATTCCCAGCTTGAGCCCTTTGGCGTGGACGTAGTCGGCCAGGGCCTTCATGTCGGGGAACTTCGCGTTGCACTGGATTTCGCCGTTGGCGTCGCGCTTGCCTTCCCAACAGTCGTCGATGTTGACGTACTGGAAGCCGTGCGCCGCCAGGCCGCTCTTGGCCATGGCGTCGGCCGAGATGCGGACCTTCTCGTCGCTGACGGCCGAGGCCCAGCAGTTCCACGAGTTCCAGCCCATGGGCGGCGTCAGGGCCAGCTTGTGCCGGCCGCCGACGATCGTCAGCTTGCGGTGCGATTGGCCCTTGGCGTTCTTCACGCCCAGTTCCACGACGGTCGTGCCGTCCTGCTTGAGCGAGCCGGTGATGATGCCCGTGGCCGCGTCCAGCGTCAACCCTTCGGGCAGGTTCTTGGCCGAGTATTCGATCGGCTTTTCGCCGGTG
>CAITIS010000029.1 GCA_903892515.1 uncultured Planctomycetota bacterium | reverse complement strand
ACTCAGCGTTCTCTTGCCGCAACCGCTCCAGAATGGCCGCATCACAGTCCATTGGCCATCCTGGACCAGACCACGCGCGAGCGCGCCACGTTAAAATGGGTAATTTAGAAGAACCTTCTCAGGTCGCTAAACACGTACGCGTGTATACACGCTTCGGGTGGCACAGGCTTTCCAGCCTGTGCGGCACAGCCTGAAGGAAAGGCTGTGCCGCCTGTAGCCAGGCAAGCTTAATCTGCTCTAATATCGGCGCAGCAGGTCCTCCTGGCCCGGCGTTGTCTTTGGTCGCACACCTTTTCTCTACACACCCCTTGTCATCGCCACCGGCATGGGATATACTTCGTTATCTGGCGAAGTATAGGAGTAGGCAGTGCGCGATGTCATGAGTGTTACCAAGGCTTTGGCCGATGAGAAGCGCACGCGGGCGGTGATGTTCCTGCGCGGCCGCGAGATGTGCGTCTGCCAGGTCGTCGAGATGCTGGGGCTGGCCCCTTCGACGGTTTCCAAGCACCTGGACATTCTCAACCAGGCCGGGCTGATCGAGTCGCGTAAGGCCGGGCGGTGGGTGTACTACCGCCTGCCCGACACGCCTTCTGCCTCCGTAAAGAAGGTGCTGGCCTGGCTGGAGTGCTCCTTGGCCGAGGACCCACAAATCCTGCGCGACGCCAAACGCCTGCCCGCCGTCATGGGCATGGACAAAGAGAAACTCTGCTGCCGGTATCGCAGCTAGAAGCGTTTCACAAGAAGGACCACAGCCGAGGGCGGCTGTGCCACGGGTCCGCTCTCAGGAGACCACGTGCCTGACAAATTGAAGATCCTGTTTCTATGCACCGGCAACTCCTGCCGCAGCCAGATGGCCGAGGGCTGGACCAGGGCATTGAAGGCCGACGTTATCGACGCCTACTCCGCCGGCATCGAGACGCACGGCCTGAACGCGCGGGCAGTGCGCGTCATGGCCGAGGCGGGCGTGGATATTTCGGGGCATCATTCCAAGACGGCCGAAGAGCTAAGGGACGTCGCCTTCGATTACGTCGTGACCGTCTGTGGCCACGCCGATGAAACCTGCCCGGCCTGGCTGGGCGACAAAGCCACGATCGTCCACGTCGGCTTCGACGACCCGCCCAAACTGGCCAAAGACGCCAAGAGCGAAGAAGAGGCCCTGGCCCCCTACCGCCGCGTGCGCGACGAGATCAAGGCCTTCATCCTCACCCTGCCGCAATCGCTGCGTGGAGCAAAGAGCAGGTAATCATGAGCCAAGGCATTACCAAGAGACTGTCGTTCCTGGATCGATACCTGACGCTGTGGATCTTTCTGGCCATGGGCCTGGGCGTCGCGCTGGGCTCTCTGGCGCCGGGCGTGGGCGAGTGGATCGGTTCGCTGCGGCCCGCGGGTTCGCAGACCAGCATCCCCATCGCCATCGGGTTGATCCTGATGATGTACCCGCCGCTGGCCAAGGTGAAGTACGAAGAACTGGGCGACGTGTTCCGCAACGTCCGCGTGCTGGTGCTCTCGCTGGTGCAGAACTGGGTTATCGGCCCGGTGCTGATGTTCGCGCTGGCGATCCTGTTCCTGCGCGGCCAGCCGGAATTCATGATTGGCCTGATCCTGATCGGGCTGGCGCGCTGCATCGCCATGGTGATCGTCTGGAACGACCTGGCCAAGGGCGACATGGAATACGCAGCCGGGCTGGTGGCGTTCAACTCGATCTTCCAGGTGCTGTTCTACAGCGTGTACGCCTGGCTGTTCGTGACCGTGCTGCCGCCGTTGCTGGGCCTGCGCGGGGCCGACACCTCGGGCATCACTATCGGCCAGATCGCCCGCAGCGTGTTCATCTACCTGGGCGTGCCGTTCCTGGCAGGCATGATCACGCGGGCGGCGCTGATCAAACGCAAAGGCCGGCCATGGTACGAAGACCGGTTCATTCCCAGGATCAGCCCGATTACGCTGGTGGCGCTGCTGTTCACCATCGTGGTGATGTTCTCCATGCAGGGCCAGAAGATCATCGCCCGGCCAAGCGACGTGGTGCGGATCGCCCTGCCGCTGCTGATCTACTTCGTGGTGATGTTCCTGGCGAGCTTCTGGATGAGCAAAAAGGCCGGGGCCAATTATGCCAAGAGCGCCACGCTCTCCTTTACGGCCGCCAGCAACAATTTCGAGCTGGCCATCGCGGTGGCGGTCGGCGTGTTCGGCATCCATCACGGCGCCGCCTTCGCCGCGGTCATCGGCCCGCTGGTGGAGGTGCCGGTGCTGATTGGCCTGGTGAATGTGAGCTTGTGGATCAAAGGGAAATGGTTTGCGTAGCATGAGCATGAAAGCACTCTTACGCCGACTGATTGGTCCGCTGATGCGGCTTGGCGCGTGGTGGGCCGGGCTGTTTGTCCTGCTGGCCGGCGGGACGGTGTGCCCTTGTTGCGGAACCACATCATGTCCGGGCGGGCTTGCCAGCGCAGGGATACTTAGCGGCCTTTTTGCGGTGCTCTTGTTCGTGCCGCGATGGTTCCGACGGTTGCGGAAGCCTCATGGCCCCGATGCCGCAGTCGCGGACGAGCATCCGCATGCATGTTGCGTTCACGAGACCGACTGGCATTCTTTCGACGCTAACGCCGGAGACAAGACATGACGAAGCAAGCGGATGACGCCGTTGCGATGTTCCTGGAAGGCTACAACTGTGCCCAGTCGGTGCTGGCGACGCTTGGCCAGCAGCGCGGGCTGGATAAGGACACGGCCATCAAGGTCGCCCAGGCCTTTGGCGGCGGCGTGGCGCGGACCGGCAGCCTGTGCGGCGCGCTGGGCGGCGGACTGATGGCTCTGGGGCTGTCCTGCTCGGCCAGCAGCGGCGCCGACTCAGCGGCCAAGGCCAAGGCCTACGACATCGCCCGTGCCATCATGGCTGAATTCGCCCGCCGGCACGGCTCGCTGCTCTGCCGCGAGCTGACTGGCTGCGATCTGACGACCGAAGAAGGCACGCGGCGCTTCAAGGAGATCGACGCCCATCACACCATCTGCACCAAGCTGGTGGCCGACGCCGTCGAGATCGTTCAGACGGCGATAAGCAAACCGTAGGGCGGGCAGGCTTGCCCGCGTTCCATGGCCGGGTGTCGTCAAACGACCACAGCCGAGGGCGGCTGTGCCACCACAACAAAGTCGCTGGGTGCCACACCTGCGGCGTGTGCGGGTGTGCGACGAGACGCACGGCTGCTGAACACCGCAGCCGTGGTTGCCTGTCAGGAAACACCCACAGCCGAGGGCGGCTGTGCCACCACAACGAGTCCGCACAACGAATTCGCGAAACGACATCGCGAGACACTAACAAACAAGGGAGTCACGCATGACATCGGCCGACAAGACGCACAAGCTGGTTCAGGACGCGTACGCCGAGGTCGCCCGCAAGCAGTCGGGCTGCTGCCGCCCCAAGGCGTCGTGCTGCGACAAGAAGCCCTATACCGTGCCTGACCATCCTGTGCCGGCATCCGAACTGGGGCTCTCGTGCGGCAATCCGCTGGCCTTCGGGCTCATCGAGAAAGGACAGACCGTGCTGGATTTGGGCAGCGGCGCGGGCAAGGACGTGTTCCTGGCCGCGCAAAAGGTCGGCCGCAACGGCAAGGCCATCGGCGTGGACATGACGCCCGAGATGCTGACGCTGGCCCGCAAGAACGCCGCCCAGTTTGCCCGCACCACCGGGCTGACCAACGTGGACTTCCGCGAGGGCAAGATCGAGCAACTGCCCTTGCCCGATGCGAGCGTGGACGTGGTGATTTCCAACTGCGTCATCAATCTCTCGCCCGACAAGCCGCAGGTGTTTCGCGAGGCGCATCGCGTGCTGCGCGGCGGGGGCAAGATGATCGTCAGCGACATCGTGCTCAACCGCCCGCTGCCGGCATCGGCCCGCGAGGACGCGGGACTTTACGCCGCCTGCGTGGCCGGTGCCCTGCTGCGCGAGCAATACATCGAGGCCATTCGCCAAGCTGGCTTTGCCGACGTTCAGATTCTGAGCGATCAGACGTACCGCTCCTCGCAGGCCGGCGATGACCCCATCACGTGCAACGCCGCCGACGTGCTCGAAGGCGTGGCCGCCAGCATTACGGTACTGGCCGTGAAAGGCTGAGATTGCGGGGCATGGGCAGCATCCGCCAGGTGCCCTGCTTCTGCGTCTTGTGCCCAAGCATGCCCGACATGCTTCCGCAACAGCGCGGAAGCATGGCACCCGGCTTCTCGCGAGGCAGAGGTTCTCCACGCGGGACGGTCGAACATGGTTACGCCAACGAAAGCGTAACCATGCCACCCTGCATTTCGTTTTTGCGGGGTGCCACACCTGCGGTGTATGCAGGTGTGCGATGAACGCCGCACGGCTGCTGAACGCCGCAGCCGTGGCACCCGGCATCCGGCGCCCTACTCCCTACTCCCTATTCCCTACGCCCTATTCCCTACGCCCTACGATCTATGACCTATGACCTATGACCTTCTGGATAGGCGAGTCCAAGCTCACTACACTGAGAGCATCTGCCAAGGAGATGCCATGGCCAACATGAACACGCAGGTGCTGCTGCGCTGCCGACCGATGGGGTTGCCCACGCCGGATAACTTTGAAGTCGTCGCCACGCCTATCCTCCAGCCAGCGGATGGCCAAGTGCTGTGCCAGACGCTCTTTCTCTCACTCGACCCGTACATGCGCGGGCGCATGAGCGGCATGAAGAGCTACGCCGATCCCACGCCGGTGGGCGGCGTGATGTGCGGCGGCACGGTCAGCAAGGTGGTCGAATCCAAGAGCCCGCAATTCCACCCCGGCGACTGTGTCCTGGGCTATGACGGCTGGCAGGAGTACGCCATCTCCGACGCCTCGGCCCTGCAGAAGCTTCCCCAAGCCCCCTTTCCGCTGAGCTATTACCTGGGCGTGCTGGGCATGCCGGGCATGACCGCGTACGTGGGCCTGCTGGATATCGGCCTGCCGCAACCGGGCGAGACGGTCGTGGTTTCAGCGGCGGCCGGCGCGGTCGGATCGGTCGTCGGGCAGATCGCCAAGATCAAGGGCTGCCGCGCCGTCGGCACCGCCGGCAGCGACGAGAAGTGCCGCTACGTCGTCGAGGAACTGGGCTTCGACGCCTGCGTCAACTACAAGACGCAGCTGCGGGCGTTGAAGCGGGCCTGTCCCAACGGCATCGACGTGTACTTCGACAACGTGGCTGGCCCGACGCTGGAGATGGTCTTGCGCCTGATCAACACCGGCGCGCGGATTCCGCTGGTTGGCCTGATCAGCGAATACAACGCCACCGAATTCCCCCACGGCCCGGACCTGATGCCGGTGCTGGTCAAGCGGGCAAGGATACAAGGCATGATCGTCTCGGACCACCCGGACCGCCGTGCGGCCTTCATGCGCGACGTATCGGGCTGGCTCGGGCAGGGCAAGCTTAAGTACCGCGAGCACGTCGTGAACGGGCTGGGAAACGCCGCCGAAGCGTTCATCGGCCTGTTCAGCGGACGGAACTTCGGTAAACTGCTGGTGCAGGTGGCGCAGTAGGAGTACGCCCCGTAGAGTGCGGAAGCAGGCTGGGTCGAGCGCCGTTTGCCAGGCCCACCTTCGCAAATCAACGCAGGAGTTGAAATGGCCGACAATGTAAAGCAGTCAAACGCCGCGTCGCTCCCCCGCCGGCCATATGGGCCGCAACGGATTCCCGTGTCCATTGTCGGTTTCGGCGGCATCGTCGTCATGAACGCCCAGCAGGATCACGCCAACCGCGTGGTGGCATCGGCCGTTGAGCGCGGCGTGAATTACTTCGATGTCGCCCCGACGTATGGCGACGCCCAGCAACATCTGGGCCCGGCCCTCGAACCCTTCCGCAAGGAGTGCTTCTTGGCTTGCAAGACGACCTGCCGGGATGCCTCCGGGGCCGCAGCGGAACTGAAGCAGTCGCTGGAGTATCTCCGCACCGACTACCTCGACCTGTACCAACTGCACGCCCTGAACAGTATCGAAAAGGACGTCGACGTCGCCTTCGCCAAGGGCGGGGCCATGGAGACGTTCATCGCGGCCAGAAAATCCGGGCAGGTGCGACACCTGGGCTTTTCCGCCCACAGCCAGCAGGCGGCCATGGCGGCCATGGCGCGATTCCACTTCGATTCGGTGCTCTTCCCGATCAGCCTGGGCTCATTCTTCAAGGGCGACTTCGGCCCGGCATTGCTGAAGCAGGCCCAGCAGGACGGCGTGACCGTACTGGCCTTAAAGGCCCTGGCCAAGCAGCCCTGGCCCAAGGAGTGCCCCGAGCGCAAGCGTTTCGACAAGTGCTGGTACGAACCGGTGTGGCAGCCCAAAGAGGCTGAACTGGCCCTGCGTTTTACGCTCAGCCAGAACGTCACGACGGCCATCTCGCCGGGCGAAGAGGAGTTGTTCTGGCTGGCGGTCGATATCGCCAGTAGATTCCAGCCACTCTCGCCGGCGGAGATGCAGCAGGCCGGCGAATTGGCCACGCAAGTGGAGCCGCTTTTTACATAGATATTGGATATTTTATATCAGATATTAGGAAGACCTGTCAGTCAGCAGCACGGGCCCTTCCTAATATCGAATATCTAATATCTGATATCGAATATCGAGTATCGCCGTTACAGAAACAAGGAAACTCAAATGGCCTTTACGCTTTCACTCGGTGCGGCGGCTCCTGACTTTGACTTACCCGGCGTGGACGGCAAGAACCACGGCCTGGCCAACTTTGCCAAGTCCAAGTTGCTGGTGGTGGCGTTCACCTGCAATCACTGCCCAGCCGCTATCGGCTCGGAGGACCGCCTCATCGCCCTGGCCCGCGCGTACCAACCCAAGGGCGTGGCCTTCGTGGCCATCAACGCCAACGAAGACAAGAACCACCCCGACGACTCCTTCGAGAAGATGCAGGTCCGCGCCCGCGAAAAGGCCTTCGCCTTCCCGTACCTGCGCGACGAAAGCCAGGCCGTCGCCTTGGCCTATGGCGCGCTGCGCACGCCCCACTTCTACGTCTTCGACGCCCAACGCAAGCTCCGCTACACCGGACGCATGGACGACAATCCGTACGACGCCTCCAAGGCCAGCCAGCACGACCTCCAGGCCGCCCTGGATGCCCTTCTGGCCGGTCAGAAGCCGCCCGTGGAGGTCACCAATCCCATTGGCTGCAACGTCAAGTGGAAGGATCAGGACGCCCACTGGATGCCGCCCGAGGCGTGCGACCTGGTCTAACGGCTGCCGAGCCAAACATAGCGCCGGCGAACCGCACCATTTGGAGAAGTATCCCGAAGATACTGCCCGCCCTATTCTTGCGCCATTCTCCCCAGTGAAGTTACTTCATTATTCTGAATATTGTTCGTTACACTGAACGCCATTCAGTGTTATCCTTTCCCATATGGACCCTCAACCCGCCAATTTGCGTGATCGTCTGCATGCGGCCACGGCGCAGGCGCTGCTGGATGCGGCCGAGAAGGCCATGCTCAAGTATGGCTACGACAAGGTCACCATGCAGCAGATCGCCTCAGAGACCGGCTGTGCCCCGGGCACGTTCTACCTCTACTTCAAGAGCAAGCAGGACCTCTTCGAGGCCATCATCAACCGTCACATGACGACGCTGTTTGAGTGCACGCGTGCGGCCATGGACGGCTCGGACAATCCGCTGGAGAAGATTCGCCTGGGCATTCTCGCCTGCTTCCGCTTCGGCCAGGAGAACAAGCTGTTCTTCCAGGTGGCGCTGACCGCCCTGCCGATGCGCAACCGCGCCCTCCGCGTCAAGCTGCTGGAGATGGGCCACACCGAGCACGCCGAGATGTCGCGCTACTCCATCGAGCAGCTGCGCAAGGCGCAGGAGCTGGGCCTGGTACGCAAGGACATCCCGGCTGAGACGCTGGACGAATTCCTCGACGTGGTCATCTTCAGTTTCATCGAACAGCTCGCGATGGTCGACCCGGTCCCCGACGTGCAGGAAAAACTCCGCGTGGTGTGGGGACTCATTACCGGCGGAATCGTGGGCGGGGCATAAGTATGCGTTGGCGTGCATTTATTACGATACTGACCGCCGCCGCCCTGGCCGTGCTGGGCGGGTGCTCGGCCCCGAACGTTCCGCGGGCCGAGGAGAACGCCCGTTTCAAAACGTATCTCATCGACCTGGCCAAGCAGGTGAACATCGACCCCGCCAGGCCGCTGACGATGGGGCAGTGCGAGAACCTGGCCCTGGCTAACAGCCTGAACCTCAGCGTGCAGAACCTGACCTACCGGTTGCAGGACGACAAGGTGGCGCTGTCGCTGGTGACGGGGCTGCCGAACTTCAGCCTCAACTACAACGAGCAGGAGCGAAGCAACCCCAACCGGGTTCTCACGCCCACCGGCACGGGCAGTTCGGTGGCCACGACGATCAACAACCAGTACACGCGCAACCTGGCCGTGCAGGCGGTGTTGCCGGTGCTGGACTTTGGCCTGACGTACTATTCCTACCGCATGGCCGTCGATGGCAAGAAGCAGGAATACCTGACGATTCAGCGCGCCGAGCAGTTGCTGCGGCGCGACGTGAGGATTGCCTACACGCGGCACGCCGGGGCGATTCGCCAGCGACAGTTGGCGGACATCGCATACCAGGCGGCCGAGCAGGTCCTCAAGAGCGCTCGCAGCCTGGAGCGCGAGCAGTTGAGCGTGCCGGCCGATACCGCGCAGGTCGAAGCCGCCGTGGCCCAGGCCGGGCTGGACCTGGCCCAGGCCAAGAACAGCGTCCGCCAGACACACCTCGTGCTGTCGCAGTTGATGTCCCTGCCGCCGGAAGTGGACTTTTCGATCATCTCCGACCTGCCGCCGCTGCCGTCGCAGCCCACCGAGCAGGACGTGAAGGGCTGGGAAGAGCGATCGCTGGTGGCCCGGCCTGAGCTGTATGTGCAGGATCTGGAGCGACAAATCGCCGCCAGCGACGTGCGCCGCCAGGCGTCGGAATTCTTCCCGCACCTGGATTTGACGGCCAGCTTCAACTGGTCCAACCTGCTGGGCGCGGTCAACCCGGCCTTTTTCCTGGGCGGCTTCCAAGTGACGCACTCGCTGCTGGATTCGACCGCCTCGATCTGGCGGTACCAGATGGCCCAGCGCGAGACCGACGTCCAGAAGGCCCAGTCGCTGCTGGTGATGCTGGGCGTTTTGTACGAAGTGGACTTCTCGGCCCTGCAAGTCGCCAACGCGTACGAGACCGTTCAGGCCGCCCAGGTGCTGGACAGGTCGCGCCGAGCGGCCTTGAACCGCGTCATCAGCTTGTACCGCGAGGGCATCGAAAGCGAATCGGGCGCGGCCCGCGCCTTGGCCGACCTGACCACGCAGGCCACGCTGCTGGATCAGAGCGAGACCGAGTATTTCGTGGCCTGGCACCAGCTCGAAGCGGCCGTACTGCCCGAAGAGCCGCTGACCCAGCCCGCGACGCAACCGGCGAGCCAGCCGACATCGCAGGCGACGAGCCAAGCCGCATCACAGCCGACCTCACTGCCTGTTCTGCAAGGAGTGTTACCATGAATCACAAAGCCGGTTCACAACGTGACATGGCCGTCTCGGCCATGCGTGTCATGGGCGTCTCGCCCATGGTTTCACGCGATCACGGCCGAGACGGCCGTGGCACGCACGGGCGAGACGCCCGTGTCACCACCATGAAACGCATAGCCACCCTTCTCCTGCTGGTCTTGATAGCCGGCCAGGCCAGCGCGCAGGAATTGAGCCTCGTCGAGGTCAAGCCCTTCTGTGCCGACTGCATCAGCGCCACCGGGCGAGTGCAGGCGCCGCTCTCAGCCAAAGTGGGTGCGCGCGTCAGCGGCGTGCTGGCCGAGTTTGCCAAGGATGACAAGGGCAACATGCTCGACGCCGGATCGGTCGTCAAGGCCGGCGACGTGCTGTTCAAGCTCAACGAGACGACCTTCCACAACGCCGTGGCGGTGAACGAGGCCGCGGTCAAGACCGCGCAAGCAAACCTGGACAACCTCCAAGCCCCGCCGCGGACGGAAAAGGTCGAGCAGCTTCGCGAGGCCATCGGTGAGCTGGACGTTCGCATCGCCGACCGCCAGCGCGAGGAGGAACGATATCGCCGGCTGGTCGAGGTGGACAAAACCCAGCCTGTCAAGCGGCTCGAAGAAGTCCAGACCGACCTGGCCGTGCTGCGGACGCTGCGCCGCGCCGCCCAGTCCCGGCTGGATGAAGCCAACAACGGCCCTACCGCTACGGAGATCGCCGTGGCCCGTGCCCATGTCGAGCAGGCGCAGGCCTCGCTGAAGGCGGCGCAGGACGACCTGCGTGACTCGGCCATCAAGGCGCCCTTCGGCGGCCTGGTCACGCGCCGGTACAAGAGCCCCGGCGATTACATCGCCAACGTGCCGCCGACCGAAGTGGTGGAACTGATGGCCAATGACCAGTTGGAGGCGGAACTGCACCTGCCCGAGGCGTACTTGCGGGCCGTGCAGGTCGGCAAGACCGTGATTGTCATCCGCAGCCCGCTAATGGCCGGGGAAATCAAGACCACGCTGGCCCGCGTGATCGAAAACGTTGACCCCGCCAGCGGCACGTTCACGGTCAAGGTCATCATCCCCGACGGCAAGACCGGCCTGGCCCCCGGCGCGTTCGTGACGGCCGAGGTGCGGATCGACTCGCCCACCGCCCAGGTGCTGGTGCCGCTGCGGGCGATCGTCGCCGAGGGCGGACAGAACTACGTCTTCGTCGCCCAGAACGGCAAGATGTCGCGCCGCGCCGTGGAAATGGGCGAGCGGCTGACCGAGCTGGCCGTCATCAAGGGCGGCCTGGAGAGCGGCAGCAAGATCGTCATGGGCCCGCCCGAGAAGCTCAAGGACGGCGCCGACGTGCCCGAGTACCTGATGAAGAAGCAGTAAGAAGCCAGGAAGCGGGAGTCGGGAATCGGGAATCCGGGATTGGGAATTCGGAAGCCACGAATCCTTCGCCGCGGACACCCGAATCCCGAGTCCCGATTCCCGATTCCCGGAGCAAAGTATGTTTATCTCCGCCGTTGCCATACGCCGTCCGATGTTGACCTGCATGGCCATCCTGGCCATGGTGGTCTTCGGTATCGTCTGCCTGCATGGGCTGGGCGTGGACCTGACGCCCAAGGTCGACTTCCCCATCATCTCGATTATCTCCAAGCTGCCCGGGGCCGACCCCGAGACCATCGAGACCCGCGTTTCCGACCCGATGGAGGCCGCCGTCAACACGCTCTCGGGCATCAAGACGCTGCGCTCCACCAGCGCCGAGGGCTACTCGATGATCGTGGTGGAGTTCCAACTCGAAAAGAACATCGACGTGGCCTACCAGGAAGTGCAGGCGCGGATCAATTCCGTCAAGTCGCAACTGCCGCTGGACCTGGAAGACCCCATCATCGAGAAGTTCGACTTCGATGCCGCGCCGGTGCTCACGCTGGTGGTGTACGGAGATTTGTCCGACCGCGACTTGTATCACCTGGCCGACAAGCAGATCAAGGAACGGCTGCAGCGCGTGCCTAACGTCGGCGACGTGAAGCTCGTCGGTGGCCGGAACCGCAAGCTCTGGCTGTGGCTGGACGATGAGCGCATGAAGCAGCACGCCCTGACCGTCAGCGACGTTCGCGACGCGCTCATGCGCCAGCACGTGGAGATGCCCGGCGGCCGCATCGAAGATGGCCACACTGAAACTGTCACGCGAATCAAGGCCGAGTTTCAAAGCGCCGCCGAGCTGGACGAACTGGTCCTGCGCCAAGCCGGCGACGTGACGATTCGCCTCAAGGACGTGGGCAGGGCCGAGGACGGGCTGGAGGAGTTTCGCTCCTACTCGCAGCGCAATGACAAGCCGGGCATCGCCCTGCAGATCCGCCGCCAGAGCGGCACCAACACGGTGCAGGTGGCCACTGACCTAAAGGCCGAGATCGCAAAGCTGCGCGGCGAACTGGCCAGCCAGGGCGTGGGCATGGACGTCACCATCGACCTGTCGGTGTACATCAAGCGGTCGGTGGACGAGGTGTACAAGCACCTGATCGTGGGCGGCTGCCTGGCGGTGTTCACAGTGCTGCTGTTCCTGCTGAACTTCCGCTCGACCTTCATCAGCGCCATGGTGCTGCCCACCAGCATTCTCGCGACCTTCATCATGATGGCCGTGATGGGCTTTACGCTGAACATGATGACGCTGATGGCGCTGACGCTGGCTATCGGCCTGCTCATCGACGACGCCATCGTGGTGCAGGAAAACATCATGCGCCACGTGCAGGAGGGCAAGCCCGCAAGCTGGGCGGCCGAGTTCGCCACGCGCGAAATCGGCCTGGCCGTGCTGGCCACGACGTTTTCCGTGGTGGCCGTCTTTCTGCCCACGGCCTTCACCAAGGGCATCGTCGGGCGGTTCTTCTTCCCCTTCAGCCTGACCATCAGCTTTGCCGTGCTCATCTCGATGCTGGTCTCATTCACGCTGGACCCGATGCTCTCCTCGCGGCTGCTGAAGAAGCAGACGCACACCAATGTGATCTTCCGCGGCCTGGAGCGCGCGTTCCAAGCGGCCGAGAGACGCTACGAAGTGCTGCTGGGCTGGTGCCTGCGGCATCGCTGGGCGGTCGTGGTCATGGCCGTCGTGATATTCGCCGGCAGCCTGGGTTTGGGCGGGTTCGTCAAGGCGGAGTTTCAGCCGGCGGAGGATCGCAGCGAGTACGACATCCTCGTCAAGGCCCCGCTGGGTGCGTCGCTGGATCAGACGCGCGGCCTGATGGAGCAGATGCGGTCGCGCCTCACCGGCGTGCCGGAGATCGCATACACCTTCTACTCCATCGGCGCCGGCCAGACCGGCAAGGTCAACGAAGGCAGCATGTACGTCCACCTGCTGCCCAAGGAGCAGCGCCTGCAAAAGAACCTCCGCGGCCAGGTCGAGATGATGGAGTTCACGCGCAAGCAACTCGCCGACATTCCCGGCGCCCGCACCAGCGTGCAGCAGACCGAAGAGATGGGCGGCAACGGCGCCTGGCGGAGCACCGAGATTCAGTACGAGATCTGCGGGCCGGACATCAAGACGCTCGACCGCCTGGTCAAACAGCACCAGGACTTCCTGCGCCAAGCCGGCGGCTTCACCGACATTGACAGCACGTACGAACCGGGCCGGCCCGAGACGAGCATCCTGCTGAATCGCTCGCGGTGCGATGAACTGGGCGTTTCCCCGGCCGAGATCGCCCAGACGGTCCGCGCCGCTATCGGCGGGGCCGACATCGGCAAGTTCCGCTCGGGCTCGGACCGCTACGACATCGCGGTGCGGCTGCTGGAATCCAAGCGAAACGACCCGCAGCGAATCCTGGAACTGCCGGTGCGGTCTGCCAACGGCTCGTGCGTGGAGATGCGCAACGTGGCGGTCGTCTCGCCCAGCGAAGTGCCCGTCGAGATAAATCGCTTCAACCGGCAGCGGGCCATCACGCTGCTGGCCAACCTGCAAAAGGGCAACGCCCTGGGCCAGGCCTCGCAGAAGATCGAGGCATGCACCAAGGGGCTAAAGCTGCCCGCGGGGTATTTCACCAACTGGGCCGGCTCGACGCAGATCATGCAGGAATCCTTCGCCAACCTTGGCTTTACCATGCTGCTGTCGGTGCTGGTGATATACATGGTGCTGGCGGGCCAGTTCGAGTCGCCGGTGCACCCCTTCACGATCATGCTGTCGCTGCCGCTGGCGTTCGTGGGGGCGCTGGTCTCGCTGCTGATCTTCGGCAAGTCGGTGAACATATGGACGCTGATGGCGTTCATCTTCCTGCTGGGGCTGGTGACCAAGAACGCCATCCTGCTCATCGACTACGCCAACACGCTGCGGGAGCGCGACGGGCTGTCCAAGACCGACGCCCTGCGCCGCGCCGGCCCGGTGCGACTCCGCCCGATCCTCATGACCAGCGTGGCCATGATCCTGGGCATGCTGCCCGCCGCCATCGGCACCGGCAGCGGCTCGGAAAGCCGCCAGCCCATGGCCATCGCCATCATCGGCGGCCTGGTGAGTTCGACGCTGCTGACGCTGCTGGTCGTGCCGGTGGTGTACTCGCTGCTGGACCCGCTGTCAGAATTCTTCCGCCGCAAGGTGCTCCGGCTAAAGGATAAGCCCGCCGAGTTGCCGCCGGAATTGCCGCCAACCTAACCAGCGTTTGGGTGGCATGGTCACGCTGTTCGCGTGACCATGTTCAGACTCGACACCGCGCCTCGACGCCGCGTCATGGTGGGGCTCGTCGCTCCGCTCCTCGGCCCACCCTACATTGGACGCCCGTCGAGCCGGGTGCCATAGGTTGAGCCGCGTCTTGTGCGGCTCAGCCTATGGCGCCCGGCCAGAAACATACCGCGCTTTGACAAAAGCGGCGCCAGCAGCAGCAGCACGGCGCAGCCGGGCTCGGGCACGCTCTGGCCAAAGTTGCCTTCCAGCAGAATATAGTCGGCGAAGCTGACGGTCCCGTCGCCGTTAAAATCGCCGCTTCGCCACGTGCCGCTCTTGCCGAAACCGGCTTCGAGCAGGACGTAGTCCTTGAAGCTCACCATGCCGTCTTCGTTCGCATCGCCGGGCAGGAAGAGCTGCACTGTCCAGTTCACGCTCTGCTCCAGCAGGCTGCGGTCCATCCTCACCCAGTCGGTGGGGTCATACGCCCGGGCCGTCACGGTGAACGTGCCGGCTTGGTACCCCAGCGATCTAAGGTCGAACGTCGCGCCGGAATTCAGGCTCACCGGCGTGCCGTTGACGCTCCAGTCGACGTCGATGACGGCAGGATCGACCACGCTCACGGATAGCTTGGCCGGATCGACCAGCGTGGCGTCGTCGGGCGTGTGGGAGTCCATCGGGCGGACGAAGCTATAGATGCTGCGGATGATCATCTCGCGCGAGATGGCGTCGTACGGCTGGTCGAGCACGCGCATTCGCGAGGTGAGGCTGGGGCGGTAGATCCCCTGGCTGTAGCACATGCCGCCTTGATACGCCCCGATCACTCCCAGTTGCGGGTCGTTGTAGCCGATCCAGGCGGCCCACTTCGCGCCGGCCGGGTCGGTCGTCACATTGGGCTGAGATGGCTCGGCGCCCGTGTAAAGACCGCCAGGTTGCCCAGATGAATCGTAGTCGTACTCATCGGCCAGGCCGGCGAAGGAGTGCCCGATCTCGTGGGCGGCGATCTTGACGGAGGCGGCGTTGCCGCCGGCATACACGGCGTACTGAGCGCCGCCCCCGCCGTAGCGCGTATCGTTCACGGTGACCAGCATGATCTGCGGGATGATGTTGTCGCGCAGGATTGATTTGTCCAGGTACGGTTCAGCCAGGAACTCGCGAAAGTACAACAGCCGCTCGGTCTCGTTGTCGAAGTAGTAGCTCGATCCCAGGGCGGTATCGCGATAGATGCCCAGAGGCGGCGCGCTGGCGCCACGCTCGTTGCTGACGACGTCGATGCGGTATGCGTTGAAGAACTTGCCATACCGCGCGAATGGCTCCTGGCCGGCGTTGAAGAGATAGCTCAGCATCGCATCGACGTGGTCGACGTACGTCGTGGCCAAGTCCGAGGCCAGGTAGCCGTCACCCAGGAAGGCAATGTTGACGCGGTTGCCGGACGGGCCGTTGTCCAGCACGGTGGCGTAACCGGCCAGCGCAGATTGGCCCGACAGCGCCAGCAGCATGGCGGTCAACGCGAAGCGAGCCAGACGTGTGCGCAACCCAACGACCACGCGCGAGCTCTCCTTGAACGAAGTGAAACGGCCAGAAACGTCGCATTACCAGTGATTTAAGTATACCAGAGACCCTCGATTCCGGGAAGGTGCGAAAAGAGACTTCCAGACGCTGCAAGTGGCCCTGCCAGGCGAAGAACAGGGCAATAAAGACGCCGACGGATAGGTCTCCGTCGGCGTCATTGTTCAATCGCGATTTCATCGCCAAGCCGCTTGGGCCGGGAGTGCAAATATCATTCCGGCCACTGGCGGACATCGCCGGTGTACAACTGCTCGCGGAAGGTCTCCCTGGGCGAATCGCTCGGGGCGTTCTGCAGCTCGTGCGCGATCATCCAGTAGTTCCCATTGCGGCTGACCAGGTACACCTGCGCCTTGTCGCCCTTGATGACCGAGGGCTCCTGATGCACCAGCTTGAAGCCCTTGACCGGGTGGAAGCACGGAGCGTTGTAGCGGAAGTTCAGCGGCGACGCCGGCGGGTTGCCCTTCTCTACCTTGGCAACATTCATCGTCACCTGCTCTTCGGCCACGCACTCGCTGCCGATCACGCCGAAGGCCTCAGTCTTCACCTGCGGCCCTATGTGGTGTTGCAGCGGCACGACGTTGTTCACGTCGCCCGTCACGACCAAGTCTGCCTGCTGGCGAGCCATGTTCAGGTCCGAGCAGCACTTGTACGGTTCGACTCGCTCGGCACAGCCAGACAGCAACGCCAACCCCATTACGCCAACCAGAATCGCCGCGTGTTTCATGCGTAGCGCCTTTCCCATCAAAGTTTAAGAAAGCAGCCGCAAGCGTCTCAAAGATATATCGGCCGCTGCTCGGCGAACCATGAAGTCGGCCATTCCTTCATCGCCATAACAATGATAGGCGAGTTCGGAATTCAGGATCAGCCACCTGGCCGGGCTCGGACATCTACATCTGTGATGGCGCAGACGGCGGCAGGGCCATGTACTTGGCATCGCCGTAGCCCAGGATCGGATAGAACACGCACCCTACCAGCGCCAAGCCCACGCCAAAACCCTCGCTCTTGCCGAAGCGCTTGGCCACTTCCATGGAGACAATGATGGTGATCACCAGGTTGACCACCGGGATGAACATCAGCAGAATCCACCACGTCGGCTTGCCCGCCATCTCCAGCAGCAGGATGGCGTTGTAGATGGGAATCAGGCAGCCCCAGCCGGGCTTGCCGGCCTTGACGTACACTTTCCACATGCCAGCGAAGATTGCTATCAAGACGGCTAGATAGATCACTGTCAGCATCGGCTTCTCCTTTTGCTCTAGAGGACGGGCTTTCCATCGCCCGTGGTTTCGATCAACATGCAAACGGCAGATCAGTGAAGGCAGCGGCCAACGCGCGAGATTATGCCCCGTAAGCGATGACGGCACAAGAAGATTCGACGTTCATCGGTTCCATTCGTCGCCCAATCAGACATTGCCATTCATCGTCACGCTGGCGGGATCCGACGACCTCGGATAAGCTCTGTCGCGCTGGCTCAAGCTCGGAAGCGAGTCATTGAACCGCGATCACAACCTGTGAGGCCTGTCATGCGAGTATTTGACGTTACGAAGTTTCGGCGGACGATTCTGTCAGAGCGGCCTGATTTCGGCGCGATATCGGCCGTGCTGACCGATCACCGGCTGATGTTGGGGGCGGTGCTCGAAACCATGGTCGAGCGCTTCGAGCGCGATCCCGGTTACGGTTTCATCGACATGAAGCTCAGCCTGCTCGATGGCCGCGACTTCGACCCGGCCGATCCGATCCGCGGCAAGGGCACGATCTACGGCTGGATTCAGGGCCGGGGGCTCGAAGCCCTGGCCGGACACTATCGCTGGCTCCAGCGCAATCAGGATATCGAACCGGCCGACCGGCAGGCGATGCTGCGCCGCTTGCAGGCCATGCTGCGAACCGTTCTGGACAAGATGGAGACGCTGCGCGCCGCCCAAGGCCGGCTGTATTTCATGAGCGACACGCAGGGCCACCCCCTGGCCGTCGGGCCCCAGGGGCATCCGGTGCCGCACAGCATTCCCGCCGACGCCCCACCGACATCGACGGACATGTTCTACGTCAAGGGCCTGATGGCGGCGGCCGAGGCCCTCGACGACCAGACGCGGATGCGGCAGGCATGCGTCTGGTTCGAGCACATCGTCCAATGCGTCACTCAGGACCGCTTCCTGGGCGACCAGCAGCCGCTGGACCCCAAGAATGTCGGCGCCCGCACCGTCGCCGGCCGATACGGCCACGGCACGCGCATGCTTGGCCTGGGCGCCCTGGCCGTGTTTATGGAAATCACCGGCGAGCGGAAGTGGCTCGACGTCGGCTTTGACTTCCTGGACCACATCCTGCGCTGGCACGTCAACACGACCGGCGACAACGCCCAAAGCCGCCAGTACGACATGTGGGAATTCACCGACGCCCAACACCGGCCCTGGCTCGAAAACGGCCAGTTGTTCAGCGACAGTGGCCACGGCACCGAAATGGTGGGCCTGGCGATGAAGTTCCTGCGCGCGGCGCACGCTCGCGGGCTGGTTCAACCCGATGACAAGGCCAGGATCGCCGAGTATTACCGCGTGCTGCCGCTGGTGCTGCGGCGGAACTTCGCCAATGGCTTTGCGGGCGAAACGGGCATCGTCAAGACCTTCGACCTGGTCAGCCGAAAGCCCGTCAACTCGGACATGCCCTGGTGGTCGCTGCCCGAGACGATGCGGGCGGCCATGGCGTGTGCGGCCATCCAGCCGGAGAACGCCCGCGGCCCGTACCTGGACATCGCGAGGAAATGCTCCAACGCGTTCTTCGCCCACTACCTCCGGCCGGACCTCTTGGCCTACCAGACGCTCGATGCCGCCGGCAAACCCGTCCCGGTCGTGCCGGCCACGCCCGACGCCGACCCCGGCTATCACACTGGCCTGAGCATCATCGACACGCTGGCGCTGGCAGAAGACCTGCTGCGGCAGGCGATGGAATGAGAAAACACAACAGCTCTTGCCGCAGAGGCGCAGAGAAAGACCGAGGAAGCAAACAAGGCAGAGGCAACAGCGAAGATAGCACCACAAAGGCACGAAGGGACGGACACGAAGGCCACAAAGATTCGAGATACTGAGTAACAATGTTACTTCGTCTGTCTCGGATATCTGCTCTTTGTGGGCTTTGTGCTCTGCTCTTTGTGCCTTTGTGGTTCAGCCGTTTCTAAGCCTCGCCGGTTTCTTCGCCGAAGACGGCTTCGGGCGTGTTCGGTGGAGGCGGGGACGACCTTCGCATAATTGGCCGGCGCCATCGGCCCGTGTAGTAGTAAGCCGCACTGGCCACCATCGACACGAAGAAGCTCAGGGCCATCGAGTACCACACGCCCTGGATGCTGCCCATCTTGCGCGACAGCCAGTACGCCAGCGGCACGCGCACCACCCACAGGCTGACCAGCGAAATCAGCGTCGGCACGAGCGTGTGGCCCGAGCCGTTGATGATGCCGTTGGTGATGAACATAACCGCGAAGAAGCAGTACGACGCCCCCACCGTTCGCAGGTACGAGCGGCCGATATCCACCACGGCAGGGTCGCGCGTAAAGATGTGCAGCAGTGTGGTCGGCACGCTCACCGCCAGCAGCGAGGCCACCGCCGTCATGCCGAAACTGAACAGGCAGCCCCACAGCAACACCTGACGGATACGATCGTACCGCCCGGCCCCGATGTTCTGCCCGGCCAGCGACGACACGGCCATGCTCAGCGTCATGGCAGGCATGAAGGCGAGTTGGTCCACCCGGCTGGCGGCGCCGAAAGCGGCCGTCGCATCGCCGCCAAAGCCATTGATGATGCTTGTGACAAAGACCATGCCCACGGAAATCAGCGACTGCTGAACGGCAGAGGGCGCGCCGATGCGCAGGGTTATCCACGTCGTGGCCCAGTCGAATTGTCGCATGGCCCGCGGCGCCACCGGGCTGTTGCTTCGCCGCAGCCAGATGACCATGGACACCACCGCCAAGCCCTGGGCGATGATGGTGGCATAGGCCGTGCCGTTTAGGCCCAGCCGCGGCATGCCCAGCCAGCCGAACATGAGCACCGGGTCCAGCGCCGCCGACAGCAGCAGGCCGGCCGACTGGAAGTACAGTGGCGTTTTGGAATCGCCGATGCCTTGCAGCATGCCGCGCACGAGAAAGACGCCAAACACCGCCGGCAGCGAGAACAGAAAGATCCGCAGGTAACTTGTAGCGATGGCCCATATTTCCGGCGGCGTGTCCATGGCGCGGAGGATCCATCCGGCCAGCAGTTCTCCGCCAATGAACATCACCAGGCCCAGCGCGCCGATCAAGGCCGTCGAGCTGCTCACCACGCGGCGCAGGGCCTGCATGTCGCGTGCACCATAATGCTGGCTGACGAGGATCGTGGTGGCCAGCGTCATGCCGGCCGCCAAGGCGATCAACACGAAGACAACCGGGAAGCTCACGGTGACGGCCGCCAGGGCGTTCTTGCCCAAATACTGGCCGACCCAGATGGCGTTGACGAAGCTGTAGGCCGTCTGCAGGGCGCTGCCGGCCAGCATGGGCAGGGAAAAGGCGATCAGGTGCCGCGGGATGCTGCCGGTGGTCAGGTCGCGGCCAAAGCGGGCCGCAGCCCGCGGCGATCCGCTGGGCTTAGAAGGCTCTGAGTTAACTTCGTCCTGCGTCACAAGAATGCACCAATCCGCACACAATCGCGTCCCGCCGCTACGATGGGAGGCGCGCAACAGGCCCGGACATTAGACAGCGGCAGGGCATTGGCCGCAACGGGTGACTCAAGCGACGGTGCAGCCTTCGCAACTGTCTGCAAATCGCTCGCCGCGGGCGGCGAACAGGCCGGCCAGTTTCTTCGTGCTGAAGTTCAGGTCGCTGGCCACGGTGTACAGGGCATACAGCGTGGGCTCGAAGATCGGCTCGCGCGTGCCCAGTGCCGCCGAGAGCACGCTGCTGACCTTGGCCGGCAGCCAGCACAGGGCGGTTGGAATGCAGATCGATTTCATGCCGACCTTGTGCGGCAGGAAGGTCTTGACCACCCAGAGCATGTAATCGGCCACGCTGACGATGGGCGGGTCAAGCACGTTGTACGCCTGGCCGGCGGCCTCATCGCACGTGGCCGCCAGATACGCCGCCCTGGCCACATTCCGCACGTTTGCCAGCGGCCAGCGGTTCTTGCCGTGCCATCGGCCAAAGTAGATCAGGCACGGGCTGCCGCGCAGGAACGCCAGCAGCCTGGGCAGCAGCGTCCGGTCGCCCTGGCCGCACACAGCCGCGGGGCGAAGAATGGCGTACCGTTCCGCCGGCAGCGAGGCCGTAATCGCCTGCTCGGCCAGGATCTTCGAGGCCGGGTACGCGTTGTGACGGTTGTTGTCCAGCGGCGTGGATTCATCCGCAGCGTCAAAGTCGCGCAGGCCATAGACGTCGGTGCTGGAAACATGCACCAGCCGGCCGGTGGCGCTGCTGCGCATGCCCTCGATGAGATTCCGCACACCCTCGTAATTGATCCGCATCAACTGGCCGCGGCGGGCAATGTCAGAGGCGATGCCGGCGCAGTTGATGATAACATCGAAGGGCCCCCTATCGGCCAGCGCGGCCAGCACAGCATCACGCTCCGCCAGCGAGCCGGCGATGGTATCGATTCCCTGCAAGCCCTGCGGCTGATGATGATGTACCAAGCCCGTGACGTGCCACGACCTGGCCAGGAACTCGCGTGCGCAGGCCGAGCCGATGAACCCCGCCACGCCGGTGATGAGTACGCGCTTGGCCGTAAGAAGCTCCAGAGACTAATGCAAAAGGCGGGATTCGATATTAGATAGTAGATATTCGGAACTGCGGCAAGCCACGCCGGTCGCTGTCGCTACTATCTAATATCTCATATCTGATATCTCATATCTGATTGGGCCGCCGGCCTCCGCACCTTCTGCGGCGATCCCATCGCCTAGATCACGCCGTACTTCTTGCCCAGTTTTCGCATCGTTTCCAGCACGTAGTCCAGGTCGCTCTGCTGGTGGCCGGCCATCATGCTCATGCGCAGGCGGCAGCGCGTCTTGGGCACGGCCGGGAAGGACACGAAGTTCATGAAGATGCCCGCTTCCAGCAACTCGCCCAGCATGGCCTGCAAACTGTTCTCGTCGCCAATGACCACCGGAATGATTGCCGACTGCGTGTTCGTGATGTCATAGCCCATGGCCTTGAGGCTCTCGACCATGTACCGCGTGCAGCGCCACAGGCTCTCGCGATGCTCGGGCTCCTGCTCGATGATGTCCAGCACCGTCAGCGCCCCGGCCACGATCGGCGCCGGCACCGAGGCCGAGAAGAAGTACGACCGGCCAAAGAATTTCAGGTAGTCGATCAGGTCCGCGCAGCCCGCCACGCAGCCGCCGATGCCGCCTAGGCACTTGCTCAGCGTGCCCATGGTGATGTCCACCTGGCCCTCGACGCCGCACAACTCGGCCGTACCGCGGCCGTTGGGACCGATGACGCCCAGGGCGTGGGCGTCGTCCAGCATCAGCCGCGCCCCGTACTGCCGCACCAGCGGCACGATCTCGTCCAGCGGGGCCACGTCGCCTTCCATGGAGAATACGCCATCGGTTATTACCAGCGTGCTGGCGCCCTCGGCCGTGACCGTCTTGAGCACGCGCGACAGGTTGCGCATGTTCCGGTGGCCGTAGGTGTACGTGCGGGCGCCCGACAGCCGGCAGCCGTCGTTGATGGAGGCGTGGTTGAACAGGTCGTTGACCACCACATCGCCAGGCCGGAGCAGCGCCGAAATGGTGCCGACATTGGCCGCATAGCCGCTGGGGAAAATGACGGCCGACTCGCAGCGGTACCACTTGGCCAGCCGGTGCTCCAGTTCGACGTGCAGGTCGCTCGTGCCGGCGTACAGGCTCACCGAGCCCATGCCAAAGCCGTACTTCCGCGCCGCCGCCACGGAGGCCTCGATGACGCGCGGGTCGGCCGTCAGGCCCAGGTACGAATTCGAGCCCAGCATGATGACGTCGCGCGGCTGACCGGTGACGCGGTCGCGCATGACGCTGCGTGGCCGGTTGGGCGAAAGGAACTCGCGATTGAAGAAATCATGCCCGCCTTCGCGCTCGGCCTGAAGATACCGGGCGAACTCGTGCGCCTTGGCCAGCAGGTCGGCGCTGGGGTTCTGATAGCACTTGGCCCAGCTTTCACTCATCGGCTGGCCGGCGGGCGATTGCGGACTCTGTGCCTTCTTTACGCTCTTGCTCTTTGAAATCATGTCCCATCTCGAACATAGTTCCCCGGATCGAAAATGGCCGGGGCAAAGTCGGGTATTATACCGCGCCGACCCGATGCAGGGTCAGCATCTCATTCCGCGACGCGTCCGCATAGGTAGACCCGCAAAGGAAGCGGCTCAACCTATGGCACCCAGAAATACCTGAAACGTAGCACCCAGAAGCATCTGAAATGTGGTGTGCCGAATCGGCTCGTTCGCCCTTCCCTTGTCTTCTCCTGATCCTGCTCTGGTTCTCTGCGTCGCGCCACACACCGCTCACTACCGAAGCAGTGAACGCCCATCCAGACCCGGCGGAACGGGCTTGCCCATGGCATCCAGCACCGTGGGCACCAGGTCGACCGTGCGGGCCGATTTCAAGCTCTTGTGCGGAATGCCCGGCCCGGCGATCAGCATCGGGCAGAACACCTCGAAGTCGCGGATGCCGCCATGCCCAGCCTGCCGCCAGCCGTCAAAGTCCCACAGCGGAATGGGAAAGCCCACAATGTCGCCGGCCAGCTTGCCGTCATAGAAGGACAGCAGGCCCGAACCCAGGTCGGGCAATTCAGTGTCGGCCGTCTCTTCCATCCACTGCCGGCTCGTCAGCGGCTCGCCCGCCAAGGCCGATGGCGGCACCTTGCCCGCCCAGCCCAGCGGGTCCTGCCCGCTCACCAGATGGTACGTGATCTTCACCTCGCGCGCGCCCGTCTCGTCCAGCCCTTGCCAGACGCGGCGGAATTCCACCTCGCCCTGACGCCGAACCACGCGGACGCAGTCCTTCTCGGCCAAGTATGCCACCGCATCCATGTACGGCTGCTGGGCCAGCAGCAGTGGCAAGTCAAACTTGCCCTTGCAGGTGGGATAGTTTCGCAGGTCCTGGGCCGATGGCCGCTCGATCCAGCCCGCCAGCGTGTAGCCCTTGGCATCGTACACCGGCTTGCGCAGGTACAGGCACCAGTAGCGGTCGCCGGCGCCATAGGACACCGCCGAATACGCGTTGAAATGCTGGGCCCGCTGCTCAAATGTCCAGCCCTCGGGCGTGGGCATGGCCTCGGGGGTCGGCAGCCCCAGCGAACGCAGGTACGCGTGAATCTGGCCATGCTTGGAGGTGTCGCAATGGCCATGATCGCTGACAAAGGCGATCACCGTCTGCTCCAACTTGCCGGCCCGCTGAAGGTCGCCCAGCACCCGGCCAAACTGGCGATCCAACTCGCACAGGGCCTCGCGATATTCGGGCGAACTGGCGCCGTAGTCGTAGGCGGTGAAGTTCACCGACAACTGGTACACCGTGCACAGCGATGGGAACTGCCCCCACTGCCGCGACAGTTCCATTACTTCCTTGAAGCGGTACAGGGCGATGCGGTCGACCAGGCCCTTGAGGTTGAAGAACACGGCCGGGCCGGCGGAGGTGCGGTTCTCGTAGAATTTCGTGGCGCCCTTGTGCGGCTGGAGGAACAGCGAGCACGTCAAGCCACCGGGGAACTGGTCGTAGATCGTGGCGGCGGTGTAATCGTCGTCGAGCTTGTTCTTGTCGGTGAGCGTTTCATAATGGCGGAAGATGAGCCGATTGCGGTCAAACCACTTGGCCGCGATCAGGCCGTGATGGCCGGGGTACAGCCCGGTGACCAGGCTGGTGAGGTTGTCCATTGTGAGCGAGGGGTGGCTGGACTCGGCCCGAACGACCGACAGGCCGCGATCCACGAAGTACTTCTTCATGGCCGGCAGTTTGCCCTCATCCAGCAGCGACTGGAATGTCTGGGCGTTGATGCCGTCGACGATGAAGATGATGGCCGAACGGGCGGGTTGGGTGGCCGAGCTGGAGAAGTCCAGCCCGAAGCTGTCGGCAGGACCGCTGGCTGCCGGCACGCCGCAACCCGGCATGGACGAGAGAACGCACAATCCAACAGCCACGCTCACGAACGCAAGTCTCGCAGAAATTGGCACAGGCGCACTTCCTAAACAAGCACCCCCAAACGTTCCACGTCTGGGGGTGGCGGGGTCATTCTAACGAGTTGTGCCGAGGGAAGGAATGTTTTGGAAAGGCCGGAGGAAGGTCGGAGGCCAGAGGCCAGAGAAACCGCCGCGTCCGCTGACAACTCGCTTGGGGGTGGCATGGTCACGCTGTTCGCGTGACCATGTTAGAACTCAAGTTGAAGACCTGACTCGGTCATCCCAATGAAAGGATTGCCACAGCCGCGAAGACGCCCTCATGCGGTCAGCTACCGTATATGCAGAATACTTCCACGAACGTGTCAGCTAAGGAGATTTCGTATCCTTTGAACGCCGCGTGCAGCGGCCAGCCAAAAGATCAGGCTCATGCCGAGACAAAACGCTGTCAGGATCACCATCGGCTGTCCGCCCTTGTGAGTGAGAATACTGAAACCTGCCACGATCACGAATAGGCCGCTAATCGACCCGGCAAGGACAGTTTGAAGAATCCCTCGTAACAACATGCTCTTCCGCAACCTGGTCAAGGCATGCACCTGCTCCGGCGTCAGGCTTCTGGTCCTGGAATAGACGAGTCCATTTGCCTCGTCCCCCAACAATGCTGAGGGTGCAAATCTTCTGCATGCACGGACCACGAATCTCCCCATCCTGTGAGACAGGCGTAGACGGAGAGAGCCATGCTGTGACACGAGCACAATCACTTGATAGCCTGAACTCGGCCAGTTCCTGATCCACAGCAAATCCGCCCAGCGCACTGATCGCGTTGTCCAAGCATTGCAGTATGAGATTGACTCAAGCGTGATCTCCACACGCTGCCTGATCCGTTTTATGAAGTTCCAGCCTGCCCACGCCGCAACGGCCACCATTACGGCTGGGAAGATCAGGATGCTCGGCTCGTCGTCCATCATTAGGAGCAACCCGAGGAGCCCGACGGGAAAGAGCGACGCAAATATGAAGATCAATGTCCAGGACCCAAAGGTTCCTCGCGATAGCGCAACTCGCCGGCGACCGCCTCCGAGTTTGACACATCTATCTGTTCTTGCCAAACCCGCACCTCCCCGGTGGTTCAGAGGGACTCTGCTGAACGTCTCACACCGTCATCCCAATGACAGGATTACTCCAGCCGCGGAGGCACCCTCACCCGCCCCTTCGGGGCACCCTCTCCCATCAAGGGAGAGGGGTAAAACAGCACGGCGCCCGGCGGATGCATCTCAGACCTACGACCTCTGGCCTCAGGCCTATCTTCTCTGGCCTCAGGCCTGTCTTACCGCAAGTCCACCGGCATGACGACGTAGGTGAACTCCTGGCCAAGTTTCATCAGGGCGGGCTTGTTATTGCCGGCCGTGAATTCCATGGTGATTTCGTCGGTCTCGGAGACCTTCAGCGCGTCGGTCAGGAAGGCCGGATTGAAGGCGATTTCCAGGGGCTCGCCCGTGAACTTAATGGGCATCATGGCCTCGGCCTCGCCGGTTTCGGGCGACCGGCTGGTGAGGGTCAACTGCTCCGGCGCGAAGGCCAGCCGCACGCCCTTGGACTCTTCGGTCGTAAGCAGTGCAGCCTGGCGGATGCGATGGCCGAAGTCCAGCGCGTTGATGATGGCCTTGCGGACGCAGTCCTTGGGCACCACGTCGGAGTAGCGCGGGAAGTGACCTTGCACCAGCGAGCTGATAAGCACCGCCCGGGCCGAGCGGATCAGGATCTGCGTCTCGGTAACCTTGACGGCCAACGTGTCTTCGGTGCCGCCGGTGGCCCGTTGCAGCAGGGACATCAGCTTGTTGGGCACGATGGCCGATACGTCGCGCGTGGCGGGCTTGGTCAGACCGGCCTTGGCAATGGCCAGCCGGTGCCCGTCGGTGGCGACGAGCTGGAGCTTCTTGGCAGCGGCCTCCCACAACACGCCGCAGATGGCGTAGTGGCTGTGCGTCTTGGCGGCAGCGAAGAGCGTCTTATCGATCAGCCCGGCCACGGCTTCGGAGGGCACCTGGAAGTCGCCGGCGTCTTCAAAGTCGGCAATGGCGGGGTATTCAGCCGGGTCGAAACCCAGCAGTTTGAAGCGGGCCCCGCCGGCGGTGATCTGGCAGGACTCCTTCTCCACGCTGATGGTCAGCGTGTCGGCGCCGGCCTCGCGGACGATGTCGGCCAGCTTGGCTACCGGCACCAGGGCCTCGCCTTCCTTGGCCACTTCAACCTGCGAGACGACGAAACGCCCGCCGATCTCCAGGTCCGTCGCCAGCAGCGTCAACGTCCCGCCAGCGGCTACCAGCTTGACGCACTGCAAGACGGGCTTGGGCGTGCGCAACGCCACGATGCTCGATGCCAGGGCCAACGCCTCCTGCAACGCTGCGGTCTGGGCTATCACCTTCATGAGATGCCTCTTGGCCGCGGGGCTTTATCGGCGGAACGGCGTTCCGTGCCTCGCCGGATCACCGGCCGGTCCGCGCGGATGCTCCATGCCCCTGCGACGCTTTCTGTACTGCTCACTTATACGCGCCACAGCCCGCCTTGCAAGCGCCAAATCATCCAGGAATACCAAACCTCGCGATGATTCAAAGCCGGCCCACCAGCACTGGTAGAGATAGCCGCGATGCCAAAGACCGGGTTGCGAGTCCCTAAGCGGCTTATGTAAGGTCGGATGGTGGAACAGGCTTTTAGCCTGTTCGGCACAGCCTAAAAGGCTGTGCCACCGCCAAAGACTCATGTAAGACCGCTTCGAACTGGCTTCATAACCGTGGCACAGCCGCCCTCGGCTGTGGTTTTTGCGGCCCAATCGACGTCTTCTCGCGCGGCCACAGCCCGATCACGGAGCTTCCTGAATGAACTGGGCCAGGTCCGACTCGCCGATGAACCCGGCGTGGCGCTTGAGTTCGCGTCCGGCCGGGGAGAGCTTAAGCACCGTCGGCAACTCGGTGATCTTGTATTCCTGGGCCAGGCCCGACAGGTCGCGCTTCGTCGGAACCGTCGCATAGTGCGAGTTGGTCGCTTTCAGTGCGTTGAGCACCGGCGGTCGGTCCAGAGACTTGCTGGCGAGCAACTGCGTGGCGGCGTCGGAGACATCCGGAATAAACACCAGCACGGTCGGCCGGCCATCTTTCTTGGCAGCCGCCATTTCCGCCGCGGCATCCGTGGGCCACTGGGACTTTGTCGGCCGCTGCTGTATGAGCAGATACACCAGCACCCCGACCACCACCGCCGTCAGCAGGAATACCCGCCGGATGCGGCGATCCCTGGCGGCCTTGCTTGTCGCAGTGCCCTGGGCCGATGGTTCTGGCAAACCGGTCTGCTCTGTCATGTCGCTATCCTTCCAAGAAACTAAGTCCTCGCGCACAGCTCTGCGTCATCTGCGAAATCTGCGGATCGTTTAGTCGCTACTTCTTCGCCTCGTAGAACTCGCGCACAGCCGAGGCGGCTTCTTCGATCTGCGCATCCGTCAACTCCGGGCATACCGGCAGGGCCAGCACTTCCTGGCAAGCCTTCTCCGTCTGCGGCAACTGGCCGTGACGATAGCCCAGGTGGGCAAAGCACGGCTGCTCGTGCAGCCCCTTGGGATAGTGCACCGCACTGCCGATCTGCCGCGACTTCAGAAACGCCGTGAGTTCCGCCCGGCGCTGCGCCCGCACCACGTACAGGTTGTACACCGACTCGTTGCCCGCGGCGATGGTGGGCGTCAGCACGCCCTCGACGCCCTTGAGCATCCGGTCATAGATGGCAGCATGGTGCCGGCGCGATTCGTTCCAATTCGTCAGGTGCTTCAACTTCACATTCAGAGCGGCCGCGTGAATTTCGTCCATGCGGAAGTTGCCGCCCAGCCGCACGTGGTTGTACCCGCCTGTGTCGCCATGAAGGCACACGGTGCGCACGGTGGCAGTGAAGGCCTCATCGTTGCTGATGATCATGCCCGCATCGCCCAGCGCGTTGAGGTTCTTGGTGGGATAAAAACTCAAAGCCCCCGCCACGCCCCACGAGCACGCCTTCTTGCCATTGCGCGTGGCGCCGACGGCCTGGGCGGTGTCCTCCAGAACGAACAGCCCGCGCGGCCCCGCCAGCCGCATGATCGTCTCCATCTCGGCCATCTGACCGTACAGGTGAACCGGGATGATGCCCTTGGTCCGCGGCGTAATGGCGGCCGCGATGGCAGCGGGGTCAATGTTGAAGGTAACGGGGTCGATATCGACGAAGACGGGCGTGGCCCCTACGCGAGCCACCGTGCCGGCCGTGGCGAAGAAGGTGAAGGCCGGGCAGATCACTTCATCGCCCGCCTTGACACCCAGCGCCATCAAGCTGGCCAACAAGGCGTCGGTGCCGCTGGCACAGGCCACACCAGCCTTGGCCTGGCAATACTCCGCCAGGCTCTGCTCCAACTGCTTCTGCTGGGGCCCCAGCACGAGCACCTGGGAATCGAGCACAGCCTCAATGGCCGCGAGAATCTCCGCCTTCAGGCCGGCAAACTGCTTCTTTAAGTCTAGGAATGGGACTGCCATGTTCTTCCTTTCTGCTTCCATGCACCGCCGGCAGTATAGCCGATGCCGCCCTCCAGCGATAGCGGCAGGCGGCCACATCCCTGCGAGCATTCTCAAGCCCGGTGTCATGCCTTTACGCGCTGTTGCGAAAAGGCATGCAGCACGCGGGATCGTGGCCGCTGGACGCCGCGACCACGGCACCCGGCGAGCGTCCCACGCGGCGGCCGCCACGGGCCGTGAACTGAACCCGGTGCCGTGGTTTGCGCAGCGAAGCGAAGCAACCACGTCCGGACATCGCCAAACGGCCTGATCGCCACATGACCGCGACACAATTGTCTCAGTAAATAGGCTATTTTACATTGGCGTCACTATGAACCTATGCCGCCGCGTCAGCGTATAAGAGAGAAGTCCTTGAAGAGTCATCGCTTGCGAATTCACGCATCCTTGGCACCACCTTTGCACAACATAAACATCAGTGCCTTACGATGGCAATATGAACAAGGACGGAAACGAGAAGACCATGATAAAGACTATCGAAGAATTGCCCCAAACCAGCAGCCTGACCCCGACCCGCGAGCAGATCGAACGCGAGCGGGTCACGCAGATGGAAACATTGCGGCTCTTCCGCCGTGGGCTACTGACGCGGGGGCACTCGCCGCGCGTGGAACTCTTCCCGCTGGCCGGCAGGATGCCTGTGTTGAGGTAGCTCGACCTGATTAGTTTGCGTCACGAAAGCGCGGGCACGCCGGCCGCGCTTTCTTTTTTGCGCTCGCCCCGTCCATCGCCCCGCGTGCAACCAATTGCACGCCCTAGCCAAACCTACGCCATCTTGCCCAGCAGCGTCTTGGCGAAGGCGGCAATGTCCTGTGTCACTTCGGCCGCGCGGACGCGCTTGTCGATTAGCGTCAGCGTCCCCTCCGGTGCCAGGCCGGTCAGCTCCTGCATGTGCCGATATGCCCGCTGATCGCCCGAGCCGCCCATCGTCGCGGCGAAGGCCACGCGGCGGAATTTGCCCTTGTTCTCGGTCAGATATGTCCGAATGGCCGGGACCATCGTGAACGCCCAGATGGGCGTGGCCACCACCACCAGGTCGTACTGCGCGGCGTCGAAGCGCGTGGGTTCGAGCTGCGTGGTCTTGAGAAACGTGGCATCATGGCCGCCCCTGAGCCAGCCCATCATGCCCGAGCGATCGGTCTTGTCGATCAACTCTTCCAGGTCGGCATTGAGCCTCGTGCCCAGTTCCTGGCACGCCCGGCGCGTCACGCCGCTACGCGAGTAAAACACGATCAGCGTCTTCATGAGCTGCTCCTTGTCCCAATCACGACGGCCGGCAAAAGCGTTTCAACCACGGAGAGCACGGAGGTCACGGAGAAAGACAACAACTACTGAACCACAAAGGTCACAAAGAGCACCAGGAAGAGAAGATCACAGATCCGAATGGCCAATCATACTCTCATAAACTTTGTGATCTTCGTGGGCTCCTCTTCGTGTCCTTTGTGGCTATGTCGTTTTTGACCCAGCCTTGTCTTTCTCCGTGTTCTCCGTGGCCTCCGTGGCGAAACGCCGTTTCAGCCGACGCCCTTGATCGCCCCGAGCGTATCGCGCAGCAGCTTGGCCCGGTACTCGCCGCGCTCGGAGGGGTTCATGCGCTTGCCCGAGAGTTGCTGCAGGTGAGCCGGCTGGGTCAGCAGCGAAAGCTGGTTCAACAGTTCGATCGTCAGTCCGGGCAGCATTTGCAGGCTCAAGCCCAGCCGGATGTGGCTCAGCAGGTATAGCGCCTCTTCGGCACTCATCACCCGCGCCGACCGCAGCACCGACCAGGCCCGGAAGACCTTGTCCTCCAGCGCGGCTCTCCGCGTCTTGAGCAGCAGCTCGCGCGAGCGCGTCTCGTAGTCGATGAACGCTGGCACGATCTGGTCGCGGAAATCGGTGATGATCTGCTCTTCGCTTCTCCCCAGCGTGCTCTGGTTGGAAACCTGGAACAAATCGCCCAGCGCCTCGGTGCCTTCGCCGTACAGGCCTCGCACCGCCAGGTTCATATCCCGGCCGGCTCGCAGGGCCTTTTCGATATCGCCCGTCATCTTCAGTGCCGGCAGGTGCAGCATGACGCTCACTCGCAAGGCCGTGCCCACGTTGGTCGGGCAGGCCGTCAGGTACCCGAACCGGCTGGAAAACGCGTAGCTGACGTGCTGCTCCAGCAGATCGTCCAAGTGACGGACCTCGTCGTAGCATTGTTCGAGTTGCAGCCCGCTGCGCAAGGCCTGGAGGCGAAGATGATCTTCCTCGTTGACCATGGCGGCGAGCGTTTCCTGGGTGCTGAACGCCACGCCCCGCGGCCCCGCGGCCTCGGCCTGGTTGCGCGAAATCAGGTGCCGCTCGACCAGCATCTGCCGCTCGAGTTCATCGACGCTCTCCACGTCGATGTACTGCATCGGCTCAGCCAGCGCCAAGCCCTGCAGGGTCTGGCTCAGCCCGCTGGCCAGTTCGCTGCGCTGGGAGTCGCTACAGCGGCTCAGGAACGGCATGCCGCCGATGTTGCGGGCCAGCCGCACGCGCGACGAAACCACCAGGTCGCTCATGGGCCCCTGTCCGCGAAGCCACTCTGCCTGAGAGCCTTTCCAGGAGGCGTTATTCAACTTCCAGCTCCTTGATGCGGTCGCGAATCTGAACAGCCCGCTCGTATTGCTCGGAGGCGACGGCGTCCTTAAGTTCCGACCGTAGCCGGAGCAACTCGTTCTGCCGCCGCTCGGTCTCGCCGGCCGAACCCGGCACGCGACCCACGTGCTGGCTGGCGCCCTCGTGCGCCCGCTCCAACAGCGGCATCAGGGCCTGCTCAAAGACGGTGTAATCGTTGGGGCAGCCCAGCAGGCCCTTCTGGCGGAACTCCAGGAAATTGATGCCGCACACGTCACAACGCAAGTTGGCCAGTTCGCGCCCAGCAGCCGTCTGGAGCAACTCCTCCAACACCTGGGCCAGCGGCATCTGCACCTGGATGGTGATGCCTTCCTGGTTGGCGCAATGCTGACAGAGATGCTTCTCGATCTTCTGGCCTTGCACGATCTCGGTGACGTGCAAGGTGGCTTCCTTGCCGCATTTCTGGCATTTGATCTTCATGTGTTGTCTTTCCGGCGGCCTATCCTAGGCCCGTGCGGGCAAACAGGTCAAGCCGGGCTTTCGTCGGCATAGTACTTCGCCCAGCACCCGGTCGCCTCACTTACGCATACGCTATATACGCTCAGGCCCAAGCGCTCGTGCAGCCTCTCGGAGAGGTACTGAGCCACGCGTTCAGCCGACACTCCTGCTTCCTGGTGGGGCATGACCAGGTTCAGATCCTGGCCTTCCAACTCTCGCGCAATGGCCTTTAAGGCATCCAGGGCCTGTACAAAGTCGATCACAAAGCCGTAGGCGTCCAGCTGTCTGACGCGAAAGCTCGCGAGGATCTTCCAGTTGTGACGGTGCAGCGGCTCGATCTCGCCCGAGCGCGTCTGCACCGCGTGCGACGCAAAAAAGGACGACTCCACCGTCGTTTCGTAGATGGCCATGAAATCATTCTATCCGGCGGGATGGAAAGGGAATAGGGACAAGACGGGTCGTAGGTCATAGGTCATAGGTCGTAGGGAAAGACACAGAGGACCGGCTTCGCCACTTCGCCGATGGTGGGAGAAATCCTTTTGACGTCCGGCCACGTGGTTGCTGCGCTTCGCTGCGCAAACCACGGCACCCAGCGTGCCAGCGCACCCAACGCTGGGCAAACCATGGCACTTGGCCCCGTCCGCAGAACCCTTCGCAACAGCGCTCAGGAACCTGCGGACCCTACCGTCTTCCCCTACTGCCTACTGCCTACGACCTACGACCTGCCGTTCGGTTATTCACTCGTCTTGAGCCACGACTCGATGGTCTTGAGGCGGTCGGTAACCGAAGACGCCAAGTCGTAGCCCTTGAGTTGCGGCGACAGCGACGACAGCAGGTCCAGCAGCGTCTTCTCGGCGGTCGGGTCGGGGGTGTCGGACTGGACGATCACCTTGAGCGAGCCGATCAGCGGCGCCACCGCCCGCTGGTTCATGGCCGTCAGATCCTTGGTCGCCGCCAGACGAGCCACTTCATCGCCCGTCAGCAACTTGGGCACCAGGGCCGACACTCGCGCCTCATCGGCCATCCGCTGCTGCTTGCGGGCCTCCACGAACGTGTCCTCGACGAAGAACCGCTGCGTCGGCGTCAGCCGTGGCCCCAGCTTCGTCTTGGTGGCCATGCACAGGTTGACCAGGTTGTCCCAGTCCTTCTTTTCCTTCAGCGTGGTCAGCCGCTTTTGCAGCGACTCGCACGCCACCACGAACTGGGCCGGATCGCGCGACTCGGCGATCTTGACCGCCGCCGAGGCGTCATCGGCCGCCAGCAGGGCCTCGATCAGCTTGAGGTAGATGTCCTGCGCCTTGGCGTCGCCGCTCCTGGTCAGGCCCGCATGCACCTTGGCCAGCTCGCCGGCGGCTTCGGCCGGTCGCGAGGCGGCCATCAGGCCCTCGCCCAGGCGCTGCCGGACGGGCAGCCACTGGTCGGGCTTGTCTTCGGGAATCCGCTCGGCCCAGAGCTTCAGCACGCTCACCAGATACGGGCCGGCGTCGGGCCGCTGGGCCAAGCGGTCGGCCAGGGCGGACAGCCGCGGCGTATCCAGCTTGGTCAGCAGGTTGGTCACGACGTTCCAGGACTGCTCGCGCACGGCCGGGTCGGTCTCAACGCGGACGTCGGTGCGCGACAACAGCGTTTCGATGTAATCCACGCCGCCCATCGCCCCCACCGCCGCCACCGCCGACAGCCGCACGCCGCGGTCGGTGTCGCTGGTCATGCCCGCGATGGCCGGAAGCGATTCAGGCAAGTTGAGGTTCTGCAACCCGCGAATGGCGTTGAGCCGAATGGCGGGAGCGGAATCCTTCATCGCCAGCGTCATCAGTTCGGATAGCCGCCGGTCCTTGAGGTTCACCATGGCCGTGAGCAGCGCCTCGCGCAGGCTGGCGGTTTCGGGCCCCTCGGTCAGGACGGCATAGCGTTTGCGCAGGGCATCGCTGGCGGATTCCTTGCGGGCATCGGACAGCGCGCCCTTTTCGGCCAGCCGGGCCAAGGAATTGGCCGCCGCCGAGGCCACCCGCCGGTCCTGCTCCGCCACGCCCTTGACGAGCTGGTCGGCCACGTCGGGATCGCGCAGCAGGCCCAAAGCCTGGTAGATGCCTTCGCGGCACTCGGAGAGTTGCTCCTCGCGCAGCCGGTCGAGCAGCAGTTGAATCGTTTTGGCATCGGCAATGCCAGCCAGCATGACCGCCGCGGCGCCGCGCACGGCCGGGTCGGGATCGCCCACGCAGGAGCGAATCTGCGCCCGCAACGCCTCGGGCACCGGCTGCTGCGTATTGGCCAGCCGCTGCTGGGCAAGCTTGGCCCCGGCCAGACGAATCTCCGGCAGGGAATCCTTGAGCATCTCGACCAGTTGCACATCCTTGGCCGTGGTGGAACAGGCGGCGTAAAGGTCGTTGAGAGAGGTCGCCAGGCGGCGGCGCAGCTCGTCGTTATCCCTAGCCAGGTCGGCATTGACGCGGACGAGGTTGTCGGCCACATCGCAGACCCAGTTGGCGCGCGGCTTGTCGCGGCGCGGCGTCCACCATTCCTTCCAGCGGATCGAACTGTGGCCCAGGTCGCGATTGCCCGTCAGGCTGGCCAAGCTGTCGGCCGCTGCCACGCGAAGCGACTCGTCGGTCTCATCCAGAATGACGATGAGCGCGTCGATTACACGCTTGTCCAGCATCCGCCGCATCGACTGCACCACGACCAGCCGCGTCTCGCGTTCGGCCCGAACGTCCTTGACCACCGCCACGAAGGCGTCGACGACACTGTCGTCCTTAAAGCAGGCCAGGGCATGGGCGGAAGCAGCTCTCCCGACCGAGTCGCCGGTCGTCAGCATTACCAATAGCGGCTTGATGAACTCCAGCTGGGTCTGGCTGGTCGTGGCAATGGCCTCGGCCACGGCCACCTGGGCGGGGTGATTGCTGTCGTCGGCCAGCAGGTCGCGAGCGACCGTGATGGCCTGGGGATACGTCTGCGTCAGGAGCATCAGGGCCGCCTCCTGGCGAGTCTGCATGGAACGGGCGGGGTCCTTAAGCTGCGTCTTGATGGTCGAGAGCGTCAGGGCCTGCCCTGAAGATAACGCAGAGGTCGCCGATGGCGAAGTCTGGGCTGTCAACATGCACGGAAACAGTGCCAGCACAGCGGCTGTCAGGTATCCCCTCCAGGCATGTCGGACCATGTCGAGCATTACTCTCCCTATTGACTACCCTTTTATAGCACAGCCGCTATCGCATCGCAGCGGCCGGCCGGACATTTTGCCAGAAAAACTTCCCTGGGTCAGTGCCAGCAAGGGCTTAAATAGTTACATGGCCCCTGACTTTCTGGCTCGGGCCGCGCAAAAGAGCGGCACAACCACAGAAGGCTGTGCCACACCTTGATGACTTGGTAACCACCCATTGAACCAGGCCGGTTTCGTGCCGCGGACGCGCCGCCCGCGACACTTCCACAAAAACGAAGGCCGATGCCGGGCTCCGGGCGGTGAGGTCGCGACGGCATGACCTCGCCGCCCGTGAAAGGCTCAATTCACGTGGCTGAGCTCGGCAGCGGCCTGAAGAATATAATGACGCAAATACGTCAGCATGCTGGGCAGCCGCGATACCAACTCCTGCGAGAGTTCCCGATCCTGCCCGCGCCGGTGCGGCTGGATGCCAAAGACCGTCAGACGGCGACGCAGCGCCAGGAAGGGCTCGATGCTCCGGCGGTGTCGATTGGCCGAACACGCCATCAGGGCCTCGCCGTCGGACTGGTAGACCGAGCCGGCGTTGTCGGGCCCGTGCATCGCATCCAGCAAGATGATCGCCGAATACGCCCCCACCTGCTCCCACGCGACCTCGCCGATGTGGCGAAACTCCACGCACTTGGGCCAGGCGTACTGGGACAGGCAGCGCAGCAGGTGTGAGCCGATGCCGCAATCGCCCTGCTCTTCGTTTCCCAGCCCCACCACCAGCAGGCGTCCGCCCTGCTGGAAGGCTACCGGATCAACCACCGCACCGGGCAGCGCCGAAATGGACGTTTCACCGGCAAATGAGGCCAAACGAATGGGATCGACACGAACATACTTCACGTCCTGCCAGTTGGAGGACAGTTTGTCGGCATGGGCATGGCGATGCCACGACGCCAACTCGGTGGGTTTTTCCGTCTTTTTGTCACGCATGGCCTTCACCTGATAAAAAACTAGCCCTCTGAGCAAAGACGCACATATGGCAAGCAGCATCCTTGCGTGAGATAGAAGCTCCGTTGACAATATACTTACGGCAGCGGCCTAGGCCGGGTTCGTGGATCGCCGGATTCGTCGTCAGCCATGAAAGACCAGCACGACGATGCCAGTGTCGTGCGAGCAGCCGGTATCGTGTAAGCAGCCGGAACCGTGCGAGCAGCCGGTATCGTGTAAGCAACCAGAATCGCGCAAGCAACCAGAATCGCGCAAGCAACCGGGTCGTGTAACAGGCCCCCGCTTCAGCGGGGGTATATAGACGCACCCTGTATCCTCAGCCCGTTTCAACGGGCTTACATGGATCGGCTTTAGCCAGAAACTTTTGAACAGGGTCATATAATGCCCAAGCTCAAAACGCCGTGCACGGTTGGCAGCATCTGCAAGGCCTTGGAAACGCTGGCCCCTGCCCACCTGGCCGAGGAGTGGGACAACGTCGGGCTGCTGGTGGGCGACGCCGCCAAGCCGGTGCGCAAGCTCATGCTGACGATCGACCTGACCGGGAGGGTGCTGGTTGAGGCCGCCCGAGGCCGGTGCGAAATGGTCATGGCATACCACCCTATCATTTTCAAGCCCATCGGCCGATGCACCGCCCAGGCCACGCCCATCGCCTATGCGGCCGTGCGGCGCGACATCGCCGTGTACTCGATGCACACCGCCCTGGACGCCGCGCCGGGTGGCACCAACGACGTGCTGGCGTCGGCCATCGGCATTCTCAATCCCCAGCCGCTGGAGCCCAAGCCCGACGAAGCCCAGTGCAAGGTCGTCGTTTTTACGCCGCCTTCGGACCTGCTGGCGGTGAGCAAGGCCGCCTTCGACGCCGGGGCCGGCAGAATCGGCAACTACGGCGAGTGCAGCTTCTACACCCGCGGCGAAGGCACGTTTCGCGGCGCCCCTGGCAGCAACCCGAGCGTCGGTAAACCCGGGCAGCTCGAACACGCCCAGGAGCTTCGCCTGGAACTGGTCGCCCCCAAGGCCAAGCTTCGCGACGTGATCAAGGCCATCCGCAAGAGCCACAGCTACGAGACGCCCGCCATTGACGTCTACCCGACCGAGCAACTCTACGGCGGCTTGGGCACCGGAAGGATCGGGCTGCTGGCCAAGGCCATGAACCTCCAGACCCTGATCGCACACGTCAAGAGCGTGCTGGGCGTGCCCCATGTGCTGTCGGTGGGCCAGCGCCGGCGACGTTTGCGCCGGGCCGCCTGCTGCGCGGGCTCGTGCGGGCGGATCATCGGTTCGGCCCTGGCCCAGCGGGCCGACGTGTACATCACCGGCGAGTTGCGCCACCACGACGCCGTCGATGCCGCCGAAAAAGGCCTGGCCGTCATCTGCGTCGGCCATAGCAACTCCGAGCGGCTCACGCTCCGCAGCCTGGCCACCCGCCTGCGCGGCATGCTGCCCGGCCTGACCGTAACGCTCGCCCTCAACGACCGCGACCCGTTCGAGATTCTTTGAGAGACAGGGCGTAGGGCGAAGGGTGCCGTGGTTTGCGAGTGAAGCGAGCAACCACGTTGCAGGGCGAGCAACTTGCCGCACGCGCAAAGAGGGTGGCATGGTCACGCTGTTCGCGTGACCATGTAAGGACGCTACACGCAGCTTTGACGTTCCAAACAGGCGCCGTGGTCTCAGGACATGGGTGCCGTGTCTCATGGCATGGGTGCCGTGGCTTGCGAGTGCAGCGAGCAACCACGCCAGGCCGCGCCGGCACAAAGCGGAACCAAGCGGCACGATACGGCACCAAACGGAACGAAACGGAACCAAACGGAACCATTCGGAACGAATTGGAACCGTTTGGAACGTCTTGGAACCACGGTCTGGATCCGCATCGCGTTGCCTGCCATCCTGTTGCACCATCATCCCGGCTGCGATGGCCGCCATCTCAGGCGCAAGCGCTACCCATGCGCGCATCCGCGCATCGGCCGGGCAGGCCTGACCGCATAGCCACCCGCCGCTGGAGTCGGAGCTATTCACTTTTCAAACTTTCTCCCCCGGCCACCTGGGCCGGAGGTTCCTCTATATAGGGGCCGACGAGCCCAATTCTGCGCACAGCCTCGCTCGCCACCGGCCGATCTCCCGGCCGGCGTTCACTCTACTGGCGTGACTTTCCCCAGGCGCTACCTGCGCGGCCATGCGACGTGCGGCTTGCTCCTACCTTGCCGCGGGGCGGTATGTCCCTATATCCATCGTTCACACAGCCCGCCTGCAAAACTACCGACATTTCTTATTGACAGAATTCGATTTGTCGCTAAGCTGTATGTGATACAGCGTTTTGGGCTGTGATCTGCTTGGAGCGGCAGATCGCGTTTTGTATAGCACGAGGGTGTGTGAGCGCTGGCTCACGCAGGCACGCACACCTTAGGCCGCATGGCCGAGTTCCCAGACTGGACCACATTTTGTTCGTGGGTTCTGACTTCGTCACATCGGGCAGGGCCGGTGGCAGAGGGTTCACCTCGTGGGTGGCGCCTTCTGCCAGATGGTAGAGAAAAGGAGAGGACCTATGAGAGCAATTGTCAGGGGGAGCGCAGCGTTTCTTGTGCTGGCAGCATGTAGCGGGCTGGCCATGGCCGTGACCAACACATTCACGAACGGCGGCACCGACGGCAAGTGGAGCACGCTGGCGAACTGGTCCACCGGGGCCAAGCCGACCGTCAGCACGCCGATCGTCTTTGGTGACAGCACTCCGGCCACAGTCACCATGGACGCCGCAGGGGGAGGCCATGGCACGCTGATCACCAAGTCGGGTGACATTCTATTTGTGAAGGCTACGGGCGGGGCCAGCCTGGGTCAGGACGGCAACGATAACCTCACCATCGCACCGGCCGATGGGCTGGCTCACACGTACACGTGGGGCGATGGCACGAACAACCCCACCTGCCCGCAGGTCAACAATGGCGACGGCTTCCACGACCCGGTCTGGGACATCGGCGGGGCCAGCAAGTTCGTCGTGAACGTTCAGTTCAACACCGGCGCCACCAGCACTTTCACCAAGAACGGCACGGGCACACTTCAGTTGGGAAACAATTTCACAACTTCGGCCCCAAGTCTTCTCATGCCGCCCGTGTTCAACCTGAACGCCGGCGTTATTGACAGCCAATGCAATTACTACAGCTATCTCAGTGCGAGTGCCACCAATGGGAGCATTCTAAACATCGCCAGTGGGGCAATTCTGCAGTGCGAGTTGGATAGCAATCTCACCGGCAACGGCGGCAAGCCCATCACGTTTGCGGGTAACGGCAAGATTGTGATGAACAAGAAGCTGGACCTGACTGGCACGAAGTACAACTTGCTGACGTATGCCTCGGTATTTGCCCCTGGCACCGACGGCACGGCCGGCTTGTTCACGGTGAATGGGAACGTCAAGTTCCAGCTGAACGGCACGAACTATAACTCGCTGAAGATCGACATCACCGGCGCCGGCACGACGCCCGGCGTCGATTTCGATCAGCTGAGCACCGACAGCACGATCACCACGCTGAACAACTGCGACCTGATCGTGAACGCCACCGGCGCGGTGGCCGGCAACAGCTACACGTTCCTGACGGCCGGCGCCAGTCTGGCGGCGGCTACCTTCCACACCGTCACGGTGAATAACACGGCCTTGCCCTACACCGTGGTGCCGCTGAGCGGCAGTGCTCTTGGTTATCAGATCACCTTCACGCCCGAACCTTGCACTCTCGGGCTGCTGGGGATCGGCAGCTTGATCGCCATTCGCCGCCGCGCTGCCTAGCTGCCTAGTTGCCGCCGCAAGAAGCACGATGAAAAAAAGAGGCCTCTCCCACGCGGGAGAGGCCTCTTTCCTGGACTAAAGTCAGGTGCCGTGGTTTGCGAGTAAAGCGAGCAACCACGCGACGCCAGGACGGCTATTCCACCGGCACGCTCACTGGCAGGTACTCTTTCCTGTACTCTTCCAAAAGGCCCGTATACAGTCACATGCGCCCGCACTTGGCAACCGTGACATTGGCCCCGGCCCGGCCGCAGAACCCTTCGCACAACGACGCTCAGGAAGCTGCGGACCCTGCCGACTGGACGGGTGCCATGCTTCCGCGTCGTGGTTGTATGCGGAAGCATGCAGTGCGCCGCCACCGAAGCCGAGCTTCACATGCTTCTGCAAGACAACGCAGAAGCATGGCACCCGGCTACGCGATGCAGACGTGGTTGCTCGCTTCACTCGCAAACCACGGCACCGGGCCGCGACACCGGGCACCCGGCAACTATTCCCTTGATTGCATACCACGTGGAAGCTGCAAACGTGGTTGCTCGCTTCACTCGCAAACCACGGCACCAAGCACCGGGCGGGGAACGCCTTGTCTCATGGAGCGTCCTAACATGGTCACGCCAACAGCGTGACCATGCCACCCACCGGCCGGCTTTCCCTACGCCCTACGCCTACGACCTACGACCTATGACCTGCCGCTAGAAATTCTCCCCTGCCACTTCCATGAACGCCTGCGGGTGTTTGCAGACTGGGCAGGTGGTGACGGCCTTGGGGCCTTCGTAGGTGAAGCCGCAGTTGCGGCAACGCCACTTCACCTTTACGTCCTTGGCGAAGACCTTGCCGTCCTGCACGTTCTTGAGCAGGGCCTTGTACCGGGCCTCGTGCTCTTTCTCGATCTTGGCGATGCCCTCGAACAGCCGGGCGATCTCCTCAAAGCCTTCGGCCCGGGCGGCCTTGGCGAACTCGGGGTACATGTCCGTCCACTCGTAGTTCTCGCCCCCGGCCGCTGCCTTCAGATTCGCCACCGTGTCGCCGATGCCGCTCAGTGCGGCCAGGTGCAGCTTGGCGTGCTCCTTCTCGTTGCCGGCCGTCTCTTCAAAAATGGCCGCAATCTGCTCGTAGCCTTCCTTCCGCGCCACCGACGCGAAAAACGTGTACTTGTTGCGGGCCTGGCTCTCGCCGGCAAAGGCCGCTTGCAGGTTCTTTTCCGTCTGCGATCCCTTTAACTCTGGCATCGAATTCTCCTTGTTTTCGTTATGGCATGGCCATCTCGGCCACGTGTGACATGGGCATCTCGCCCATGCTCTCATCGAACTCGTAAACCACGGCCGAGACGGCCGTGACACGCACGGGCGGGACGCCCGTGTCACAGGCAAACGCCCTAACTCTTCTTCTGCAGGGCCACGACGGCCTGATAGTGATGATCCCAAGTCGGCTCAGAGGCGGGCTTGCCCAGCGGGAAGCCATCCACGCACAGGTACGTCAGCCGCTCCGAGCCCGCGCAGAAGATCTGGTGCCGCGTGTTCCGGGGCACGTGGATCACGTCGCCGGGAACCATTTCGAATTCCTCGCGCTGCCCGTTGGCGTGCTCGAACACGCCCCGGCCTCGGCCGCTGGTCACGTGATACAACTGTTCCGTGTCCTCATGCACATGCATGTGTGTGTACTGCCCCGGCTCGATGATCACGTTGAAGGCCTCGATGCTCTCAGCCTTCTCGCGCGGCAGCAGAATCTCGTTCACGTGCGTCTTGAAGACGTATCGCTTGCCCTGGTTGATGTTGATCTTGAGCATGTCCAATCCGTTCTGAGACAACTTGCGCTGGTTATGCCTGTTACCTGCCACGCCGGCAAGCCAAGCGGCGAATCAACTCGTTTCATGGTAACAGCTTAGGCGGCCGCGCGACAGTCTTCCCACTCGCTCAGGCCTTCTGGGCCCAGCGGAATCTGGCCGGCCGGCTGCGCGGGTTGTCGAAGACTTCCCGCCCCGATGGCCGCAGCGGCTCTTCGCAGATGGCCTGATACACACCATGGCCCAGCCCGGCGGCGAAGGCCTGCTTCACCAGCCGATCCTCGCCGCTGTGGAACGTCACCAGCCCGATCTTGCCGCCGGGGAGCAGGCACTCAGGCGCGACGCGTAATAGTTCACGCAGGCTGGCCAGCTCATTATTGACGAGGATTCGCAGAGCCTGAAATGTGCGGGCGGCCGGGTGCGGCGCGACCTCGCCCTTGGCGACGGCTTGCTTGTGCTTGGCCGGGTCAATGCCCTTGGCCTGAAAGATCAGCCGCGTCAGCTCGTGCGTGCGCAGAATCGGCGAGCGGCCGCGGCGCAGCACGATGGTCCGGGCGATGGCGGCATGGTCCTCCTCGTCGGCCAGTTCCCACAGCAATTGCGACAGCTCCGCTTCACTCAGCCGGGCCAGGTGATCGGCCGCCGAGAGCTTGATGCGGGCGTCCATCCGCATGTCCAGCGGGCCGTCCTGCTTGTAGCTGAAGCCGCGGGCCGGTTCGTCCACCTGCATCGACGAGACGCCCAGGTCGGCGAAGATTACATCAACGCCCGCAACGCCAAGTTCGCCCATCACCTTGGCCAGGCCGGCGAAATTGCTGTGCCGCGCGATCATCTCAAAGCCGGCGAACTTGAGCCGCTCCACGGTGCGCTGGAGTTGCCCGCCGTCGACGTCCAGGCCGATCAACTTGCCGCTCGGGCCGAGGAGCTTCAGAAAGCGCTCGGCATGGCCGCCATAGCCCAGTGTGCAATCGGCCACGACCTGCCCCGGCCCCACGGCCAGGGCCGTCATCACCTCGTCCACCATGATCGGCACGTGGCTTCCGGCCGGCGTGCGCCCGTGCGAACGGACCTGCTGAATCGTGTCGGGATGGGCCTGCGGATCGAGTTCCTTGTAGCGCTGCTCAAACCGCCGAGGGTACGTGCCGGCGTATCGCTTCCGCCGTGCCCGCTTCGGAGCCGGCCCTTGTTCGGGCTGGCCGGCTGATTTGTCCGGATCATGCTGGCCGGCTGGCGTGTCGGATCCCTGCTCGCCCATTGGTTTGTCGGAATCCCGCTCGCTCTTCGGTTTGTCGGAATCCGGGCCGTGCGTCGGTTTGTCTGAATCCTGCTCGCTCATCCTGGCAAGAGTATACGCCAGATCGTCAATAGTGTACGCGGGAGCTTTATAGCCGGCCGATGTTGGTGTAAGATGCAGCGGTAGAGTTTCATGCGAGCGCTCGTAGCTCAGCAGGATAGAGCGGCGGTTTCCTAAACCGCAGGTCAGAGGTTCGAGTCCTCTCGGGCGCATGTGTGAGGCGTGATGGCGAACGGTCGCAAGTACTTCCAGGTGCGCGCCGATCTGTTCATCGCCTCATGAGGCGGTATCGCTGGTTGAGCAGTCTTATCCGTGGCCGTATCCCTGCCAGGACCCCTTCACCAATCCGATGCTTTTCGGTTGTAGCTGGCCGCCAATATGTTACGACTGCCGAGCCTATCCCAAATGAGCCCGGCGACGCCAGCGGGCTTGGCAAAAAGCGAGATGTCCCGGCATTTGTATTGACGTATTGCCATTCTCGTAGATAATAGTGAATGCACGCAGTCGAGTGCGGAGCCTTTTGTCCCGTATGAGGGTCATCGCCAACTAAAGGAGAGGAATCATGTCTAGAAGTCTGCTTTGTTGTGCGCTGCTGTTGTTTGTTGCTGCGTCGTCTCAGGCCGATAGCGTCCCTATCGCCAATTCCACCTTCGCCTCACCCGGCGCCGCGTTTGGTCCCACATGGGATGTCACGCCTGACCAGTGGACGTTGAGCAAGACACCCCTGAACGGCGACTTCGCCGACTGGATGACGCGCAGCGGGATGGCCAATTACGGCGATTCCAACTCGCAGCTCGCCATGCTGCAGGCTTGGAACGGCCAGTCGCAGCTCGCGCAGACACTGTCGACGAACGTCCAGCCCAACACGACCTACACGTTCTCGCTGGCGGCCGGTCCGCTGCGCGGCTATGACCCTGGGCATGGAACCTACACCTTCGAAGTGCTGGCCGGGAGCACGCCGCTGATCACGCTGACGGGCGACGTGGGTGCCCTGGCGACCATGTGGTACAACGAAGTGTCCTTTGGCGCCTGGGGCACGGCCCTGACCGGCACGGCCACGACGGGCGCTTCGGCCAGCGGCCAACTGTCGGTCGTCATGCGGCTCTCGGAGGAGCACATTGGAGGCGCCCAAGTCTGTGCCGCCAATCTGGTCCTGACGGCCGTTCCGGCCCCCGAGCCGGCGACGCTGTCCTTGCTGGGCGTGAGCGGGCTGCTGCTGGCCCGGAAACGTCGGTAGGATCCCCGGGACTATCCCCTAATATCCAAGCTGCCTGTAGCGGCACCCACCCGCTACGGGCAGTTTGTGTTTATGCTTGCAGCTGATGCCCACTGTCAGGCCTACGGCAGAAAGTCCCGTTTCGTCAGGCCGACGTTGAATTTTACATTCCGCGAGACGTATCGACACGTGAGCAGGTGTTGGCTATCCCAGCCATATGTCTCGACCATGGTCGGCGTCAGTGACACCAGGTCGCACGGTTGGCCACGCGATCGCCCTGGTCGCTACAATGTGCTGTAACGTCTGAGCGGACACAATCTTGGGAAAAGCGGGAAGCGATGCCCGGCGGCAGGAAGAAACTGAGTCACATGAATATGCCAAGCCGGCCAGGCCGAAAGCTTCACAGGGTCTGGGCGATACTTCGTCTGGCCGTCAAACAGTTCATGCAGATCGACGGGGCACAGCGAGCGGCGGCATTCGCCTTCAGCGCCTTCTTTTCACTGTTTCCTTTGATGATCCTGGTGGTCACGATTTCCTCGTCCTTTGTCGACCAGGACCGGGCAGCCAGAGCGGTCATTGCGTACATGGAAGACTACTTCCCGATCAGTGGTGAGATGCAGCATCATGTCTTTCACACCATCGCCGGCGTGATCAGCGCCCGCCATCAGGCCGGCGCGGTCTCGTCCTTCCTCTTGGTCTGGCTCGCCCTGCAATGTTTCAACACCCTGGTCTGTGCCACCAACCGCGCCTGGGGCGCCGATACGCTCGGCTGGTGGCGGCAACCGCTCAAGAGCCTGGCGTTTCTCGCCATTACGGTCAGCACGGTCTTCCTGGGCGTCTGGGCGCGAATGCTCGCCAAGCTGGCGAAGGGCTGGCCATTTCCGGCGAGCGAGTTGGGTTCCAGCTTCTATTCCCTGTCGAGCGTGCTCATCCCGTGGCTGGCGGTGTTCCTGGGCCTGAGCTTGTTTTACAAGCTGGCCCCGCGTCGGCCAACGCGTTTTGGCGAGGTCTGGGCCGCCGCCCTGTGCGCTACGGCTCTCCTGCAGGCGGCCGGAAGTCTGTTCGTCATCTACATCAAGAGCTTCGCCACGCTCAACGCGGTGTATGGCACGTTTGGCGGCATCATGGCATTGCTGCTGTGGATCTACCTGTCCGGGTGCATCTTCATCTTCGGCGCCTGCGTGTGCGCCGCCCAGGCCGAAGGAAGCTCAAAGCCCGTATCCTCGAATTGTTCCCCGCCGTCCGTGCTGTAAAGCATCGGCCACCTGCGACAGATGCAGACCCTCACCGTGTGAAGCGTTCAGGAGTACGTGTGTGACCAGTATCCCCGGCAGGACGTGCTTTGCCACAGACTCTGGTCAAGCTGCGTAACAGGCCCCGGCTTTAGCCGGGGTAACGCGGATTCACCCGGTATTCTGCCAGCCCGTTTCAACGGGCTTACCGTCTCGCGGCTTGAGCCATTGCCTCAAGGCACAGACTCAAGCCCGGTGAACCGGGCTGATCGTGGCTGTGGGCCACATGGCACCCCGGCTGAAGCCGGGGCCTGTTACACGACAAATCCGGACGGTCAGAAATCGCAGTCAGACCCAGGAACGCCTTTCCCCTGCGAATCGGTTGTCGCGCCGGACCCGAGCCGGTACCATGGCAATGCGTTGGGGGAGAGCAGGCGATGACCCAGAAGTCACAAGTGGAGAGGACTCCATGGAGCGGATGAAAAATCTTTGGCCGCACCCGCAGCAGATGCAGTGCCATGGCACGTTCCCGCGTCCGGCGACCGTTTGCCTGCACGGCGTCGGCGATGCCCAGTTCATCCAGGACTTGCAGCGGATGCACGTCCAGGTATCGACGCGTGATGAGCAGGCGTACCCGATCCGATGGACGATTGATCCGTCGCCGACCGCGGCGGAGTCATACCGGCTGAACATGGCATCGGACGGGGCCGAGATCGCCGCGGCGGACTCCGCTGGGCTTGCGTACGGGCGGCAGACTCTGCTGAACATCATCTCGCTGTGGGGCCCGCGTGGCGACTGGCCGGCGGTAACGATCGTGGATTGGCCCGCGTATCGCAAGCGGTCTTTCATGGTCGATCTTGGCCGGAGCGTGTTTCCCAAGGCGATGCTCCAGCGGCTGGTGCGCGTCCTGGCCCGGTTGAAAATGAACCGGCTGCATCTGCACCTGCTGGACGATGAACTGTGCGGCCTGCGCTTCGATGACCTGCCTTTTGGCCATGACAATCCATACGCCTTGAGCCTGTCGGATCTGGCGGACCTGGCGGCATATGCCGCCCCCTACCACGTTGAAGTCGTGCCGGAAATCGAGAGCTGGGGGCACGTGGGCAGCCTGGTTTATCACCGCCCCGAGCTGCGCGGCGGCGAGGGCATGTATAACGGCTCGTCGCTGCTGGTGGGCGAGAACGCTTTCAAGATGATTGAGCAGCTGGTGCGCCAGGTGGTGTCGGCGATGCCGAGCGGTTCGACTATCCACTTTGGCCTGGATGAGGCGAAGTGGTTCCTGGACCCTTCGATGCCAAAGGACTATGCCACGGTTGACATGGTGCGGCAGTACCACCGGATGCTCGGCGAACTCGCCCGGCAAGCGGGCAAGACGATGCAGATGCAGATATGGGCCGATCATGGCGGCCGGCCCGTTCCGGAGGAGTTGCAGGACGACATCATCATCGAGCCCTGGCAGTACTGGTATCGCAACCGCGACGCCATCGACGCCGCCGTGGCCAAGTACAGCCACCTGCCGATGAAATGGATGATGAGCGCCGGCAACGGCCATGTGCATGGCGGCGGCTGGCAAGCGACACGCCACTGGTGCCAGCGGGCCATCGATAGCGACAATTGCCTGGGCGTGAATATTACGCACTGGGCGGACAACGACATCGCCGGGCACTTCCTGGCCCTTTTTGCCGGGGCATATTTCGCCTGGAATCCGCAGGCGCCGACTGAATTCACCGCTGTGGATGATTACGAATGGTTTGACTTGTGGGCCACCCGCATCATGGAACCTTGGCAGAACGCCTTCCGCGATGCCTACCCGGACGATCTTCGCCGTGATGCCGGGCCGTTGGTCTTCAACGGCCACTATTGCTGGGGCCAGGACCACTTGAAACCGGTGGCCCCCACCGCTCCTGCCGCCAAGACCCTCCGCGGCCACGACTTCCTCAACGAGTAGAGCAACGGCGCATCACCGCGCGCGGTGAGCCTCCGCTTCTCTCGCCACGCCCTGCCGTCGCGGCTGGATAAACAAAGGCCCCCGGGCGGCGTTGCCCGGAGGCCTCATTCATTCTTCAACTGACATGGAACATGCCCACATGGGCTATTGTCCCATGTCACACTGCGGGCTACTTTGTCAGCAGCACTTCGATGGCCTTGATGATCTTGGCGCGATCGGCGGCGTAATCGCGGCCCTTGGGCTCGCGGTCCTTGCCGGCTGTGAGCTTGATCATTTCATCCCAGACGGCCTTGGCTTCGGCGAGCTTGGGATGGCTGGGGTTTTCCTTGATCAGCCGTTGGAGCGTGGACAGGTAGCGATAGTCGTTCAGGCCCGGAATGATGTGCCGCAGGAAGTCCGGCGCCGGCACCATGGTCATGTTCTCATCGGTGTTGAACCACACGTACTCGTCTTCGCGGCCATCCAGGGCGTAGTAGGGGTTGCCCATGGCGTTGTTGAAGTGCCAATCCGGCCGCATCATCATCTTGTCGTTCACCACCAGGGCCTTCATGTACCGGCCAAAGGTCCAGCGCGTGCCGCCGTTGTAGAAGGAGAACTGGTTGCCGGCGTCGTGGACGACCTTGATGGACGCCTCGTCGTGCCCGTTCAGCGAGGCAATCGGCAGGGCCTGGAGCAGCTTGTAGTGGTCGCTCTTGGGATCGTTGCCTTCCATGGAGGTCTCGCCCATGAAGGTGGTGCGCTTGAGTCCCACTCCGGCCTTCTTGTGCGCCGCGGCATTCAAAGCCGCGCCGCTGATGGCCTCGCCGATGGGCTCATCGCACAGGTTGTAGGCCACTGGCAGCCAGTTGGCCTGGACGGCATGGGCGTCGATGGCGCCCCACAGGGCCTTTAGGAAGCTGTCCATGTCCGCAAAGCCAGCCTTTTGAGCAGCGGCCACGTCCGGGCCCTGGGCGTTGCCGTAGGTGTTGTAGCACTCCACGCCGACACCGTAGCCGCTGAGCATCTGGTTGAAGCCCTTGGCTCGCGCCATCGACATCTCTTTGTCGGCGTCGGTCGTGTCCAGCGTGATCTTGCCGTTGGCGGCGGTTACATGAACGTGAGGCCTGCCCGTGAAGGTGGTGCAGCCGCCGTCTTTCAGCACGGTCAGCGTCTTGTCATAGATGGCCCAGTTCCACTGCTGAGTCTTGGGGTCGTCGCCGTACCAGTACATGTTGATGCCGCTGCCGAAGGGGCCGACGGGCACGTCCGTTACGGCATCGATCTTGAAAGGCAGCACGGTAATCGTGACCGGGATGGTCTTGGCCGAAGCCTTCTCGGGTTTGACGGTGATGGTGCCCGTGTAGGTTCCGGCTGCGGCGTCGGCGGTGCGGGTGCGAATCCAGAAGCTGCGCGTCACGCCCGGGGCAGAGGGGGCCGGGATGGGGTGCCAGTACCGCGGCGCAACGGTGTAGCTGCTGCCGTCAGTGGCGATGCGGGTGATGCGGTAGTCAATCCAACCCGGTTGAAACGTCTCGGCCTTGAGCGTCTTGCCGTCGGCGGTCTTGAAGGCCGACAGCTGAATCGCAATGGCGCCCAGATCGCCGCCGGGCTGGGCGCTGAAGACCAGCGGCTCTTCCGAGTCGGCGGCCAGGCTCAGCTTGAGCCCATCGGCTGGAATCGCCTCGCCGCTGACGGGGCCGTCGAAGGCGTTCACCGGCTGCATGTAGTTACGTGAGAACAGCACGACCTCGCCCTGGGCGGCCTTGCTGCCGGTGGTCTTGGGCTCGACCTGCTTGAAATATTCGTTGAAGAGTTCGTGCCGGCGGGCAGTGATCTTGCTGACGAACTCTTCGCCCTGGGCCTTCTTGTCCTGCGGATAGATGGTCAGTGCGCTCAGCCAGATGCCCAGCGGCGAGTCGGCCTGGAACTTCAGCTCCAGCTTGCCGTCGGTGACGTCCACGTCGAAGGACTTCTCGTGGAAGCTCGGCGCGACGTAGACCTTGAACGGGTCCACGCCGGGCAGGTCCTCGCTATGGGCGTTGCGGAAGTAGTTCTTGATGTAGCGGTCGTAGTCCAGCGTGTCGTCCACGACCTTGACGCCGTTGGCAATCACGCTGCGCTGGCGGTAGATGGTCATCTCGCCCCAGAACCCGCCGGGCCCGTCAATGTTCATGAGCACGTGGTACTTGCCGTTGGGCAGGTCCACCCGAAACGTGCCGGCCACGAGCTTGATGTAGTCCTGGTACAGCGGATCGGGCTGGTAGGCGTTTTCGGCCTTGCCGGTCAGGCCCTGCCAGCCGAAGCCGGCGGCGGCGTCATACGGGGCCTCCGACACGCCGGTGTAGGCTTCCATCACGGCTGAGTCCTTCGGGCCGAAATCGAAGGCCTTTAAGCCTTCGAAGCTGGCGCCGGCCAAGGGCGAACGCTCCAGCCGGAAGTTGTCGAAGTAGAGTGGCCCGGCCTTTTCGACGATGACGGCCAACTGCGTGACGTCCTTGCTGTACAGCGGCCGGCCGGGGCGGCTCTTCTCGCCCACGTACATGTTGGTGGGGACGGTGATGGTGCTCTTGCCCGGAATGGCCGTGGCGTTGAAGTTGACCCAGGTCCAGTAGCCGGTGCTCTTGGAGTCGCGAATGAGCAGCGCGAACATGGCCGGCTCAGCCTTGGGATTGAACACGTCAAACTTCATGTAGTCGTAGCCCGACCAGTCGAAGTGGCCTTCCATGGCGACGGTGCCCTCTTTGACCACCAGGGCCTTCTGGCCTTGGGAAGCATGTTCGGCCACCACTTGCCCGCCATTAAACGGCGCGGGCTGGCCGTTCTCAAAGTCGGCGATGATTTTGGGCGCGTCGGCGGCGCGGGCGGCGCCGGCAAGAAGCAACAGTGCCAGGAAGGCGGGCATCACAATGGCACATCTGCGGAAGTGGGTAGCCATGCGGTCTCTCCAAAAAAAGAAAGGTCTCTTACGGCACGAAAGGCGCACAGGCCATCGTCTGCACGCGCCGTGTATTATGACGCAGCCGGGATGCAAAGCAATTCCTTGTCCTGCCAAAGGGCAATCGCCCGGCCCCCTGGCGGTGCCCTGTGGGGCGCAGTGGCCAAAGAAGAAGGGCCAGAGGCAGTCAGCCTCGGGCCCTTGTCCGTGTTCTTAGAAGTCATTTCACAACGTAGCATGGGCGTCTCGCCCATGAGCGTTTTGGCCGTTGTGACAGTACCTAGCCACGGGCGAGACGCCCGTGCTACGGGTACGAAACCAGTTCTTAATCTGTGCGGGATCGACTACCGCCGCCGGATCAGCCCCAGGCCGCCCAGCGCCAACAGGCACAGACTGGCGGGCTCTGGCACGAAGGCCGTGAAACTCTGCGCGACCGAGTTGCCGCTGACGGTCCACACGTTGGGCGCGCCGAACGAACTGCTGGCGCCGCCGGCGTAGCCCGGGCCTGTGGGAGTAATGGCCGCCGTCGGGTCGGCCTGCAGCTTCAGGACGCTGTGGGAATCAATCCCGGTGCAGGAGATGCTCTCGCCGGCCGGGCCAAAGACGACGTTATTGCCGGCGTCCACCACGCAGAACAGCGTGTTATTGTTGGAAATGTCCACCTTGGCCGGGCTGCCCGAGGCCATGTAGGTGGTGTCGCCCAGCCAGATGTTCGTCCAGGCGTAGCCCAGCGTGTCGAAGCTGTTCACGCGGTTGATGCCGGTGTCGGCGCCGTTGTTGGCAAGGTTGTCTTCGCTGAAGGTCAGGATCGTGCCGGCACGCACGTTGGACCAGTAACTGTCGCTAGACAGCACCAGGGTCTTGCTTGGCGTGAAAGCGCCGGAGGTCCAGTTGTCCTGGATCTGGATCTTCCAGCCACGCATGTCCACGGTGGACATGGCCGAGCCGTCGCCGACCACGGCGAACTCGCACCAATCGCCGCCATTGCCCACGACGCGACCAAAGAAGGTGTCGCTCTTGTCCGAGGCACTCTGCGGGTCCTTGTCGAGCCACTTCGTGGCATCGACCGCGTTGTACTCGTTGAGGATAATGGGCGAGCCGACGGCCGATGCGACCAGCAGCATTCCTGCCAGCAAAGCACACATGATTTTCATGAGTTTGTCCCTTCTTCTCGCTCTGGCCGGTTCTGCACGCCTGACCCCAGCGCAACAATGGCTGGCGGTGCCGAGGCGAGCGGACCCCTCACCGTAAGTGTCACCATATAGTATATGGAAAAACGCATTTTTCGCCAGTGAAATCCGACCGGCAGGCAGTCTCGGGTCTTCTGGCAAAACAGAGGCAACGTCGGCGTCAAGGGTTGGCGAATTGCGACGCAGAGCCGCAGAGAGACAGAGACAGCCAGATGGAAGCCCCGACAAGGACGCCAACGCGACGCCTGCCTGGGTCTGCAAGGCAGGATCGAGCCTCTGCTGGCCCTTGCAGCCCATGCGTCCGGCCACAGTAACGTCGCTGGCTGCATCTGCGTAATCGGTGTAATCTGCGGACTTGCCTTGCAGGCCGCAAAATCAGGTACACCCCTGAGGGAATGTCCCTTATCAAAACCCCAGTGCTGGCTTATAATAACTGTTGCTTGGGGCTGGTCCGTCGTTGCGGCGGTTTACGCCCTTTGCGCCGAAAAAGGATGGAGGCCTTCATGTCCAGAAAACACGCCACTCATGGGCGCGCGGTGTCGTTCGAGGCTTTGGAACCACGCATGCTGCTGAGCGGCTCGGTGGTCATCAGCGAGTTTATGGCCAAGAACACCAGCGGCCTGAAGGACCAGGACGGGGACAACTCAGACTGGATCGAGTTGTACAACTCCGGCACGGCCGCGGTCAGCCTGAACGGCTATTACCTCACCGACGACGCCGCCAACCTGACCAAGTGGAAGTTCCCCGAAAAGACGTTGGACCCGGGCAGCTATACCGTGATCTTCGCCTCGGGCAAGGACCGACGCGTTTCGGGGCAGGAGTTGCATACGAATTTCAGCCTCGGCACCGCTGGCGAGTACCTGGCCTTGGTGGAACCCAACGGCAGCACCATCGACTCGCAGTACAGCCCGACCTTCCCGCCGCAATACCCCGACGTCTCCTACGGACTGGTGAACCTGGATACCACCACCACCACGCTGCTGCAAGGCACGGATTCGTCCCGCTGGCACATCCCGACCGGCCCGGCCGATGACGCCGCCTGGATGACCAGCGGCTTTAATGACAGTTCCTGGACGGTCGGCAAGGCCGCGATCGGCTTTGACACCGACACGACCACCGTGACGGCGCCTCAGACGCTGCTGGATTACGGCGCGCCCGCTTACGCCTTTGTCCCCAGTGCCGATATTGGCACGACCTGGCGCAACCCCAGTTTTACCCCCACCGGCTGGATTTCCGGCACCACCGGCGTGGGCTACGAGAAGTCCACGGGCTACGAAAGTGTCATCGGTCTGAATGTCGCGACGCAGATGTACAACGTGCGTTCGAGCTGTTACATCCGCATCGACTTCAACTGTCCCGACCCCGCGACGATCACCGCCCTGACGCTGTCGCTGCGGGTGGACGATGGCTGCGTGGTTTGGCTCAACGGCAACGCCACGCCCATCAAGAGCTATAACGCGCCCACAACGCTGCTGTGGAACTCTGCGGCTACCAGCCAGCCCTCCGACCCGCCCGGCTACACCGATTACGACATCACGCCGTACATCAGCCAGTTGGTGGCGGGGCGAAACGTGCTGGCCATCCAGGGGCTGAACTACACTCCCATCAGCAACAACGACTTCCTGGTCATCCCCAAGATCACGGCCACGGTCAACACCCTCGTCACCGACTACGGCCCGCTCATTCAGACCAACGTGCAGGCCCCGATGAAGGACCTCAACGCCACGGCGTACACGCGCATCCCCTTCACTGTGGCCGACCCGACGGTGCTGAAGTCGTTGGTCCTGAACATGAAGTACGACGACGGCTTCATTGCGTACATAAACGGCACGCCCGTCGCCAGCAAGAATGCCCCTGCCTCGCCGGCGTACAACTCGACGGCCACGGCGGAGAATGACGACGACAGCGCCTCGCAGGATGAATCCTTCGACATCACGCCGTACCTGAGTCTGATTCACGCCGGCACAAACGTGCTGGCCATCCAGGCGATGAATCTCACCGCCTCGGACACCGACTTTCTAATGTCGCCCACGTTGATGGCCAAGACCTTGCCCACTGGCGCGGTCGAGGAGCGGTACTTCCAGCTTCCCACGCCCGGCGATGCCAATTCTGTCGGCGTCAACGAGCTGGGCCCGATCGTCACGTACGTGAACCATTCTCCGCAGGTGCCCGCCGATGCCGACCCGCTGACGGTGACGGCCAGCGTGGCCAAGGCGTCCAGTTCTATTACCTCGGTCGTGCTGCATTACCGCGTGAATTGGAACACCGAAGCGACGCTCCCGATGTACGATGACGGCGCCCACGGCGACGGCACTGCCGGCGACGGCGTGTATGGCGCGGTGATCCCCGCTTCGGCCTCGGCGCCCAACCAGATGGTCCGCTGGTACGTGACGGCCGTGGACAGCGCCAGCCATACCACGCGCATGCCGCTGTACCTGGACTCGCTGAATTCCGAGCAGTATTACGGCACGGTGGTTTCAGACCCGAACATTCACACGAACCTCTCGGTCTTCCAGTTCTTCATCCAGAACACGTCCGCCGCCGACACCGTTGCCGGCACGCGCGGCTCGGTGTTCTTCATGGGTGAACTGTACGACAACGTGAATATCCGCAAGCGCGGCAACACCATCAACGGCGTCAAGTCCGGCTGGACCGGCGGGCTGTCGCGCAAGGTGGACATGAACAGCGACCACCACTTCCTGTACGACCCGGCCGAGAAGCGGGTCAGCGAGATCAATATCAACCTGTGCGGCCCGCAGGATACCTCGTATGTGCGCAACACAATGTCGTATTGGCTGTATGACACCCTTGATGTCGCCGCGCCGGATTCGACCCTGTGGCACATCCAGCAGAATGGCGCATACCTGGGGACACGTGTGTTCTTCGAGCAGACCAACACAGACCTGTTGACCCGCGAAGGGCTCGACCCCGATGGCGCCCTGTATCGGGCCGTGGGCACCACGCTGAGCACCACCGGCGGGATGCAGAAGAAGACCCGCACATACGAAGGTACCTCCGACTTGGCGGCGCTGGTGGCGGGCATCGATCCGGCCAACGTCAATCGTCACACGTACGTTATGGACAACCTGGATCTGCCGGCCCTGATTGAGTACCTCGTGGCCGACGCGCTCATGCAGAACACCGACTGCGTCGAGCACAATTACTATGTGTATCGCGATACCAACGGCACGGGCGAGTGGCGGTTCCTGCCGTACGACCGCGACCTGACCTGGGGCGATCAGGTGGGCGCGATGACCAACTACCCCCAACACGGCTCTTACGACATGATCGACCCGATGTATCCGATCTCGGACGTCTACAACGCCAGTCGCGGGTACAACCGTTTGACCGACGCCGTCAAGGACGATCCGATCGCCAGAGAGATGTTCTACCGCCGCATGGAGACCGTCATCGAGCAGTACCTAAAGCCCGCTGAAACGCCCTACGCGCAGTTGCCGCTGGAAGCCCGGTTGGACTATTGGGTCAGCGAACTGAGCTACGAGAACGCCAACAACCAACTGCCGTATCAGTCGGAATCCGGCACGTTCACCGGCGGCATAGCCGAGGTCAAGACCTACCTGACCCACATGCGGTACTACCTGTACCACGAGCCGTACATTCCGGCATTTACGCACGATCCTGTCCAGCCCGCCCCGTTTGCCCAGCAGGTCACCATCGGCACGGTCGAGTCCGATCCGGCCTCGGGCAACCAGGACCAGGAGTACATCCAACTCACCAATCCCAGTACCGCTTCGCTGGACGTCTCGGGCTGGCACTTGAGCGGCGCGGTGAACTATACCCTGCCCGCCGGAACGGTCATCGTGGCCGGCGGCTCGCTGTACGTGTCGCCCGACCCAGCCGCCTTCCGCGCTCGCACCACTGGCCCACGCGGCGGCCAGAACCTGTTCGTCGAGGGGCCCTACGATGGCCATCTCGACAATCAGGGCGGGGCAATCCAACTCACCACCGACACGGACATGCTCATCGACAGCAAGAGCTACGGCGGCGACGCGCCGCTCATCAATGAGATCATGACCAACAACGGCACGGGCGGCGACTGGATCGAGTTGTTCAACCCCACCTCCAGCGCGGTGGACCTGTCGGGCTGGTACCTCAGCGACAACGCCACGATCTTGACCAAGTTCCAGATCCCCGCCGGCACTACCATCGCCGCGGGCGGCTACCAGGTATTCACCGAAGCCCAGTTCGGCACGACGTTCGCGCTCTCCAAGAACGGCGAGAACGTATATCTCAGCAACCCCGCCAGCCTGGTCATCGACTCGCACGACTTCGGCGGCTCCGACCCCGGCGTCAGCTTTGGCCGCTACGTCACCAGCCAAGGCAGCCTGGTCTTCACGGCCCTGACCAGCCCGACACCCGGTTGGGCCAACAGCAGCCCGGCCGTGGGCCCGGTGGTCGTCAACGAGATCATGTACAACCCGCTGGCCGGCAACGATGAATTCATCGAGTTGCGGAATATCACCAGTTCACCAGTGAAGTTGTACGACCCTGCCGCCACGGCCAACACCTGGACCGTCACCGGCGGAGTGAACTACACCTTCCCCACCGGCGTGGAAATTCCAGCCCAAGGCCTGCTGGTCCTGACCGGCGCAGACGTTTCCACCCAGGCTCTCAAGGATGCCTTCCGAGCTAAGTACAGCATCCCCTCGACCGTCGATGTCTTCGGCCCCTGGCAGGGCAAGCTCGACAACGCCGGAGAGGACATCAATATCAACAAGGTCGGGCCCGTCGATATCATCGACTTCACGTATCCGATCATTCGGGACGATCGCGTGGAGTACCTGTCCTCGGCTCCGTGGCCCACGGCTGCGGACGGCACGGGCAAGTCGCTGGAGCGTCTGATTCCCTCGGCCTTTGGCAACGACCCGATCAACTGGCTGGCGTATCACAACGGCACGCCAGGCCGGCAAGGTGTGCTGCCCGCCGACGCCAACCTGGACGACAAGATCGACTTCAGGGACTACATCGTGCTGGAGAGCAACTTCAACAAGACCGGCCAGCTCTTCACGCAGGGCGACTTCAACGGCGATGGCGTGGTGACCTTCAAAGACTACATCATTCTCGAATCCTCGTTCGGCGCAACGTTCGTGCCGCCGGCGCCGCTGGTCGAACTCTCGGCGCCCGCGACGAGCTCAAGTGCGTCCATCGCGACGCTGTCGGCGTTGCTGTCCTCACCGACGCCCTCAGCCCTGCTGCCAGCTGGCGCTTCGGGTTCAGCCCTGCCGGTGGTCTCCTGGCCAAAGGCCAAACGCTGGCAGATGCCGCCCGTCAAAGGACTGGCTCTCTCGCCAATGGTGGACGTGTTGAATTTGCCGACGGCCCGGGCGATTTAGTGTAGGTCGGGCACTGCCCGACGAGTCCGCGAAAGGACGCACCAAGCCGGCGGGCAGTGCCCGCCCTACCGCTTGGTGTCGCAACCGTGGCACGCCCGCCCTCGGGCGTGAGCCGCGCGAGAAGATGTTGAGCTGAAATGAAAACGCGGCGAGCCTTGGGGCTCGCCGCGTTCTTTTCTGTGATTCTCCGCGCCACTGGCGCGGCAGCATTTTAACATTCGCGTCTGACCGCACAGGCAGGCGCACGAACGCAAGCTCTCGGTGGCGTCTGACAGCACCGGCCCGCCGGAAAAGACTCTCGTGCTAGACCAGCGGCGTTGCTGCCGCCGAGCCGCTGCCTGGCAGATGCAGTTGCTCGATCTTCGCCGCCACGTTCTTGCCGGGCTGGAAGATGATGACCCGCCGGGCCGGAACCAGCACTTCCTGGTTGGTCTTGGGGTTGCGGGCCTTGCGCGGCGCGCGATGTTTGATCTCGAAGACGCCGAAGTCGCGAAGTTCCACGCGCCCTTCAGCAACCAGCGTCTCTAAGATCCTATCCAGCGTCGATTGCACGATGCGCCGTGCGATGACCTGATCCACGTTGTGTTCGGCGGCAATCAGCCGCACCATATCTTTTTTCGTCACAGCCAATCTCCCGAAGAAGTGGCGCACGGTTTAGCCCATATAGACGCACACCAGCGTACGCATATTTCGCCGGCCGTCAAGAAAAATCGGACACAAACTACGGGGCCGTAAAGAATTGCAACAGGGCTTGCGTCAGCTCGGCGTAACGATAGGCAACGTGAGCCTGCTCGTGCAAATCCAACAGACGCCGATGAAACGGCTCGTACATTCCCTGCACCGCGCCTTTGCCGTCGCGGCAGAAGAACGTCCGGCAGCCCAGTGGCCGCCGCTCATGGGCCGTGCACTGCGTGAATCGCTGGTAGGGGCACAGCCCGCGCCGGGCCGGTGCGATGTCGCCCGGCCGATGGCGGCACAGGTACGCCAACTCCAGCGTGCTGGCGTACAGCCGATGCTCCTGCACGTCAAATCGGCAGCAGCACCCGCCGGCCAGACACGTTATCGCCTCGCGCGCCAGCGTGGCCGAGATGGCCGCATCGGCCTGGCGATAGACCCCAGCCAGTTCCTGCTCCCAGGCGGGCTCAGCCAGCGCATCGGCGATGTGCCCGGCCAGTTCGCTCATGCCCGCGTCCAGGATTGACGCAGCTCGATTTCGTCCCGGCCAAAGACGCTGCCGCGATTGATGCCCGGGCAGCGAGCGGCCGCGTCGCACCAGCAATCGACGTCGGCCAGATTGGCGTGCCAGAAAGGCCAGGCCCGGCACTGGGCCGGCCGAGCCGTGTACACCTTGCAGCCGACCTTGCCGTTCTCGCGCGTCAGGAAGATGCAGTCGTTGGTGCGCTTGTCCTCGATGAGGCTCATGTGCGCTCCGACATGCCGCACGTACTGGCGGCGGAACTCGCCCTGGCCCACCCCGACGGCTTTGGCCAACAGGGCGATCTCGGCGTCGGAGACCCACACGTACCCCTCGTCGGGCCCGGCGCAGCATCGGCCACACTGAGCGCACTCAAACGCCAGCCCGCCCGCATACCACGGCTCACGGTGAAACAGTTTCATAGGCAGGCATTGTAGCAGAATTGGAGTTGAGGCCAGAGCCCAGAACTGGCACGACAGGTCAGAACTGGCGTCCGTGGCACAGCCGCCCTCGGCTGTGAACTCCCAGCCCAGCCTCGCGCTACGCCCTGCGCCTGCGTCCAAGCAAGCGCAGGCCGCCCAGCGTCAGTAGCGCCAGCGCGCCCGGCTCGGGCACGGGAACCCACAGGAAAGCATGAGCGATACCGTCTGGGCCAGAGGCATATCCTACGATGCTCCCGCTGGCGTCGATGCCATAAGCCTCCGAGCGGTCGAACCCCGAGGGAAGATACTGCTGCAGATCTGTGCAACTGGCGGCGCTGCCATTCCACACCAATGCGTGGTTAGTAGAAACATTAGAGTCTGGTTGGCCATAACCGACTTGCTCGACCCCATTGGTGGCAGTTGCGACAGTCTCGCCGAACCCTGCCGGTTGAAGGTCGATGAAGCTCTCCGCGGTGCCGTTCCATAGCCCCGCGTGAATCACCGAAGCCACAGGATCGTCAAGCTCGGCATACCCGACCTGCTGGCTCCCGAATATGCCATGCCCGCTCGATCCAACGCAGCCAAGCGGGTTCAGGTCGACGTAGCTCCCGGCGCTGCCATTCCAGAGCAAGGCGTGGACACTATTGGCATCAATTTGCCCCTGGCCAATCTGGCACCCGCCGCTTGTCCCGCTGGCCAAGGAACTCACAAAACCGGAAGGGTTAAGATCGATGCAACTAGCGGCTGTTCCAGCCCAGAGCAGGGCATGGCGATTTCCGCTGGCGCCGTACCCCCAACCCGCCTGCTGAACTCCGTCGGTCGCCAGGGCCAGAGAGAAAACGAAACCAGCAGGATTAAGGTCCACAAAGGTGAGGGGACTGCCGCTCCAAAGAGCGGCGTGAGAGTGGCCACCGCTGGCGCTGAAAAACCCAGCGAACGCCTCGCCCCCGACCCCGCATATGCATGCGCCCTGTATATCCGGCGACAGATCGACGGCGCTACCGGCTGTTCCGTTCCAGGTCACGGCGCTGGCTTTCCCGGATGGTGAGAGTCCCCCGCCAGCCTGACAGCCGCCGCTTATGCCGTAGGCGAAAGACGAAGAGAAGCCGCCAGGATTGAGATCGATCGCCAGATACGAAACGCCCCTAGCCGGTGCAACTCCAATGAACGCAGCAACAGCCACCGCCAGGAGTGCTGAGTGCTTTGGCATGAGCTTCCCTTTCCCAAGAAACCAGGATATCGTTGCGCCCCGCGCTGCAATTGTAGTTTACCACCATCCGCCCGCGTTGCAAGAGCTACACGAATAATTTACACAGCTAGATTTTTTGCTTGCTTCAACGGCATGGCCCGGCTATATGCCCTACAGGGTTTCAAGCAATCTACCCAAACAGGCAAGAAGAAAGGGGCCGGCATGTTCACCAGAGGCATTTGCGTGGTTATTCTCTTGGGGTGCGTGGCATCCGTGGGGCAGGCCAACTACTACTCGTGGAATGGAGCGCAACAAGATGGCTTGTGGTCTGGGCCGTGGAACTGGGGGCCGTCACCACGAATTCAGCCAGATATCATCGACGCCATGGTCATTTCTGGCGGTCCGCCATGCACGTTGGACTGCGGCGACTCCATCACCAGCCTTAGCGTCACCGATAACGAGTTTACAATCGACAGCAGCGCGACGCTGACCATTCACATGACAGGCCAGATGCCGACCGGACGGGTTGGCATCGGTCCCCTCAACACTGACATGCACGTGGAGATGATTTCGGGCACGATCAACGCCCGCTACCGTGGAGTCGATAAAGATGACTACAGCGAGATCGATGACTACGGAACCTTTACGCTTTCGGCCGGGCTGGAGAAGTCACTGTCATTCGACCACGAGGACGGGACGATCAACGCTGGACAATTCAACGTCGGAGACAGCTACTCCTCGCACGGGGCGCTCACCTATGTAATGGTCGGTGGAGCAATCAATGCATTTCATGAATGCATTGACACAAACACGGGGGAGACCAACTTTACCCAGTTCGGCGGCACCAATACAGTCGACTACGGTCTCACCATCGGCTGGGCGGGCGGGCCGACATACACGCTGCGAAAAGAGGCGCACCTGGTCGTTAACGCCGTGCCAGCAGATGGCGATGGGGTCGGCCTGGATGACGACACGACCAGCAACGGGTGCCTCCAAGTTTACTGCGGCCTGCTCGACCATCGCGGCGGAGCCATACAAATTGCCAACGACCTGCGAATCAGGGGGGCAGAATGCCTGATAGGCCACAGTTTCGAGGGCGGCCGTGTCTATGGTGCGTTTCTCCAAGCCCGCAACGTGATCGTCGAAACCAACGGGACGCTAGACGCTGGTGGACAAGTAACCATCTCCAACGACCTGAGAATTCAAGACTCTGGGCAAGTGACGCTGAGCGACAGATGTTACGGGGCGGGGCGTATTGAACCCACCACCTTTTCCGTGCTGGGAAACATCAAACTCGAAGGTTATGAGCCGGAGCTATTCCAGACAGGAAACCATGTCACGGTGGCGGGCGTGCTTCAGGTTTCCTGCGACGAGGGCGCATACGGCGCGACGGCGCACATTAACTGCTCGGGCGGCCCAACCGCCGGCAGCGTGGCCATCGGTCAATACGGGGCAGTTGGGCACGAGGGACTTTTGGCCATCGGGGACGACAGCTTGCTAAACTTCTATTACATGTGGCTAACGTCGAATTCGTTCATCCCTTCTGGCCAATCTGCCGGATGCGCATTCTACTTTGGTCCCTTCGGCCAGTACACGGTCCGAGATGGGGGATACGTCTTCCTCATATTCACCGATGGTGCAAGCCGGGTCTACGTCGATTCCGGCACGACCGTGTCGGACCTGACCGGGTTTCACCATACGGAATTGAATTTCGGGCCCTGTACCGGTGCTCCCGAAATCGTCGCATCCACCGGCGACGGTGGGTTGCCCACCAGTGCGACCTATTTCAATCAGGACAGCACGCTGGCGTTCGATAAGATTCTCATTGGCACGCCCGTCGATCCCGACGACCCGGATCAGACTTTTCCAGTCAAAGCCATGAAGTTGACTGGCCCATTCGCGCTGTATGTGAAAACGCTCACCTTCGAGGTGGGCGGAACGTTCGCTCCTTTGACGACCACGTCACTTCTGGATCACAACGTGTACTATCTTAATGGTGGCGATCCGAAACAGCTCTTCCCCGGCGATGCCAACCTGGACGGCGTTGTGAGTTTCAAAGACTACATTGTCCTGGAATCCCAATTTGGGCACACCAATACGAAATGGACCAACGCCGATTTCAATGGTGACGGCACGGTCGACTTCAAGGACTATGTCATCCTGGAAGCAAACTTCGGGAGTGGTTTGCAGGCCATACAAGAAGATTCGGCCAGCGAGCAAAACGCCTCCACCACTCGCCCGCAAACGCAAGGCCAGGCGTCTGCCACTTCATCCGTTGCCGAGCCGACCACTCTGCCGGCGCTCACGGACTTAAACGGCGACGGCAAGATCGATAACGAGGACATGAAACTCCTGATCGACCGGATCAAAGAGCAGCGGGCGACAGCCGTGACGAGTTCCGATTTGGAGTAGATGCCAGAGGCCCAGATCACTTGCCCCTGTCGACGTTGTCCCCACTCGTGCAGAACGCTGCGGGAACGCCTTGGAAATGCGCTTGTGGATTCGCGCTCTGTCCCGACAATGTCTCAGGTATGGAATTCCACGTTACCATCGACTTCAACGATGACATCTGGTTTGGCCAGGGGCGGTGGGACGAAGGCCTGCTCCGGAAGTTGATCCGCACGTACGCCGCAGCCGGCATTTCGGCCATTCACTGGATCGACAATGGCCCAGCCAGCGATGGCATGTACGACGCGGGCACGTGGATGGACGACCTGGCCTCGACGAGCGACTTCTTCCAGCGCGTGCCCAACCCGCTGGCCATCGTGGCTGACGAAGCCCACAAACTGGGCCTCAAGGCCTACTCGGTGCTGAAGGTTTTCGATTTTGGCTTCGGCGTGCCGTGGTCGTCGCGAACACCCCAGGAGGCGGCAGCGTCGGGGCTGCTGCACGTCGGCGGCGTCGGCAACGAGTTGCACTGGCTCACCCAGCACGGGCAGTTCCGCTCGCGGCTGCACCCCGCGCTGCGGGAAACGGGGCCACGCCGGCCCATCGGGACGATCCGCTTGTGGCACGAGGGAGCTGAACTGGCGCCGACCGAGTTCCGGCTGCTCGTCTCGCACGACAACCGCAACTACCGGCCTGTCACCGGCGAGCTTTGCGTAACGCGGTCGGTGCGCCGACGCAAGCCGCCCATATTTGTGCCGGCCCCGCAGCAGAATTGCGGGCCCGAAGGCGACTTCGCTTGTATCGAATTCACAGGCCTGAAGATCGACGAGCCATTTATCGGCATCGAGCCGCTCGGCCCGACTCAACTGGCCAACACGCTGGCGGCGATGGTCGAGGTCGAGGACATCGACGGTCAGACCGCGGTGTTCACGCCTGGCCTGATCGCCCTTCAGCGCCACGGCCGGACGAACGATTGGCGCACGCATGGCATCGCGTTCGATGCGGCGTTTGGCACCGACGTGAATGGCCGAGGCTGGCGGCCGGAGCGGTCCGGCGGAAACGTGCGGGTCCCGCTGGCCAAGTATGGTTTTCTCGGCGTGGGCAGAGGCCGCAACGATCACTTGGCGGGAATGCTCGAGCCCATTTACCCCGAGGTGCGAAACTGGTGGACGCAGTTGGCGTTGCGGGCGATCCGCGATGGCTGCGACGGCGCCGATATTCGCCTCACTACCCACACCGAGTCGCTGGACTGGGAGAACTATGGTTTCAACGAGCCGCTCATCGCGGAGTTTGGGCGGCGGTACGACGTGGACATTGCGCGGCAGAATTTTGACCGTGCTGCCTGGCGTCGCCTGCGCGGCGAGTACTTCACGGCCTTTCTCGAGCAGGCATCGCGGGCGGTGCGTTCGGCCGGGGGACAATTCCTGGCCCACCTGTACGACCACTGCGACGCTCCCCTTGAGGAGGACGCCTTGCACGAGATGCACTTCGACTGGCGAGTTTGGCTCGATCGCGGCTGGCTGGACGGCGCGACATTCAACTCGTTCGCCTTCAACCGCCCCTTCTATGCCGACGCCCTGGGCCGGTGTCGCCAGGGGGGCGTTGGCACGATCATGACCGCCCCGCTGCACTCGGCCGATGACGAAACGTGGCGGACATACGGCAACGAACTGATCGACCACGCCTTCTCCGACGGCTTGGCGGCCTTCAACATCTACGAGAGCGCCAACGTCGCCCGCCTGGAGGGCCAGGACATCCGCCTGCTTCGTCCGGCCTTGTGGGATCGCATCGCCCGCGAGCGGCACGCGGGTCAATAGCCGCATAGCGGTGAGACGCCGCCGTGCAAGTTGTCGCCGCATCGCTCGTAAGCGCGCTTGAGCAATTCGCTCGCCTGGGGCATAATGCAGGCGAGGCCAAATGAACGATCTGCCGAGCCATTCCGTCTGGCGGTACCTGAGCTGGCCCAACCGCATCAGTTTGCTGCGGCTGCTGCTGATCGCCCCGTTCGTCATCCTCATGCTCAACCATCGCCAGCACGACCCGCAGTTTCGCTACCTGGCGTTGGGCATCTTCGGGCTCATGGCCGTGTCGGACTTTCTGGACGGCTTTTTGGCCCGGCGGATGAAGCTCAGCAGCAAGCTGGGGGCCATTTTAGACCCCATCGCCGACAAGGCCCTGATCATCTGCGCCGCGATCCTGCTGGCCTTGCCGGAATCCTCGGTGCCCGGGGCGATTTTGCCCAACTGGGTCGTGGTGCTGATCGTGGGCAAGGACCTGTGGGTGGTGGCGGGCTTTGTCGTCATGGTGCTGCTGACGCGGAAGTTGCACGTCCAGCCGAACATTTTTGGTAAAATGGCCACAGCCGCCCAGTTGCTGATGGTGATCGCCATCCTGCTGAACCCCGAGCTAAACACTCTGGGCCGTCAGGTTGGCACGCGACTGGCCCAAGTGCTGTGGAGCGTGGTGGCAGCACTGTGCGTGCTGGCGGCCCTGACGTACACGCGACTGGGCCTGCGGTTCGTGCTGGCAGATATCAAGCACCACGAGCCGGAAAGCCGGGAAGACAAGATGAGTAGTTGAGAGTTCCTAGTTCTTACTGACAAGGCGAGTTCTTAGTTCCTAGTGGATAGTGCAGTGCGTCAATCAGAACAGTACCGTGACTCTTGCGAAATGAACAATCGTGACTCTCGCGAAGCGTTAGACCCTCGCTTCAGCGGGGGTACAAAGATGCGACCAACGGAGTGTTGAGCCCGTTTACGGGCTTTGGTGTGCATTATGGGAAGCCCGTGAACGGGCTGAAGGCAACAGCGGCTTGTCGCACCGCCGCTGAAGCGGCGGCCTAGTAGGAAAAAGCCCCGTAAACGGGGCTCAAAGCCCAGGTAATCGCCCCGCTTCTCAGTGGCCACAACTTGGACGTAACGGTCGTAATTGTGACGTAGTACACTGGTTCCTAGTGACAAGACGAGTTCTTAGTTGGTAGTTCTTAGTCCATAGTGACAGGACGAGTTTTTAGTTCCTAGTTCTTAGTGGATAGTGCTCGAAATGACGGCCTGTTCTTCTCTAGGAACTAACAACTAAGAACTAACAACTGCCGTTTGGAGTATGCCGTGCCATTTGCACCCATTGAAGACATTCTGAAAGACATCAAGGCCGGGAAGATGATCGTGCTCGTGGACGACGAAAGCCGCGAGAACGAGGGCGACCTGGTGTGCGCCGCCGAAAAGGTCACGCCCGAGATCATCAACTTCATGGCCACCCACGGCAAGGGGCTCATCTGCCTGCCCATGACCGCCGACGTGGCCGACACGCTGAACCTGTATCCCCAGGCCATGGATAACAAGGCCACCTTCGGCACGGCCTTTACCGTCAGCATCGATGCCACCAAGGGCATCACCACGGGCATCAGCGCCGCCGACCGGGCGCGGACGATTCTGCTGGCTTGTCGCAAGGACTCCGGGCCATTTGACTTCGTCCGGCCGGGGCACGTCTTCCCGCTGCGCGCCAAGCCGGGCGGCGTGCTGGTCCGCGCCGGCCAGACCGAAGGCTCGGTCGACCTGGCCCGCCTGGCCGGGCTAAAGCCGCTGGGCGTGATCTGCGAGATCATGAACGACGACGGCACCATGGCTCGCGTGCCGGACCTGGAGAAGTTCTGCCACCGGCATGACATGAAGATGTGCACGGTGGCCGACCTGATCAAGTACCGGTTGCGGCGGGACCAGTTGATCCACCGCTCGGTCTCCATCGACATCCGCCTGGGCGTGGGCGATTTTCACCTCATCGCGTACGAGTCGCAGGTTGACGCCGAGCCGCACATCGCCCTGTGCAAGGGCGGCATCGGCAAGCTGGGCGACGACGGCAAAGTGGTGCCCTACACCGAGCCGGCGCTGGTGCGCGTGCATAGCGAGTGCCTCACCGGCGATGTCTTCGGCTCGCTGCGCTGCGACTGCGGCGGGCAACTCCAGACGGCATTGGCCGCCATCGAAAAGGCCGGCGCGGGCGTGCTGCTGTACGTGCGCCAGGAAGGCCGGGGCATCGGCCTGATCAACAAGCTCAAGGCGTACAAGCTGCAGATCGAGCAGGGCATGGACACCGTCGAGGCCAATCTGCACCTGGGCCTGGAGGCGGACCGGCGCGACTACGGCATCGGCAACCAGATCCTGCGCGACCTGGGACTGTCCAAGCTGCGGATCATGACCAACAACCCCAAGAAGATCTACGGCCTGGAGGGCTTCGGGCTGGAGATCGTCCAGCGCGTGCCGGTAGAAGTGCCCTGCCACGCCGACGCCCTGGCATATATGAAAACCAAGCGCGACCGCATGGGACATATCCTGGATAATCTCTAGGATGAGGTCGGAGGACGGAGCTCAGAGGCCAGAGGTCGGAGGCCTGAGGTCGGAGGCTTGACGCCGGAGAGATGTATTCGCAATCGGGCGTACGTGCAGGTCACCGCTAACATCCCGTTGCAAAACGTAGCACGGGCGTCTCGCCCGTGGTTCAACGACGCGACACCGGCCACAATACTCATGGGCGAGACGCCCATGCTACAAAGGCAAGCACTTCTTCAATGGCCTGCTAGAGCAGTTCACGGTGATTCATAGCAATAGCCGATAGAGTAGGCATGCAGACTTACTCTACAGACCTGAGGGAACGGGTCGTGCGGGCATGCGACGAGAAGCGCGGCACGCGGAAGGAGATTGCCGAGCTTTTCAACGT
>CAITIS010000028.1 GCA_903892515.1 uncultured Planctomycetota bacterium | reverse complement strand
CGTCTTATGTCGGCCTGGCCGCACCGATGGACTTCAACGGCATGGTGCGTCACTACTACCTGCGGCGCGGCGACAACGTGGCCGACGTGCAACTCAACTTCGCCGGCCGAAAGGAGCGAGCCGACCAGACACACGAGATCGCCCTGCGCGTCCGCGACGACCTGACGGCCATCGCCCGCAAGCACAACGCTCGCATCAGGGTCATCGAGTCCCCGCCCGGGCCGCCGGTGCTCTCGACGGTGGTGGCCGAAGTCTACGGCCAGCCGGACACGAGCTACGACAGCATTCTCGCTGCCGCCGACGTGGTTCGCGCCCGCCTTCAGGCCGAGCCCGGCGTGGTGGATGTCGATGACATGGTCGAGGCCGCGCAGACACGACTGGTCTTCACGACCGACAAGGAAAAGGCCGCCATCAGCGGCATCAGCACCCAGCAGATATCCCAGGCGGTCGCCACGGCATTGGGCGGCAACGTCGCCGGCGTGCTTCAGGTGCCCAACGAGCGTAATGCGTTGCAGATCGAGTTGCGCTTGCCGCAGGAGAAGCGGTCCAGCGCGTTCGATTTGTCGAAGATCGGCCTGAAAGGTCGAGACGGACAGCTTGTCTCGCTGGCTGAACTGGGCAAGTGGGAAACCACGCGAGTCGAGCAGACGATCTACCACAAGAACCTCCAGCCGGTGATGTATGTGACGGCCGAAATGGCTGGGCGCACGCCCGCTGAGGCTGTGGTAGACATCAAGGCCGATCAGGTGAAGGGTGGCATGGTCACTCGCCTCAGCGATGACCATGCTCAGGACGTCCCAACATGGTCACCGCCCAAACAACGGGCGGATGACCATGCCACCCCAGCGTCTGCCAAGGTGATCGGCAATGGCTGGGTCTCGACGGCCACTGAGCGTCCGCCAGCTTGGCGCACATTCATCACCAACGGCGGCGGCGTGGCCTGGGCTGTGCCGCGCGATATCCGCGTCAGCTTCGGCGGCGAGGGCGAATGGCAGCTCACGCTCGATGTCTTCCGCGACATGGGGCTGGCGTTCGCGGCCGCCCTGGTGGCCATCTACATCCTGCTGGTGGGCCAGACACGGTCGTTCGCCATCTCCGGCGTGGTCATGCTGGCGATCCCACTGACGATCATCGGCATCATGCCGGGCTTCTGGCTGCTGGGCAAGCTCACTGGCGGGCACATCGGCGGATACGCCAACCCGGTCTTCTTCACGGCCACCGCCATGATCGGCATGATCGCGCTGGCGGGCATCGTGACGCGCAGCTCGATCATCCTGGTGGACTTCATTCACCTGTCGCTGTCACGTGGGCGGAGCCTGTTCGACGCGATCATGGAGAGCAGCGTTGTCCGTCTGCGGCCGATCCTGCTGACGGCCGCCACGGCCATGCTCTCAGCCGTACCGATCACCACCGACCCGGTCTTCTCGGGCCTGGCGTGGGCGCTGATCTTCGGCCTGCTGGCCTCGACGGCCTTCACGCTGTTCGTGATCCCCGTGGTGTACTACCTGATCTATGCCAACAAGCCCGGCCATGGCTTGGCCAGGACGGAAGAGTAGGCGTGGGACCGTTTGGAGGAGGATGTCGCGAGCACAGACTCCTGAATGGAAAGACAGAGGCTGTTTCGTTTCCAGGAGCACAGCCTCCAGTAATCAGGTAGCGCCGAAAGCTCTCTTTCGCACAGCAGCCCGTTGGGACGTCCCGGCGGGCTGTATCGATTGCGTCGCGTTCTTGCGGCGTTTTGGCGAGGTTTTCCGCACTATCACCGGGCTGCCAGGTGCGGGCGATTGGACTTCACGCTTGGTCGAGATCGCACCCGGCAGCCCGATTTGTCTCTCTCTGGCCGGAAAGTCTCTGATTCGTTTGGACCACCCCGAAAGAGTCCAAGTGCGCGGAACACGCTGCGTTTTCGGATGTTATGCCGATTCGCCTTTTTGACGCCTCTGGCTGTTGCAGAACGCGGTTGAAGTAGCTGGTTCTTCTGCAAATCGCCGGCTCGACCAATCCATCGAAGGCGCGCGATAGCATAAGCCAATATCAGAATGCACTCGGCCACGACCACCCCTGTCGCACCCGCGAAATAGCATGCCGTTCACGCAGGCCTTTGACAGCAACTGACAGATGGGTTAATGTTCTGGTCGCCCATCTTTGCGGCACCGGGGTTGGCGTTCTTTCGAGTGCGGAAAGGAACTGCGCATGGCCAAGAAGCAGCCGGCTGCGATCCTGACCATCGACGAGTTGGCCGTCTATCTGAAGTTGTCCAAATCGTCGCTCTGGCCCTCAGTTTGGCAGGCGTGACTGTCCTCCGGGCAGTGCTTGTGGGAGTGAACGTGACGACGATGCTTTGTTATGGATACGACAAGTACCGGGCGCGGACCGGCGGGCGGCGCGTGCCCGAGGCGGTGCTGCACTTCATGGCGGCGGCAGGCGGCACGCCGGGTGCCTTTGTCGGCCAGTTGCTGTTCCGCCACAAGACGCGCGACCGCCAGTTTCGCGTGGTGTTCTTTACCATCGCGGCCGTGCAAGTGGTTGCCCTGCTGGCCTATTCCCGCTGGCGGAACGGCTAACTTAAGAGAGGGAAGCGGCTTTGTGCGTGACGGACATGTCAGAAAGCACTCTGTCCGGTGGGCGAACAAGAAGGATATGCATTATGGAAGCAGAACTGCCTGTTGTTGAGATTGCCGACATGCGACAGCCGGGCCGCTTCTTCGGGTTTGGCAAGCCGAAGGTCATCCTGCCGCGGCCGATGTCGGGAAGTGAGCTGTACGCTTTGCGATCCGCGCCCGGCGGTCATGAACTGCGAATTGTCGCGAGCGGCGTCCGGATGATTGGCAGCTTGGAGAATAACGCACAGTACGTACGCGTACGGACATCCGTCCGGCTGCTTGATACGGTATTCCCTGCCCTCATCGAGGATGGGAATTTGAACAAGTGGGATCTCCGACTTAAGGGCTCGTGGTCCGTCAGTGACTGCCGGATGTTCCTGCAGGCCTTTGGCCTAGAAGCAGCGATGCCCACATCCGAGCTGTCGGTAGAAATGGTAGAATCGTGGATCGCCAACTCGCTCGGCTCGCACGTGCGCGATGCGATTGGTGGGCACTCCGTCAATGACCTTTGTGACAAGGATTCCCTCCCGGCGCGTTGGTGGGAAGCGCAGATGCCGAACTGGCTTGCCGACTGTGGCGTGTCGGTGAAAGTCAAAGAGGTCAAGTGGCAGAGCGCGGACGCGGCGAACCTGCAAGCCGAACAGGCACGGCTGAAAGGCTTGGCGCGAATCGAGGAAGAGCGAAACCGCCAGCGCCAAGCTGAACTGCGAGAGGAGGAGGCGAATGCCCGTTATGACAAGGAGAAGGCCAGAATTGAAGCCGATCTTGCCCTATCGGCGAAGGAGCGGGAGCATCAGTTGCAGGTGCTGGAACTGCATCACCGTCGAGACATAATCCAGGCTGAGAAAGAGATTGAGGACGCGAAGAGGGCTGCGGAGATGGCGGCGGCGCACCACGTGGTCGCCATCGGCCAGCTTCGGCACGACGCCGAGACGGTTAAGACGGCCAAGGCCAGAGAGGAAGAGGCCCAGCATCGCCACAAGGAGGTGGTCGACCGACTGGCCGGTGTCGAGGGCGTGCTGGAGAAGCTTGCCGCTCTACCCGAAAACCTTCTGGCTCGGTTGGCTGATCGGGATGCCAGCAAGGCGAACGCCGCGGCTGAGCGTCTTGTGTCACCAGAGTTTGGCATTTCCGCGTCCGCCCTAGCCGTCTTGGGCTTCCGCGTGGAGCGTCAAAGCCTCGTGGATGGCCTTCGACAAAGGTCTGTTGCCGACGGCAACAAGATAGCGATACGGAAAACGGAGCTTGTGACGCGAGATATTGGCACGGTCAAGGTGAAGGGGCTTCCGGTCAATACCTCGCTGCAGTTCGAGTTTTCGACGGAACGGACCGGCTACGTCACGATGCTCAATGTCGGGACCAGCGGTGCCGTGTACGTGCATGTTCCGAATGCCTATACAGCTGTGGAACATGCCAAGGTTGACGGTGGACGGTCGTACCAGATTCCTGGCGATGAGCTGATGCCATGGGAACGGCTCGGGAAACTCGGGCTGGATTATGTCGAAATCGGTCCGCCAGGATGGGAGCACATCGCTGTTATCGTGTCGGACGAGCCAATGATAGGTCACCACACGCTGGCAAAGGCAACCTCAGAATCGCCTTTCGTCAGGCTTGCGACTGAGGATATCTCCGAATTCTGTGAAGCACTCAACTCCGCTCCTAGCGAATCCTGGTCGGCGGACGTTCTTTCCTTTCTTGTCGGTTGAGGGATGGCGATGGTACCAACACAGACCGAGGCCTTTGCTCGTAAGGGCCGGTGGTGAGCCACGGCCCGTGTGGGTTGTGCGGCGTGAAAACGGGGACAAGGATGTCCAGCCTACCTACGCCAAGTGTTGCCCATATTTCGCACACGCCGCCAGGAGTACCTTGCAGACTCCGAGGCCAACCCCATCCTTGGCCTCACGGTAAGCTTCAACGGCCGCCTTCGTCACTTCTATCGCTTCGTCATCTCGGTCAAGCTCGGACAATGCGAATGCCTGGCTCGCCAACGCATCTCCCTCGCCACCTCTGTGGCCAGACTCGCGGAAGGCCTTCACAGCGGCCATAGCTGCTTCCAGTGATTCCTCATGCCGTTCCAGTGTGTAGAAAATCATCGCCTGGCGATTCAACGCACCTCCCTCTCCCAGCTTGTTTCCCGATTCACGCGCTGCTTCCAATGCAGCCGCCGTGGCCACCATGCACTCGTCGTACCGGCCCATTATCCCCAGAAGGCGACCTCGGACTTGCTGAGCAATCCCTATCTCTTGTGTGTTTCCGGCAACTCGGAATGCTTCAAGGGCAGCCGTAGCTGCTTCCAGTGCTTCCTCTTCTAGACGAAATCTTTGGAGGGCATCGGATTTGGCAATCAATGCGTGGCCTTCGCCACGCTTGTTCCTCGCCGCGCGAAACATATCAACCGCCGCCATGGCTCTCGCCAGCGACTCATCGTCCTGACCGAGCATCCGCAGTGCGTTCGCCTGGGTCTCCAGCGCGTACCTCTCACCTATTTCATTTCCGGTTGCCTGGGCAGCCTCGAGCGCCGTGGTCGCGGTGGCAAGGGCTTGACGGTAGTCATACGAATAGTGCGACATACGGGCGGATGCCAAGCCGACGTAGATATTCGTGGGTACCGCAGAGGCCGCCTCCTGGAGCAGAGACCGCGCCTGCTCTCGCTGGCCGCTGCGAATCAGGGTCTCGATCATCTTCATCCACCCGATGTTCATTGGAATCTCCAAGAGGATGCGATCATAGTCGCGCTGGCGTCAGTTCCCGGGCACGGCGGAAATGACCGCTTCGACATCCTGGCGAGTCGCGGCATAGTGGCCAAACGGTACAGAAAAACGGTCGCAAACGCAACAGGCCGCAACTCTTTCAGCAGAAAGGGAAGGCCAGACCGTTGCCCAAGTCAAGAAGGCATGGCGAGGCTGGGCTCGGAGCATTGACGAGCTTGTGCCCGAAGTTCAGGTGCGATGACGGGCCTCCGGTGAGAGGCCGGTGCCGCTGACCGCTTTGTTGCGTAGGAGCGTTGTATCGGCCGCCGGCCTGCAATTCGTCAACCCAGTCGGCAATCGTCTTGGGGGCATCGTGACCTCCAACGCTGTCTGCACAGGAGGATAGTTTGTGTCCCTTTATGCAGACGTAGCGATAGCGGATGATATCCGGTGGAGGAGGTCGTCGCGATGGCTCTGCTCATGTGAACTCACCGCCGCGTGGTGCCGAGAGGATTACGGGGTAATGGCGAAGTTACGCCGAATGCCCGAGCGAGCCGGCACGCTTTCTCAGCGGGACGAGGCTTGGCGCCCGGGGCCGGTGTTCCGAGCATGACCTTCCGCCGAACGACCGGCAGAAGTGGGTGCTGGCCGAAGTAACGAGCGACTGTACAACTTCGGCATGCCGGCGTCGAAAGCAGTTCCGTGTCTATCCAGGACCGTCAAACTGGATATGGCCGACTTTGCTGAACGCGGGCTGATTGAGTTTGTGGAAACGCCCCGCCCCGGCTATTATCGCTTCGCTGGACGATCCAGCCCGTTCGTCGGTCCATAGGGAATGGCGTTTGGCCAACAACCGCCCCAGACAACCTGGTAAGACCCAACTCCGGATCTTCGTCAGTTCCGTACAGAAGGAGCTGGAGGACGAGCGCGTCATCGTACAGAACCTCATCCATACGGACCCGTTTCTGTCGATGCACTGCACGCCTGTCCTCTACGAGGATGAGCCTGCATCTCCGGACAAGTCAGCTCACGGGTGCATCAAGGCCCTGGAGAACTGTCAGGTGTACGTCCTGATCGTCTGGCAGGAGTACGGAACGCCGGTGGCCGGCCTCTCCATGACGCACCAGGAATACCGGCGAGCCAAGGAGCTTTCGTTCCCCGTCTTGGCCTTTATCAAAGGAACCCGCAGCGCCAAGCGCGAGCCTGCGACCGATGGCATGTTGAAGGAGATCGAAGCGGACGGGCTGAAGTACAAGCGATTCGGCAACGTCATCGAGCTTCAGAAAGAGGTCCGTGCCGCGCTTGTGAAGCTGCTGGAGGAGCGGTTTAGCATCGCTCCTTCAACGGACGAGAATACTATTGCCGAACAGACCATTGAGGCTACGTCACCCTTCGAGTCACAGCTGATGACGCGAATTCTGTGGCGTGACCTTAGTCATGGCGTGGTTCGCCAACTGGTGGCTGCCTCAGAGGCCAAGACGCCCGAACAGCTCTCCGCCGGCGACCTCTTGGCTGGTGCATCACTTCGTGGGTTGGTCTGGCGCGACCCAAAATCAGGTCGAGACTACGCCACGGCAGCTGGCATTGTTCTACTGGCGAAGGACCCATCGGCCGTGTTTCCTCAGTGCCGAATACTGGCGGACGCCTACCGCGGCGTGGAACTCGATGGCGACCCTCAGGATCATGAGGACATCCGTGGCCCGATGCCGCTGGCCATCGTTCGCGCCATCGCTTTCATCGACCGTAATACTCGGCATCCCATGAAGGTCATCGGCCTCAATCGCATCCGCCTGGATGAATACCCGACAGAGGCACTGCGTGAAGCCTTGGTGAATGCCGTGGCGCACCGGCAGTACGAAGATGCTGGGCGCAAGATCATGCTAGAGGTCTTTGCCGACCGAGTGGTTCTGTCGAGCCCGGGGTTGCCGCCTGCGCCCATCACTATCGACAAGCTGCGAAAGGGCAAATACAAACCGTGCTCCCGCAATCCAGCCCTCGCCCAGTGCCTATCTTTCTTCCATCGGATCGAAGAACGCGGCAGTGGGTTCCGCCGGATGCGCGAGTACATGCTCAATCACGGATTGGACATTCCGCTTCTGGGATCAGAGACCGGCTACTTTCAGGTCATTTTCCCCGGTCCCGCCGACGACCTTGAACGTCTTCGGGTGCCGCCATCGGCGGCCAGCCAGGGCGTTCCACCGGCCGTGGAGGCTCAGCTGAACGACCGCCAGAAGAGGATCGTTCTCCAAGTACTCAAGGAAGGCGCAGTGGCCAGTGGCTGGTGCGTCCGGCAGTTCAAGGTCGTGTATGACACGGCCAACAGGGACTTAGTCGGCCTGGTTAAGCTGGAAGTCCTGGAACGGCAGGGTCACGGGCGGGCAGTGAAGTACGTCCTGAAAGAGCGGAAGCCATGACCAATCTTCCGACAATCTTCCGATGCTTTCGGGGAATCTTCCGACTGGTAGCTGCAATCGTTGACGCTATCGTGAGGCAATCGTCTGATGGAACGTTGGGCTCGTCAGATCCCAGACGATCTAGGCATGAAGGTCACGGGAATTGGCAGCAGCAAATGGAGTCCAGCCAACCTCGCGCGGCGAGGCTCGTTGGAATATCTTCAATCGCGCCCTAGCCACTAGCGTATCAGGCACCCCTTGGTGGTGATGGCCCGTACCGAAAACAGAGACAGTTTCGTCCCCAGGAGCACAGCCTCCAGTAACGAGCGTTCTTTTGTCTCGAAACTGCCTCTGTTATGCGGTCGACGGATGGCGGCGGGCGTCCGTCGGCGTAAGCGCAGTGACATAAAGGAGTTGGGGTGCCCGCCTAAACCCGGCTTTCTTCGGCGCTTGGACCACCTGCATTATTCCTACGCGGCATCATGGGTCAGCTTCGCTTCCGCGCGTGGACAAACAATCGGGAAGACCAAAAGAGGGCTCATGGATCGCTGTGCGGAAGGCCATAAAGCTCTGCAACGAGACGATCCGTGCTTTCAGGTTGCGCCTCCTGGCGAACCTGCTTGATAATCTGCTTCACAAGTGATCGCTGGCTTGCTGTTTGAGGAAGCACGATTGGAATGTGACTGGCGAGTCCTAGCCTGAACGCGAATCGGCCCGCACCCATCCGGGGCGCGCGAAGCGAGATGTACCGCCAAAGCACGCTGCTGTTCAGAACGCTGACAAGATACCGCGGATCGACCTTCGTGCCCGACAAGATGATCGTGAGGAGGCTGTGATGGCACAGCACGCCTTCTGTATTCAGTCGAAAGCCACGAACACCGAGTGTTGTGGGAGCGACGACCTTGTGTCGCGCAAGATGGCAGGCCACGTCGACCTTCCTCAATGCGAACCATGGCTGCCCGGGGCATAGTCGGCGCGAGGTCAAGCGTGCCCGATGAGCGTGGAGATATTGGTATCCCAAGGGGTATCGTCGTCGGAACGAACCTTCGCCAAGTGACGCGCCGTTTGAGTCGTACGGAAAGATGCAGACATATGGCGTGTCGGGCAGCCCGTTCCGCGAATGCCTGGCCCGCAGAATTGGCCGCAATAGGGCTTCCTCGAGCTGGATCTGGCCACCACTTCTCGTGGTCAAGTAAGTCTCGCCATTGGCGTCACGGTGGGCCCGGAGAATGAAAATGTCGTCCGCGCCTGTGCACATGCCTAGGCTAACGTGAACGGGAAGCGTGCCAAGTGGTGACCCTGCTGCGTCCATGCGGCGGAGAAAGCTTTCGTCGCGTGGCGAACGACAGCTCCAACCGTCCCTGCCGTCTTCAGGCAATTCGACGCTCAGTACCTCGCTTCCTTGGAGAGACTTGCAGGAAGGTCTAAGCAGCCTTTCCAGATGCTGGCGAATAGGACGTCCGTCGGGCACAAAGCCGTACCTGGTCCTGCCGCCCACCTCACCTTTGCGAATCAACAGGACTGCGATTTGCACGGAAGCGTCCGGATAGATGTTGCTGCTTTCGAACTCGATGATTTCTTCGACTCGACAGTTTTCGGCAAGAAGCCCGCGTATCGTAGCTCCGCTCCTGCTTCGCAGGAAGCTGCTGGACACGCTGATGATTAGCCGTCCGCCCGGCCGGAGAAGGCCGATGGCCTTCTCCATGAAGAGCATGTAGAGGTCGAACTGACCGGACTGGGCGGCCCTGTAACGGGCGCGGTAGGCGGCCACTTTCCGTGGATCGGAGTCGTGGAGTTGCTCCACACGGATGAAGGGAGGCCCGCCGATGATGAGGTCAAACTTCCTGCTCTCCCACGTGGATCGAGCCAGGAAATCTCGCTCGACAAGGTTTCGATCCCAACAAATCGGATTGGGCGAGCATCCGACGTTCAAGCTCCACGCCGCCATTCCAAGGGAAAGCCGTGCCAGATCAATGGCCCGGCTGTCGATGTCGCTGCCGTAGAGACGGCGTGATGGGTGAGGAGCACCTAATCGCCGAGCTTCTTTTGAAAGATACCGTAGAATCGCGATAAGAAACGCCCCGCACCCGCAGGATGGATCGAGAATATGCCTTTGATGCGGCTCAATTCCATCCGCACTTATAGCGTCGAGGCTTCTGGCTACCATGTAATCGACCAGGCTCGCCGGCGTGTAATGTGCTCCTTTCTGCCTGCGCTCATGTCCTGGCCGGCTGGAATCCAGGGGGCGCGACAGACACATTTGGTGAAAATCGCCGAGAATCGTGATAGGGAGATTGCCGACGAATGACTTGAACGCGGCCGGGAGGCAATCGCCGAAGAGCAGGCTACGAGCGTGTTCTGGCCACCGACATTTGTTGGCGAAGGCGCGGTCCAGAAGAATCTGCTGGGCCTGGGGGGCCATGGAAGCGGCAAGGCTGGCCATTTGGCTGACTGATCCTTGCTGCGCCCAAGAGTTGGGCGTGATGCTGATGTTGCTGCCGCTACGCCGACGTAAGTACTGCAAGACGAGTGCCAGCACGAGTGCATCGTCCAAGGCACGCTGGATGGCTTTGCCGGTACGAGCGTTGCGACGATCCGCTGTCCAGCAGTCGTACACCTCTTGTCGGACACAGCCCAGGCGGGTGATCAGGCTGGCTACGTCGTCCCGAGGGATCTGATGATCCAGTAAATTTGGAATGGTTAGGTTCATGCCGGTCTTCAGAGTACGCAGTTGCAGATGCCGATTTGATCCGTCAGCCCAAGGGCTTCGAAGACAGGCCGCTCTTCAAGGCAGAGCCCAACGGGCATGCTCGGCAAACGAATCTGGATCTGCTTCAGCAGGTATCGGTAGGCATCGAGTCGGCGAGATGAGTCAAATCGGTATCGGCCGTCGACGCTTTGCCCGCCGCCGGATAAGCACTCCCTGATGGGGTTAGCGCGTCCGAGCTTGGCGTCCGTTAGTTGCAGAGCACTCGGAAAACTGCACAGGCTGCCCAGCGTAATTCGCTCCAAAGCAGCGATAGTTAATAGCTCATCCAGCAGCCCTACGTATTCTGCGCGCCACTCTCCTGTTGGCACGATCGGCATGAGCACCGCTCGGATGCGATAGCCGGCATTGGCGCAACGCCGCATGGCATCCAAGCGTTCGGCAGGCGACGGCGTGCCCGGCTCGAATTGCCGCCAAGCGGCCTCGCTGCTGAGGCTCCAGGATAGGATCACGTTGCCATGGGGCTGGAGCCCCGCCAGATTGACCACGTCCGCCGACTTAGTCAAGAGGACCAGCCGGGCCCAACGATGCTGGCCGAAGAACGACACGAGCCGGCGAGAGTAGCCGGTCAGCCCATCCAATGCCAAGCCATCCTGAAGTTTGCCCAGGTAGAAAGCTGTTGGCGAACCGGCCCGATTCGCAATCGTGTCGATGCGGACCAGCATCTCGTCAAGGTTGAGGAAGATCTTCACGGTCGGCGAGAACCACACGCTTCGGGTTCCTGCTAAGTAGCAATAATCGCACCCGTAGGGACAAAAGCCGTAGGGGGAGAAGTGCCAGTAGTTCGGGCAGCAGTTGGACCGCTCTTCACTGAACCGCACCGGGCTTTTGTGTTCGCCTAGAACGAGAGTTCGCTTGCCACACCTGTGCCGGGGCAGCGGCTCGCCGATCCCCAAGTCGATCTGGGCATGAGAAGTCGCAGGCCTCTCTATAACCTCGGCGGCCGGATACGCCCGACAGATGGCCTCGACGAACGCCACCCGCGCGTTGTTGCCGCGGCACCCTTTAGCGAGGATGATTCGGTCCGGATGAAAATGCTCAACGGTACGGGGCATGTAACCATGATCTGCCTCAGCCGAGGCCGGCAGAAAGTCAAGCTGACGGATTTGCTGAGCCAATGTTTCCGCCCCTTCTTCGAACCGCCATAACGGCTCAAGATAATGATTATCCGCGAACGAGCCCGAAATTCCAAGGGCTGTCTCGCTGAGCATATTGTTCCATCGTGAGCGGGTCGCGTGCTCCCAGGGTGGAGAGGGCGAGAACTCGCCGGCTCAAGAACAGAGGCCGTTTCGTTTCCAGGAGCACAGCCTCCACTTACGAGCGTTCAGCGAAACGCTCTCTCTGTTTCAACGGCCCGCCGGAACCATCCGGTGGGCCGTCGCAGTAAGTACGCACGGGCAAAGCCATTTCGCGCTCGCGTGCGTCTACTGGCACCGTTGCTCGTTTGGACTAGTTGCACCCTCGAACGCCCCGTTTGGGCCGTTTTCCTCTCTCTTTCGCCCGGAAATCTCTGATGGGTTTGGTCCACCCCCAACTAGTCCAAACCTCGCCTTGATCGCTGCCAAGATGCTGTCAGGCCGAAGGTTGCGGTGATTCTCGCTCTGAATTGCTTCAGCCGACGCCCCGCGTTTCGAGCGAAACGGATTGCTCATGCTTGTGCGCCTTCGAACACGTGACATCAGCCTCGTAGGGATGCCTGATACGCAACATGCATATCGGCCGGGCCGACCGTCACCCGCAAGTATCCGGAGCCACCGAGGATCTCCCCGCTGACGTAGCCGCATTCGGCGGCATTCGCCGGGCGGCCCACGCCATTGAAGCCTGGCTGCGGAACTTCCTGGTAGACGATGCCATCCAACTCCTGCTTGGCGAAAAGATGATCGTGGCCATGAAAGACGACCGTTACGTGGTTCTGGACCAGGAGCTGGTGGATGGGCATGTCCCGGCCGGCACGGTGGTCCTTGAACCCGTCGCTGCCATCGGCGTTCTTGCCACCCCATTCGCCGAAGCAAGCGGCCTCAACCCCGCCGCGGCCTTGCTTGTCCATGCCGCCGACGAGCTGGTGGATGAAGACGAACTTGAACTTCGCCCGACTGGAGGAGAGCGTCTTCTTCAGCCAGCTGTACTGCTCAAGCCCGAGAGAAAGATCCCAGCAGTCGTTGGCCCGCCGGGGGCTCGCGTACCAGTACGGGTCGAGCACGACGAACAGCGCATCTCCCCACTCCCACGCGTAATAGTCCTGCAACTGGCCGGCCTGCGGGTGGTTCGTCTCGTTGCCTTTGTAGAAGCCATCCGGCACGGGATTGGGGAAGTATCGCTTCCGCATCGTATTGGACCAGACCGCAAGACTGTCGGCGCCGCCGCGGAGGAGCTTGCCATCCTCACCGTCGTGGTTGCCGAGCACGAGAAAGACGGGGGCTGAGTGCCCAACCAGCCCCAGGTAATACCGCTGGGCCAGGTACTGTTTGGCCGCGCTGTCCCGGTCGGCGTGCTTGTCGGTCATGAACGTATCGCCCAGGTCGATGTGGAAGTCGGGCGAATCGGCCAAGGCATTGGCGAGAGTCTGGCGATAGAGCTCCGTGCTGGTGTTCTCGTCCAGGTGCGAGTCGGCCTGCACGGTGAAGACGAACGTGCTACCCGCAGGCCGCCGCGTGTGGAACGTGCCCGCGCCGCCCACCAAGGGCTTGTTCGTGGCGGCGGATCGCAACTCGTAGTAGTACTGCGTGTCGCTCTGGAGTTTCTCCAGCACGATCTCCCGCGGCTGACCCTTCTTGAACTCCACCGTCTCGGTCCGGGCAGCGAGGTCGTCCTTCTGCGTGCCGTAGGCGACGTAGGCCTTAGCGTCGTCGTAGCAGAGCACGCTCAGCGTGACGGAGTTCGAGGTTGGGCGGCCAAGGATGATGTCGAGCGGGTGCGCCGGCACGTCCGTCAGGAACACTCCCTGGGGCCCGCACGGCCCCTGACGCCCCGGTCGGGTGTCGGGTCCCCTGCGATTGCCATCCTGAGCCAACGCACACAATCCGCTGACGGCAACCGTCAGGCATAGAAGCAGGACAACCTGTCTGCTCGTAGGTTTCATGTTATCCTCCCGTTCGTGGGACGGAACCCGGGCCCGACGCCGGCGCACTCGTCGCGTGCGCGCTTGGCGTGGCCGTTCTCGATGCGGGGATCTCGTAGGAGAACGCCACTTCGCCGTCGGGATGCTCCTGCGTGGCGTCCTTGGGTAGGTACGAACGGACGTATTCTACGCGGACCTTTTCCGGGCCAACGGTCACACGCACGCGGCCGGAGTTGGGCAGGATGTCACCGCTGCGGTAGGCGTCCTTGTTTTCGAGGGAATAGAAGGCGTTGGCTGGATCGGGCAGTGTCTGGTAGATCACGCCGTCAAGCGTCTGCCGCACGAAGACGTGGTCGTGCCCCTGGAAGAAGATCGTCACGCCGTTGCGGGCCATCAGTTGGTGGATGGGCGACTCCCAGCCCGGCCGGTTTCGTGCGAACTCATTCTCGCCCCTCTTGTTCTTGCCGCCCCATTCAAAGAGCCCCGCCTGCTCGATGCCGCCCCGGCCGGTGCCAAGCACGTGATGCGTGAAGACGAACTTGTAGCGGGACCTGCTCGACTCCAGCGTGGCCTTGAACCACCTGTACTGTTGCTCCCCGAGCGTGACGGCCCACATGTCGCGCGACTTGTCGCCTCCGCCCAGGACATTGTCCACCGGCTTGGCGCTGTGCCAGTACGGGTCGATCACGACGAACAACGCGTCGCCCCACGTCCAGGCGTAGTAGTCGCGCAGCAGGCCGACGTGCTCGATGGGCTTCGCGTCGCCCGTGTAGAAGCCGTCCGGCGCCGGCTGCGGGAAGAACATGTTTCGGGCGTTCTGTGCCCAGACCGCGACGTTGTTGTCCGAGCCGTCGAGGTTGCACAACGCCGCCTGCTCGTGATTGCCGTTGACCAGGAACAACGGCGACGACTGCGCGACCAGCGACAGGAACGGTCGCTGAAGGGTGTAACGCCCAGCCACGGTCTCGGCTGTGATCTCATGCAGCGCATCTACACTGAAGTCATCGCCGATCGTCATATAGAAGTCCGGTCGGTCGGCCGCCGCGGCCTGGAGCGTCTGGGCATACAGGGCCGAATCGAACTGCTGCGGGCGTTCGGGGTGCGAATCGCCCTGGATCTCGAAGACAAACCCACTGCCCGGCGCTCGCTGCGTGTGGAAGCCATGCTCGTCCCCGGCCACGAACGCGGCATCACCTGTCTTGCGGTGCTGGAGTCGGTAGAAGTACTGCTTGTCTCGATCGAGTCCATCGAGCCGCATTTCGACGGGCGTTCCGGCCGACAGTTTCACGACGTCCGTCTTGCTCGTATACATGCCGTTTGCGAGGCCGTACTCGATGAACCCCTCGCGGGCATCGGCGGATAGCACGTTCACGGTGATGGACCTGTCCGCCGGCTGGCCAAGGATGATGGAGAGATCCTCCAGTTTCATCGCCGCCAGCAGGCTCGTTGGCGCGGGCAGGCCCCTGCGAGCCCCATCCTGTCCCGCCCGGCCGCCACGGCGATCCCCGCGCTGCCTTCCGTCCTGGGCGGGCAGCGACGTGGCCAACAACGCCAGCCATGCAACAATGGTGAGGAAAACAATGCGTCTCACTGCCGTCTCCTATCGATCCGGGCTTGCCGGCAGCGGTCCCGCTGACAGGTTCCGCGTGTACACGACTCGCAGTTCCGCGCTGGCGAGGATCTTGTCCTGCATGGCCGCCAGCAGCACGTCGCGACTCACCTCCGCCGGAGTGACGGTCAGCATAACTGGCGACGACAGCGCGTAGACGGTGTACACGTACGTCTTCGGCCCTGGCCCCTTGGAGTGCGGAGGGGCATACTCCGTCCTGCCGTTTACGCTGTTGTTTCCCAGAACGCCGGTGCCGGTGACGTTCTTGGGCAGGCTCTTCGTGCCAGCCGGGATGTTGTAGAGAATCCAGTACCACTTGGTCCGGTCGGGCGCCACGTGGTGCATGATGAGCGCGAAGCTCCTGGTTCCGGCCGGAGCGCCGCTCCATTCGAGCGGCAGCGTGGCACTGGCCCCGTCGCCCGTGTACTCCTTCGGCAGTTGCCCGTCGTCAGCCACCGCGGGGCTGCGAAGTACGAATGCCCCTGGCTGGCTTGTTGAGCAACCGGCCATGGCGATGCCTGCCGTCAGGAATATGGCCCAAACCAGGAGTCCGCGTGAGGTTGTCATAGGCGTCTTCCATGCATATGGGCTACTTGGCCGGCGCTGCGGGCTGGCTGGCTGATTGCCCCACGCCAAACAGGTAGTCTGTGTTCTCAATCTGCGGCATCTGGATTGGGGCGGAGTACAGGAACGGTCCCTTCGGTTCGGAGGGGTCAACCTTCCGCATGGCCGACAGCTTCGCCTTCTGCTCCGCTGTCAGCGTTTGGCCGACCTTTGCGAAGGCCGTGGCGTAGAGGTACGACATCTCGCCGTCCAGCTCACCATATCGCCTGGAGAGCGCCAGCACCTTGTCCTTGTCGGCGGTCTCGCCCTTTTGGAAGCGACGCAGTTCGGTCGCGAGCGCCCGACGCGTCGTGACGATCTCGGCCAGGTCTTTGCGCTGAAGATCCGGCAAGCTCGTGATGAGCTTCCGCTGGGAATCGTTCAACGTGGCCAGGAAGGCCTGGCCGCTGTCGCCCGTCAGCGACGTGCTGATCGAGTAATCCTGTTTGCCCATGGCCGGGGCCGTCTTCATGCCGAAGCCGCCGAAGTACATGCCGTGCCGCTCGGGGCAGAAGTACGTGTCAGCTTCCAGGCTGCCGGCGTACCAGGCGAACATCTCGCTGGCGTAGGTCATCACGGCCACGTTGACCTCGTGGGACATGCTGCGCTTGTCGAGCTGCTCGCTCTGATCCGGCCAGGTCCGCGAGTCGCCGAACTTCAGCTTGGCCAGGGCAGCCTTCTGATCGGCGGACAGGCCGTGGATGATCTCGCCCATGACCTTCGCCCGCTGATACGCCAGCAGGCCGTCCAGTTCGTACAGGTCGGCGGAGGCCTTCGCCACCGCGGCCTTGTCCAGTCCCTTGCTGCCGGCAGGCAAGTCGCCCTGGAGGTTCCGTCGGAAGGCATTGATCAAGGGAAACCGCATCTCGGCGAAGCGGCGGATGTCGCTTTCCTGCTGCTTGGCCAGGGCCAGGAGCTGCGCCTTCTGGTCGTCGTTAAGGACGGCCAGCATGTTGAAGGCGATCCTGGTGAGGAAGGAGGTGTTGTGGCCACCCTCCTTGGCGTCGATGTCGCGCATGTACTGGAAGCCGAAGTAGTCGCTGACCTTCCCCGGTGGCAGGAAGGTATCCATGGCGAAATCGCCCGTGAGGAAGGCCAGAGCGTCGAAGGCGATGGTGTGGAGCTGCGCGTTATCGGAGATCGCCTGCTCAATGGAGTATCGCTGGGCGTTGCCGGCGTTGCCGGTGGCTTGCTGATCCCGCGGCCGATCGCGCGGCGGGCGATTCTGCGGCGGACGATCCTGTCCCAAGGCGGCGCACGCACACAGTGCCAGGGTCAATGCGAAGGCGATCCGTTTCGTAGTCATCACGTCATCTCCTGTTTTATGAATTGGTGTTTGCGAATCAGCGATTAGCCTCGCCGGCGGATTAGCAGTCCCGCTGCACCGGCCGTCACCAGCAAGAGCGTCGCCGGCTCAGGAACGCTTGTTCCGAAGTTGGCTTCCAGGATCGTGTAGTCTTTGAAGTCGACCACACCATCGGCGTTGAAGTCGCCCATGGCCCATGTGGCGTTAGTCTTGCCGAAGTCACCTTCCAGGACAATGTAGTCCTTGAAGTTGACCACACGGTCGCGGGTCGCATCGCCGGCGAGCGGGGCAAAGAAGAGGAAGTCGCTGCTGGGGATTGTCGGCATCGCTGTGGGTGTGGAGTACAGGAACGCGCCTGACGGAACCGATGGCTCGCCCTGGAGAATCTCGTCGCGCAGAGCCTGAAGCTGGGACTGTTGACTGGAGCTCAGCGTCTGGCCGACCTGGGCAAAGGCCGTGGCATACTGATAGATGATGCTGCCGTCGTGCTCGCCGTACTTGGTCATCAGGTCCTGCATGTCGGTCTGGCTGGGCGTCTGGCCGGCGATGAACTGCCGCAGCAGCGTGGACACGTCTTCCCGCCGGTCCACGATCTTCAGCAGTTCCGCGTTCTGCGAGCTGACCAGGTTGGTGACCAAGCTCCGTTGTGCCGGCGTCAGGACGCTCAAAAACGCGGCGCCCATGTCGCCGGTAAGGTTGGTGGGAATTGAGTAGTTGGGGTTGCCCATGGCCGGGGCGTCCTTCATGTAGAAGGAGCCGAAGTACGTGCCCTGGCGTTCCGGGCAGAAATAGACGTCGGCGTCGGTGTTTCCCGCGTACCAGCTGAACATGTCGGAGGCGTAGGTCGTCACGGCCACAAACTCATCATTGGTGAGGCCGCGCTTGTCGATCTGCTCGCCGACGTTCGGCCAACTCGTCATGCCCTGGCCGACCATGTTGTTGTTCAGGTAGGCTCGCTGTGTAGCGGTGAGGCTGGCCAGGATCGGGCCCATGACCTGCGCCCGCTGGTAGCTGATCTGTCCATCGAGCTGGTAGAGCTGCTGGGAGTAGCTCTTCACGGCGTCGAGATTCAGCCCGGTGCTTCCGGTGGGGATGTTGCCCGTGAGATTGCGGCGAAAGGCGTCCATCAGCACGAAGCGGCCGTAGCCGTACTGGTTGATCGAGGCGACCTGGCTCTTGGCCAGCGTGATGAGCTGCTGGCGCTGGTCGGCCGTCAGCGCGTACAGCATGTTGTCGGCCGCCCGAGAGAGGAAGTCCGTGTTGTGGCCCATGCCGCTGGGGTCGTTATCCCGCAGGTATTGGAAGCCCCAGAAGTCGGCCACCTTTCCCGGTGGGAAGAACGAGTCCGATCCGATGGATCCCGTCAAGAATGCCAAGCCATCAAAAGCGATGGTGTTCTGCTGGGCGTTGTCCGAAAGCGTGTTGGCCATGTCCATAACGGCGTGAGCTGTGGCTGGGCCGATCAGGCAGGCAACGGCGATGCAGAGGCTGGTGAATCTCATCATGGGCGGTCTCCTTTCTCGTCCGCGAGGCGCGGGGCGGGTTGTCTATCTCTTCTTTGCACACCAAGGCAGAAGGTGGACAAGAAAACCGCGAAATCCGACGTCACGAAAAGAATGCTTTTCTTGTCCGCCCTCATGTACCAGCCGACAATGAGAATCAGGAGCACGTTTCAGTTATGACTGATGATGCAGCACCGCCCCAAGGGCCGCAGGCTCGGCCGGTCGAGCCGCTGGCGCTGTTCGAGATTCTGATCCGGGAGAACGCCGACTCCCTGACGGCGTTCCTGCGCGCGTCGGTCCGTGACGAACACGCGGCAGACGACCTGTTCCAGGAGACGATGCTGATCGCCTGGCGGAAGATCGGCGTGTACGACCGTTCGCGGCCCTTTGGCGCCTGGTTACGCGGGATCGCCAAGCGACTGGTACTGGCCCATTTCAGAAAGGCGGCACAGCAGGCGCCGCCGGTGGACGAACACATCCTGGAGCATTTCGATCAGCGGATGGCACAGGTGGACCGGCAGAGCGGCGACACACTGGAAGAGAAGCTCGCCGCCCTGAAGGACTGCATCGAGCATCTCGCCCCGCGGTATCGTGAGCCGATCGACCTGCATTATCGGCAGCACCGGCCGACGGAGTGGATCGCGGAGCACTTGGCGATGACCAGGGACGCCGTCCAGAAGCAGCTCCAGCGGGCCAGGGTGCAGCTGGCGGAATGCCTGCAGCGAAAGACCGTGTGGACGAAAACGGACCAGGGCACATGAACACCGAAGGCGAAAACCTGCACAGCCGCAGCGGGCCCCAGCCGGCCGACGAGCAGTTGGTGCACGCGCTGCTGCTTCACCTGCACGACGAGGCGGCGGCGGAACACCGCGAGCAACGCGTGCAGGCGGCCATGCAGGCGATTCGCCAGTCCACGGCGGCGCCCACCGCTGCCGCACCAACACCTGCAGCCGTACCAGCGCGAAGACCCCTGCAACTGCCGGCCTGGGCGTGGCGCTCTGCGGGCGCCGTGGCCGCCTTGATCCTGCTGGCCGTCGGGTTCTGGATGCTCGCAGGCAACGCTACGCCGGCCCTGGCATCTTTGAACGACATCATCGGCGCCCTGGGTCGGCCGGGTGACCGCACCTACCATATTCAGATGGAGGATCTGCCCGAGCCGCCGCGCCGTGGACCGGATGACAGCCCGCCGGAGATGCTGCCCAGGCCGGGCCTGGATGATGCCAAGCTGTATCTTCGCGACGGTCGCCAGTACCTGCTGGTCCGAAACGATCCCAGTGGCGGGCTGATCTACGACGGTTACGATGGCCAGCAGAGCTGGCGCGTCCGCAAGGGGTCGCTCGCGGAGACGAAGGAAGGCTTGGGCGCCGGTGGCATCCCGATGCCGCCGATCATGGCCGACGTGCCGTTCTGTGACCTCCACCAGACGCTGGAGCGGATACGGCAGGATTACACGGTGGAGCAGTTCGACCAGGCCGCGTTGGCGTCCGGGCAGGAGTTGCTGCGACACGTGAAGGTCCGTCGCAATTCGCACGAGATCAAGGGCCCCGAAACCATCGAGATCTGGGCCGACTCCAGGACAGGCATGCCCAAGCGGATCATCTTCGACGACGCCAAGATCCAGGGCAGTCGCCAGCCCTGCCGGCTCACGTTTGATCGGACTGACGAGGACTCACAACCCGTCGACTGGTTCCAGCCAGGGCCGCATGTCCCTGCCAATTCCCGCTGACGATCGCGCGGCGCGAGATGCTCTGCGTTCGACGATCGTGTCCCGCTCCGTTGCGAAAACACGGCAGCTCCGGTACAACCAACGCACATGCATCCGTTAGAGACCTACCTTCGGGAGCTGCGGGACATTCATTGCACGGGGGCCGCCGTACCCGAGACCTCCTACTATGGCCCGCTGGCCAACCTGCTGAACGAGCTGGGCAAGGGCCTCAAGCCCAAGGTCCGCTGCGTCATCAACCTCGCCAACCGCGGCGCCGGCATCCCCGACGGCGGGCTCTTCACGCCCGACCAGCTCAAGAAGAACGATCCCGACCCCATGCAGGGCCAGCCGCCCGCCCGCGGCGTGATCGAGATCAAGTCCACCCGCGACGACATTGCCAAGATCGCCGCCAGTGAGCAGGTGCGGCGCTACGCCGGCAGGTACGGCCTGGTGCTGGTCACCAACTACCGCGACTTCGCCCTGGTCGCCGACGTGCCGGGCAGATCGCCGGAAACGCTGGAATGCTATAGTCTGGCCGCCGATGAAGAATCGTTCTGGGCCGCCGCCGCGCATCCCCGCACGCTGGCCGAAGAGCACGGCGAGCGGTTCACCGGTTACCTCCTGCGGGCGATGCAGCACAACGCGCCGCTCTTCAACCCCAAGGACCTGGCGTGGTTCCTGGCCAGCTATGCCCGCGACGCCCTGGCCCGAATCAAGGGCAGCAACCTGCCGGCCCTAGCCTCGCTGCGCAGGGCTTTGGAAGAGTCGCTGGGCATGAAGTTCCGCGGCGACCGCGGCGAGCACTTCTTCGAGTCCACGCTGATCCAGACGCTCTTCTATGGCGTCTTCTCGGCCTGGGTGCTGTGGGCCAAGGAACACAAGCCGGCCGTAGGGCGGGCAGGCGTGCCCGCGCCGGACCAGTTCGACTGGCAGAAGTCCGCCAACTACCTGCGCGTGCCCGTGCTGCGGAAGCTCTTCTATGAGGCCGCCGATCCCGGCCAACTCGACGCCCTGAACATCTCCGAGGTCCTGAATTGGGCCACGGCCGCACTCAACCGCGTCGACCGCGCCGCCTTCTTTGAGGCCTTCGAGCAGCACCACGCCGTGCAGTACTTTTACGAGCCGTTCCTGGAGGCTTACGACCCCGACCTGCGCAAGCAGTTGGGCGTGTGGTACACGCCGCCGGAGATCGTCACGTACATGGTCAAGCGGGTGGACCGCGTACTGCGCGAAGAGCTCGACGTCGAAGACGGCCTGGCCGATCCGCGCGTGTACGTGCTCGACCCGTGCTGCGGCACGGGCGCATTCCTTGTCGGCGTGCTCGACCAGATCGCCGCCACGCTGCGTGACAAGGGCGGGGACGCCCTGGTCAGCCACGACCTCAAGACAGCCGTGCAGCAGCGCGTCTTCGGCTTTGAGATCCTGCCGGCCCCCTACGTCGTCAGCCACCTGCAACTGGGCCTGCGCTTAACCGACCTGGGCGTGCCGCTGACGGGCAAGCAGCGCGTCGGCGTGTACCTGACCAACGCCCTGACCGGCTGGGAGCCGCCCAAGGAGCCGCAGGCCACGCTGCCCTTCGTCGAGTTGCAGGAAGAGCACGATGCCGCCGACAGCGTCAAGCAGTCCACGCCGATATTGGTGATCCTGGGCAATCCGCCTTACAACGGCTTTTCCGATATCGAGGTGGGCGAGGAACGCGACCTTTCCACCGCCTATCGTACCACCAAGAAGGCCCCCAAGCCGCATGGCCAGGGGCTCAACGACCTGTACGTGCGCTTCTTCCGCATGGCCGAGCGGCGGATCGTGGACAAGACCGGCCAGGGCATCGTCTGTTTCATCTCCAACTACTCCTGGCTGGACGGCCTGTCGCACACCGGCATGCGCGAACGGTACATCGAAGCCTTCGACAGAATCTGGATCGACTGCCTCAACGGCGACAAATACAAGACCGGCAAGCTCACGCCCGAGGGCAAACCCGACCCCAGCGTCTTTTCCACCGAGTTCAACCGCGAAGGCATCCAGGTCGGCACGGCCATTAGCCTGATGGTCCGCAAAGCCCCCGTAGCCCAGCCGCCTTCGGCTGGGGAAGTTGTGTCGCACGTCCTGTTCCGCCACCTGTGGGGCAAGGAGAAGCGGGCCGAGCTGCTGGCATCGGCGGAGAATGACGGCAAGAGCTTGTACCAGCCTTTGAAGCCAGCGACTGACCTTGGGTGTCCGTTCATCTCCGGTCTGATTTGCGATGCGTTCTTATCCTGGCCGCGTCTGCCCGACCTGATGGCGCATTGGGTGCCAGGTGTGCAGACGAAACAGGACGCACTGTTAGCCGATATCGATCATGACCGGCTGGTCAAGAGGATTGAGGACTACTTCGACCCGAAGATCACTGATGATGATCTGGCCGGGCGATATCCGCATTCGATGGACGGGACTGACGCCTGTGATGCCCGAACAACGCGTTCATATCTCGTGAAAAGGGGCATCAAACGCGAATACTTCGTCAAGTACCTCTACAGGCCTTTCGATGTCTGGTGGCTGTACTGGGAGCCTGAGACGAAGCTGGTTGGCCGCAAAGCGCCGGAGTATTTTCCCCAAGTCCGTCCCGGCAACCTTTGGCTTACGGCGGGACAACGAACACGCAAGGAAAGCTTCTACTGCCCACAGGTCTCCAGCCTGCTGGCAGACACACATCTGGTCGAGAACTACGCGACACTGTTCCCAATGCTGTTGTACCCCACATCGCTTCAGGCAGAAGCGTCGAACGCGCCACAGCCAAACCTATCGCAGGAGAGCGAGGGATACCTCCGGCAGCTCGGCGTTGCCGACATCGTGGCTGGTGGCTCGTGGCTGTTCTACCACTCCCTAGCCGTCTTGCACTCGCCGGCTTATTGTCATGAAAATGCGGGCGCGCTGCGTCAGGACTGGCCACGGATACCGCTGCCGGCGACGCGGGAGGCGTTGGAGGCATCGGCGGCGCTGGGCCGGCAGATCGCGGCCTTGCTGGACGTGACGCAACCGGTCAAGGGCGTCACGAGCGGGACCATCCGGCCGGAACTCAAACTTATCGGCCTGATCACCCACGTCGAGGGCAAGCAGATCAACGACCAGGCCGACCTGGCCGTCACCGCCGGCTGGGCCAATCCCGGCCGCGGCGGCATCACCATGCCCGCCACCGGCAAGGCCGTCTTGCGCGACTTCTCCCTGGCGGCCCGCGCCGTGCTGGCCAGGCCAGTGAGTATGGCAACAGAATTCGCCGACGCGGATGCGGACGGCTCTGTGCCCCTGGTCGTCCTGGGCCCCGGCACGTACGACATCTACCTCAACGACAACGTGTATTGGAAGAACGTGCCCCAGGCGGTGTGGGAGTACACGCTGGGCGGCTACCAGGTCATAAAGAAGTGGCTGAGCTACCGCGAGCACAAGATCCTGGGCCGGCCGCTGAAAACCGACGAGGCCCGCTACGTCACGGAGATGTCCCGCCGGATCGCGGCCATCCTGCTGCTCCAGCCGGAGCTGGATGAGAACTACCGGCGTATCAAGGAAGCGGCCTTTCCTGGCTGAGGACGTCGGCAAGCGCCTTGAGGACGTTCTCGACACCATCCTGCGCACGCTGGCAACCCGGGCGCGACCGGATTAGATTACCCGGCTGAAAGCTTCGAATCCTTCATTTGTGGTCCAGGAGTGGCGAATGGCCAGCAAGCGGTCTTCCAAGCCAAGCCCAAAGGGCGCTCACCGCCGGCCGGTGAGCCCCGCGCAGCCTGCTCGAGCAATTGTGCAGCGGGCTGCCGCACAATTGCCTGTGGGCTACGGGCAGTTCCTCGACGGTCTGAAGGCCCGCATCCGGGCCTCCCAGGTCAAGGCATCGCTGTCCGTCAACCGCCACCTTATCGAACTGTACTGGTCGATAGGTCGCGACATCGTGCTACGGCAGCAGGCCGAAGGCTGGGGCAAGGCGGTCGTGGACCGTCTGGCGGCCGACCTCCAGCGGGAGTTTCCTGCCGTATCTGGCTTGTCCTCTTCGAACCTCTGGCGCATGCGAGCGTTCTATCTTGCCTACTTTCTGGAGCAGCCAGAACTCGCACAGCCTGTGCGAGAAAGCAAGTCGGGCGAGATTCTCGCACACCCTGTGCGAGAATTGGATGCCGCGGTCCTGAAACACCCTGTTTCAGAAATACCATGGGGCCATAACGTCGTTCTGGTCGAGCGACTCAAAGACCTCGCCCAGCGCCTTTGGTACGCCCAGCAGACCATCGCCAACGGCTGGTCGCGGGCCATGCTCCTGCACTGGATCGACTCTGACCTCTTCGCGCGGCAGGGCAAGGCCGTCACGAACTTCAAGGCCACGCTGCCCGGCCCGCAATCGGACCTGGCCGGCGAGATCATCAAAGACCCTTACAATTTCGACTTCCTCACCCTGCGCACCGACGCCGCGGAACGCGACCTTGAGCAGGGCCTGCTCGACCACATCCAGCGATTTCTGCTGGAAATGGGCGCCGGCTTCGCCTTCGTCGGCCGGCAGGTCCACCTGGAGGTCGAGAAGGAAGATTTCTACCTCGACCTGCTGTTTTACCACCTTCACCTGCGCTGCTTCGTGGTCATCGACCTGAAGGTCCAGCCCTTCAAGCCGGAGTTCGCCGGCAAGATGAACTTCTACCTCTCGGCCGTTGACGACCTGATGCGGCACGCCGACGACCAACCCTCCATCGGCCTAATCCTATGCCGCGAGAAGAACCGCATCACGGCCGAGTACGCCTTGCGCGACCTCCGCAAGCCCATCGGGGTGGCCGGCTGGCAGACGAAGATCACCGAGTCGCTGCCCAGGGACCTGCGCGGCAGCCTGCCGAGCATCCGGCAGATCGAGGCCGAACTCAAGGACGCCAAGCGCGAGAGGACAGGCAATGAACGGTGACGAGGACACGCGCGAAAGGATAGAAACGCAACAAGAGGCTGAGATTGTCAGCGAGCCCTTGCGCGTTCGCTTGGGAAAATTCGGCGATCCCCGAAAGACCTGGAAACCGAACATTGGCGAAATCGACTATGTTGCGCGACTTGAGCTGACGGCCAACGATATCCCGGAACTGCTGGCCATCACGCGGAAGTGGGCTGAGCCAATGGACTGGCCCGATGACGAGGGCTATATCGCGGGATACGCCCCTATCCATGCCTGGCGTGGCCTGGCGCAATTGAGGGCCACGGAAGCCATCCCGCTGCTGCTGGAGATGCTGGACCCGCTGGACGAGGGCGGAGATGACTGGTACTTGGAGGAGTTTCCGTACGTCTTCGCCTGGATCGGCCCAACGGCGCTGGGTCCGCTCGGGGAATATCTGGCCGATCCCGCGCACACCGTTTTCGCCCGCGTGGCGGCGGGCAGTGCGATACGGGAACTGGCGAAACGCCATCCCGAGGCGCGCGGCGATGCCGTTGCGGCCCTTTGCCAGGCGCTGGCCAGATTTCCGGAGATGGATCCGACGCTGAACGGTTTCATCATCTCCGACCTTCTGGCCTTAGAGTCGAAGGAGTCGGCGGAGTTGATCGAGCGGGTTTACGCCGCCGATCGCGTGGACGTAAGTGTCAACGGCAACTGGAACATGGTCCGGGAGGAATTGGGCGTGGAAGGGCTGGGGCTCGTCCCCGAGGAATTGGCCAACGTGAAATGGACCTGGGCACCTGAGTCGCAGGCGGGCGGGCAGGACGGCGAAGTCCCGATGGACGATGACTGGCAGGCGTCTTCTTCCGGGCGGGAGGATACGCCCGCCCCGTTACGCTCTTCAGGCAAGATCGGCCGCAACGAGCCCTGCCCCTGCGGCAGCGGTAAGAAGTACAAGAAGTGCTGCGGGCGGTAATGAGGGGCAGGCGACGCATGGCCAAGCAGGCAAGAACATCCTGGTCGCAGGTGAAGGCCCAGCTCAAGCACTGGGACCGGGCGCAGTTGATGGGGCTGATCCAGGACCTGTTCGACCATGCCCAGGATAACCGGGACTTCCTGGCCGCGCGGCTGCTGCGGGATTCCATCGGCGAGCAGGCGCTCGCGCCGTATCTCAAACGCATCGAGTCGGCGTTCTACAACAAGAAGGGCTGGCCGGCAAACCAGCTGAACCTCAAGGATGCCCGCTCGGCCATCCACGAGTACCAGCGGGCAACATCCGATTCGGCCGGCACGCTGGAATTGATGCTCGTCCACGTAGAGACCGGAACGAAGTTCACCTGCGATTTCGGCGACATCGACGAGGCATTCTATTATAGCCTGTGCTCGACGCTCCATGATGTGAAGAAGCTTCTGCTCAGCGAAGAAGGTCGCCCGCTGTATCAGCAGGTGAAGGGGCGGCTGGTGGCACTGGCGCGGCAGGCCGATGGGATCGGCTGGGGCTATGGGGACTTCGTAGGTGATGTGGTGGCGGAACTTCGGCAGAAGCTGAACGAGCCGTCTGGGCGTGAAGACTGATGACCCCACGCCCGTGCAGGCCCTCGGCTAGTTCCGCAGTCTGGTGCTGATGCTCACCGACGAAATCCTCCGCGCGGCGACGGCTGCGCTTCCTGTGGACCTGCATTACTTCTCCAACCCGACCAGTTCCTGTTGCTCCTGCCAGAGCAGCGGCAGATCCCGCCGCAGTCCCAATAGTGACATGCCGCTCGGCTCCTGCCCGCCCAGGATCGCCTCGACAATCTTCGGCGCCAGCGACGCCAGGCGGATAGTGCGGGCAACGTAGGACTGGTCCAACTTGAGCTTGCGGGCCAGGTCGCTGTTGGACTCCGCCTGGCCCGATTCGATCATCTCCTGCCACCGGATCGCCCGGGCCAGGGCCATCGCCAGCGGCGTATGCGGCTTGACCGGCAGGACATTCGCGGCCAGCGCGTCAGGCGGCAGGACGACCTCCTTCCGCCCCGAGCGCCGGCGGAGGTTCATCGGGACGTCGATGACGATGGATTCGCCGTCGCGGCGCACGACGGGCATGCCGGGCTTGGGCCTCTTCTTGGGCTTGGTCATACAGTCACCTCCTCGGGTTCCAGTTCCTCAGCGCCGATCTCGGCCGCCAGCGTGATAAGGCCCGTCGGCCGCAGGCGAATGCTCATGCCGTCCGGGCGCACAGTAACCGTTTCCACCAGCAGGCGGACGATCCGTTCCTTCTCGGCCAAGAAGAGTTCTTCCCACAGCGGCTCGATGGTCCGCAGCGCCGCGGCCACGTCTTGTTCTGTCGGCAGGTCTTGCGGCTCGTCGTGGTCAGTCGGTTCGACGGCACCGGGCTCGGAGTTTTGCTTCATCGCGCCACGGAAGGTACGCGCTACCATCTCCGGGTCGGCGAAAATGTCCTTCAGGTAGGTGAACACCGCGCCTTCGATCTGGCCGGCGGCGACGGACTTGACCTCGCATGAATCGTGCCCCTTCTTGCCGGCGGCGTGGCACAAGTAGTAGTGATACCGCTTGCCCCGGCGGGTGGTGTAGCTGGGCACCATGGCGGCGTCACAGCAGCCGCACCGAAGGATGCCTTTCAGTATGGCGGTGGTGGTCTTCCGCGTCTGGTTGGCGCGGTAGTTACGATTCTTGTCGAGGATCGACTGCGCCCGGTCCCAGGTCTTGCGGTCGATGATGGCTTCGTGTTTGCCCTTGAAGCTTTCGCCCTTGTGCACCACCAGGCCGATGTGCCGGGAGTTGGTCAGCAGGTGGTGCACATCCGTCTTGAGCCAAGGACCGCCGCCGATAGCGCGGCCCTTCTTGCTGGTCCAGGCCTTCATGCGGTGGCCCTTGGCATTCAGTTCGTGGGCTACCTTCATGCACGAGCCGACCTGGCAGAAGCGGCCGAAGATGTGCCGCACCAGCTTGGCCTCTTCCGCATTAACGACCAGGCGCATCTTTTCACGGTCGACGTCGTAGCCCAGCAGCGGCCTGCCGCCGACGTACTTGCCCTTGCGCTTAGCGCTGGCGATCTTGTCGCGGATTCTTTCAGCGGCGACCTCACGCTCGAACTGTGCGAACGACAGAATCATGTTCAGGAACAGCCGGCCGGCGCTGCTGGTGGTGTCGATCCGTTCCGTCACTGACGCGAACGACACCTGCCGCTCTTCGAATCCATGCATCATGTTGAGGAAGTCGCGCAGCGACCGCGACAGCCGGTCCAGCCGGTAGACGACCACTACGTCGATCAGCCCAGCCTCGATATCCGCCAGCAGCCGCTGGAGGCCCGGACGCTCCAACGTGCCGCCGGAGATGCCGCCGTCGCTGTAGTCGGTTGCCAGGGCAGTCCAGCCCTCGCTGGCGAAGCTGGCGATGCAAGACTCGCACATGGCCCGCTGGGCGTGGAGGCTGTTGTATGCCTGCTCCAGTCCGTCTTCATTGCTCTTCCTGACATAGATGGCGCATCGCACCGACCTCTTTTCCTTCGTCGCGATCATGATGCCTCCTTGCCCACCAGGCCGAAGAACCTCGGCCCGCTGCAATGCTGCCCGGAAATTACCATCGCCACCGCCGTCAGCGTCCTATACCGCTTTCCCTGATACTCCAAGCCGCCGTCGGCGGTGGCGGTGACGATATGCTCGATGCCGTGCCAGTGCCGCACCAGCCGCGTACCGGGCGATAGATCGCCGCTCTTGCGTTTAACGGTGCGCCGCTCGCCACGAGCCAGCGCGTCACGATCGGCAATCTCCTGCAGGCGCCGCCGGGCGGCTTCCGACAGGCCGCCGTAGCGCAATTCCTGGATGCGCCACGCCAACCGGCGTAACAATTGCTCTGGCTTGTACGACGCCGGCGCCTCTCGACCAAACAGCGCCAGCCATTGCAGCCGGAGGGCCGTGGTGTCCATCCGCTTCAGCGATGCAACTTGTTTCAGGACCGTTGGTTCCATGCCTTCTCCTTTATGTATTCCAACGGTCACACTGAGCCGTGGTTTCGAGAGAGGGCCAAGGGAATAGTGCCCCTTTCTCTCGAAATATCTCTCTCGTCCAAGCGGGCCGATTGGGCCCGTGCCTGGCGCTTCCGCCGCAGGCGCAGCATGGCCAGCGACAGCAACATTGCCACCTCGTCCAGCCGTTCGGCCGAAGCCATCTTTTCAGGGTCCATCCCATTGGTCATGGTCATGTCCTCCTTCACCGCATTCAGCATCACTGCTGCAATCTCATTCATCTTGTGGAACCTCGACCGGCGGCAATTCCAAGCTCGACCAGTCGATCATCTCTTCAATGCCCGTGCCCAGGCCGTATTCCTCAGCCATGAGCTGATCGGCGACGCACTGGCCCATCGGCGTCAACTTCAAGTGTGTGGTGCGGCGGCCGCCGAAGGGATTGCACCGCGCCAGCAGGCCCATGCCTTCCAGCCGCTGGCACTCGCGGCAGCAGAGCACGTGCTCGCTGTTGGAGGGCGTGTGGCCGAGCCAGTTTTCCAGCGCCATGGGCACCATGCCTTCACGTGCCTGGTGGATGCGCAGCCGGTGCCGCCCCAGCGCGTCACGCGACATGCCGTGGGCATCGCCCCAGGGCATCTCCGCCAGGCGCTTCTGGTCCTGGAGCACGCCCATGAGGATCAGCCGTTGCCTCTCGTTGAATTGCATCATTTCCACCTTTCGTGCAGGGACTTATTAACATCTGACCGCCGCATACCGTAGAAGCTAAGCCGTTGTCGCCATTCCGCTTGCGTATCCTGCGGCCATCGGCCCGTTGAAAATGCGCGCGTTAATAACTCAACTGTGATGTAGTTCGCGACCGTTCCCGCTGCGGTCACGCAAACCCTTGCCGGCGGAGTACCTATGGCGTCCCGGCCCGGTGCCGATGACCGGGCCGGGGGCACGACCTTTCCGTTAGTTCAACAACGCCTTGAAGACCTCTTCCTGGCGCATCAGCACTGCGGACTGATCGCAGCCGGCGCGACGGCGGCGGTCGACTACCCATTCGAAGTCAGGCTTCAGTCGGGCGTGCTGCTGGTCAATGACCACGACGGCGTCATCCGCATTCACGAGATCGCTGAAGTGGCACTCGCCACGAAGCGGATTGGCATTGACGTATTCGCGGCGTATCTTGGCCATCGACTTGTTCAGACGGGCCACGGTCGCCTCGCGCCGCCGATCTACGCCAGCCATGAGGGCGTCAATTGCCTTTTCGGCCACGCTCAGGACTGTGTGTCGCTGGACCAGGACGGCCCGTACGGCCTGGAGCCACGACCAATGCTCCGCCGCGAGGCGTGCCCGTTCAGCCAATACGACATCGACGTCGCGGTCTGCCCAGACCTTGACGTCTACCATCCGCGTTCGATCAGCCACGATCTGGCCAAACCGCTCGGCCAGCGCCACCAGCTTGCTGTTGTGCTCGCCGACGAGGCGGGCAAGTTCGTCGCCATGAGCAACGATCTCCTGGTTGAGCAACTCAATGTTCAACCTGCTCAGCATCTTTTCATCCCGGACGTTCTGTTCGATCCAGTTCATGTTGCCTCCGTGGCAGGTCTTTTCTGTGATGTCCCGCATGTCGGCGGCCTGCTCGCCGAGCGGTTTGCTGCACTTGGTTTCGATGCAGGGTGTCTTCTCTTGCTGCTCCATTTCTCGCACTCGCACCCGCACAGTACCCCTCCCCGTGGTGCGTTCTCGCACCCACGGGGGGTACTAGGGGGGTGCGCGCGCGGGCGCGCAGTGTCAAATACGCGGGGATCTCCTTCGCCCCTTCTTGGCCTTGGGGCCGACATCCAGCAGCGGCTGCGGAACGGTTGCGTACTTCACCGGCTCGTTGCTGGCGAACTGCCAGCGGTAGGCCTGGCCTGTCGCGTGGGCTCGCTTCAGCAGTATCTCAGCCCGGCGTCCTGATACGCCGGCGTGCTCCGCCGCCTCCAGGATCACCGCGCTCGTTCTGCCTTCTTCCGTGATGAATCTGCTCACAAACCTGGCTGTGTCCCACGGAATGTCCGCGGGCTGGTTCGGTTGGTCATCCTTCGGTTCCCTGACCTTGCGTCGGGGCCGTTCCGGGCGGAGCGCGGCAGGATCAAGATCCGGCGCCGGTGTGAATACCGGAAAGTCCCAGCGCAGGCAGATCGGGTCGACCGGCGGCCAGGAGCGCACCGCCGCGTCGAGCACGACCGCCTTATCTTCCTCATGAGAACGCAGGACCAGGTGCGTGTCAGTGGCACGGGACTGGCTGCCGGCCCCGGCGCCGACGTCGGTGACGGATTTGCTGGACTGGCTGCCCTTGGAAGCATGATGGATCAGCACGAATGAGCAGCCTAAGTCCATAGCCAGGTGGTCCAGGTGGTTGTAGAGCTGGGCGACGCTGCCGTTGTCGTTCTCGTCGGTGTTCTTGGGAATGAAGCGGTAGAAGGCGTCCAGGATGACCAGCTTGAAACGCCCGGGCTCAATGGCCTTGAAGTACGGCCTCAGGGTGAAGAGGTCGCGCAAGTGGCCCCTCAGGTTCTCGACGAAGATAGAGTCCGCCACCTCAGCCAGATCGATGCCCCGGGCCTCCGCTACCTTGGGCAGTCGGTGCGCCGTGGTCTCCTGATGCAGCTCGTTATCCAGAATCAGTACGCTGCCCTGAATAGTGGGAAATGATCCCAGCCACGGCCTGCCGGTAGCGACGGAGAGCGCCAGGTCGGTCACGAGCCATGACTTCCCCGTCTTGGGCGGCGCAATCACGTTCATGGTCTCACCCTCGCGCACCAGGCCATGGACGATTGGCTTGCGGAGCTGCGGATGGCCACGCAGAAGCTGACCGATGCTTTGGAAGTTCGGCGTGATTATCTCTGCCGCATCTTCCACACGCTGCGTCGAGGCAACGTCGCCGTACGCCTGAGCCCTGAGTGCGGAGGCTGCCGCAGAGTAATCTCCGCTATGCTCCAGCAGTGCGCAAACCTGGAACTTGCTGTATCCCCGATTGAGGTCGAACGGCGGCGCCGAGGAAGTGAAGCAGTAGAAGACCTGCCCGTTGTAGGTGGCGCTCCAGTTCTTGTCCTTGCCGGGCCGACGCCAATGCTCGTTCGAACCGGGGCGAACCAAAGCCCAGCCATGCCTGACCAACACGTCACGGATATCACCGCGCTGGTTGAATTCATCTCCAGGCAGTGTGCCGACAACAGGTGGGAGCTTCGGCGCCGGTGCCATCTCCGGCCGCTCGTTGAACGAGCAAGCGCAGCGGATCATGACCTCTCGCTCATCGGCCGTGATAACGCCATTGATGCCCCGTCGGCACCAGCGGTACAGCGTCGATGTCGCGTGTCGCTTCCCGTTGATCGCCGGGACGTACCGGGTCGCCTCGCACAGGCTCAGCAGTTCGTTATCATTCAGTGCCATGGGCGTTGACTCCTTTCGATTCGCGCTATCACTACCTACTGGTTACCTATGCCATTCACGGCCGCCGCGCCCGTTTGATTGGAAAATCCCCTCCGCTATCCCTTGGTGCCGAGGCGTTGCACCGGCACCAAATGGATTCAGAATCTGCGCATAGATGGACCTTGAGGCTGTTTTGGCCGTTGGGAATGGGTGGGATGGGCGATCCGAAGAGTTCTTGCGATGGCGCATACCTCGATTCCTTTCAGCCCGCTGCGCAATAAGCCAGGGGCACAAGTGAATCGAGGTCGCGGTGGGCGCTTCCGCGTCAGACCCGCTGTCGGGTCCGCTCCTCGGACAAATCTCACGGCAGGTGGACAACCTGCCGCGCCACATGCATCTGATTCCCTTCTATCATGACGCTGCATTCAAAACAAAGCGGAATTCGGCCCGAACCGAAGAAACGACCGGTTGCGCGCTTTTCCGACCGGTTGCGCACCCGGTGGCGCGGTTTTTGAACCGGTTGCGCACCTACTTGCGCGCTTCTGGCGCGGTTCGTGGCTGCTGCGAGCGACATCGGGCAGAGGGCGATTAAGGTCTTCATCCGATCATGCTGCACGTTCTCTTCCTCCTGGCGGCTTGGCTTCACGACCACGGCACAAATCGCGATGGTCGCGGAACCGTCATGCCTTTGGTTGCTACATCCACATCCGGGCCCCATCTGCGGCGTGCCCTCCGAAGGAATCCAAATCTGGATGCCCAACCCAATTCACCGGCGGAAGCTGGGTCCCGACCTCGACAGACGCACATGCCTTCACGATGCTTATTGCCGGATAGACGAAAAGCGCCTCAGTGCCATCGAAAATCACATGAGGCTCATATGAGCCCTCACATGATCATCATGGCACCGCGCTTGCGTCTGCCGGAAAACCGAGGAAGGCAGGCGTGCCGAATCCCAGCCGATTGCACCTCCTCTATTCTCTATATTTGCGCGACCGGCATTTCCTTTTCGCTGAAATCGAGTTTCGACATCTCTTGCGGATGCTGGTCAGCATTCTCAGGCCCTATGGCGTCGAAATCGAAGGCTCCAGGCCCGGTGTGCCTTTCGACCGCCTACTTCTGCGGCAAGGACGGATTTGTTGCGGTGAATTTGCCTGAGAATTGCCAAAGAGATGACTCCGGCCGTAGAAGTGACGTAGAAGTGACCGGGGCGAGGCGAAAGATGCTGTCGGCCGTTACTTCGCCAGCGCGAACCTTCCGCGATCGACCTTGCGGAAGCGGGACTCGGAACCGCGAGTTGTGATCTTCCGGAGGATGACCAAGCCGTGCTCGGCCCTGCTGCGGCCATCTGCCGCGCACGTCGCTACCGGCTGCACAGGTCGTACACCACGTCGCTGAATTCCGCGCCGTACTCGAAGGTAATGTCGGCCGTCCAGCAGAAGGTCTGTTCTTCCTCGCTCTTGTACCACAGCGTGTGAACCCAACTGCCCGAGGGCTGCTGCGTCTTAACGTAGTAGTCCAGCAGCCGCGTGGCCGTCTCGGCGTACACCGACTCACCCGTCAGGCGATACAGTTCCGCCCCGGCCCACATGGTCTTGCAACTGGCGTAGTTGATCCACGCGTTCTTGTGCAGCTTGTGGAAGAAGAAGAACGCCTTCTTGGCCCCTTCGAGGTATTTCGCCTCGCCCGTGGCCGTGTACAGCCGCGTGAGGAACTTCGTCGGCTTGCCCACCAGCCACGTCAGTTCGCCCAGGCCGTCGGCGTCGGCCGAGAGGCATTTCTGCTTCCGGCCATCGTCGGCCCACTGGTTCTCGCCGCTGAACACGTCGGTAAAGAGCGTGCCGTCGGGCTGCATGCACGAGAAGAAGTGCTTGTCGGGCTCGGGCTGGATCGCCAGCAGCCGCAGAACGAAGTCGCCGGCGCGGCGGGCTTCGGCGAGCCGGCCGGTCATCAGCAGGGCCATGCCGGCAGAGGAGGTGCTGGAGCTGTCCATCAGCCGCTTGTCGATCTGCTTGGTCTTGGGATCGAAGGCGTAATAGAACCCGCCGTGCGTGGGGTCCTGAAAGCTCAGGATGAACTTCATCGCCTGCAGAACCACGTCGTACGCCCCGGCCTTCTGCATGCCGACGGTGACCCAGCCATTGGGGTAGATGTACTGGTTGCGCGTCGTGCAGGAGAACTGAACGAAGCCCTTGACGTCGTCGGCCATGCGGAAGTCGCCGTCGGGCCGCAGGAACCGCTGCGTGAGAATCTGACGGCACTGTCCGGCCATGGCGGCATCGCCCACCGCCGCCCAGAACGCCGGCGCCTTGTAATGGCCTTGCAGGTCCGGCTCGGCCAGGATCTTGTCATAGCGGCTGTGCGCCCACTCGACGGTCTTGCGAATGCAGCCCTGGTAGCGTTCCAACTGCTCTTTGGATAGATACATAAAGTCCCTCAGGTACTTGAACTGATTACCTCGATGCAACGCAGCAATTGCATTCCGGGATGTCGCATTCAGAATAGGGCATCGGCATCGCCGAGGCTAGATTACGCCAGCACGTCCACGCTCGTCAACGGGTGCCAGAGGTCGGCGTCCATGGCCTTGATGGCCAGCCGGACGACAGGCCTTTCACGCGAGTCTACCATGCCCAGCGAAACCTTGGCCTCGCCAGGTTGCAAGCCCGCAGGAAACAGGAAGCGCTCGCGGAAGTGCGTCAGGTCAGGCAACAGTTGCCGCACGTCCTGGCGCAGGCACACCACTCGGTGCGTGTCGTTCTGCGAAAACCGCAAGGCTAGCCGGTATGGCCGGTAGAGCGGGGCGACGCCTTTGTTGTCGATCACCACGGATACCGGGAACTCCTGGCCGGGACGGACCTCCAGCGGCAGGATCATCTGCTGCAGGTGCAGCCAGTATCCCATTCGCTGACAGAAGGCCCGCATCCTGTCCACCCAGTCCGGCGGAATATACATACTCTTGACGTTTAGCGTCGAGGGGTGGTACTTCAGGGCTTGGTCCAGGATCCAGTCGATGTCCCAACCCTTCGCGTGCCAGTACGCCACGGACCAGCCGGTTTCCCAGGCCACGGGGGCATGCCGCCACGCTCCCGTCACGCCGCACTGGCCCACCTCGGATGGGTACATGTCGTGCATGTGGTTCCAGTTCAGGCCGTCGGGGGCCGAGCCACCACCGTCGGTGTGCACGTCGCCCAGGCAGTCGGCTCGCCAGCCGATTCGGCCTTGCCTCTGCTGTTCGGCATACCGGCCGCCTTCGGTGCCGAGTTGTATCAGCAGCGGTGTGCGGCGGAAGCTGTCCATGTAGATATCGGCCAGCCGAGCAGCCGTCTCGGGCGTGCAATTGCCCCCGCCCTCACCGCATCCGCCGCCATAGGAGAGATCGAAACTTTCCAGCCGCTCGTCGCCGTCGTACCGCTGGCCGAGCGCGCGGATGTGATTGCCCCAGTACTCAATGTAGTGTGGGTCGTTGTGGTCGGGTACGGTGTACTCTGGCTGGGATGCAGCCTGGTCGGACGTGGCGCCGGTCTCCCAATACCACCCCGGCACGGTATACAGACGCGTGATGAACGGCTGGGTGCGAAGTTGCAGCGTCTGGCCACGCGCTGCCGCTGTCTCCAGAGCCCGGTCGATCACGTCGAAGCGAATCTTGCCCCGTTCCGGCTCCAACAGCCGCCAAGCCCAGCGACAGTAGGCGACGCGAGAGGGCAGGTAGTTGGTGTCATCCGGCATGGGCCCGATCGGCCGATCCGAGCCCGGCGCCGGCTGGTCGTTGACGAAATACTGGGCCCCGTCACCTTCCATCTCCTCTGCCCCCTCCGGAGCGCCCCAGGTACCCTGCCCCTTGTCGAACAGGTACAGCATCAGTGGGTCGCCAGCGAACCGCTGAAAGCTCACCAAGCCCTTGTGCGGGTTGTTCAGATACTCGCTCGTGTGCTCCGGCCGAACGCGCTGAAACTCCTCACTCGGCCCGAATCTATCTCGCCATCGACCAGCCATCCAGCCGCTCCTTCCATGCTTGTGGCTCTGGCAATGGCAGACGCCACAGGAACCCTTTTCTAGGCCCATTGTCCCACCACAGCGGAACGGGTCAAGCCGTGAGTGCGCAAAAGTCTTTGCGTTCTGCGCACGTGCTTGTATCGGGGGAATTCGCATGGTCTAATGTCGTTCGTCTGTCAGGTAACGTGGGCGATTTCAAGCCCACAGGAAGGCCGGCGCCTGGGATGTGCGCAGCGACTGAAGAACGACGCGGATGGACGATAACCACCTGGGTGGCCCGTGATAGTCGCGGCCCAACTGGCGTACGGACGCAAACCCATCAGGAGAACAGATTGTGGCCATCAAGGTAGCCTTCATCGGAGCCGGCAGCGTCAGCTTCACACGCCAGTTGTTTCGCGACATCCTGAGTGTTCCGGAGCTGCAGAGCACGCGCTTTGCCTTCATTGACATCAACAAACGCAACTTGGACATGCTATATCAGCTTTGCCAGAAGGACATTTCCGCCAACAAGTTGCCAGCGACGATCGCCGCGACGATGAACCGCCGCGCCGGCCTGGAGGGTGCCGACTACGTCATCAACTGCACGCGAATCGGCGGCCTGGAGGCCTTCAAGTTCGATATCGAGGTCCCGCTCAAGTACGGCATCGACCAATGCATCGGAGACACGCTCTGTGCCGGCGGCATCATGTATGGCCAGCGGAACATCCCCTGCGTCCTGGACTTCTGTAAGGACATCAAAGAAGTTGCCAAGAAGGACGCGTTGTTTCTCAACTATGCCAACCCCAACGCCATGAACACATGGGCCGCGATCGAGTTCGGCCAAGTCAAGGCCGTCGGCCTGTGCCACGGCGTGCAGCACGGGCATCACCAGATCGCGGTGGTCCTGGACCGTCTGCATGGCCGCGAAACCGGCAATTGGGGCGATCCCGAGCAGCCGTGGAAGAAGTACTGCGAGGTCATCTGCGCCGGCATCAACCATCAGACGTGGTACATCCGCATCTTGTATCATGGTCGGCTGATCGGCTCGGCCGAGTTGCTTGATGCCTTTGAGAGCCACCCCGAGTACTCCAAGACCGAGAAGGTCCGCATCGACGTGCTGCGGCGATTCGGCTACTACTCCACCGAGTCTAATGGCCACCTGAGCGAATACGTGCCGTGGTACCGCAAACGGGTTAAGGACATCAAGAAGTGGATCGATCTGTCGAAGTGGATCAACGGCGAAACGGGCGCATACCTGCGCGTCAGCACGGAAGGCCGGAACTGGTTCCAGACGGAGTTCCCGAATTGGCTCAAGGCCAAGGATGAGCCCATCACACCGGCGATCCGGTCGAGCGAGCACGGCAGCTATATCATCGAAAGCCTGGAAACCGGCCGCGTGTACCGCGGACACTTCAACGTGAAGAACAACGGCTGCATCACCAACCTGCCGGACGATTGCATCATCGAGGCGCCTGGCTACGTGGATCTCAACGGCATCAGTATTCCGCGTGTCGGCGATCTGCCGCTGGCGTGTGCGGCCACGCTGTCGGCGAGCGTGAACGTGCAGCGGATGAGCGTGCACGCCGCCGTCCAGGGCGACGTGACGCTGCTCAAGCAGGCCATGCTGCATGATCCGCTCACTGCGGCAGTGTGCGACCCTGAGGAGATCTGGCAGATGACCGACGAGATGCTGGTGGCTCAGGCACAATGGCTGCCGAATTATCGACGGGAGATCGCCGGGGCCAAGAAGCGCCTGGACTCGGCCAGGCGGAGCGGCCAATACCGTGGCACGATCAAGACACAGGGCGCTGCCAGACTGAAGGTCAAGAGTGTCGCCGAGATGAAGAAACGTTACTCTGCCGCCGACAAAGCCGCCTTCAAGGCCGGGAAGAACGGGGCGAAGTAGATGTGCAAAGGAATCGACCCTGCGCGGCGTTAGCTGGCAGGATGGATAGAGTTTCTTAGGAGATACCCCATGAGGAAGGTTACGTTCGCTCTCTTCTTTGGAAACCGGGGTTTCTTCCCGGAGAAGCTTGTCGCCGCGGCCCGGCAGGAGATGCAGACGCGGCTTGAATCGTTGGGCTACGCCACGCTGCTCATGGATGCGGCCAGCACGCGATTTGGGGCCGTGGAATCGACGGCAGAAGGAGTCCAGTACGCGCGTTTTCTCGAAGCGCATCGCGACCGGTTTGATGGCGTTGTGCTCTGTCTGCCGAATTTCGGCGACGAAACCGGCGCTATCGCGGCCATGCGCGACGCCGGCGTGCCCATACTCGTTCACGCCTATCCCGACGAGATAGACAGCATGGGCTTCGCCGACCGCCGGGATGCCTTCTGCGGCAAGTTCTCCGTCATGGACGTGTTTCACCAACATCGCGTCCCCTTCACGGCCCTCACACCGCACGCCGTGCATCCCGCTTCCACCAGCTTTGCCGAGAACATCCACACTTTCGCTGCCATTTGCCGAGTCGTGCGAGGCATGCGCCGGCTGACCGTTGGGGCGATCGGCGCCAGGACCACTGCCTTCAAGACTGTACGCTATGACGAGATTACGCTTCAGAAGAACAACATCACCTGCGAGTCGTTCGACCTCTCCGATGTCCTTCGGCGAGTGCGGCAATGGCCCGATGACGATGCGCCCCTGGGCGATCGAATCAAGCGTTTGACGGGCTACAGCGACTGCTCGTCCGTGCCTGCCGACGCGATCACGACGCTCGCCAAACTCTCGCTCGTTCTTGAACAGATTGCCCGCGAATACTCCTTGGACGCCATGGCTATCCGCTGCTGGCTTGAGTTGGAGCAGGAGCTTCATGTGGCTCCCTGCATACTGGTGGGCCTGTTGAATGACTCGGGCATCCCTTGTGCCTGCGAGGTCGATATCTGCAACGCCGTGGCCATGCAGGCCCTGCATCTGGCCTCGGAGCAGGCTGCTACATGCCTCGACTGGAACAACAACTATGGGGATGCTCCCGATAAGTGCATTCTCTTTCATTGTGGCCCCGTGCCGCAGTCGCTGATGATCGCCAAGGGAAAGCTCATTGATCATCCGATGTTCGCCAAGAGCCTCGGAGCGGGGTGCGGGTGGGGCCCAAATGTCGGCCGCATCAAGCCCATGCCTATGACCTATGCCAGTAGCAAGACCGAGGATGGACAACTCACGTTCTATATCGGGCAGGGACGCATTACCGAAGACGAAATCCCCGAAGGCTTCTTTGGCTGTGCGGGTGTGGCGGAGATCCCTGGCCTCCAGGACAAGCTCCAGCGTATCGGGCATGGCGGCTATCGCCATCATGTCAGCCTGACGCCCGGAGCCCACGACGTGGCCATTCGCGAAGCATTCACACGCTATCTCGGCTACAAAGTGGAAGACCTGTGAGCCTCTTGGGCATCGACATCGGGACGACCCTGTGCAAGGCGGCGGTCTTCTCCGCCGCCGGCCTCCCCCTGGCGTCCGCGCAGCGTGAACACAACATCCTGCACCCTGCACCAGGCTATGCAGAACTGCCGGTGCGGGAGATCTGGGGAAACGTGCAGCAGATCGTGTCCGAGGTCGTGTCTGCCTGCTCTGCCGACCCTGTCACCACCCTGGCCATCACTTCTTTGGGCGAGGCCGTCGTACCGGTAACAAACGCCCGGCACATCCTCGCCGACAGCATCCTTTGCTTCGACCAGCGTGGGCTCACGCACTCCGAGGCCCTGGCGCGCGATATTCCGGCGGAGGAGTTCTATGGCATCAACGCCAACTTGATCGGCCCCAATTTCACGATGCCCAAGCTGCTTTGGATCCGCGAGCATCACCCCGACCTGTTTGACCGCGCCGACTGGTTTCTTCCAGTCTCCGAATGCATCGCCTTTCTCTTTGGTGCTGAGCCATGCTTCTGTGACTCGCACGCCTGCCGCACGCTCCTGTACGATGTCTTCACACGCGACTGGTCGCCCCGGCTGCTGGAGTGGAGCCAACTGCCCCGAGGCAAGCTCGGCCGTGTCGTTTCCGGCGGAACAGTCATCGGGACTGTGGCCGGCCAGATCGCCTCGGAACTGGGACTTCCCGCAAACGTACCCATCGTCGCCGCGGGGCACGACCAGTGCGCCACCGCCTTGGGGTGTGGTTGTACCCAGGCCGGTATGGCCGCGTGCGGCCTGGGCACTTTCCAGTGCATCGCACCCGTCTTCGCCTTACCCTCGGACCGACTACAGATGTTCCGGTTTGGTCTGAACATCGAGCATCACACACTTCCCGCCCTATACATTACCTTCCTGTACAATCAGGCGGGAGCGCTGGTGAAATGGTTTCGCGACACCTTTGCCGGCGACCAAAGGGGATCGGCCGATCTCTATGCTCGACTCAATGCTGAGCTGCCCGAGGCCCCCACAAAGATCCTGGTCCTGCCACACTTTGCACCGCCCGTCTGGCCTCGCTTTATCCCCGATTCGGCCGGTGCGATCCTGGGCCTGCACACCCACACCACACGCGGCGAAATCCTCAAGGCCATCATGGAATGCGCCACGCTCTACCTGCTGCCGGGCGTTGAGGCGCTAGCCAACGTGGGCCAGCCGCTTGAGACACTCGTAGCCGTCGGCGGTGGAGCCGCTTCAGACGCCTGGGTGCAGATCAACGCGGATATCTTCGGCGTGCCGGTACTGCGGCCGCGCAATCCCGAGGCCGGTCTGGTCGGAGCCGCTATGCTCGCCGGTCTGGCCACTGGCACATTCCGTGACGCCGCGCAGGCCGCCTCAACCATGGTGCAGGTGGAACGCCGTTTCGAGCCAGACCAAGCGAATCATGGCCTGTATGTGGCCAAGAGCCAGCAGCTTCTCGACCTCTATCCCGCCCTTCAGCGTTTTCTGGCATAGCCAACCATGTTTTACAGAACGTCCGTGGCCACGCCCTGAACGCAAAACGGGCGAGCCAAGCAGGCCCGCCCGTTAGTTCGTTACGTGCATCGCCGGAACTATTTCGGCCGTCTCGGCATCGCTAAGCCGATGACTAACAACAGGCCGATGGTGGCTGGCTCGGGCACGCTCTTGCCGAAAGCGCCTTCGAGGATGATGTAGTCCTTGAAGTCGACCACCGTATCGCCGTTGAAGTCGCCCATCGCCCATGTGGCGTTGGTCTTGCCGAAGTTGCGTTCCAGGACGATGTAGTCCTTGAAGTCAGTGACGCGGTCCATGTTGGAATCGCCAGCCACCAGGGCCGCTTCGACGGCACCGATATCAATCTGACCGTAGGTGACGGCCGGGTCGGATGCGTCCGTCGGGCTGCCGGCATTTAGCAGGGCCGAGCCCGCCACGGGCGTGTATGCCTGGCGGTACAGATTCAGAAGCTGCGATGTCGTGTATGTGCCGGCCAGCATGTCCGCGTCGCTGTAGGGATCGACGAAGTCGGCGTTGGCCACCAAGCTGGCTGGGTTGAACCCCGTGACTGGCATCTGCACGTCGTGCATGCCGAAGCCGTCGTCGCCTTCGACCTTGCCAGTCATCTGAACGCCGATGAAGCGCGTCGAAGTCGGGTTGCGGCTATCCTGCACGACGCCGCCCCAGCCATTGTAATCCAGATAGGACACCGTGTCGGCGTAGCCACCTGTCAACCAGTTCTGCTCGTCGTACATTCTGCTGCCGCGCATGAACAGGTTGTTGCGGATGTTGATGTTCGAGCCCTTGCCCGTCGGGCCGTGGTTGAATTCCATCACTGGCGTACCCGTGAGGGTCGTGCGTTCGTCGATGGTATTGTTGCGGAACACGCAACTCGTTCCCAGGTTGCTGCCGGCCGTGATGATGCCCGCGTAGCCGGCGTTGAGGAGGATGTTCCGCTCCACGACCGCACCGTCCTTGGGCAGCGAGAATGGCTCGTGCGTCGGATCGTTACCACGCAAGGCCCGTTCAGCCGCGGTGAAACCCTCCATCACGTTGTTGCTGATCTTGCCGCCCACATCGTTAAAGCCCCACTCGCCGCCGCGAAAGACGTTGTTGCGGACCGTGGCCAACGTGTGGACCAGCAACGATTCATTGGCCGGGCCGTTGTACGTGCCGTGGACGTAGTTGTCCTCCACGACATAGTTGGCAGCGGTGGCGTTGCTACCACCATTGACCCAAAGTTGCCCGTCAATGATGACGTTGTGGCTCACCTGAGCGCCCGCTGTGCTGTTGGTATAGATGTACCCGCAGGTTTGGATCTTATTATTGAGGAGGTTCACCTGCGACGCCGTGCTCGTCCAAAGGTCCAGTTCGCCGATATTCTGAATGTTGTTGCCGGTTGCCGTCACCGTGCCTGCCCCGTAAGTCATCATGGGACCGACATTGTTGACGGTGCAGTTCGTCATGGAGAATCCGGAACTTGCACTACTAGGCCTGAGGAAGAACCACTTGGTCGAGGACGTCCTTACGCCCAGCCCGGCGAAAGCACAGTTATTCATGACGACACCCGATGGGTTGCCCGTCATGCCGCCAGTCTGTGTGCCGTTGAACTGGATCGGCGCAGCGGCAGTCCCTTGGGCTGAGAATAGGCCGCCAGATACGAAGTTGATGTTGCCCGTGCCGACGAAGTTTACGATCGTGCCCGGCTGAATCGTCAGGTTGGCGTTGGAATTCACCGTGACCGTGCCGTCCACCGTGACTGTGCCAGACCAAACCGTGTTGGTCGAAATGGTCTGATCACCG
>CAITIS010000027.1 GCA_903892515.1 uncultured Planctomycetota bacterium | reverse complement strand
GAGGTGTGCGATGAGGGCAGCGGAGCACTGACGGCTCTTGAACAGCTCGTCGGAAGGGTCACTGGCGACGCCATGACGCGAGTGCAGGGCCGCCACGGCGACGTTGGATATGGCCTGGAGCAGTGCGAGTGTGGCTAGTTGAGGCTCGTCGTTGAGGTCGTCTGCGTCTGGCAGTTCGGTGGTCCACGCAGGCGGAAACCGCACGATTTCCCAGGGTCTATCGGCAGAGTGGTAGGTCGTCATTGAGGTGGCGCCCCGGAAGTTCGGGGTGTCTGGGGGCTTCGGCCGTTGGTCTTTTTGTGACGATTAGCGCGAGTCTTGGCCAGAGCGGCTTTGCGTTCCTGTGCTTCTTTGAACCTGTAGCTATCTGCGTCGATGTCGATGCACTCGCAGCGATGCAGCAGCCTGTCGACCAGGGTGACGACACAAGCGGCGTTGGGGAAGACCTGGGGCCATTCGGCAAATCGCTTATTGGTGCTGAGGACAATTGTCTTTTTGGCCTGATAGCGCCGGGTGACGACCTCGAATAGCAGGTCGGCATAGCGACTGTCGTAGGACAGATATCCAACTTCGTCCACGCAGAGCAACGACGGGTTGACATAGCGTGCGACTCTGCGATTCAGGGAAGTACTGGAGTCCTGTGCGGCCAGGTCCGAGAGCATGTCGCTGGCGGTGGTGAATCGAACTGAGTAGCCGCGGAGCAACGCTTGGGATGCGATATTCTGCTGGATCATGCTCTTGCCGACACCGTTGCCACCGTACAGGACGATGTTGATACCATCCTCGATGAATTGGAGGGTAAAGGTGTCCTCGATAGCCTCGCGATCGATTTGGTGTGGCCAGGCCCAGTCGAAGTCGGCCATGAGTTTGAAGGTGCCGATGCGAGCGTTTCGCTGGCGTCGGTCCAGGCTGCGGCGTGCGCGCTCGGCCTCTTCGTAGGTGACGACAGTCTGGAGCCAGGGAGCGTTGTGGACCTGTGCCCAGTTGGCCAGCAGGCCCCAGAATCCCAGGGTTTGCAATCGTTGATGAAGCGTGTTGGGGGCAGCGCCTGATGGAGGCTCATGCGGGGTCGTGGTCATCGTTACAGCTCCTTGTGAGGTGGTCGTAGGTGGAAAGGTCGTGCGTGTGAACGCGCTGGTTGCTGACGCGCGGGTCATCGGAGATGGGCACGGATAAAGGTGGTGGCTCGGCAAGCTCATGGCGTCGCCGGTCGAGAAGATGGCGCACAGCGCCGAGGTGGGGGGTATCCAGGGCAACGGCCTCGCGCAACGCTGAGTCCAGTGCCTCGGCTCCGAAGGCATCGAGGTGGCGCAACAGTTTTGCGACAGTGAAGCCGAGATTGCCGCCGCGCTCGGCGACCTTGCAGAGGAACGGTTTGCAGAACGGGCTAACTTGGTGGAGTTGATCGACGCCGTGGTGTTCGCGGGCACGCTGCTTGTACTCAAGCAACTTTTGGACGTGAGACGGCTCTTCGATCTGTTTGCTGACGCCCCAGCAGCGGGCGTGGGTGGCAAGACACTCAGCGCCGTCGAGGACGCGGACGGTGTCGAGCGAGGCGGAAACGAGCAGCGTCTTTCGGACGTGGGTGTGGGGAATGCTGTAGTCGTTGCGGTCGAAGCGCACGTAAGGGGTCTTGCCGACATGCACATCAATGCGCTCGTCGTCGGGGAAGGGATTGTCCGGCAGCGCAAGCAGGCGGGGCTGCTCCTCGGCAAAGACTTCGGCGACGGTGCGGCGCTTGTCTTCTGGGCATTTGCGTTGATCGCTGACGTCGGCGAGCCAGTGGCCGAGCTGTAGGTTGAGGTCCTGGACATCTCGGAACGAACGGGCGGCGAAGAAGCTCGTGCGTAGGTATCCGACAGCTTTCTCGACCCGTCCCTTTTCGTTGCCCCTGGCCACGTTGCAGGGCTTTGGCTCGAAGCCGTAGTGTGCCGCCAACTCCAGGTGGGTGGGATGGAAGCGAATGGCGTCGCCCGCCCGCTCGAGCACAGCGCTTTTCAGATTGTCATACAGATTGGTCCTAGCAACACCACCGAAGAACTGGAATGCCTCGACGTGTCCACGAAGGAAGGCCGCCATGGCCGAACTCAGGTAGAAGCGGGCAAACAGCTTGCGCGAGAACGACAGCACCATCAGGAACGCATAGAGTTTCCGAATGCCGCCATCGACCTGGACGTGTCCGAAGTGGCCCCAGTCGACCTGGGCCTGCTCGCCCGGCAAGGTGCGCAATCGCAGGAAGGCTTCTGGCGGCGGTGAGGGACGGTAGCGCGCGACGATTGTACGGAAGTGATCCCCGGCGCCCGGATATCCTCGCTCCTTGACCATCTGGTAGAGACGGCTGGCGTGCAGTTTCGGATACTTCTCGAGAGTGTCCTTGATAAACTGCACGTACGGATCGGCCAGGCACGGTCGTTGCGTCGCGGTGTGCAGCAACCCCTGCTGGCTCAGAACGCGAAGGACGACACTGTGATGGATTGCCAATTGGTTGGCGATCGTGCCTGCAGGCCACTTCTCGGCCTTCGCCAGTCGAATGATCTCGACTTCCTTGTCGCGCGGGATCATGGCCACACACTCGTCGGCTCGGCCCCTCGCAGGGCACGGAAATCACCCAGGCCCCGAAGGACCGAGCGGCAACCGAGGCCGGCGCTTTCGAACCTGACCAACGGACTTTCGCCGGGCCATAGCTCGTCGCCGAAGATGGTCCCGGTCGACCACCCAGTGTATGACGGCTCCGCAGAAACGGCAGTGATCAAGGGACGGCCGTTCCACAGGGCCAACCCTTCGAGCAACGTCAGCAGCGCCCGGGGGTGGCGCGGACTGCACGTCAGCCGCGCTTTGAGCACATCCGTGCCCGGCGGCTCGCTCACCAGCATCCTCAGATACTGCGGTCCCAGACGGATCACGCATTTCCAGCTCGACATCATGACAAGGGCCCTCCATGGCCCTGACGACCGAGCCCTCCGTGGCTCGCGTAACGTCAGAGGGAGCTATTCCCCGGTAAACATCATGCGCCAAGGCTTGATCCATCTCGATTTGAGCCAACATGTTGGCCCTGCGCAGCCGATACTGCTGGTTGATATGGGAACGACCCATCCTGCCCCTTCTTGACCTCGCATACGTCAGCCGTGCGCACCGAAGCTGGGCTTTGCGCGTCGCGGCCTTGCATTTATCGCAGCAGTGCCGCTGTCCGTTGTAGCAGCACGCGCATACGATAAACGGTTGCATGCACCAGGCGCATCTCACGATGACGCCCAAACTCCCGCCGCACTCCGCGCACATATCCGCCCTCCAACGCTGATCAGTTGGCCACGGACGTCGCAGTGGGCGATACCAGACGCGTTGCTGCGCCTATCGACCGTTGGTGTCGGTGGCTTGGAGGGCCTGGGATCTGACCCCAGGCCTTCGTCTTTTGTCACCCTCGCAGCCTATCGGCTGCCTCAACACAGGGCCGACTTCCCGCCAGTTGCAACATCCCACCAGGCACCTGTACGAATGCGGAGGATTTCGGGGGCGCTACGCGTTTCCCACCATAATTACGCGGAAATCAGCGATCGATGACACGTCTGGTCCGGACCGGAGACTGACGCCAGATTTCCGCCACCAGACTGAATCCCAGCTGGGTAGTAGGCGTATTCCACAGACGACCCATCGGACGTCGTCAAGTACTGGAGTCGTCCGGCGCCGTCGGGTATCCGATTCACGTACGTCAGGTCTGGGTAGGTAATCTTGGTCAAAAACCGATCAAGATTGTATTCCGTTTGAATTGTGCGGGTTCCAGCATTCAAAGCTGGCGGAGCAACGTACGTCGCCAGTAGGTCAACCGGAGTGTACGTATTTTCATGTGCTGGCTTTCCAGGTGGAGTGAGCGTATGCAATTGCCCGCCAGGGTAGTAGGTCATGCCGATCGGAGAACCGTCGGGAAGTTGGATGCCAAGTGTCCTCCCCAG
>CAITIS010000026.1 GCA_903892515.1 uncultured Planctomycetota bacterium | reverse complement strand
ATCGCCCGAACAGAGTTAGAGCAGATTAAGCTTGCCTGGCTACAGGCGGCACAGGCTTTCAGGCTGTGCCGCACAGGCTGGAAAGCCTGTGCCACCCAAAGCATGTACACACGCAAACTTAAACCGCTCTAGCTCTCACTAGACCTCAGCCGTCACGGGCTGGTGCTGATGCTGCCTGGCTCCCTCGGCCGAGCGGCGGATCGCCCAGGCAAACTCATGCGAGCGCATCGCATCGGCGTAGCCAGAGCGAATCAGCGAGCGATTGCCCGAACGGATGGCCTCCAGGAACGCCGATATCTCGCTCCGGAACGGATCGTCGTCGGTGAAGGAAAGCACCTCGCCGCCCTGGTTGTTCGGGTAACGCACGGATAACTGGCAAGAGTGGTACGGATCGGACAGCACCATCCGCAGCCCGTCGCCCCAGATCTCCAATTCCGTTTCGTTCTTCCAGCCATGCAAAAGCACGCCGTGCAGCAGAGATCCCAGGGTGCCCTGCTCATGCCGCCAGATCGCCGATGTCGCCATCGGGAGCCGAAACTCTCCCGGCACGTGCTGCTCCACGCTTCGGCCATCGAGGCCAAGCGGCATGTGCGACAGCCCGCCACCCGGGCCGGCTGCATTGAGCTGCATGGCCATGACGCTGGGCAGGTCGACCTCGCCGCACAGCATGCGCGCCAGGTCGCACAGGTGCGTCGCCTGGTCGAGAATCGGTCCGCCACTTCTACGGATGTCCCACCAGCTCGTCCGGTGGATGTCCGTGTAGGCGCAGTCGAAGCGCAGGCTCACCGCCCGCGGGCCGCCCGGGCAATCGTCCAGAATCTGCCGCATCTTTTCCACCGCTCGACTGTAGCGGAACATGTACCCCACCGAGATCACCAGCCCGCGCTGTGCGGCGGCCTCCATGGCAGCGGCCACGTCGGCGGTTTCGGAGGGCCCAAGCACGGACAGCGGCTTTTCGATGAACATGTGGATGCCGGCGGCGGCACAGAGCATTTCCATGTCGTGAGGCGGACGGGATTGGCCGTGGGCGGTCGGAGGCAAGCCGATGAGCACGGCCTCGGGGCGAGCCTCGCCCAGCAGCGCCCGCTCGTCGGCGTAGGCCTTGGCGCCGGCGTACATCTTCCGCGCCGGCCCGGCCAGACGCTCGGCCAAGGCCTTCTGGGCTTTTTCCATGTCCGGATCGGCCACGCCCACCACCGTGACGCCGCCAAGCTTCTCGAGCCTGGTTGCATGATCCCAAGGCTTGGTCGGACTGCCGAAATTCACGCCTCCGGCGCCGATGAACGCTATGCGCAAGTCCCTGCCCATCTGATCTCCTTCACTGGCAGGCAATTCTAGCGCGCTTGTTTGGCGATCATGGCCGCAGCGTCGAAAGGCTTGTCTTTTGTGTCGCTGGCGTTACGGCGGCGTGATGTCGATGACGGTCACTTCCGGCCGGGTGAGGAACCGCGCCGCGGCCAGTGAACTGCCGGTCATGCCGATGCCACGGTTGATGTAAAGGTACGTCTGGCCCTGAACGTACAGGCCTCGCTCCAGAAGCTTGCCCAGTGGCGTGGGGAGATACACCGCCCCGTACCATGGCAAAGCCACCTGCCCGCCGTGCGTATGACCGGACAGGATCAGGTCAATCTGGCCGGACTGAACTCGTCCAAGGACCTCGGGGTAGTGGAACAGCAGCACCTTAAAGGCCCGCGCAGGGACCTTCTGCACCAGTGCCGCCGGCTGGGGGTTCAGGGCCGCGGGCAAGCCCAGAAGGTAGAGTTCGCTCCCGCCAGCCTCCAGATGCACGAACTCATGGTCAAGTTCCTTCACGCCCGTATCGCCATATAGATCGATGCTTCTGTCCTGGTCCCAGTTGCCGCGAACGGCGTACGTGGGTGCGATCTTGCTCAGGGACTTCATGAGCGTCTTGAACGTTCCCAGGGCCAAAGGCGTGTTGATGGCATCGCCGGTAAAGACGATGGCGTCGGGCTTTTGGGCGGCAATCACGCCGGGCAACTCGGTCTCCAGCCGGACGCGATCGCAGCAATGCAGGTCGGAGATCTGAACCAGCCGGAAGGGCTTGCAGCCGCGCTGCATCTTTTCCGTGACGATGCAGACATGGGTCACTTCCAGCCAGCAGGGCTCAACGAAATAGGCGTATGCCACGCAGGAGAGGCTCAGCAGGGTAACGCCGACGATGCAAAGGCGGTAAATCCGCTGGCTGCGCATGACGGTCGGCCGGCCTTTGCGAAACCAGCCGACGATCCAATGAACCAGGATCTGGCCGGCCAGCACGTACACCACCGCCAGAGCGGCAATCACCACGATTCCAAGAGCAAGAATGACAGCCATTGAAACCTAAGTGTAGCAACACCAGCCCTTCGATGCGATACGGCGTTTCCGCCTCCGGTAGACGCGGCCAGAGCAGCCAGCCGAAGGCCACCACCACTAGTATATTTTACCTATATTGCCTAGTTTAGTTAAAGCCCACATACTTCCTATTCCGATGGATGTTCTGTCGCCCTTCCTAAGAATGCGGGAATGGATTGCACCGCGGGAAGGGAAACTTATTACGAGAAAGGGGTTGCACTGATGGTGACAGTCAGCGAGCACGGCTATGCGGAGTTCCGGTTCTTCCGTCCCGGAGCGTCAAAAGTGTTTCTGGCCGGCGATTTTAACGACTGGCGCACCGATCAGGTCCGCATGGTCCGCCATCAGGACGGATACTGGACCGCCAAGCTCCCCCTTGAGGCCGGCGACTACAAATTCCGCTATGTTGCCGACGGGCTGTGGTACACCGACTTCGCCGCTTCGGGCGTCGAGCCAGGCGACTTCGGCTTCGACAGCCTGCTGCGGGTCCCTGGCCGGAGCATCATGATGCCAGCCGCCGAGGTCGAGACCCAGCGAGCTGCCAAGCCGGCTGTGGCTGTCGCAGCCGCCTAATACTACAACGCTACGAAATGCAGACCCGAAGGGTCGGTACTACTGTAGCCGGGGGCGTAAGCCCCCGGCATGCATAGGCTTGTGCCTGAGCCCCGAAGGGGCGACACAGTTGGCTTGT
>CAITIS010000025.1 GCA_903892515.1 uncultured Planctomycetota bacterium | reverse complement strand
TTTGTCTGCAACGTCGGTTGCACCCGGTTCGAGCGATGGCGATGGAGTGTTCCGCATCGTTCATCCGTTTCATCCGGGCCACGGCCAGCAGTTTCCCATCGTAACGATCCGCCAGAACTGGGGCGAGGAGCTGCTGTATTACCTGGATCAGAATGGCCGGTTGGTTGCGATTCCGGCCCGCTGGACAGACAGGATTGAGCCCGACCCCGTCGTGGCCATCTCGGCCGGCCGGTCTCCGTTCCGGTTGCAGGACCTGGTGGAGCTTGTCCGCATGGTGGCGGCCATTGGGCAGGAGGCCGACCATGGGTGTTGACCGGGCCATCGGAAGGCGCAAAGCGAATTACGCCGGAAGTGTAAACCTTATTCCGCCGTTGCGGCTTCGGGCGCATCTTCACTATTGCCATGTAGTGGCTACTTGTTCGGCCTGTCCTGGCTTAGACTTACGACATAATTCGGTTGACATCCGGTCCGCCATAGGCATAATTCCATTAACAGCCATTCCTCGGCTGGCAGGAGATGCCCATGGACGAACAGCAGGACAGCAAGGGCCGGGCCTTGCGGGAGCACGGAGCGCTCCACCCCAGGCCCAGTCAGGTCCGCGATCCCATCTTCGAGAACAACGGGTTCTTCGACCCGCGCGACCTGGTGATGGTCAAGTACGAGATGATCCGCCGCGTGCGGGTGGAGCACCGGCCGGCCAGCGAGGCGGCCAATGCCTTCGGCTTCTCACGGGTGGCGTTGTACCAGGCGATGGCCGCCTTCCACGCCGAGGGGCTGCCGGGCTTGCTGCCCCGCCGGCGCGGCCCGAAGGCCGCCAACAAGCTCACCAACGATGTGCTGGAGTTCATCGATCAACAGCGTGCTGCCGACGGCGGCTTGCGGGCGCCGGCGCTGGCCAAGATGATCAAGGAACACCTTGGGCTGACGGTCCATCCCCGCAGCATCGAGCGGGCCTTGGCGCGAAGGGTGAAGGCAAAAAAGGGGCGACACGTCGAGCCGTCGTAGCCGCCGATGATCCTGGCGATCGCTGGACGGCACGCTATGAGGACCTGCGCCGCACGGCCGTGAGCGGGGCATGGTCCGCCAGCAGGGCCTGGGGGCTGGCGCTGTTCATGCGGCAGGGGCTGGCGGCATGGATGCACGCCTGGCCGCGGCAGGACGACAATGATTCGCCAGCTCCCAAGCACACTTCATCCACAGTCGCTTCCTCGGCATTGCCCACGTCTGTCTCGGGGCAACTGGTCACGGTGCTGACGAACATGGTCTTCACAGCAAGACAGGAGTTCTTGGCATGATTATGTCCAGCAACGATCCACATCAGAAGGTCCGGGCGGACCACCTCAAGCGGGACGCCTACTTGTACATCCGGCAGTCCACTCTCCACCAGGTCTTCCACAACACCGAGAGCACCCAGCGCCAGTACGCCCTCAAGCAGCGGGCCGTGGCCCTGGGCTGGCCGGCCGAGCACGTGATCATCATCGACGGTGACCAGGGCCAGTCCGGCGCCTCGGCCGCCGATCGAGAAGGCTTCCAGAAGCTGGTGGCCGAAGTAGGCTTGGGCCACGCCGGCATCGTGCTGGGATTGGAGGTCTCGCGCCTGGCGCGGAACTCCTGTGACTGGCACCGTCTGCTGGAGATATGCGGGTTGACGAGCACGCTGATTCTGGATGAAGACGGCCTGTACGATCCCAGCCAGTTCAACGATCGGCTGCTGCTGGGGCTCAAGGGCACAATGAGCGAGGCGGAACTGCACGTGCTCCGCGCCCGTCTCCAGGGCGGCATC
>CAITIS010000024.1 GCA_903892515.1 uncultured Planctomycetota bacterium | reverse complement strand
GCCACTCGGCCAGCTTGGCGGCGTCGTTGCGGCGGAACTTGGCCCCGGGGAGCAGCAGTTCCTCCTTTGCCGATAGTATTCCGACGACCTTGTAGATCGGGCTGTCCGCGGTCCCCAGCACCTCGATGGACGGCTTTTCCGACCCCTGGGCACCGCGAATCCGCACGTTCCGGATGCCCGCCTGCCCCAGGGCCTGGCTCCACTGCTGGAAGGCCATGCCCGCGCCAAGCTGGTTATCCCCCACGATTTCCAGTTCGACCAGGCCCTTTGGACCGGCCAGCGCGGTCGCGGCCAGACACAGTAAAACCAATGGCAGCAAGTAGATAGGACGCATGGGATAGATCCTGCGTGGGAAAAGGCGAAGGACTGCTGGGAAATGACGAAATCCGAATGACGAAGGAATGACGAATTTCAAAGTTCAAATGACGAAAGGGCCCCCGTTCGACATTCGTGCTTCGGATTTCCTTCGTCATTCGTCATTCGTGCTTCGTCATTTTCCAGGGGCCTCTCCCGATTATAGCATATTGCCACCCCGTCCCCCTGTTGCATACGGCCAAAGTTGTGTCAAAATAACCTACAGCGTTTCCCCTTCTTTCTTGGCAAAAAGGATATCAACATGGCACGACCCGTCACGATGTTTACCGGCCAATGGGCCGACCTGCCGTGGGAAGAACTGGCCCGCAAGTGCAGCGGCTTCGGCTACGACGGCCTGGAGTTGGCCTGCTGGGGCGACCACTTCCAGATCGACCTGGCCCTGGCCGAGCCCGACTATTGCGAGTGCAAGCGCGAGTTGCTGGAGCGGAACGGCCTCCAGGTGTACGCCATCAGCAGCCATCTGGTGGGCCAGGCCGTGCTGGACGTGATCGACGAGCGGCACAAGTCGATCCTGCCCCCGAACATCTGGGGCGACGGCAACCCGGCCGGCGTGAACGCCCGGGCGGCCGAGGACATGAAGAACGCGGCCCGCGCGGCCCAGAAGCTGGGCGTGACCATCGTCAACGGCTTCACCGGATCGAGCATCTGGCAGTGGCTGTACTCGTTCCCGCCGGTCTCGCCCAAGGCGATCGACGACGGCTTCAAGCTGCTGGCCGAGCGTTGGAATCCGATCCTGGACGTGTTCGGCGAGTGCGGCGTGAAGTTCGCCCTGGAGGTCCATCCCACGGAGATCGCCTTCGATCTGGTCACGGCCGAGCGGGCGCTGGAAGCCCTGGGCAACCGCGAGGAGTTCGGCTTCAACTTCGACCCCAGCCACCTGATCTGGCAGGGCGTCGATCCGGTGGAATTCATCCGCCGCTTCCCGGACCGCATCTACCACGTCCACATGAAGGACGCCATCGTGACGCTCAACGGCCGCAGCGGCATCCTTTCCAGCCACCTGAACTTCGGCGACCCGCGCCGCGGCTGGGACTTCCGCTCGCTGGGCCGCGGCGGCGTGAACTTCGAGGAGATCATCCGCGCGTTGAACCAGATCGACTACCAGGGCCCGCTCTCGGTCGAGTGGGAAGACATGGGCATGGACCGCGACCACGGCGCGAAGGAGGCCTGCGAGTTCGTCCGCAAGGTCGATTTCGAGCCCAGCGGTCGAGCGTTTGACGCGGCTTTTGATAAGGAAGAGCAGGCGTAGGTTGTATTCATCACGCTCCGCG
>CAITIS010000023.1 GCA_903892515.1 uncultured Planctomycetota bacterium | reverse complement strand
CCCGTGCGGGGGGCGACCCGCGACATATAGCGTGTTTTTGCTCATACGGGGGTTTCAATCCACGCCCCCGTGCGGGGGGCGACGCTATGAGTTCGAGGATTTCAAACGCTACCGGCTGTTTCAATCCACGCCCCCGTGCGGGGGGCGACCGGAGCCGACACGCACGACCTGAGCACCGGCGAGTTTCAATCCACGCCCCCGTGCGGGGGGCGACGCCAACATGCCGGGGGCAATGCAGGTATCCAGGTTTCAATCCACGCCCCCGTGCGGGGGGCGACTCTGCAGATGCAAGCATCATAGCCAAAACGACTTAAAGAGCCAGTTTCGCGAAAGCTGAAGCTGCATTCGGGTCGGACGTATGCCACGTGTGCGAGGCCGTTCAGAAGTCTCTAACCCATATGCACTTGTAAACGTCCGCGAATCCTCGGCATTTGCGTGGGCGCTTGGGGTTCGCGGACCACCCTCTGGATTCACACAATCAGCGTTCCTTCAGGGTCGTACGTTGGCTTAGCGCCGATGTGCTCCACGCGGCGTTTCCAGTTCTTGCCGAGGAAGTAGAACCGTAAGCTGTCGCACTTGACGTCGATTTCATCGATCAACTCCTGTCGCAACGCTGTCCACTGAGCCGGATCGATCAGGCACTCGAAAACGGAATTTTGCACTCGCTGGCCGCGGTCAAGACACAGCTTCGAGACGCGGCGCAGCCGGCGCCGCCCGGCCGCGGTTTCAACGGACACGTCATAGGCCACCAAGACCAGCATGACAGGCTCCTATTGTTATCTCCAGAAATAGGCGGGGTACGCATCCAGATCGCCGCGGAGGCACCGCGCCAGCAGCCGAGCCTGAATGTGCGGCAGCAAGCCGATGGTAATCTTCTCACCCAGAAACGGGTGCGTCAGTTCATCGGACTTCCGCTCCTGCCAAGCCGTGATAAGGGTCTTGCGTGTCTGGTCGTCCATCTCGACGCCGCCGGACTCCGTAATACGGAATCCCTCCGGCGCGACCTGGCGGCGGTTGATTAGCGAAAGCGTCAAGCGGTCGACCAAGACGGGGCGTAGCTCTTCCATCAAGTCCAGCGCGAGGCTCGCCCGGCCGGGGCGATCCCGATGCAGAAAGCCCACCTGCGAGTCCAGGCCGACGCCCTCGCAGGCGGACCTGGCATCGTGCGTCAGCATCACCGAAAGGAACGAAAGCATGGCGTTGATCCGATCCATCGGCGGCCGGCGAGAGCGTCCGTCAAAACGGAAATCCACCTTGTTTGCCAAGACAAGGTTGTCGAACACGCTGAAGTAAGCCTGGGCCGCATCACCTTCGATGCCGCGAACGACATCCAGCGGCATGGGTTCTTGAAGTTCCGTTAGGGCGCCTGCCAGTCGGGCCACGGCGTAAGCCAGTTCGTCGGGCGCATCCGGCTGATCGCGCTGGGCTCGAAGCAAGACTGTGCGGGCGTTGGCGATCTTGGCGGCGACGAAGGCGCGGGCAATTTCGGCCGCGATGGAGCCGTCGGATGCCTTGTACTGGGCGCGTCGAAGCAGAACATTGCCGGAAATGGGGCCGTCCACGCGCGCCAGAAAGCGCCCTTGCTCGGTGAGCATCGAGACGCTGACCCCGTTCTCGCCGCACAGCCCCAGAGCGAAGGGGCTGAAGGAGATGTTCCCGAAACACACGACTCCGCCGAGCGTATGGATCGGGAATTGCCGGCGCGTCTCGCTATCCACACGGATCAAGAGGTTCTCGCGCTCCCGTGCCAGGTAGGCGCCCTGGGTGGTGACATAGAGAGTGTTGTCATGTATCTTCATGGGGCATCCTCGGGGCTGGGCGACTTAATCGCGACTTCGATTTGTCGTTTCAAGTAGTTTCGGGCGGAGCGGCCCTGACCGGCGGACTTCGGCATGCACTGCTCGGCCAGCGAGCAGGAGACGCACTTTGCCGAGGGCTCAGCCGGCGGAACGATGCCTGAACGCACTAGCTCGTGGAGCCGCCGGGCCGTGTCCCGAACCAGTTCGCGAAGGGGCTCATCCAAATCGACGCCTTCCCGCCTTCTAGGCTGGCCGTAATACAGGGCGCCCCGCGGAATGCTCGCGCCAACCATCTCCTCCAGGCACATGGCCTGGGCACAGAGTTGGACGCGATCACAATCGTTCTCCTTTGGCTGGCCGCGTTTGTATTCCACGGGCACGACGCTCCAAACGCCATCGATTGCGGGCAGGCAGGCCCGCTGGCCGGGCGGTGTGCCGTCGTCGGCGGCATGAAGCTCGACGACGTCGGCCTGGCCCGTCAGCCCCATCGAGCGGCTGTGCAGGCGCAGGCCGCGAACGATCCGCAGATCGCCGCGCGATTCGGGCCCGGATTCATGGGCGCGGTCGTGCAATTGCCGCCCCTGCGCGGTCAGGGCGTTTTCGGCCCACGCCTGCTCGACGTGGATCAAGGCGCACTGCCGCGGACAGAAGAGCAAGTGCTGAAGCGCCGAGATCGGCAGCCAGTCGTCTTCGGGAATCATGATGCCTCCCGCCTACAGCATGTCATGGACCGTGATGCCCGCCGGCAGGTTCTCCTTGTCAAAAGTGACGAGATAATCGGCGTACTGGCGGGCCGGCTTGGCCTGGTCCTTGCGATCAATCTTGACCCGGTCGAAGAGGGCGTGGGCCGGGGCGTTGCCCAGCATGCTTTCGTGCTCGAATACGACCAGCTTTCGGCTGGACATCTCGCCGCGGGCAGCGGAATGATCGTGCTCGAACATCATGTTCAACGACTGCCATAGCAGCTCTAGGTCCGCCTTGGAGAAGCCTGTTTGGGCAGCCAGGTGCGGCGAGATGAAGCCGTGGGCAACGTACAGGGCGTATGGAACGATCTCTTTGCGGCCCATCGTGCGGTTGCCGCCATCCTGCTTCTCCGACTCCTCCTTGGTGGTGACGGCCATACGCGTGATCGACTGCTCCAGGGCGACGATGGGATCAATCGACCTGGCAAAGGCGAACTGAACGGGTCCACGGACCTGCCCGCAGTTGACTCCGGTGGACATGACGGCGCCGAACATGCGGATGTCGAAGAAGGTCTGGCACATCCAGGCACGGGCCTTGTCCACTTGCTTGCCGTTGTCTTTGCCCTTGGCATCGGCCTTGAGCCCCAGGGCGTCGTACGCCAACTGGTGTTGATCGTTGAGAATGGCCTTTTCCTTGACGTAGATGTCGTAGCCAGCCTCCAACTGCCCGTTGCCGCGCTTGGCCAGGCAGACAAAGTTGCGAATCTTGCGCTTCAGACAGACGTCGGAGACCAGCCCATGGCCGGTTTCGGGGTCGATTCGCGGGGCATTGCCGGCGTCGGGGTCGCCGTTGGGGTTGCCGTTGCGGACATCGAACAGCAGGACGAAATCGTAGCGACGGTCAATCGGCGCGATTGTGTTAGCGGAACTGGTCGTCATCGTTGTAGCTCCTTTGATGTAAGGTTGTCTTGCAGTCATTTCTTTGATGAACTATTCACTCGTTAGGCTGCTCGTTGGCCTGCGCGTGCTCCAGTTGCGATTGCTCGCGAGCTTCCTTGCCCATCGACAGCCAATGGCGCATGTGATGGTAGCCAAGCACGAACAGCCCTTGCTGATCCAGGTCGAGATGCGTCGGAAAGGCCGCCACGTCGGTGATGATCTGGTCGAGTTTGGTCGCTTCGCGGCCTCTCGCGGGAATGGCGCACCTCTCGGGTCGAATATTCCAGAGGACCTGGTCGGCCTGCTTCTCCAGCCAGCGGGCGACGCCACTCTTTTCACCGTCCAGGGCCTTGCGGGCATGATGCCTGAAATTACGCAGAAGCCGTGGAAAGATAGCGCGCGGCGTGGCGGAGGCTCCGCTGAAGAAACGGTCTACCACCGAGGCGTTGACGTTGCCCAAGGCGAGTTGCTGCATGTTTTCAATGACGGCGGTCAGTCGGCCCAGCAGGTAGCCAGGATTGGTATTGTTGGGGTCCATGGCCTTAGTGATCTCCTTGTATTTGGTAGTGTCGTCTGCACGGAAGCTCTTGCGGCGGTTCAGTACGGCCTTGATGAGGGCGGCGCGGGCGTCACGGCGCTCCAGGTCGGCCCATTCGGTGTGCCCGATCTCAGCTCGAGTTCGCTCCAAAGCTCGCTGGAGGAGCGAGAACGGATACTCTGTTCCCTGCAATGCAGCGTCGATCAACTGCCCTGCCAGCGGCGCGGGAATGCCCTCGTCCTTGCCCTGCGGGGCCAACGAGCGCAGCAATGCCCGTAGCGGTATTTGCGGCGGCAGATAGTGCTCCCTTGGCTTGGGCGTGTTGCGGACGATGTCCAAGTCGGCGAAGTGCCTGGCCAGGTGGCCGAGAGTCTCGCCAACTGTGGATTCCAGCCAGTCACGGACGACGGCCCGGCCTTGGGCGCCGCTGAGCGTCAGGGCATAGAAGGCCGAGGCCTCATCCGCGTCCATCGGTGGCTTCTTGCCTCGCCAGATCGACTTGTAGAGTTCGCCGACCTGGCCGGGGTCAGCTTCCAAGAGCCCCGCAATACAGTCAGCCGCTTTCGACGCCCCGGCGGCCCAGTAACACACGACGGTGTCGCTGCTGAGCCTGATGTTGCGAACCGGCAGGGGCTCTCCCTTGGCGTTCTGTGGCCGGTCGGATAGCAGGCGGTTCAACGCCGTGGCGCAATTCTCCGCCGCCTCACGCGAGACCGGGGCGTTGATGTTGCCGGCCCAACCGTAGGACTCGAAGGCGCTGGCATTGAAGGAAACCACCGCCACGCCGCTGGTGGTTCCACCTGGGACTCGTTTAATCGGTGGGTGCTTGCCCACAGGAACGCATTTGTGACCGGTAACAAGACAAGTGGAGTTGCTGCCGCTTTCCTCGCCGCTGGTGTCGCCACGCAGGGACTTCCAGTGCTTGCGAACCTTCGGCCTGCTTGTAACGAGGGTCTCCTGATCCGGCGCGAATACGAATGCAAACAAATCGGCCGGACCACAATCCGCCGGCAACTTGGCGTCTTGCTTGCCGGAGCGGATATTCTCCATCAACTTCGTGACCGCCAGGGCGGCCTCATCCTGTGTCGCCTCGGCGCACTGACGCACCTTTTCAAGGAACAATTGCGAGCGTGCAGCCAGCTTCTTGTCGGAGGTCTTGCCGGCGGGATCGGTTCCGAACACGTATTCCGCCTTGTCAAACAGGAAGAATGCGTAGTCGCCGCTGGTCCTTCCTTGCTCGCGAGGCATAAGGAAAGCCTTTGCGATGGCTTTGGGCTTGGTCTTCTTTCCTTCAGCCTGCGGCGGAACCTGCCGGGTCCCCTCAATGCCCAGCAACTGCCCGCCGGCATCGACTCGCACCAGCCAGGGGATTTCTTTCCACTCGTAATCGGGGTCGCCTACCAATTCTTCCTGAACGGCAAGTTGGTTCAAGGCCTGAAGGATCATGCCGACGCCTCCTTTTGACCAGCGGCCGTGGCCAGGACTTCTTCGGCCGGTGGAATGTTCAGCACCCCGTGGTCAAGTCTCGCCGGCCAGAAGATCGGGCGGTTGCCCTTGGGGCCAAATTCGATATCCCAAAGCATGATGCCGAGATCCCGGCTGTCATCCACCGGATCGGGCGCGCTATCGGCCGGAATGACGTTGGCAATGAATTCGCGGCAGCCGAAGTAAGGCTGGTGGAAGTGCTGGCCCTTCTCGACGCGTCGCCGGAACATCTCGACGAACTTGGCCATGTTGTCGGCCTCGCCGGCCCGGGCCGTCATGGTGAAATGGGCCTCGACGACGTAATCCACGTTGCGCAAGGCCACCGTGTTCCGCTGGGCCCGGTCTTCATCGGCGAAGAATATCGGAGCCACCCCACCCTCGCGAATAGTGGCCAGTCTCGGCGGCGAGGCCTTGGTATTCACCTCGTTTCGCCGAAAGGCCGTGAACTTGATGGGCGCTAGCACCTTGATCCGCTCGATTCGCCACTGGATGGCGGGCTTCCACAGCACCGCTTCCAGCAACCCGCGAGCGGCCGAGGGCGTCATCACTTGGTACGACATCCGCTCCACTTTCAACTCCGGCCGGGTGAAACAGGCCAGCGGACCAAAGGCCCGCAGGCTCAACGTCGGACTCCGCGATTTGTCCATCGACTGCCCCTTTCTCATGATCCCAAAATGCTTCTCTGCTTCCGTACGAATAGCCGGGCTGTGGTGACGCATCCACCGCCCGCAGAGACTGACTGGTGGCCTGCGTGCACGCTCTGGAAGCGTCTGCCAGAGCGACAAGGCTCGCAGGGCAATCTTCTCTTTTCTGTCGCCTCTTGACATCCATGCCACCGTGCGTGTAACGTTTTAGTGTAGCTTCTTGTGAAGGTGAACACTCTAGCCACAGGTGGAACTGCATGCAACAGGTTAGTTCAGGAAATCTTTGCGGAGCCGAATAGGTACTAGCAGACCTTTTCGACGTCGGCGAAGAATTTGGTACTGTCGGTCTGCTATGATCCCTGCTCGTCTCTCGGGACGTGGATTGAAACAGTGTTGCGTCTTGGGATGGTGGTAGTGTGATGCGGCACATGGAAACATGTGCCGCACCCTTTTCTGGTGCCATCCGGGTACCCCCACGTTTATCAATAATCTCAAACAATTCCTGCTCCGATGCCGTCATTCCAGACCAGGCCGAATGTCATGTCGTAGCGCTTGTGAAAGTCCGGCATCAACACGCGAATGTTCTCGTTCTCGCCGATAGTCTCCAGCGCGCCGGCCGCCTGCATCTGGCTCAAAAGGTCCGGGTAGACGTTAACCAAGAACGGCTGCAAGGCACGAGCGGTGTCGCGATTGAGCTCCTTTCGGACGGCCGCCACTCGTTCGGCGCTGTTCGCGTACGGCACGACGATGGCTTCGCTAAAGCCGTCTTCGATGATCCGAAACTTCTCAGCCGTGGAGGCGAAGTTCAGTTCCTGCCTTTCCGGTTGAATCCGCCGGATGTCCAGGTCAAGTTTGGAGTAGAGCATTCGGAAGTACTCCTCGAAGATGGCCGGGTCGGTTATGTCGACCTGGCCGTGGTATTGGCGGAGCAGGGACTCCATTGTCTCCAGGCCCATCTTCGGTGTTCCGCGCGGCGGCTGGGTCGGTGCGCGAAAGACGACGACTTTCCCCTTGTCGCGTTTGCCCTCGCGATTGCACCGGCCGGCGGCCTGCACCACGCTGTCTAGCCCTCCTAGCGATCGGTACACCACGGGGAAATCGATGTCCACGCCCGCCTCCACCAACTGCGTGGAGACCAGCCGGCAAGGCTGCTCCGAATCAAGCTGCTTGTTTACCGCGGCCAGCACGTCCAACCTGTGCTTGGGACACATGAGGGCCGACAGGTGAAACAGGTTTTCGGGGGGCAGCAATTTCGCCAGGTCGCGGGCGTCGTCGCGCCGGTGTACGACGGCGAGCATCTGACGATGGCATTTCAGTTCGGCGGCCAGTTCCGGCCAGGCGATGGCCGGAGAATCCAACTCGGGCCAGGCGACATCCACGCGCGAAAGCCGCCGGAACAGATCGCCGGGGTCGGGCGCAATTTCGCGCACGTTGTCCAGGCCATCCCGAAAGGCCGGGCGTTTGACCAGTGCCGGCTGCGTGGCGGTGGAGAGAACGATCGAGCAGCCATAGTGCGCGACAAGCTCCCGCATGGCCTCAAGAATCGGCGAGAGGAATCCCGGGGGCAGCGACTGGACCTCGTCCAGGATGATGACGCTCCGGGCGATGTTGTGGAGCTTGCGGCAGCGGGAGGGTTTGTTTGAAAAGAGCGATTCAAAGAACTGGACGGTGGTCGTCACGACGACCGGAGCGTCCCAGTTCTCGCTGGCCAGGCGATTGCGTTCCGTCTCCATCGTGGGGTCGAGATCCGTCTCGGTCGTGGGGGCGAGGTTTGAATGATGCTCAATGACGTTATCTCCAAGGGCCTCGCGGTACTTCTTCGCGTTTTGTTCAATGATGCTGGTGTATGGAATGACGACGATTACACGCTTGAGTCCATGCGTTTCGGCGTGGCGGAGGGCGAACGCCATCCCAGACAGCGTCTTGCCGCCGCCTGTGGGCACCGTCAGACTGAAGATGCCTGGCGGCAACTTGGCCTTCTCGCGGCAGCATTCCAGGACCTCCGCCCGCAGCCGATTGACGCTTGTGACGAGCTTGGCCGCGGCTTTGGCGGAAAGGGCATCGGCGGCATCATCGAGTCTCTTGCGAAGCGCTGCAACGTCGCCTGAGACGCCCAAGGCCAGGGACCGCATGCCGGGCTTGAAGAAAGCCTCGGTATCCAGGAAGTCCGCATCGACCAGGGCCGAGAAGAGGAATCGAATCCAGAACTCCATCTGGCGGCGCTGCTCAAAGGCGGACACTTCCACCGTTGGCCGGAGGAATTCAGGCAGCGATGGAACGGCAGCGTCCATGAACAACGCAGGCGCGTTTCCAGCCGCCCGCTCCAACGAATTCGCATGATCGTGCAAGCGTTCCAGAAGTGGAGTCAGCCCAAATTCGCTCGAACGGAGATTCGGCAGGCCGCCGTGGTGGCCGGACACGGCGAACGCCAGCGGGAGTGTGCGATCCAGCCCGAAGGACTGGGCCAAGAGCGCCCCGACGACGGAATGGTCAACGTGCTGGTTCTTGGGGCCATCAGGCTCCAACTTCTTCTGGAACTCCGGCAGGTACTTTCCCAGGTCGTGCCAAAGGCCGGCCAGCCTCGCCCAATCGGCCGAGCCGAACATCTCGCCGAAGCCAACTGCCCTCTTGGTCGTTTCCCCAAGGTGCTCTTCCAACTGATGCCACTCGGTCTTGGGACGCCCGTCCAGGCTATGAGCATAGAAGAGACGTTGGACCATGATGCACCCCGCGTTTGTTTCTCTTGCTTCGCATGGCAGCCACGCCGTGACCGGGTCGTTATCTGCTCGCGTGAAGCAATACCGACAGGAGTATGCGCGGTGGACGCCCCGTCCGCAAGATCTTGAAAATGCCGCGTGGCGGAAGTCCGTGTTGGGAGAGTGAGGAATCGAGAGCGATCGGCTTATGATGGCTTGGTTCGCGACATTTGTGGAAGGGCTTCAGCGGACTCCAGACGAATGTGCACAGCCCCGAGCGTGACGATCCCACGCGCGAACAGCCTCCTGGCCGCCTCGACGATCTCCTGCTCGTGCCGGGCGACGAAGATGTCGGCCTCGCGGCGAATCCAATAGAACCGCCTGGTCCAGCGCTCCGGCTGGTTTTCTATCCCGCGGATGCACCATCGCGCGATGGCCGTGGCGTCGGATGGTGACTGGCCTCCATGATGCTGGGCGCCAGCGAGGCCAGCCGGATGGTGCGGGCGACGTAGGATTGGTCCAGCTTGAGCTTGCGGGCCAGATCGCTGTTGGACTCGGCCTGTCCGGATTCGATCATCTCCTGCCAGCGGAGGGCCCGGGCCAGTGCCATCGCCAGCGGCGTGGGCGGCCTGATGGGCAGAACGGCCGCGGCAACTGCGTCAGGTGGAAGATCACCACCACGTCGACGAGCCCGGCCTCAATATCCGCCAGCAAACGCTGGAGGCCCGGCCGTTCCATTGTGCCGCCCGAGATGCCACCGTCGCTGTAGTCGGTGGCCAGGGCAGTCCAGTCCTCGCTGGCGAAGCTGGCGATGTAGGACTCGCACATGGCCCGCTGGGCGTGGAGGCTGTTGTACGCCTGCTCCAGCCCATCTTCATTGCTCTTGCGGGTATAGATGGCGCAGCGCACCACCTTCTTTTCCGTCGTGGCGATCATCATGCCTCCCTGCCCACCAGGCCGAAGAACCTCGGCCCGCTGCAATGCTGCCCGGAAATGACCATGGCCACCGCCGTCAGCGTCCTATACCGCTTTCCCTGATACTCCAAGCCGCCGTCGGCGGTGGCGGTGACGATATGCTCGATGCCGTGCCAGTGCCGTACCAGCCGGGTGCCGGGCGCCAGGTCGCTGCTCTTGCGTTTTACGGTGCGCCGCTCGCCACGGGCCAGCGCATCGCCCTCGGCGATTTCACGCAGACGCTGCCGCGCGACATCCGACAAGCCGCCGTAGTGCAATTCCTGGACGCGCCGGACCAGGCGGCGGATCAGCTGCTCGGGCTTGTAGCTGGCCGGGGCATCCCGGCCAAACAGTGCCAACCACCGCAAACGCAGCATCTCGGCATCCATCCGCTTAAGCGATGCAACCTGTTTCAGGACCGTTGGTTCCATGCACTCTCCTTTATGCTTTCCAACGGTCACACTGAGCCGTCGTTTCGAGAGACAATCGAGGGAATAGTGAGCCTTTCTCTCGAAATTTCTCTCTCGTCCAGGCGGGCTGACTGCGCCCGGCTACGGCGTTTCCGCCGCAGTCGCAGCATGGCCAGCGACAGCAGCATCGCCACCTCGTCCAGCCGTTCGGCCGAAGCCATCTTTTCAGGGTCCATCCCGTTGGTCATGATCAAGTCCTCCTTCACCGCATCACTCATTTCTGCTGTCCACTCGTCTCGGGTGCCTCGGTCGGCACCAACTCCAAGGTCGACCAGTCGATCATCTCTTCAATGCCCGTGCCCAGGCCGTATTCCTCAGCCATGAGTTGCTCGGCGACACGCTTGCCCGCCGGCGTCAACTTCAAGTGCGTCGTGCGGTGGCCGCCGAAGGGATTGCATCGCACCAGCAGGCCCATGCCTTCCAGCCGCTGATGCTCGCGGTGATACAGCACATGCTCGGAGTTGGTGGGTTGGTGACCGATCCAATTTTCCAGTGCGATCGGCACCATGCCTTCACGCGCCTGGTGGATACGCAGCCGGTGTCGCCCCAGCGCGTCACGCGACATGCCGTGGGCATCGCCCCAGGGCATCTCCGCCAGGCGCTTCTGGTCCTGGAGCACGCCCATGAGGATCAGCCGTTGACGCTCGTTGAATTGCATCATTTCCACCTTTCGTGCAGGGACTTATTAACATCTGCCCGACGCGTGCCGTAGAAGCTAAGCCGTTGTCGCCATTCCGCTTGCGTATCCTGCGGTCCTCCGTCCGCTGGAAATGCGCGCGTTAATAAATCAACTGTGATGTAGTTCGCGACTGGTTCGCCTGCGGTCACGCAAACCATTGCCGACGGAGTACCTATGGCATTCATGGCACCAAGAGAATCGCTGTAAGTCCTTATTTTACGTTGTGAGTCTCGCCTGACTTTCGGCGTGATCGGCGTGCAGTACAGACACTTGGGGCTTGGCGGCGATGGTGCCGACCGCATCTTTTCGGAACTTCCGCAGATGCCCGTTTCGGCCTTCCCGATAGATGCGCCACCGCCGAAAGCCCGACTATTCCAACATCGCATTCCAACATTCCAATCTGGCCTTTTCCTCTTGGCTGATAGCACGCGTAAGTGCTTGTCGCAGCAATCGTTTCCAACATTCCAATTTCAAATTCCAACTTCCAATCTCCAACTTCAGGCCCTCATTCCAATTTCCATTCCAATTCCAATGTCCTTAAGGACATTGGAATTGGAATCGGAATTGGAAGGGCGTGGTCCGTCATGCTGTAATCAACGACTCACCGGCCACGACCACGGCCCCTTGAGCATGCAGCTTGGCCAGCACGTTGTACCTGGTGGACTGCCGCATCCCGACCTTCTCGCACTCGACGTGCCAGTCCTGGACGCTGGCCCGCCCGTCGTCGCCCTCGGCAATCAATCGCCGCGCCACGGTCAGGCCAAGCTGCTGCCATTTGCCACGACTGCCGGATGAGCCGACCTTCGATACGATCGCGCTGACATCGGCGTCGAGCACGTTGATGGCCGCCGACGCCACCGGGTTGTCGTAGTCGTCCACCAGGTCGGGCAGTTCCACCGCGACCAGTTCCATCGCCAGCGGCGCCGGCGTCTCGGCATCCTTCATCTTCGTCGCCGTCAGCAGCAATGTGTCGTCCTTCACCAGGCGGTACTCTGCGTCCAGCGCGGCCTTCAGGGCGATTGCTCCTCGGGCGCGGTTCTTGTCGGCATGGCCAGTGTGATGCACCACCAGGACCGTGCAGCCCCATCGCCGCCGCAGGGCGTCGCAGGCCGACACGAAGCGGCTCATGTCCTGCGTGGAGTTCTCGTCGCCGCCGCCGAAGCAGCGGGCCAGCGTGTCCAGCACCAGCAGGGCCGGGGGCTTGGCGTCGGCCTCTACGGCCCTGACCAGTTCGGCAAGCTGAGCAACGTCCGGAATCGCCACCGCCGGGGCGATGTGCAACGGCGCGCCGGTGAGGCTCACGTCGTTGTGCTCCTGCCAGGCCGCGATGCGTCGGCCCAGGCCGTTGCGGCCCTCGCCGGCCACATACACGACCGGGGCGGCCTTGACATCATGTCCGCGCCACGCCGTGCCAGTGGCGACTCGGCAGGCCCAGTCGATGGCCAGGAAGCTCTTGCCGCAGCCCGGGTCGCCGAAGATGAGGCTCAGCGTGTCGCGCTCGAGCATGCCACGAAGCAGCCAGTCGGGGCGGCGCATCTCGATCTGGTCGGCACGGATGAGCTTGAGCGTGCGAAGGGGCGGCGGGCTGACAGCCGTCTGCGGCGAGCCGATGTCAGACCGCACGATGTCTGATTGGCCCGTCGCCAGACCATCGCCATCGCCGCGAGCGATATGCAACGGCCGTGGCGGCGGCACGATGACGCCGGGACGGATGGGCTTCTCGGCCCAGCGCTCCACGGCCACGAGCCAGGCGGGCAAGACCAGGCGGTCGAATGCCTCGAAGTCCTGTACGTCGTCCCAGGACTGCGTGACATAGGCAAGTGCATGATGACGGCCACGCAGCCGAGCGGCCGGAACTTCATGCCCCGGCCGGTAGCCCATGTGGTAGGTCTTGCGGCCAGCGCACAGCGGCCCGTAGTTGGGCTTGTAGATGCTGTACCGCTCGCGGGTCCGCAGTCGAAGTTGGCGAGCGGCCTGCTCCTCGCCCACCGGGTCAAACGCGGCGTTGTCGGGGTCGGTCCACTCGCGCACAACACGCCGGGCCTCCTCAACGAAGCCCTGGCGGTAGGCCCGCTCCTTCTGTCGCGATACGCTGGGCCAGCCCGGCCCGTCATCGTACTCCTGCGACAGAACCTGAGTTGTCAACGCCACCATTGCAGCCGTTCCTTTCTCGCACTCTCTTCCGTCCAGTTCATGATTCTCACCTCATGCAGGCCGGTGTATTCCACGTGCGGGGCGGCCTGCGTTTCCGGCGTGGTGTCATGCTCGGCGGCTACAACCGCCGATATTCACGCTATCTCCATCTGGCTATCCATGGCGCTGGCTCACAACCTGCGGTCCGAATCGAGCTGGCCAGCCATCGCGGCCCCAACGCGGCGACGGGCGTCTTCCAGGAACCGCAGTTCCCGCCGCTCCTGGGCGATCTCGTGATTCAGCAGGCCGATGTCGACTACCCGCTCGATGGCCTCGCGAAGTGTCCTTTGCAGCTCCGCCGGCGGCAGGGCCTCCAGTTCGAAGACGTCATTCCCGTGCTTGGCGACGAACTTGTCGTAGTTGGCGGAGGTCTCCTTGGCCTTGAGCCTCGGAGGCAAGGAGAACCGCTTGACCTGGTCGGCCGTCAGCGCGACTTTCACGGGGACAATCTGGGAGATGCCAAAATCGTCACGCAGCGAACGAGCCATCGAGTGGGCGATCTCCTCGCCGTCGGGATCGAAGTCCGTGACCATCAGGAGCACCAGCTTCTCCTTGCCGCCGGCACGGAACCGCTGGGATATCTCGAACCGCGGCGGAATGGAGCAGTAGCCCCGGCCCACTGTCATCGGGATGCAGTACTCCTCGGCTACCGGCTTGAGGATCGGGGCGATGGTGTTCTTTTCGGCGAGGATCTCGATGTGATTGGGCTGCGACTGAAGCAAGTCCCGCCAGTACCCCTTGAGGAAGACGTCCAGTTCCTGGCGGATGAAGGACTGGCAGTCATGATGGCAGTTGAACTCCACCACCGGCCTGGTCTCATCCGCGATCACCTCGATGGGGATGAGCCCTTCGATTCGGGCACGCACGAGCAGGTCATCGAGGGCTTTGTAGCATCGTTGGACGTTGCTGTAGGCCGAGCCGCTCTTGCCGGCGTGGATCAACGGCGGGTCGTTCAGCAAGGCATAGTGAATCTGTCGCACCGACAGCGGCCAGTATTCTTGACGCTCGTTGATTACCCGCTGGACGGCGTGGAGGAATGGCATCTTAGCGGCGCTGATCTTCCAGCGGGTCTTCTGCCCGGCGACGGCGATCTGCGACACTTCCACCTGGGCCTTCTGCGCCCGGAACTCCATGACGGACCGGTACGCCTCCTCCGGCGTGCACGAGACGACTTCCTCGCGGAGCTTCTCGTCGAGAGACTTCTCCCGCTGGCGATTGCACTCGCGAAGCAGGTGCATGAACCTGTCATGGTCGGCGTCCCTAGAGATGTTGGCTACGCGGCAAGGCGCGGTGTCCAGGCCGGCGAGTCTGGCGGCGGCGTAACGACGATGGCCGGAGATGATCCAATGATCCTCGGTGATCAGCAGGGGTTCCTGGATGCCGTGGCGGCCGATGCTGTCGGCCAGTTTGACGATCTCCGGATCGCTCTCTTCCACCGGCCTGTAAAGCTGGTCGTTCTCCGGGCTGGGCCGAATGTCGTCCAGCGGCAGGTCCGAAACTCGGACATGTCCGAGTTCCGCCGCCGGACGATCAGGGTATTCAGTTGTTACCATCACTGTCCGACCTCCTTTCGCACGGTCAGCACGTCGTCCAGATCGCACCCCAGCAGCACCCACGCCGCCCGGCGCAGGTCCACCTCGGTCCAGACGTACGCCCCGCCAGGCCCCATGGGCGTTGATTCCTTTCGGTCCGCGCAATCACTACCTACTGGTTACCTATGCCGTTCACGGCCGCCGCGCCCGTTTGATTGGAAAATCTCCTCCGCTATCTCCTGGATACCGAGGCGTTGCACCTGCACCAAACCGATTCCGAATCGGCGCAAGAATTGTTCCATATATGGAACTTGGGGCTGTTTTGACCGTTGGGATTGGGTGGGATGGGCGATCCGAAGAGTTCTTGCGGTGGCGCATACCTCGATTCCTTTTCCGGCCCGCCGGCGCAATAAGCCAGGGGCACAAGTGAATCGAGGTCACGGCGGCGCTTCCGCGTCAGACCCGCTGTCGGGTCCGCTCCTCGGTCAAATCTCGAAGCAGGCAGACAACCTGCCGCGCCATGTGCATCTACTCCCTTTTTACCACGTCATTGCGTCCTTTCCAAACAGAATCCGAACTGGACGACAATGCCTGCGAGCAGCTGCCCATGCCGCTGCGCTTCCGGTTGTCGGCGATGTGGCGATGGAGTAGACTTCCGACCATGCCTTGGTGGTATGCGATTCACATTAGCGGCTGGGCGATCGGCCTGATCCTGATTCCCGTGCTGGCGCATCGTTACACCCCGTCCAAGGCGTTGGGCTGGCTGGCGGTGATGTTTGCCGTTCCGTGGGTGGGTCCGGCGCTCTTTCTGATGTTTGCCGCAAACCCCCTGGGGCGGCGGCGGATCGTACGTTACCGTCAGGCCTTGGACGGGTCCACGGCGGCCGAGCGTTTTGTGCAGGTTGAGCAAGGCCTGCAAAAGGTACAGCTGGCGCCTCAGCTTGAAGCCATCGCTCGGGCCGCCGAAGCATGCGGCGCCCTGCCGCCCAACGGGGGCAACGCGGTGGAATTCTCAACCCAGCACGAGCAAACTCTTGAGTGGCTGCTGCGGGACATTGACGCTGCGAAGCACCATGTGCATCTGGTGTTCTACATCATCGGCGACGACGGTGTGGGACACAGCGTGGTCGAGGCTCTGGAACGGGCGGCGGCACGCGGCGTGGCCTGCCGGGTAGTGGCTGACGCGCTGGGGTCGCGTCTGTTCCTCAGGAGGCTTGCCTCCCGGTTGAACAGTAAGGGCATCCGCGTCGTGCCGGCCATGCCGTTCAACCCCCTGAAGGGCCGGCTGGCTCGACTGGATGTGCGGAACCACCGCAAGATCGGAGTCATCGATGGCCGGGTGGGCTACATTGGGTCGTGGAACATCGTTGCCCCGGGGTTTCGTCCGGCAGCCAAAGGGCTCTACCGCGACCTGATGGCCCGCGTGCAAGGTCCCGCCGCCCTGCAACTGCAGTTGCTGTTCCTGGCGGACTGGAAGCTGGAGGCCGGCGAGTCGTTGTCGTTCGACAACGTCTTGGCCAATCCTGAACCGGCCGGGGACATCGTGGCCCAGCTCATGCCCAGCGGCCCGCTTTACCCGTTTCCGCCTGTACGCGACCAGACGGTGGAGTTGCTGGGCCTGGCTCGCCGACGGGTGATCCTGACCACGCCATATTTCATCCCGGACGAGGCGGTGATGCTTTCGCTCCGCCTGGCCGCCCAGCGAGGCGTGGACGTGAACGTGATTGTTCCGGCCCGTTCCGACTCACACCTGGCCGACGCGGCCGGGCGGGCCTACTCAGCCGAGCTCACCGACGCGAAGGTCCACGTGCATTGTTACCGCGACGGGTTCCTGCATGCCAAGTCCATGACCGTGGACGACGAGATCGGCATGGTTGGCTCGGCCAACTTCGACGTCCGGTCGTTTCGTTTGGATATCGAAGCGAACCTGATCCTCTACACGGCAACGGCAGTGAGGATCCTGCGGGAAATCCAGGACCAGTACATGGCCAGATCTGTGCCATTCCTCGATCAGTGGAAGAACCGCAGCTGGTTGCAACGGGTCGCGGACGACTCGGCCAAGCTGATCAGTCCGTTAGCCTGAGTGGCTCACTTGCCCCGGATAGTAGCGGACCACCCAGCTTTGTCTTGCGGACTGGCACGATATCGTTCGTGAGCCGGTGACCGGCCTCCACTACGCTTTCCCAGATTGCACTTCGGCTAGACGGCTGTTGTACGCAGCAATCACATCTTGACGCCGAAGCAGGCCAATGACGCGCTGGGAGGTGGCCGAGTTGACGATTGGCATGCAATAGACAGGCTCACCATCGTGCTCCTGGTGACCATTGCGGAACACTGGGCGATTCTCTGCCTTGAGGAAGTTGAGTGCCTCCTGCTGCCGCTTCCTCCGACCAGCGATGGCCACCAGAGAGAATCACCAGGGTAATAGGGGCATGAGACGAATCATAATGGCACGCCTCCGGGGCGTAAGGTCATGGACCAAGTCTGTCATGCCTTTGGGTGATGGGACGCTCCGTCCACTCTCCGTGCTTACGACTCAGACCAGGATATCATCTCTTCTTAGCCCTTTGCCGTGACCGTCGTGGCCGTGCCCAGCGCCGTCACGGCCGCAAGGGTTTGGCTGTCCTTCAGATCGGCCAGCGTCGCGGCCTTGGCGTTCAGCGTGATCTTGGTGTTGGCGTCGATCAGGAAGGTCACCGGCCCAGTCGTCGTCTGGATTGTGATCTGGCTGCCGGTGATGGCCATGATCGGACCGGACACGTGCATGATCGGCACCGTGGCCGCAATCAGCGTAGCCTTGCCTAACTCGGTCGTGCCTGTCATGTGCATGCCGACCTTCAAGGCGGCCACGGTCGAAGCCTTGGCCGTCAACGTGACCTTGGTGTTGGAGTCGGTGGCGAAGCTTACCGGACCTGTGGTCGCCTGAATCGTGATCTGGGCGCCATTGATGGCCGTGATCGGACCGGCCACGTGCATGATCGGTACCGTGGCCGTAATCAGCGTGGCCGTGCCCAATTCGGTCGTGCCGGTCACATGCATGCCGATCTTAAGTGCAGCCACGATTGAAGCCTTGGCCTTCACTGTGACCTTGGTGTTGGCGTCGGTCAGGAAGGTGGTTGGCCCGGTCGTCTGCTGAAGGGTGATCTGAACCCCATTAATGGCCGTGATCGGACCGGCAACGTGCAAGATCGGGATGGTGGCGACGATGGCGGTGGCCGTTCCGCCCACCGAGGTCACGTGGACTGCCATGCCCGCCTTTAGGCCGGCCACGGTGGCGGCTATGCCCGTGATAGTGACGGTCGTGTTGGCGTTGGTGGCAACGCTGCTCTGAGTACCAGCCGAACTGATCGTCAAGATGCCGCCGTTGTTGCTGACCAGTTGTCCGGTCACGTGTACGGGGGTGTTGCTCAAGGCCTCGGCGATGGCCTGCAACTGGGCGTCCGACAACAGCAGTTGGCCCATGTTGCCGAAGTTGGCGTTAATGGCGGCTCGGGTCTGTGCGGCTGTTGTGCCTCGGACATTAGACGTGGCCAGGTAGCTGTGACACGAGGTGCAGTTGTTGTTGTACAGGGTGGCTCCCTCAAGAGCTTGGGCGGAAGCCCGGTTGAGCCCCACGAGACCACAGACAATGGATAGAACGACTGGGACAACGGTTAACTTCACAACAGTATCTCCAACTGGTTTCTTGTAGCCTGCGCGAGCGGCTCCAGTATTGGTCAAGCACTCTTATTACGGGCGATGTTTCAAAAGAGCCCATCCATCCGTACCTGAATTTGCGAGGAAAGACAGTCCCAATAGGGGTCTGGCCGGCTTCAGGGCTGCCGTTGCCTAGCGGCGTTTCTGGGCTCGTTGAGGATGAGGCGTTTTCGGCCGAACTTCTTATGCAGGACTTGATTCTCGGCCTGCGGGCACTGAATCACTTCCTGCCGCTGCCGGTTCATCCAGCCCGCCAGGGTGGCGGCGAAGAACGTCCAGGGTTTCCAAGTCAGGGGTTTGGGATATTGGTTGCCGTTCGCAGAGAATACAGTGACTGGAGATGTTGTGAGCCGGCGGTCGACCTCCGTTACGTTTTCCCGGATTGCACTTCGGCTAGGCGGCTGTTGTACGCTGCAATCACGTCTTGGCGCCGAAGTAGGCCGATGACGTGCTGGGATGTCCCCGAGTTGACGATTGGCAACTCCTCGTAGGCCAATTGGGCAAATTCTACCATCACGGCCGACAGGTCGGTGTCAAGCCGAAGCGGCTCAACATTCTGCGCTGCAATGTCGGCGACGATCGCGAACTCCCCGAACGCTTTCTCGTAGATGACGCGCCGGATCTGGTTCAAGCTGAACAAAGTGCAGTAGTTGCCGTCCTTGTCCAGGACCGGGAACACAGTCTGGGTAGTGACGGGGATCGACTCCATCACCTTTGCCAAAGGCGTGTCCAGAGCGAAGGTAACGATTTGCCGAGCATCTGGCTTCCATATCTTGCCGAGCGTGATGCCTTTCATCACGCCGATGATAAAGTCGCCTCGATGTGCCGGCGAGTAGATCCGGGAAGGCACCTGCTCGCGGTAGATCGACCACCCACGGCTGAGCAGATACGCCACGGCCGAAACCCACATGGCCGGCACGAGCAGTTCGTATCCGCTGGTCAGCTCCGAGACCATGATGATCGTGCTGACCGGCGTCTTGGCAGCGGCCGAGAAGAAGCTGGCCATTCCCAGGATGACGAAGACATCCACGCGCGTGACCACGCCCGGCATCCAGGCCTTCAGGAGCAGGCCCATCGCTCCGCCCAGCGCGCCACCGATGACCATGCTGGGGCCGAAGACGCCCCCCGAGCCGCCTGAGCCGATGGTGAGCGATGTGGTCACGATCTTGCCCAGCCCGACCAGCAGCAGGAGCACCACGCCAGCAGCCACGTTGTAGTGAAACTGGCCGTCCATGATCGATTGCAGCAGCCCGTAGCCATAGGAGAGCACGTTGAGGGAGTCCTGCTGCACGTCTGGGCCTAAGTACGCCAAACTGTAGAAGATGGCCAGGCCGACCGCGCCGGCGGCCAACGCGCCAACCGCAGGCCGGAAGTGCTTGCGAATCGGCAGTCTCGTGAAGGCATTCTGAAGGCCATAGAAGCTTTTTACGTACAGCCGCGAGGCAGCCACCATCACCAGTGCCAGCAGTGTCAGCGGCAACAGCAACATCGGATCGGAGAACTTCAAACCGGGCGACACGACGAACAGCGGCTCGAAGGCGTTTCGCACACCAAAGGCGTATCGCGCCACCAAGCCGAAGACGCAGTAGGCGGCCGTGCAAGAGATGAACGCCGGCATCAACGCTTCGGCCTCGAAGTCCTCGTCGCGATACAATACTTCGATGGCGAAGATGGCCCCGGCCAGTGGGGCCTTGAAGATGGCAGCGATGCCCGCGCCCAGCCCGGCCGCCAGCAGGATGCGGCGATCATATTCGGAGAGCTTCAGTCGCGTGGCCAGGAACGAGCCAAAGCCCGCACCGATCTGGGCGATGGGGCCTTCGCGGCCGCCCGAGCCGCCCGTCCCGATCGTCAGGGCCGAGCAGACGATCTTCACCAGCGGCACGATTGGCCGAATGATGCCGCGGTTGCGATGGTAGGCCTTGATGGCCGCATCAGTGCCGTGCCCTTCGGCCTCGGGCGCCAGCCAATAGACGATGACGCCGGAGAGCAAGCCCCCCAGCCCGATGACCGGCAGGATCATCCAGGGCACGAAGCCGCCCAGCAGCGGCTGAATATCGCCAAAGACCTGCCAATCGCCCAGTGGAGACTGGGGCTTGAAGCCGGCGACCATCTCAAGTCCGTAGCGGACCACCAAGTGCGATAGCAACTGGAAGACAACCGCGCCCAGTCCGGCGATCACTCCGACCAAGCCAGCCAAGGCGATCAGACGCCAAACGGAATCAAAATGAAAGGACCTGGCAGCCAGGCCCATCCGATTCACAATCTTCGGTTTGTTCATCGGTTCTTAAGTCTCGTCAGTCAGGGCAAGGAATACGAACGCTCTTCCCACTTAATAGCGGTGTTTGATGTATTGCACATCACATCGCGGGAACATCAATCTACACCGTCGTTGGGGCCTGCACCAGTTGTTCCTGGACCCAGCGGCGTGCCTCGTCGGAGTGGGCGTGGTCAAAGTACCTGACTTCGGCCTTGGTAAACGGCCTGCAGAAGACGGCCATGCCCTTTTGCCATCGCGTCTCACCGATCATTGCAAGCCGTTCGAGGTCGTGCAAGTGCCGGAAGCCGAACTTCGTATCCTCCCACATCGCCGCGGTGGTCCACCCGTGGAAGTCCTGCATTTGAAACAGGATGCGAATCTTGCCATGCTCGCGGATCAGGCGATCAACCTCGGGAACTAGATGCTCGTAGTCTTCCTTGACGAGCTTTCCGCTGACGGAGACGACCAGAACCCGTTCACTTTCGATACTCAAGTTCAGAGCCATGCTTCACCTTCTTGTCTAGGAACGCTTCCACTCAATTCTAGATGCCGTGACACGAGGATTCCGGCCACGTGCAAACCGCCCGTCCTTTGGGAACGTAGGAAGAACAGAGCGAGCGAGGCGAGGGCCGTTTTCACCAAGCGACCCCTACAGCGAATTGGGTTTTCCTCCTTTCCCGATCCGCTGTTTTTTTGCGCAGTACGAGCCGCCAAGGTCTAAGCTCAAGTTGAGCCAGGAGAATGATGGGAAGATTCCGTCCGGCTTGCAGATGCTCACAACCTGACGTGCCGTAGCCGCAGAGCGTTGCCGATGACAGATAGCGAGCTGAAGGTCATCGCGCCTGCCGCGATCATCGGGCTGAGGAGGACCCCGAAGAATGGATAGAGAATCCCGGCCGCGATAGGGACGCCCAGCGTGTTGTAGATCAGCGCGAAGAAGAGGTTCTGGCGGATATTCTTCATGGTTGCCCGCGAGAGGCGACGGGCCTTCGCGATGCCGCGCAGATCACCCTTCACCAGCGTCACGCCGGCACTCTGCATGGCCACGTCCGAGCCCGTGCCCATGGCGATGCCCACGTGGGCTTGTGCCAGGGCCGGTGCGTCGTTGATGCCGTCACCGGCCATCGCGACCTTGCGGCCCTCGGCCTGGAGCTTCTTGACCACCTCGCTCTTCTGCTGTGGCAGCACCTCGGCCTCCACACGGTCCAGCCCCAACTTCTTCGCCACGGCCTGAGCGGTAGTCCGGCTGTCGCCGGTCAGCATCACGATCTCTATGCCGTCGTCCCGCAAAAGATCGACCCCTTCGCGCGTCGAGTCCTTGATCGGGTCGGCCACGCCGAGCAACCCAACGGGCTTGTCGCCGATAGCGACGAACATGACCGTCTGGCCTTCGGCGCGGAGCTCTTCGGCCTTTTGTGCGAGCGGACCAGGGTCGATGTGGGCATCGTCCAGAATCTTGCGGTTGCCCAGCATGACTTGCTTGCCGTCGATACGGCCGACTAAACCCTTGCCGGTGACGGACTCGAAGTCTGTGGCCTCGGCGAGTTCAACGCCCCGGTCCTTGGCTCCGGCGACGATGGCGGCGGCAAGCGGGTGCTCGCTGCCGCGATCAAGGCTTGCCGCCAGTCGAAGGAGCTGCTTTTCGTCCAGTCCTTCGGTGGGATGGATCGAGACCAGGCGGGGCTTTCCCTCTGTCAGCGTGCCGGTCTTGTCCACCACGAGCGTGTCGATCTTCTCCAGGATCTCCAGCGACTCAGCGTTCTTGATCAGAACGCCTGATTGCGCGCCGCGACCCACGCCGACCATGATCGACATCGGCGTAGCCAGCCCCAGCGCACAGGGACAGGCGATGATTAGCACGGCCACCGCGTTGACGATGGCGTAGGCCATGGCCGGCTTGGGCCCCAAGACTGCCCACACGATGAAGGTGACTGCCGCCGACAGCAGGACGGCCGGGACAAAGAAGCTGGCTACTACATCGGCAATCCTTTGGATCGGGGCTCGGCTGCGCTGGGCTTCGCCGACCATCTGAACGATCTGGGCCAGCAGCGTGTCAGTTCCAACCCGCTGGGCCTCCATGACGAAGCTGCCCGTGGCGTTGAGGGTCGCGCCGATGATCTTGTCATTGGCCTGCTTCTCGACCGGAATCGGTTCGCCGGTGATCATGGACTCGTCCACGCTGGATCGGCCCTCCAGGACCTTACCGTCCACGGGCACCTTTTCACCCGGCCGAACGCGCAGATGGTCACCGATCTGCACCTGTTCCAGGGGCACGTCCTGTTCGCTGCCGTCGGGACGGACGACTCGCGCCGTCTTGGCCGCCAGGCCCAGCAAGGCCTTGATGGCGGTCCCCGTCTGCCTGCGGGCGCGACCTTCCAGCACCTGCCCCAGCAGCACCAGCGTGGTAATCACTCCGGCGGCCTCGAAATAGACGCCGACCGTTCCGCCTTCGCCACGGAACGAGGAAGGAAAGATGAACGGGATAACGGTTGCGACGACGCTGTATGCCCAGGCCGACATCACGCCGACGGAAACCAGCGTGAACATGTTCAACTTGAGGGTGACGACCGACCTCCAGCCCCTGACCAGCAGCGGCCAACCGCACCAGAGCACCGCCGGCGCGGCCAGAGCCAACTCGACCCAGGCGCGTACTGGGGCCGGGAGCCAATGCACGCCCACCATGTGCATCATCGCGATCAGCAAGAGCGGGCCAGACAGGACGACGCTGACCCAGAAACGGCGGGGCATGTCCTTTAATTCGTGGTCTTCTTCTTGGCCCTCGTCCGATACCGTCAGCGGCTCCAAGGCCATGCCGCACTTGGGGCAGGCTCCAGGGCCTTCCTGGCGAACCTCCGGATGCATGGGGCAGGTGTAGGTTGGCTGCTTCGGAGCTCCGGTCGCGTGCTCCCGCTCCTCTGGCCGGTCCGCGGGGTGGGCCTTACTGCTCTTCACGTACTTGGACGGTTCAGCCTGGAACTCCTCCGCGCAGCCGTCACTGCAGAAGTAGTACGCCTTGTCGCGGTACTCCCGGCTGGCTGGCGCGTGCAAAGAATCGACCTGCATCCCACAGACTGGGTCGACGCTCTTACGTTGCTCGTTGGTCTTGTGAATGCTCTGGCGATCTATCAACTCGACCTCGACGACCCCCAACCAATGGTAGGACGGTTGGCAAGAGCAAGGGTGGTACGCCCGACGGACCGCCTGGCCTGCTCCTCCAGCGACGCCTGTTCGATGTAGGCAGTAGATAGCCGCCCCGAGCCACAACTGATCAAGCGATTCTACGCTCCTTGTCCGCGCCAACTCGTTGCCACGCCTACAATTTCTTCTAAGCGCACGTAAGGCAGATAGAAGAAACGCGGGACTCGTTGCCGCGCACACGGCCGAATAGAGAAGGAGAGCGCTCATGAAACGTAACGTAACGATGGCATTGCTGGTGGCAGTGGGAATCCTGGTCGCAACGTACGCGGTTGCCCAGGACACGTCGAAGCCCACGGAGCCCATGAAACACGAGATGCCCATGATGAAGGGGGGCATGTGCCCGGCCTGTCCGATGATGGACAAGAAGGATATGACTCCGGAGATGATGAAGATGCGGGAGGAGATGATGAAGGAGGCGGGTATTACCGAGGACATGATGAACATGTCCAAGGCGCTGATGATGGCCCCGATGTATCCCACCAGCCCGGGCATGCTAATGGGCATGGAGAATCTCAAGCTCACCGACAATCAGAAGTCCAAGCTCATGGAGATCGAGAAGAAGGCAGCCGCTGATGCAATGGCGGTGCTTACCGATGAGCAGAAGGCGATGATGCCCAAAATGTCCGGCGAAGCCATGACGACGATGGGGCAGATGATGGAGATGCATAAGAAGATGATGCCCGTCATGGCGAAGAGGATGAAAGAGGGTAAGCCCATGCCGATGTCCTGCCCAATGATGCAGAAGATGATGAAAGACAACGCGGCCGGGCAGTAACCGTTTCGGAGCGGCGTGAAATCATCGCGGCGGACCAGCGAGCGATATTCGCCGTGTCTCGTTGTAACTCGCGAGTGCGGCCCCGCCTTTGCTCTCGGACCGCGACACTCAGCCGACAACGGTGAGTATAAACGAAACTCAAAGAGCGAAAGGACTACCATGCTAAACAAAGCCAAAATGCTAACGGGTTACACATTGCACAGCCTTGACGGGGAAATAGGAAAGGTCAAGGACTTCTTCTTCGATGACAAGCACTGGGCGGTTCGCTATCTGGTCGCTGACACCGGAAACTGGCTCACGGGCAGACAGGTGCTGATCTCCCCGCATGCATTGGGCGCCGTGATGAGAGAACAGCAGCAGATCGCCATCGACTTGACCAGGAAGCAGATTGAGGATAGCCCCTCCCTGGACAGTGACAAGCCCGTTTCGCGACAGTTCGAGCACGAGTATTACGGGTATTATGGCTGGCCGACGTATTGGGGCGGGCCCTACATGTGGGGGTCCTATCCTTACATTGTGCGTGATCGTGAACAAGGAAGAGACCCCACCAAACCTGAAAAAGCGTGGGATCCTCATCTGCGTAGCACTAACGCCGTGAGCGGCCATCACGTCCACGCCGCTGACGGCGAGATTGGCCATATCGAGGATTTCATCATCGATGATGAGACGTGGGCGATTCGTTACCTGATCATCGATACGCGGAACTGGTGGCCTGGCAAAAAGGTTGTCGTTTCGCTCCAGTGGATCGAGCGTGTCAATTGGAGCGAGTCGGAACTCTTCGTCAATCTTCGGCGCGAGGCAATCAGGCAGTCACCGGAATACACGGAGGAGTTTCTGCTGACTCGGGATTATGAGACCCAACTGCATCGACACTACAATCGCCAGGGCTATTGGGTCGATGAATCGGCTGCCAAAGGGCATTCTCGTTGAAGCGTCGCTTCGCAAATAAGTCAGTGCCTCTTGATGGGAACGAGATGATGGCGAACAAGCACGATGCGGAGAGCGAAGGAGCCAAGCCACGGGATCACGCCCACCCGCGCGGCCACTTTTGGAGGCACGCCCATCGAGATTGGCGAGTCTGGGTCGGCGTGCTGCTGATGCTTGCCCTTATCCTTGTCTATGTAATGACGAACAGCCTGTCCTTGAGACCGGGCCAAGCCGCGACTCAACCGACGCCCGCCGCGAATGGGCCTTAGGATCGCGTCGTGCAAACCTAGAGGAACAAACTATGTCAATCGATTCAGTGGGACACGACCTCAAAGCCGAGAGCAACCGGCTGGAAACATGCAACGCCAACGCTCCACTTCCACCCGAGCTGCTTCACAAGATCGACGCCTATTGGCGTGCCGCGAATTATCTATCCGTCGGCCAGATCTACTTGTACGACAACCCCTTGCTTCGGGAGCCGCTGAAGCTGGAGCACGTGAAGCCCCTGGTGGTTGGGCACTGGGGCACCACGCCGGGCCAGAACTTCATCTACGTGCACCTGAACCGGGTCATCAAGAAATACGACTTGGATATGTTCTACATCGCCGGTCCTGGTCACGGCGGCCCGGCTCTGGTGGGCAATACGTACCTGGAAGGCACCTACAGCGAGGTGTATCCCGACGTCACACAGGATGAGGCCGGGCTGAAGAAGCTGTTCACGCAATTCTCTTTTCCCGGCGGAATTTCCAGCCATGTTGCCCCGACGACGCCTGGGTCGATTCACGAAGGTGGCGAGTTGGGCTATTCGCTGAGCCATGCCTTCGGGGCCGCGTTCGACAATCCCGATCTGGTCGTCGCCTGCATCGTCGGTGACGGTGAGGCGGAAACCGGCCCCTTGGCGACCGCCTGGCAGTCGAACAAGTTCCTCAATCCAATCACAGATGGGGCCGTGCTGCCTATTCTGCACCTCAACGGCTACAAGATTAGCAACCCGACCGTCCTGGCCCGCATCGAGCATGAGGAATTGGAGCAATTCTTTCGAGGCTGCGGCTGGACGCCTTACTTTGTGGAAGGTGACGAGCCGGAAGAGATGCATCAGCTCATGGCCGGCACATTGGAAAAGGCCATCGAGGCCATCCGGCAAATCCAAGCGAACGCGCGGAGCAAGAACGACACTACCCGGCCGCGCTGGCCCATGATCGTCCTGAGGTCGCCCAAGGGCTGGACGGGGCCGAAAGTCGTCGATGGTCTGCAAGTGGAGGGCACGTTCCGAGCGCACCAGGTGCCACTCCTGGTGGATTCCGAGCATCCCGATCATCTCAAGCAGCTTGAAAGCTGGATGAAGAGCTACAAGGCAGAAGAATTGTTCGATAAGAATGGCCGACTCAGGCCAGAGTTGGCCGAGTTGGCTCCCAAAGGCGACCGGCGGATGGGCGCCAATCCTCACGCCAACGGCGGCCTTCTGCTGCGCGACCTGCGGATACCGGACTTCCGCGTCCACGCGGTGACCGTGCCTTCGCCCGGCGCCGTGGCCGGCCAGGATACGCTTGTGCTGGGCAAATTCCTGCGCGACGTGGCCAAGCTCAACCAGGATCAACGGAACTTCCGGATCTTCGGACCCGATGAGACGCTCTCGAATCTCCTGGGCGCGGTCTTTGAAGTCACCAATCGTCAGTGGGACGCCCGGGAAGTGAAGAATGACGAGTTCCTCGCGCCCGCCGGACGCGTGCTGGACTCGATGCTCAGCGAGCACCAGTGCCAGGGCTGGTTAGAGGGATATCTGCTGACCGGGCGGCACGGGCTGTTCAATAGCTATGAGGCCTTCATTCGCATCGTTGATTCGATGTTCAGCCAGCACGCCAAGTGGCTGAAGGTGACGTTAGAACTACCCTGGCGGCGGAAGATCGCCTCGCTGAACTACCTGCTCGCCTCCCACGTCTGGCAGCAGGATCACAACGGCTTCACGCACCAGGATCCGGGCTTTCTCGACCATGTCATCAACAAGAAGGCCGATATCGTGCGTGTGTACCTCCCGCCTGACGCCAACTGCCTGTTGTCGGTATTTGATCACTGCCTGCGGAGCCGGCACTACGTGAACGTGGTGGTTGCGGGCAAACACGCGTTGCCTCAATGGTTGACCATGGATGCGGCGGTGGTGCACTGCACCGAAGGAATTGGCATCTGGCAATGGGCCAGCAACGACCAAGGCGGCGAGCCGGACGTGGTCATGGCCTGTTGCGGAGACACGCCCACGCTGGAGATCCTGGCGGCCGTTTCCATCCTTCGCCAACATCTGCCCGACCTGAGAATCCGGGTCATTAACGTCGTCGATCTCATGAAGCTCCAGCCCCAGAGCGAGCACCCACATGGGCTCAGCGACACGGACTACGACTCGCTCTTCACGAAAGACAAGCACATCATCTTTGGTTTTCATGGATACCCCTGGCTGGTCCACCGGCTGACCTACCGCCGAACCAACCGTAACCTGCACGTCCGAGGCTACAAGGAAGAGGGCACGATCACGACGGCCTTTGACGTAAGGGTGCAGAATGACCTGGACCGGTTCCACCTGGTGCAGGACGTAGTGGATCGGCTGCCGCACTTGGGCGCCAAGGGGGCCTACCTGAAGCAGACGGTGCAGGACAAGCTCATCGAGCACAAGCAGTACATCGCCAAGCACGGCCAGGATATGCCGGAAATCCGGAATTGGAAGTGGGGCAACCCCAAATGAGTGCGCAGGAGCTTATCGACACTGCGAGGGCGATGGTCGCCGGCGCCAAGGGCCTGCTGGCGATGGATGAAAGCAATCCAACCTGCAACAAACGATTTGCCAAGTTGGGGATTCCGCAGACCGAGGAGGCCCGGCGCGCCTACCGGGAGCTGATTGTGACCACGCCCGCGCTCGGTGAGTGCATCAGTGGCGCGATCCTGTACGACGAGACGATCCGCCAGCAGAAGAAAGATGGCACTCCCTTTGCTAAAGCCATCCGCGATGCGGGAATCATTCCTGGCATCAAAGTGGACACCGGCGCGAAGGACATGGCGGGCCATCTCGGAGAGAAAGTGACCGAAGGCCTGGACGGATTGCGAGAGCGCCTGGCTGAATACTCTCACATGGGCGCCCGTTTTGCGAAGTGGCGCGCGGTGATTGCCATAGGCGACGGCATTCCCAGCCGGGGTTGCATCGAGGCCAACGCGCAGGCGTTGGCTCGCTACGCTGCGTTGTGCCAGGAGGCCGGACTCGTCCCCGTCGTCGAGCCGGAGGTGCTCATGGACGGCGGGCACACCCTGGAGCGGTGCCGCGAAGTAACGGAGGAAGTCCTGCGAACGGCTTTCAACCAGCTTTACACACAACGCGTGATGCTGGAGGGGATGATCCTGAAGCCCAACATGGTGCTTCCGGGGTTGACCTGCCCCAGGCAAGACGCGGTGGACGAGGTGGCCGACGCCACCGTGAAGTGTCTCTTGCGAGCCGTCCCTGCTGCGGTTCCGGGAATTGCGTTCCTGTCGGGCGGCCAGCCTGCCGAACTGGCCTCGGCCCGCTTGAACGCTATGAACGCCAGGTTTAAGTCGCGACTGCCTTGGGCGTTGGCGTTTTCATTTGCCCGCGCCATCCAGCAACCGGCCTTGGAGATCTGGCGAGGCGAGGAGACCAACGTCCCGGCTGCACAGCAAGCTCTGCTTCATCGAGCCAGATGCAATCAGGCGGCGCGCCGTGGCGAATACACTGCCACGATGGAGAAGACGTGAGCATGACCACGAGCATCCCAAAGCTGACGAAACCTTCGGCATAGTGGAGACTGAGGAGTGCCCATCATGGAATCTAATGCCAATAAGTCCAAGGCCGCCGAGCCGGGACCGAAGCCCGATGCGAAGGACGACCTGAAATCCCTTCCCATGCCGGAGTTGGAGAAGAAGCTGGGATCTTCGCCGGAGGGTCTCACTCAAGCCGAGGCGCAGAAGCGGCTGACCCAATACGGGCCTAACGAGATAGAAGAGAAGAAGAGCAATCCGTTCCTGAAGTTCCTAACCTATTTTTGGGGCCCCATTCCGTGGATGATTGAGGTGGCGGTCATTCTGTCGGCCGTGGTCGGGCACTGGGAGGATTTTGGCATCATCCTCTTTTTGCTTCTTTGCAACGCCGTGGTCGGATTTTGGGAGGAACACCAGGCCGGCAATGCCATCGACGCCCTGAAGGCCAGGCTGGCGGTCAAGGCCCGGGTGAGACGGGATGGCAAGTGGGTCAACCCGGCGGCGCGGGAGTTGGTGCCGGGCGACGTCATCCGCATGCGCCTGGGCGACATCGTGCCGGCGGATGCCCGCCTGCTGGACGGCGACCCGGTGGAGGTGGACCAGTCCGCGCTGACGGGCGAGTCATTGCCCGCTACGCGCAAACCTGGCGAGGCGGTGTTTTCGGGGTCGATTATCCGCCAAGGTGAAATCGGCGCGATGGTCTATGCCACGGGCGACAAGACCTACTTCGGTAAGACGGCGTCACTCGTGCAGGAGGCGCACACCGTCAGTCATTTTCAAAAGGCCGTGCTGAAGATCGGCAAGTACCTGATCATCCTCGCGGTGGCTCTGGTGGTCGTGATCATTACGGTCGGCATCTTTCGCGGTGAACCCATGCTGTACGCGAAACCTCCTCAGGATCCAGTCCTTCTATTCGCCCTCATCCTGACGGTCGCGGCGATCCCTGTGGCGATGCCTACGGTGTTGTCGGTGACGATGGCGGTCGGCGCGCGCCTCCTCGCAAGGAAGAAGGCGATCGTGAGCAAGTTGGTGGCCATCGAGGAATTAGCGGGCGTGGATGTGCTGTGCTCGGACAAGACCGGCACCCTGACCCAGAACAAGCTGACATTGGGCGATCCGTTCAGCGTGAACGATGTCCCCGCCGATCAAGTCGTCCTCGATGGCGCGCTGGCGTCGCGTTCGGACAATGACGACACCATTGACCTGGCCGTGCTGGCCGGCGTGAAAGACAAAGAGGCATTGCAGGCTTATCAGGTGGTTCACTTCCAGCCGTTCGACCCGGTGCATAAACGCACCGAGGCCACCGTTAAGGGCAAGGACGGAAAGACGTTCAAGGTGACCAAGGGCGCGCCGCAGGTAATTGTGGCATTGTCGGCCAATGCCGCCCAAGTGAAGCCCGCCGTCGAGAAGGCGGTCAACGAGTTCGCGAGGCGTGGCTTTCGTTCGCTGGGCGTGGCGCGGGCCGAGGGCGACGGGCAATGGCAACTCGTTGGCGTTTTGCCCCTGTTCGATCCCCCGCGAGAAGATGCCAAGGCCACCATCGCAACCGCCCGGCATATGGGCGTGCAGGTCAAGATGGTGACGGGGGATGCACTGGCCATCGCCAAGGAGACTGCCAACACCTTAGACATGGGCACAAACATCCTGGACGCCGGCAGTTTGGGCGACTCGAAAAAGCAGGAGACCGCAGAGGTGGCCGCGTCCATCGACAAAGCCGACGGGTTCGCGCAGGTGTTCCCCGAACATAAGTTCCACATCGTGGATGTCTTGCAGAAACGCGGCCACATCGTCGGCATGACGGGCGACGGGGTGAATGACGCCCCCGCGCTGAAGAAGGCCGACTGCGGCATCGCGGTTTCCGGCGCGACGGACGCGGCACGCGCGGCGGCATCCATCGTGCTGGTGGCGCCGGGACTATCGGTGATTATTGACGCGATCAAGGAGAGCCGGAAGATCTTCCAGCGGATGAACAGCTACGCGATCTACCGCATCGCCGAGACGCTGCGCGTGCTGTTATTGATGACGCTGGCGATCCTGATCTTTAAGTTCTACCCGGTGACCGCGGTGATGATCGTGATGATCGCGTTGCTCAACGACGGTGCGATCCTGTCCATCGCGTATGACAACGTTCACTACAAGGACAAGCCAGAGGCCTGGAACATGCGCATGGTGCTGGGGATTTCCTCGGTATTGGGCGTCATTGGGGTCGTGGCCGCCTTCGGCTTGTTCTATCTGGGCGAACGCGTCTTCCATCTCGACCGCGCGCACATCCAGACGCTGATGTATTTGAAACTGTCCGTGGCGGGACATCTGACAATTTTCCTCACGCGCACGCGTGGCCCGTTCTGGTCCATACGACCCGCGCGGATCCTATGGATAGCAGTGCTCGGCACGCAAACTGTGGCGACGTTGATAGCGGTTTACGGGTTATTTATGACGCCGCTGGGCTGGGGCTGGGCACTATTCGTGTGGGGCTATGCCCTGGCTTGGTTCCTCCTAAATGACCGCGTGAAACTGCTGGCGTATCGGGTGTTCGATCGAACTCCCGCGTCCCAAGTGGCCAAGACACCTGCCGACGTGGCATCGCAGATCGCCTCGCGAGCCTATGAACAATACGAACGGCAAGGGCGCCACGAAGGGCACGCGGTTCAAGACTGGCTCCAGGCGGAGCGGAAGATCCGGAAAGATGAACCCCAGCGATAAAAAAGCCCCTATGCCGATCCAACACCGCCAGATTCCCGTCTTGCCCGAGCGCCCGCGCGTCCATCCCATTGCCGGTCAGATCCATCGTTCTTATGCCATCGGACGGCAGAGTGTGTCACGCGTGTGCCAGGGGGAAGTTTTGTCTTTGACCATCACCACGGAAAAGCCTCTTCCAAACGATATTCAAGCGAACCTCGTGACGACACTGAAATCCAACGTGGGTGACGCATGGGCCGAAATCCCCTTCGTGCGTTCCGATGAGCGGACGCTGACGTGCGGCCTCACGCCAGAACGCCCGGGCCTCCATTCGTTCCGGGCCGAGTTCTCGCTGGATAGGGGTGCCACCTGGCTCCGGGACACAGTTCCTGATGCTTGGGTGTTGATCGATCCCCCGCAGGTGGATGACCTGCGCATGTACACGATGATTCCTACCGTCTCCGGCACGGTGGCCGACTGGAAAGCCGATCTTAGACGCATCCGCGAGATGGGCTTCAATGCCGTTCACCTGCTGCCCGTAACCACGATGGACACATCCGAAAGCCCGTACGCGGCCAAGGATCTCTTTGGTATTGACCCCAGCTACCTGGTAACAGGGGTACGGCAAGATGGCCTGTCGCAGTTAGAGAAGTACATCGAGGAAGCAAGGGCACTCGGTATCCGGCTGTGTTTCGGCCTGGTCCTTAACCATGTGGGCGTAAACAGCACGATGGCGCGTCGGGCGCCGGATTGGATCATGCCAGATGACAGTCAGCCGGATGGGTTCAGGCGCGCTCGGTATTGGACCGACCAGGGCTGGCACGCCTGGAACGACCTCGTCCTGATCAACTATGAGCACCCGTCGGAGGCGATCCGTTCGGAAATACGGGCGTACATGACCGACTACGCGCTGTTCTGGGCGAAATACGCCAATGATACCGGGGGGTTCGTGCGTATCGACAATCTCCACAGTAGCGACCCCGCCTTCGTTCAGGCGCTCACGGCGGCGCTGCATGCGGAGTATCCCGAGGTGGGTATCCTCGCTGAGTATTTCACGGATGAACGCACGCTGCTGAACACCGGGCCAGAATGGGGGTTGAATCTCATCCTGGCGACGCCATGGAACTACAGATTTGTGCCTCAACTCCGCGAGTACTTGAATTACATCCATCGTGTTTCCGCGCAGGTCCGATACTTCATGCCGATCACGTCACATGATTCCGGCGCGCCCGCACAGGAGTTCGGGACAAGCGACTCAACGGCCCCTCGCTACGTTGCCGCCGCCTTGTTGGGCACCGGGGCCACGGGAATTCCGCAGGGAGTGGAATTCGGGGAGAAGGAACGGATCAACTTCATCGGCAGGAAACCGAAGATGTCGTATCCCGCCGAGCCGCGGTTTGCACGGTTCATCGGCCAGGTCAATGCCATCCTCGCCGACTATCCGGCCTTCCGGCGCGGGGGCAACTGCCAGTTTGTCGATAACGGGCATCCCGCCGTGATCGCGGCATTTCGTCGAGACACCGGGACGCCGGCATCCGGTTTTCTGGTGGTGTGCAACTTCGACACGGGCAACCCGCAGCGCATCACGGTTGATCTGGCGCCTGTCCTCGAAAAAGACGGCCCTTTTCCATGCCGTGAGTTGTTAAGCGGCGCAGAGCAAGTCTTTCCGCACCCGCAGCTGGATCTTCTGCTGCCGCCCTGTGCCGTCCAGGTGCTGAGGTTCCCGAGAAACGGCAAGTCGATGGCGACGAAAGGATGAAGATGGACAAGACACACACCAATCAGATCTACGGTTTCTCGCACGCCCAAGTCGAGGGATTCGATTCTCTGGCCGAACTTGCCCTGGACATGCGATGGTCATGGAATCATGCCGCCGATGAGGTGTGGCGGAAGCTCGATCCCGCACTCTGGGAACAGACCCATCACCCTTGTGTTGTTCTGCAAACGGTTTCGCGGGAGCAACTGGAGCGTGTACTGGCCGATCCAGCCTTTCGCAAGCATGTCGATGATCTCGTACAAGCCAAGCGGCAAGCGGCCGAGGTGCCCGCGTGGTTTCAGCAGAATCACGCCGGGGCTCCGCTGACGTGTGTGGCATATTTCAGCATGGAGTTCATGTTGAGCGAAGCACTTCCGATCTATTCGGGCGGGCTTGGCAATGTGGCCGGCGATCAACTCAAAGCCTCCAGCGACCTGGGCGTGCCTGTGGTTGGCGTGGGATTGCTCTACCAGCAAGGCTATTTCCGCCAGGTGATCGATAAGGACGGCGCGCAGCAGGCTCTGTATCCGTACAACGACCCCGGGCAATTGCCCATCACGCCGCTACGCACCCCGAACGGGGAGTGGTTGCGGCTGGAGATCGCATTGCCAGCCTATTCAGTCTGGCTGCGGGCCTGGCAGGTCCAGGTCGGCCGAGTGAAGCTGTACCTGCTGGACAGCAATGACACGGCGAATTTCCCTGCCCATCGCGGCATCACCAGCGAACTGTACGGCGGCGGGCCGGAGTTACGCCTTCAGCAGGAGCTGGTCCTGGGCATCGGCGGATGGCGTCTACTTGAGGCGCTAGGCATCCGTCCGGAGGTCTGCCACCTGAACGAAGGGCATGCAGCCTTCGCCGTTCTGGAACGAGCCAAGGCGTTCATGCGGGATGCCGCTCAGCCCTTCGATGTCGCACTTGCCGCCACCCGGGCGGGCAATCTCTTCACCACCCACACGGCAGTGGCCGCTGGTTTCGACCGCTTCCCTCCGGCCCTTATCGAGCAGTATCTCGGTCGATACGCCCAGAAGAGGCTTGGTATTACAGTTCACGACTTGCTGGCCCTCGGCCGCCGGAATCCTCAAGACTCATCCGAGGCTTTCAACATGGCGTACTTGGCAATCCGAGGCGCTGGGGCGGTTAACGGCGTCAGCCGCTTGCACGGGAGCGTCAGCCGGCACCTCTTTGAGCCGCTCTTTCCGCACTGGCCTGCGGACGAAGTACCCATCGGCCACGTCACCAATGGAGTCCACACGCCGACCTGGGACTCGGCGGCGGCCGACGACCTTTGGACAGAGGCCTGTGGGAAAGACCGCTGGTTGCGGGCAAACGGAACACTGGAAGATGACATTCGCCGCGTCTCTGACGCCAGGCTCTGGCAATTCCGCATCGCCTCCAGTAAGTCCCTCGTTGAATACGCCCGCGAGCGATTGTCAAAGCAACTGGCCGCCTCCGGCGCGCCGGCCGATGCGGTCGAGGGGGCAAAACATCTGTTCGATTCCAACGCCCTGACGCTGGGCTTTGCCCGGCGTTTCGCGACGTACAAGCGGCCGAACATGCTGCTGCACGACCCGGAAAGGCTGCTTCGCCTGCTGACCAATCCTCAGCGTCCCGTGCAACTGATCCTGGCCGGCAAGGCCCATCCCGCCGACCAGGCCGGGCAGGCCCTGATATGGCAATGGATGCAGTTCATCCGGCGTTCCGATGCTCGCAAGCACGTGATCTTCCTTAGCGACTACGACATGCTCTTGACGGAGCACCTGGTACAAGGGGTCGATGTCTGGATCAACACGCCACGGCGGCCCTGGGAGGCCAGTGGAACCAGCGGCATGAAGGTGCTCGTCAATGGCGGCATCAATCTTTCGGAGTTGGACGGCTGGTGGGCGGAAGCATATGCCCCCGACGTGGGCTGGGCGGTGGGAGACGGGCTGGAGCATGGCGATGATCCGGCCTGGGACGCCGCGGAGGCCGAGACGCTATACGAGCGGCTGGAGCGCGAGGTGGTTCCTGAGTTCTATGCGCGCGACGAAAAGGGCATCCCGACGGCCTGGGTCGCCCGGATGCGAGAGAGCATGGCGCGACTGACGCCTCTCTTCTCAGCGAATCGCACGGTACGCCAGTACACTGAGCAGCACTATCTGCCGGCAGCCGTGGCCCTTCGCGCACGTGAGGCTGACAAAGGGGCCGTTGCCAGGCTAATGGTCGATTGGCGGCGCGCACTGGAAGGAAAATGGTCCACGTTGCGCTTCGGCGAAGTGAAGGCCGAAACCAAGGACGATCAGCACTTGTTCGAGGCTCAAGTCTATCTTGGCGAGGTGGCTCCTGACGCCGTGCGAGTGGAGCTCTATGCTGACGCGGCGAATGACGGACAGCCCATTCGACTGGAGATGAAGCGCGTCGGGCCAGTGGCGGGCGTGGCCAATGGTTACCTCTACATGGTGTCCGTTTCCGCGAAGCGTGCGATTTCGGACTATACGGCGCGGGTGATCCCGTACCACGACGGCGTTGCGGTGCCTCTGGAAGTCAGTCCCATTTTGTGGCAGCGATGATGCTGCCTCGAATAAGAGCAGGGCAAAGGAAGACAAGGCATGGACAAGGCAACAGGCCGGTTGACGGAGGCCACATGAAGATGGCGAGTCCGATCACGACGTTGTTTCTGGACATCGGCGGCGTCTTGCTCACCAACGGGTGGGATCACCATGCCCGCAGGCGAGCGGCGACGAACTTCAAGCTGGAGTTGGCCGAGATGGAGGATCGGCATCACCTGACGTTCGACACCTACGAGGAGGGAAAGCTCACGCTGGAGGAGTACTTGGGTCGGGTGGTCTTCTACCAGAAGCGGCCTTTTACGCGGGCTCAGTTTCGACGCTTCATGTTCGCGCAGTCGCAACCTAACCCCAAGATGATCGCGTTGGTCCGCAAGCTCAAGGCAGAGTACGGGCTGAGAATCGCCGTGGTCAGCAACGAAGGGCGTGAACTGAATGAATATCGGATTCGCAAGTTCAAGCTGGACGGGTTTGTGGATTCTTTCATTTCGTCCTGCTTCGTCCACGTCCGCAAGCCCGACGCGGATATCTTTCGGCTCGCGCTGGAAATCGTCCAGGCGCCAGCCAGGCAGGTAGTCTATATCGAGAACACCCCGATGTTCGTCCAGGTCGCGGAAGGCTTGGGGATTCAAAGCATTCTTCACACGGATTACAAGTCCACGTGCGCGAAGCTGGCCTCGTTCGGACTGCGGAATGACCCTGGAGCCATCCGTGAAACCCGCTAGCCCGCGTATCCTGACGATCAATGGCGGCTCGTCGAGCATCAAGTTCGCGTTGTTCGAGGCCGGTGACTCGCTCGAACGGATTCTGGAAGGTTCGATCGAGCGGATCGGCCTGCCGGAGGCCACCTTGCGCGTGAAAGGCGTGAACCAGGCCGACAACGTTTCCCGTCCAGTCACGGCGCCCGATCACACTGCGGCGGTGGGCGCTCTGATGGACTGGCTTGAGGAGCACCTAGGGCATGGTGCCTTGACTGCGGTGGGACATCGGGTGGTGCATGGCGGGCCGAAGTACAGCCAGCCGCAGCGAATCACCGCGGCAATGGTCGAAGAACTGCACCGGCTCCGTCCATTCGATCCCGAGCATCTGCCGGAAGAGATCCTGTTGACCGAGGCGTTCTATCGCCGATTTCCCGACCTGCCCCAGGTGGCGTGTTTCGACACGGCTTTTCACCATGACCTGCCGCGCGTGGCCCGGTTATTGCCGATCCCGCGCCGCTACGAGGCGCAGGGCGTGCGGCGGTACGGTTTTCATGGGTTGTCGTATGAGTTCCTAATGGGAGAGCTGGCCCGCCTCGCCGGAGCGAAAGCGGCAAAAGGCCGGATCATCCTCGCCCACCTTGGCAATGGTGCGAGCCTGGCCGCCGTGCGTGACGGCAAAAGCATTGACACCAGCATGAGCTTTACCCCGACCGCCGGGGTGCCGATGAGCACCCGCTCAGGCGACCTCGATCCCGGGCTGCTTTGGTATCTGGCTCGCACCGACAAAATGAGCGCGAAGCAATTCAATGAGATGGTCAATTTCCGCTCCGGGCTGCTCGGCGTGTCGGAAACCAGTTCCGATATGCGTGACTTGCTCTATCATGAAACCCAGGACGTGCGGGCGGCTGAGGCGATCGCGTTGTTCTGCTACCAGGTCAAAAAGTGGATCGGCGCATTCGCGGCAGCGTTGGGCGGAGTGGACACGCTGGTGTTCGCTGGTGGCATCGGAGAGAATGCACCCACGATTCGTGCTCGGATCTGCGACGGCCTGGGATTCTTCGGGATCCAACTCGAAGAGAAGCGCAACGCGGCGAATGAGGGCGTGATTTCCACGGCCGCCGGCCGGGTCGTCGTGCGCGTCATTCACACGGACGAAGAACTTGTGATTGCTCGCTCGGTGTGCCACGTTCTCAAACTCAGGGCGGAGTGACCAATGACCATTTCATCGTTAGCCGGGAAGGTGCCGCCTGCCAATCTGCTGATCGACGTAGACCGCCTGATCCGGGACTACTATGAACGAAAGCCCGATTTGGGCGATCCCCATCAACAGGTCGTGTTCGGAACGAGCGGCCACCGTGGCACACCCGAGGATGGCTCCTTCACCGAAGCCCACATATTGGCCATTTCACAGGCGATCTGCGAGTACCGCGTTGCGAATGGCATCAACGGCCCTCTCTTCCTTGCCAAGGACACTCACGCGGTTGACACGCCTGCTCATGACACCGCCTTGGAAGTTCTGGCAGCCAATGGCGTCGAGACGATTATCGCTACCAACGACGAATACACCCCTGTCCCTGTCCTTTCTCATGCGATACTCGCCTACAACCGCAGCCGCAAGACGGCCTTGGCTGACGGCATTGCCGTCACCCCTTCACACAACCCTCCCCGTGATGGCGGTTTCAAGTACAACCCGCCGACCGGCGGTCCGGCGGATGTCCAAGTCACTCAGTGGGTGCAGGACCGTGCCAACTCGCTACTCCGCGATGACAATGCGGGCGTGAAGCGCATATCCCGTGAACGAGCCCAGGCCGCGTCCACGACCCACCGCAAGAACCTCATCGTCCCCTACGTCGAGGACCTCGCCACGGTGATCGATATGGACGTCATCCGCGCCTCCGCCCTGCGCATTGGTGCCGACCCTCTCGGCGGCGCGAGCGTCCATCTTTGGCACCCGATCCGTGAGCGGTACAAGCTCGATCTTACCGTGGTCAATCCGGACGTCGACTACACATTCAGCTTCATGCGCGTGGACCACGACGGCCAGATTCGCATGGACTGTTCCAGCCCCTACGCCATGGCCGGCCTGGTTGCGCTCAAGGACAAGTACCAGATCGCCTTCGGCAACGACACCGACGCGGACCGGCATGGAATCGTTACGCACTCTGCGGGCCTGCTCCCGCCGAATCACTACCTCGCCGTGGCCGCTCGCTATCTTTTCAGCCATCGCCCCAACTGGGGTACAGCCGCCATGATCGGAAAGACCCTGGTCAGCAGCAGCATCATCGACCGGGTCGCCGCCTCGCTCAAACGCACGGTCTACGAGGTCCCTGTCGGCTTCAAGTGGTTCGTTGATGGCCTTCTTGACGGTGCTCTGGGCTTTGCCGGCGAAGAATCCGCCGGCGCCACCTTCCTGCGTAAGGACGGCGAGGTCTGGACCACCGACAAGGACGGCCCGGTCATGGACCTTCTTGCCTGCGAGATCACTGCCCGCACAGGTAAAGACCCCGGGCAGCATTACGCCGAAATCGAACAGCAGTTCGGCCGATCCTATTATCGTCGTGAAGACCAACCGGCCACGCCGCGCGAAAAGAGCGTCCTTGGCACATTGGCGCCTTCGGCCGTCCATCACACGTCGATCGCGGGCGAATCCGTTATCGGCGTGATGACCGACGCTCCCGGCAACCATGCCGCTATCGGCGGACTGAAAGTCGTCACTGCCAACGGCTGGTTCGCCGCGCGACCGTCGGGAACGGAAGAGGTCTACAAGATCTATGCGGAGAGCCTCAAGAACGAGTTACACCTTGGGCAGGTTCTTCAGGAGGCGCGGAACGTGGTCAAAGCCGCCTTATCGGCAGCTGGCGCGTGATTCCCCGCCCGTATGATGGAAGCACACCCACCTGGCAGCCAAGTCTTCGGAGCCTGTGGTGTGGAGAGCTACTGGACAAGCTTTAAGACGTTGCTCGAAAGTTCCTGGAGCCCCGTTACTCGCTGCGGGCGATGGCTTGTCGTGTACGGTGGCAAGTCGTGGTGGCGTGCTTGCGTCAGCCGCACGGATTCGCTGCAATTCGGGCCCTACAATACTGGCGGCAAACCATGGATCAAGCACAAGCGGGATTTTGGAGCACCGAAGCTCCTGCACTGCTGCAACAGATGCGGGTGCCGCCTGAAGGGCTGAGCGGGGAAGAAGCTCTCAGGCGGTTGTCGCAATACGGTCCCAACCTCCTGAAGCCGCCGACTCGCTCGGGGCCGCTGTGGCTGCTGCTGGGGCAGTTCAAGAGCCCGATCATACTCCTCCTCATTTTCGCGGCCGGATTATCCTTCTCCCTGGGCGACCAGACCGATGGCGTGATCATCCTGGCCATCGTCCTTATCAGCGGGCTGTTGGGGTTCTGGCAGGAGCACGGGGCGGCCAACGCCGTGGCCAAGCTCCTGGTGGCCGTGCAGATCAAGGCGGAAGTGCTTCGAGGCGGCGCTTCCGTGGAGATCCCGCTGGAGCAGGTTGTTCCTGGGGACATCGTGCTCCTGTCGGCGGGCAACAACGTCCCGGGCGACTGCCGGGTCATCGAGTCCAAGGATCTGTTTGTCGATGAGGCCACGCTGACCGGAGAGACGTATCCGGCAGAAAAGTCCTCCGGGCCCGTGCCGGCTGATGCCCCGTTGGCCAGGAGAACCAGCGCCCTGTTCATGGGTACGCACGTCGTCAGTGGAAGCGGCAAGGCCGTGGTCGTTTCGACCGGCCGGCAGACCGAATTCGGCAAGATCTCGGACCACCTCAGACTTCGTCCCCCGGAAACGGAGTTTGAGCGGGGCATCCGGCGCTTTGGCTACTTGCTCATGGAAGTTACGCTGGTCTTGGTAGTCGCCATCTTCGCCATCAACGTCTATTTCCATCGCCCGGTCCTTCAGGCGTTCCTGTTTGCGATGGCCTTGGCCGTCGGGCTCACGCCGTCGCTTCTGCCGGCCATCATCGGCGTCAATCTGGCCCACGGGGCACGGCGGATGGCCCAGCTGAAGGTCATTGTCCGCCGGCTGGCCTCAATCGAGAACTTCGGCAGCATGAACGTCTTGTGCTCCGACAAGACCGGCACGCTCACGGAGGGGAAACTCAGCTTGATTTCCGCGTTGGATCTGGATGGAAAAGACAGCGCGAAAGTGTTCCTTTCGGCATACCTGAATGCCGTCTATGAGACCGGCTTCGCGAGTCCCATCGACGAAGCCATCCGCAGCCACGCGACACTGGACATCTCCAAGTACCGCAAACTGGATGAAATCCCGTACGACTTCCTGCGCAAGAGGCTGAGCGTTCTGGTGGACGACGGCGGCATGCACCGGATGGTCACCAAGGGAGCGTTGAAGAACGTCCTGGAGACCTGCTCGACCGCCGAGAAGGCCGATGGAACCGTCGTTGGCATCGGTGCGGTGATGGACGGTCTGCAGTACCGTTTCAAGGCACTGAGCGACGAGGGCCTCCGCGTGCTTGCCGTGGCCAGCCGGGACATGGGCGTGCAAGCCCGAATCGCCAAGGAACACGAGTCCGGCATGACCTTCCTGGGATTCCTGGTCTTCTCCGACTCGCCCAAGGAAGGTATCGCCGAAACAATTGCGGACTTGGCCAAGCTGGGCGTCGCCTTGAAGGTCATCACCGGAGACAACGCGCTGGTGGCCTCTCACGTGGCCCAGAAGGTGGGCATCGCCCAGCCGGCGGTGCTCACCGGTTCGGAAATCCTCCAGATGAGCGCCGGGGCCCTGCTGGAGCGGGCGCCGCAGATCAACGTATTCGCAGAGGTGGAGCCCAACCAGAAGGAACTCATTGTCCGTTCCCTGCAGAAGGCGGGCAACGTGGTTGGGTACATGGGCGACGGCCTCAACGATGCCTCGGCCCTGCACGCCGCGGATGTGGGCATCTCGGTGGAGAGCGCCGCAGACGTGGCCAAGGAGGCGGCCGACATCGTCCTGCTGGAAAAGGATCTGCGCGTCCTGCACGACGGCGTCTGCGAGGGCCGCCGGACCTTTGCAAACACGCTGAAGTACGTGTTCATGGCCACCAGCGCGAATTTCGGGAACATGTTCAGCATGGCCGGCGCCAGTCTGTTCCTGCCTTTCCTGCCCTTGCTTCCCAAGCAGGTGCTGCTGCTGAACCTGATGACGGACTTCCCGGAGATGACCATCGCCACGGACAACGTGGATCAGGAAGCCATTGAGCAGCCACGCCGCTGGAACATCAAGTTCATCCGGCGGTTTATGATCTGGTTCGGCCTGCTCAGCTCCGTATTCGATTACGTCACCTTCGGAGTGCTTCTATTCACCCTCAAGGCGAACGAGCGGCAATTCCAGACGGGCTGGTTTGTGGAGTCGGTGATCTCCGCTTGCCTGGTGGTCCTGGTGATCCGCACTCGCCGGACCTTCTTCCAGAGCCGGCCGGGCCGGTATCTGCTGCTGGCTACGCTGGCTGTGGTGGTCGTAACCGTTGTCGCTCCGTACACGCCAGTGGCGCGATTCCTGGGATTCGAGCCGCTTCCGGGCCTGTTCCTCCTGGCCGTGGTGGTCATCGTCGCGGCCTACGCGGTAGCCGCTGAGATTGCCAAGCGGCTTTTCTACAAGAGCGTCCAAGCCTGACGTAAATGACAAAGGAACACCACATGGAAATCGGCATGATCGGATTGGGTCGGATGGGATCCAGCATGGTGCGGCGTCTCCTGCGAGCCGGTCACCAGTGCGTTGTTTACGACATCCATCCCAAGGCCGTACAGACGCTCGTGAAAGAGGGAGCGGTCGGTGCGAACTCGCTCAAGGAGTTTGTGCGTAAGTTGAGTAAGCCTCGCGTCGCCTGGATGATGGTGCCCGCGGGCGTGGTTGATCCGACGCTGAAGGCCCTCACCCCGCTCCTTCAGCGCAACGACGTGGTCATCGACGGGGGGAACTCTTACTACCGCGATGACATCCGTCGCGCCGCCGAACTGGCGGCCAAAGGCATTCGCTACGTCGACGCAGGGACCAGCGGCGGGGTCTGGGGGACGGAGCGAGGGTTCTGCTTGATGATCGGTGGCGACAAAGCGGCCGTCCGGCGCCTTGACCCCATTTGGGCCGCTCTGGCCCCTGGCATTACGGCGGCACCTCGAACGCCAGGGCGGCCCAAGGCAGTCGGGACCGCGGAACATGGCTATCTGCATTGCGGCCCCAGCGGCGCAGGCCACTTCGTCAAGATGGTCCATAACGGGATCGAGTACGGCCTCATGGCCGCGTACGCAGAGGGATTGAACATCCTCCATTCCGCCAACATCGGCAAACAGCGGCGAAACATCGACGCCGAGACCACGCCGCTGCGGCACCCCGAATACTATCAATACGACCTGAATCTGGCCGACATCGCCGAGGTCTGGCGCAGGGGCAGTGTGATTGCCTCGTGGCTGTTGGACTTGACTGCGGTCGCGCTTCTGGGCAGCCCGGATCTGGCGAAGTTCAAAGGCCGCGTCTCAGACTCAGGTGAGGGTCGCTGGACGGTCGTGGCCGCCATCGAAGAGTCAGCCCCAGCCCCGGTGATCAGTGCCGCGTTGTACGATCGCTTCAGCTCACGCGGCGAGGCCGACTTCGCCGACAAGCTGCTCTCTGCGATGCGTCATGGGTTTGGCGGTCATATCGAGAAACCTGTCGCCCCCAAGAGACGTGTTCGATGACGCCGCCTGCCACCTCGTGCGTGGATTATTGTTGCACTGCGTTACAATAACGTGTTATAGTTGTACTTTGAGGTGCGAGAATGGACCGAGACACTAAGAAGCTCTACAAGCTCAAGGCCGACGTGATCGCGGCGGCGGGCCATCCCATCCGGCTGGCCGTGATCGACTTCCTCAAGGATGGCGAGCAGTGCGTCTGCGATATCTCCGAGTACGTCGGGGCTAGGCGATCCAACGTGTCCCGGCACCTGGGTGTTTTGCTCAAGGCTGGCGTGGTCAGCCAGCGCAAGGACGGGCTGAAGATGATGTACTCGCTGCGGACGCCTTGTGTGCTGAACTTTATGAAATGCGTGGAAGGCGTGCTGCGGGTCAACGCGCGCGAGGCCAGTGAGGTGCTCCAGAACCTCTGAGATGGCCTTTTTGTTTCGGGAACTATGTGAGTGTATCGCAACTAACTCATAGATATGACAGGCATTGCACAGGATCTTTCGGAAAGGATGAAACGTGGCCAATTGCTGTGGAAGCAACAAGACGCAAGCGTCAAACGTATCGTGCTGCGGAAGCGAGAAAAAGACGGTGCTGCTGTACGCATGTTCGGGCGGCGCCAACGTGGCCGAGATCGCGGACAAGGCGGCCCGGCAGTTGATGTTCGACGGCCAAGGCAGCATGTTCTGTCTGGCGGGACTGGGCGCGGGCATCCAAGGCATGATCCAGCAGGCCAAGGACGCCGACGTGAACCTGGTGATTGACGGCTGTCCGATGGAGTGCGCCAAGAAGGTCTTCGAGAGGGCCGGCGTGACCAACTTCGCCTACCTGAAAGTGACCGACCTGGGCATCGAGAAGAAGAAAGGCATCCGGGCCACCGACGAACAGGTGAACGCAGTCGTGGCCAAGGCCAAGGACATGTTGGCGAAGATGTGATCCGTCCGGGAGAGCGAGGAAGGACGCCGAGCATGAAGAAGATTCAGATCCTGGGCAGCGGCTGTGCCAAGTGCAAGAGACTGGCCGAGAATGCTGAGGCCGCCGCCACGGCTATGGGCATCGAGTACACCATCGAAAAAGTCACCGAGATCGCCGAGATCATGAAGTTCGGCGTGATGATGACGCCGGCACTGGTCGTCGACGGCGTGGTGAAAGTCGTGGGCAAGGTGCCGGACGTTCAGACCATCAAGGGCATGCTTGCCTAAAGGAACGCTGACATGAACAAGGGCCTCAAGATCCTGATCGTGGTTGCACTGGTCGCTGTTGTTGCTGTGGTGATGTTGGCGCGGCGGGAAGAATCCGCCTCTCCGCCGCAGGCACCCAACGCAGTGGCCGGTCCACTGCCGCGGCTGGTGGACCTGGGCTCGACCACGTGCATCCCCTGCAAGATGATGGCGCCGATCCTGGAAGAGATGAAGAAGGAGTGCGCCGGTCGACTGCAGGTGGACGTCATCGACGTCGCCCAGGACGCCGCTGCCGCGAATCAGTACGGCGTCAAACTGATCCCGACGCAGATATTCTTCGACGCCACCGGCAAGGAACGCTTCCGCCATGAGGGGTTCTTCTCGAAAGAAGACATTTTGGCCAAGTGGGAGGCCTTGGGCGTCGATCTCTCGACCGCCGCATCAACCTCAGTACGTGCCCCCGCCATCAAAAGCGGGAGCACCTGAGGGCTGAAATAGCCGGCGGTCATGGCGGCCGCCAACGAAGCGTCTCTTTGGCCAGGGAGACCTGTGCGAGGGCTCTCCGATGCAGGAACTGTTCAACACGCTGAATCATGCCGTGGGAGGTACGCCAGCCATCGCCTTGGCGGCGGCGTTCTTCTGGGGCGTCCTCAGCGTCGTACTCAGCCCCTGCCACCTGTCGAGCATCCCATTGATCGTGGGCTTCATCGGCCAGCAAGGGCAGATGACTACGAGGCGTGCTTTGGCCATCTCCTCGCTCTTTGCCTTCGGCATCCTGAGTACCATCGCGGCCATCGGCGTCATCACGGCCACCGCCGGCAGGATGCTGGGAGACGTGGGCCGGTACGGCAACTACGGGGTAGCGGGAATCTTCTTCGTGGTCGGCCTGGTCCTGCTGGACGTGATCCCGCTGCCTTGGTCGGGACCCGGCCAAGTCGGCATGAAGCGAAAGGGGCTGCTGGCAGCCTTCATTCTGGGCTTGGTGTTCGGTGTCGCCCTGGGCCCCTGCACCTTCGCCTACATGGCCCCGGTGCTGGGCCTGGCCTTCAAGTTGGCATCCACCAGCCTGGCCTATGGCGTCGCGCTGTTGGCCGTGTACGGACTGGGCCACTGCTCAGTCATCGTCCTGGCCGGTACGAGCACGGGACTGGTGCAGAAGTATCTGAACTGGAACGAGAGATCCAAGGGCGCCGTCATCCTCAAACGGATCTGCGGCCTGCTGGTGCTGGCCGGCGGCGTGTACCTGATTTACGTGGCGAAGTGATGATGGGCCAAGTTCAAACCTCCAATGGCTGCGACACTGCGGTTGACCCCAACGCCGGCCAATCGTCCAAACCTGGCCCAAGCCTTGGCAGATCCCTGTTGTTGGGCGTCGTGGCACTGGTGGCCTGGTACGGCCTTTATGCCAGCCTGGCCCCGGCGGCTCACTGGTTCACGTACTCACTGCTGCACCTGGAGAAGGGCAAGCACTTCAGCCTAGCGGTCGAATTCTTCGTCTTCGAGACGCCCAAGGTGCTGATGCTTTTGGTGCTGGTGGTCTTTGGCGTCGGCGTCATCCGCTCGTTCTTCACCCCGAACCGGACGCGGCGGATTCTCTCCGGCCGGCGGGAATCGGTGGGCAACGTGCTGGCAGCCATGCTGGGCATTGTTACGCCCTTCTGTTCCTGCTCGGCCGTGCCGCTGTTCATAGGCTTCGTAACGGCCGGGGTTCCGCTGGGTGTGACGTTCTCGTTCCTGGTCGCCGCACCCATGATCAACGAAGTCGCCTTGGTGCTGCTCTTCGGCCTGTTCGGCTGGAAGGTGGCGGCCCTGTACGCCGGCACTGGCCTGGCTATTGCGATCGTCGCCGGCTGGACGATCGGGCGACTCAAGTTGGAGAAGTGGGTCGAACCGTGGGTCTACCAGACGCAGGTGGGCCAGGCGACCGAGGACGAGAAGCATTCCTGGGCCGATCGGATTCATTTGGGCCTGGACGCGGTGCGCGACATCGTCGGGCGTGTCTGGCTGTTCGTGATTCTGGGCATTGCGGTGGGCGCGGGCATTCACGGCTACGTACCCGAGGGCTTCCTGGCTTCCTTCATGGGTAAGGATGTCTGGTGGGCCGTGCCGGGCGCCGTGCTGCTGGGCGTGCCGATGTACTCCAACGCCGCGGGGATCATCCCGATCGTACAGGCCTTGCTGGGCAAGGGCGCGGCATTAGGCACGGTGCTGGCCTTCATGATGTCGGTCATCGGCCTGTCACTGCCGGAGGCGATCATCCTCCGCAAGGTGCTGACGGTGAAGCTGATCCTAGCCTTCTTCGGCGTGGTAGCCTTAGGCATTCTCATCGTCGGTTATTTGTTCAATGTGATCATGTAGGACAAGGGGCACGCCACGATGTCGCGACAAGTCTTTCTTGACTCGTTATGGGCGTATGCTCATAATGGGTCAATCGAGGAGAGTCTGAAGTGCCAAGACCGACATGTTGCCGAAGGGTTGGCGGGATGCCGCGATGCGGGCTGTTCAAGCCCGCTGGCGTGCCTTGCTCGTCGTTGGACGAGATCGTCCTGTCCGTGGACGAGATGGAGGCGATGCGTCTGGCCGACCTGGAGGGCATGTATCAGGAACAGGCCGCCCAACAGATGAACATCTCCCGCCAGACCTTCGGGCGAGTGATCGAATCGGCACGCCGCAAGGTGGCCCAGGCATTGTGCCAGGGCCAGGCTCTCCGCATCGAAGGCGGCACAGTAGAGGTGGTAACCATGAGAAAGTTTCAGTGCTCCGAGTGTCAGCATGTCTGGGAGTTGCCGCACGGAACCGGGCGACCCCAGGAGTGTCCCAAGTGCGCCAGCAACAACATCCATCGAGCGGCCGAAGACCGCGGTTGTGCCGGCGGGCGTGGAAGATGCCACCGGCATGGCGCAGGCGGCGGGATGCGGCGTGGCGGCAGTGTCATTGTTCAGAACAAGCCCGGCAAGGCCGGCGAAGGAGAATCAGCATGAAGATCGCAGTTGCTTCCGCAGACGGTGTGTTGATGTCGCAGCACTTTGGCCAGAGCCGCTGTTTCATCGTCTTCACAGTCGAGGAGAAGAAGATTCTCAGCCAGGAGACGAGGGATAACACCTACACGGCCCATGCCCAAGGCCAGTGCCAGGGCCACGAAGAGCACCACCATGACGAGCATCACAGCCACGCCGACGTGATCGCCGCCCTGCAGGACTGCCAGGTGCTGCTTTGCGGCGGCATGGGCTGGCGAGCGGCTGAGGACCTGAAGGCCAACGGGATCACGCCCTTGATGGTTGAGCCGACATTGAGGCCCGAAGAAGCGGTCCAGCAATTCATGGACGGCACACTCAAGCCCGGCGGCGGCTTCTGCCGCTGTCACGGGTAGCTCCATCGGGCTATGAGGACCAGTGGGCTCGCCTTGTGATGGCTGTTCCGTATGCAGCATTCTGCGCATGGAGTAGCCGGAGACATCATCGAGCTGCATGGGCGGCCGTTTTCAGCCGTCCTGGAAATGGAAGAAGCATGAGTTCGGAAGGCTGTTCACGCGCTGATTCACATGGTGCTGAGGAGCGCGAGATGGAGCAGATCATGCTGGAAGGTCGCATGCGCGACATCGGCATGAAACTGCTGGTTCTTTCGGGCAAAGGCGGCGTGGGCAAGAGCACTGTGGCGGCGAATCTGGCGGTGGCGTTGGCGATGGAAGGACGGAAGGTTGGCCTGTTGGATGTGGATGTCCACGGCCCCAGCATTCCCAGGCTCATGGGGCTGGAGGGGCAGCGGATCGAGGCCGACGGCCTGGAACTGCGTCCGCTTGAAGTCGCGGAGAACCTGAAGGTCATGTCCATCGGCTTCCTGTTGGAGAGTGCCGAGGCCCCGGTCATCTGGCGCGGACCGATGAAGTACAGCGTCATTAAGCAGTTTCTGGCCAACGTGGACTGGGGACGGCTGGACTACCTGGTGATCGATTCGCCGCCGGGCACGGGCGATGAACCCCTGGCGGTGGCCCAACTGGTCGGCCAGCCGGCTGCCGCGGTGATCGTCACGACGCCGCAGGATTTGGCCATTGCCGACGTGCGGCGAAGCGTCTCGTTCTGTAAGGCGATTGGTCTGCCCGTTCTGGGCATTATCGAGAACATGAGCGGCCTGGCCTGTCCTCACTGCGGACAGGTCGTGGATTTGTTCAAGGGCGGCGGTGGCGAGAAGCTCGCCAGCGAGATGCACGTTCCCTTCCTCGGGCGTCTGCCCATTGATCCTGCAATGGTGACGGCCGGTGATTCCGGCCAGCCCTTCATCCATCGCCATTCAGAGACTCCGGCGGCCAAGGCGTTCTCCACGATCGTGGCTCACATTGTGGAAGCATCGAGCAGTGGCGGCGCTACGGGTGAATCATGAGCGACAGCTACTTTGACAGGGCGGCGGCTGACTGGGACGATCAACCCCGCCGCGTCCAGTTGGTGAAGGCAACTGGGGCAGCCATCCTCCACGAGGTCCAACTGTCCAAGACGATGGGCGTGCTGGACTACGGCTGCGGGACCGGCCTGCTTGGGCTGTACCTGCTTCCCCACGTTCGCAGCGTGGCCGGCGCGGACAGCTCCCTCGGCATGCTGGATGTGCTCAACAAGAAGATCACCGAGGGCGGCCTGAACGACATGCGGGCCATCCGGCTGGACCTTGAGAACGATCCGGTACCTGAGGATCGCTTCGACCTGATTGTTGTCGGCATGGCCATGCATCACATCGCCGACGTGGACAAGGTGTTTCTGGCCATCCATACGATGTTGCGTCCCGGCGGCGTGCTGTGTATCGCCGATCTTGATACCGAACCGGGAGTGTTCCACCCCGCCTCAAGGCCGGTTCCCCATCACGGGTTTGACCGAGACGAGTTGAAGAAGCGACTCGAAGGACACGGCTTCACCGGCAGCAGGGATGTAACGGTTACCACCTTCGCCAAGCCGGTCGAAGCCGGCGGAGAGCGGGAGTTCTCGGTCTTTCTGATTACGTCAATACGACCGTAGTCGCGAGAGTCAAGCGAGCGTCTTAAAATGCTGATGAGGCATTTGTAGGAGTAACCTTATGACTGGCTTCAAACAGTCTGCTGGTGGTCTGGAATCTGGCAACCTTGGCGTGGCGAAGGGCGCCCGTTACAAGAGATGGCTCAAGTTCGGCCTCACGTGGCGGTATCGTCGTGTTCTTCATCATGGCCTTCGAGGTCATGATCATGATCAGCCCGTTTGCGTTCTTCTTCTACTCCGTCTTCAACCCGATTTTTCATTGGCTGGACCGCTTTGCTGCCACTAGGTGGCTGACCACCTTCTTCCTGCCGCACATGGTCCTGCCGCCGACGCTGTTGCTGCAATCAATTCGCATACTGGGGTCGGTGCTGTTCGTGGCCGGCATGGTGACGTTCGTTATCTGCGCCCTGCAGGTCTACCTGGGCAAGATCTTCAAATGGGGCGTTGCCAGCCACGGCTTGTACAGGTTCGTCAGGCATCCGCAGTACCTGGCATTGGGCGCCTGGGGCGTTGGAGTGAGCATCCTGTGGTCGCGGTTCATCGTACTGGCGTCGCTGTCCGTCATGTTCGTGCTGTATTACTACCTGGCCAGGAACGAAGAGGCCCGTATGCGGCTGCTGTATGGCGAGGCCTACGAAGCCTACGAACGAAGGACGGGGCGATTCTTCCCGAGAAGCATTGAACGAGCATTCGCCCGCCTGACCCGTCTGCTGCCCACGCCTCTGACCAGTGGCGTGGCCGTGCCCATTTGGATCGTTGGCATCGTGATCGGCCTGGGTTTTGCGTGTCGCGAGGTGACCCTGTGCTCTCTGCCATTCGAGACCAGCGGCAACGTGACGCTCCTGCCGATCCTGCCGGAGGATCGTTCGCTGAGCGCCAGCGTGTTGAGCGGCATCGGCCGTGCATCGGCCGGAGGCAAAGCTGGAGCCTTGGACCCGAACAAGGACTACCTCGGCTACGTCATGCCGCCCGACTACATCATGCAGGGCATGATCGCCGACATGGGCGAATCGTCGCATCTGTTCCACCACCACCAGACGATGGGCATGATCACGGACTGGGTGCTGCACCCATTTGCCCACTTGCGGCGGCCGCCATCGGACCAAATGGCCAAGATGCGCGGCGTGGACCCGGCCATGGCGCGCAGGCATCACTGCCCGCTGGGCATCAACGATGCGAGCCTTCGTTGTAAAGAGTGTCCGTACCGACGCGTCATCGTGGTAGAGGTCACGCAAGCCGATGCCGAGCATGCGGCAGGAAAGAATGTGTTTTCGCTGGGCGCCGTTCGCATCCCAGTAGAGGCGATCGACATCAACGCCCGAACTGGGGAGATCGTGAAGGTAACAAAGGTGGGCAAGGCGACGGCATGGAAAGATGTGCCGACACCAGGCATCTGACGTATGCTTTCTTCTGAGGATCCGCTTTTGCACGATGTCGCAGACAACGCCTTGGTCGCACAGGTGCGGGCCGGCGAGTACCAGGCCTTTGAGGAACTGGTATCGCGGCACGAGCGGCGTTTGTACGCGCTGGCATGGCACCTGACGCATAATCATCACGACGCCGAGGATGTGGTACAGAATGCCTTTCTCTCGGCCATGGAGCATCTGGCTGACTTCCGCGCTGAGTCGGCCTTTTCCACATGGATCACCCGTATTGCGATCAACCACGCGCTGAAGCTCTTGCGGACAAAACGACAACACTCGGCGGTGACGCTAGAACAATTGGATGACGATGGCGAGCCACTGCCGCTGCCGGAGTACATTGCCAAGTGGCGCGACGACCCGGTCCTGAACGTCGAACGTAACGAGTTGAGGGCGATCCTTGACGAGGCAATCGAGCGATTAACGCCCGGCCAGCGGCTGGTGTTCGTGCTGCGGGACATTCAGGGGCTCAGCGGCAAGGAGACGGCTGACATCCTGAACGTCACGGAAAACAGCATGAAGGTTCGCCTGCTCCGGGCCCGGCTGGCGCTGCGGGAAACGCTGACACGCCGCTTCGGCGACCCGGCCTCGCGGCAGGCGCCGCACGACCACGAACGGGAACATCCAGCCACTCCACCGGCCTTGCCGGTGAAGGAGGAAACGCCATGAAGTGTCAGGAACTGCTGAAAGCACTAAGTGAGTATGTCGAAGGCGGCGTCGATCCGGCCATCTGCAAGGAGTTGGAAAAGCATCTGGGCGACTGCAACCCCTGTCGCGTCGTCGTGGACACGCTGAAGAAGACGATCTCGCTGTACAAGAACGATGAAGTTTACGAGCTGCCGGCAGACTTTAAGCAGCGGCTGCACAAGGCGCTGCAAGAGAAATGGCGTCAAAAGGCAAATCCTCACAGTGACGACGCTTCCGCGAAAAAGGACTGATCGCACATTTCGTTCGTAACCTTTTCGTCGGGCCGAGATCGAATCTTGTAGAGGCACAGTGAACGCCTCCACAGGAGGTCGATCATGAGTAAAGCGTTAGAAGTCACGGCCCAGACCTTCCAGGCCGAGGTGCTGGATTCCCCGCTGCCGGTTTTGATGGACCTGTACGCGACATGGTGCATGCCCTGCGTGATGATGGGAAAAATGCTCGACGGTCTGGCCCCTAAACTTGAGGGCAAGGTCAAGATCGTCAAGGTCAACGTGGATGAGCAGCCGGAACTGGCCGCGGCCTTCAATGTGTCGAGCATCCCGATGCTGGTCCTGTTCAAGGACGGCAAGGTCGCCGAGCACGTCGTCGGGGCCGTGCCACAGCGACAGGTGCTGGCAATGGTTCAAAAGGTGATCTCGACTTCACCGGCCGCGCGATAACAAGCCGTGCAAGGAGGCAGACATGACTTTCAAAGCTATAAGCGGCCTAATCATCGGGGGCGGGTTGGGTGCGACCTTGGGATACTTCGGACTGTGCACGACTGGCGCCTGCCGCTGACTTCGTCATGGTGGCGCGGAGCGATCTACGGCGGCATTCTTGGATTGCTTATCGCGATGAACACCTGATATCGCTAAGAGGTACATCATGAGCATGGAACGATACGTTCGCCTGATCGCCGGGACGCTCATTCTGGCCAGCCTGGCCCTGGGGCACTGGGTGAGCCCGTGGTTCTTCCTGTTTACGGCCTTCGTGGGCGCCAACCTGCTGCAATCGTCTGTGACCAGGTGGTGCCTCATGGAGGACATCCTGCACAGGCTAGGCGTCAAACGCTGTGACGAAGCTCAGCCACGGTTCAGGCTCGTCAATGAGAGGTGAGGCATGAACTTCGAGCGGATCGGCACGATCTACACTCCCTTTGAGGATCCGTCCAAGACGCCGCGGAATCCGCGACAAGCCGCCGGCAGCCGGGGCATCGTCGAGCTTCTGCCGCAATACGCCCAGGGGTTGCAGGACTTGGAGGGCTTCGAGCGAATCTGGCTGCTCTTTCAGTTTCATGTTTCGCCGGGGCCGCAGCTTCTGGTCAAGCCGCTGCTGGATCCCGAGCACGAGCGAGGCGTGTTTGCCACGCGTTCGCCGCACCGTCCAAATGCCATCGGCCTGTCCTGCGTGCATCTCATCCACGTCGATGGCCACATGATCTGCGTGGAAGGTGTGGACATGCTCAACGGCAGCCCACTGTTGGATATCAAGCCGTACGTGCCACGGGCGGACTGCTTTGAGGGCGCGCGCATCGGCTGGCTGGAAGGCAAGGTCGAGCCGATTCTTGATCTTCCAAATGTGCGTCCGGCCGGCGACCAAGACATCGGCGGGCAGCCCTAGTGCAGAAGCGGGGATGATCTTGGCGATACCACTTGGAACGACGTTGTCCGGGCTGGTGAGCCATTGAAGGAGCGCACGATGAAACGAGCGTGGATTAAACGAGTCGGCCAAGTGGGGCTGCTGGTTGTGGTGGTTGTCGGCCTGATGCTGTGGCTGATGGGCGCGTTCCATGCCAAGGTGCAGCCGCACGCCGCGACGGCGGAGCAGTTGGCTTCCGTGGCCGGGCTTTCGACCGTGCCGGTTAGGAAGATCGCCATCCTGGAAACCGAGACCGCCACGGGCACGGTGCGCCCGATCTACGAGTCGGCCGTGGGCTCGAAGGTCATGGAAAAGGTGCTGGAGGTGAACTTCAAGGCCGGCCAGGCCGTTCACAAAGGTGACGTGCTCATTCGGCTGGACGACAAATCGCTCAAGTCCGATGTCGGCAGGGCACAGGCGGCGCTGGACTCCGCCAAGGCCAACCGCGACCGCACCAAGTCCGAGCTCGACGCTACGGCCAAGGCCTTCAAGGTCGAAGCATCGTCGAAGATCGATCTCGAACGGGCCGACAACGCGTACAAGTCCGCCGAGGCCGACGTGCAGCGGGCCGAGGAGGCACTGAACTCCGCCCGCATTTCCCTGGACTACAGCGTCGTCTGCTCGCCCATGGACGGCATCATTATCGATAAGAAGGTCAACGTGGGCGATACCGCCGCGCCCGGTGAGGTGCTGCTGACGCTGTACGACCCGCAGCGAATGCAACTGGTGGCCCGCGTGCGGGAATCGCTGGCCCAGCGGCTCAAGGTGGGCCAGCAGCTCGACGTGCAAGTCAGCAGCGACAAGCCGCTATGTCATGGTACTGTTACGGAGATCGTCCCCGAGGCCGAATCCGCCAGCCGGACGTTCTCGGTCAAAGTTTCCGGCCCGTGCGAGCCAGGTGTATACGCCGGCACCTTTGGCCGGCTGAGAATCCCGCTGGATACGCAGGACGTGCTGGTTATCCCTGCGACATCTGTGACGCACGTAGGACAACTGGACATGGTCCGGGTCGTAGTGGATGGCAAGGTGGATCGCCGCACTGTCCGGCTAGGCCGCAATCTGTCGGAGCAGGGCAGCGTCGTCGAGGTGCTGTCGGGGCTCTCGGAGGGTGAGAAGGTGGTTGAGGGTGCGATGGCCACGACGCCTTCCAGCGGTCCTGCATCGAACCCAACCGTTCATGGCCATCCCAAAAGCGGGCTGACCATGCCACCCACCACGGAGGCCGCCCATGAGTGAGCATCCCCAGGCTCTACCCGGCGGCCCGGACCATCGAGGCGGCTTCACCAATGCCATCGTCCGGATCTTCCTGAATTCCAACTTGCCGCTGATCTTCATCATCCTGGCCACGGCCATCGGCGTGACCGCGCTGATGGTGACGCCGCGCGAGGAAGATCCGCAGATTGTCGTGCCCATGGCCGACGTGTACGTGAACTTCCCGGGCCACTCGGCTAAGGAGGTCGAGCAACTCATCGCCACCCCGCTGGAAAAGCTGCTCTACCAAATTGACGGCGTAGAGTATGTCTACTCAATGTCGCGGCAGGATCAGGCCATCATCACGGTGCGGTACTATGTCGGCCAGGATCGCGAGCGGAGCCTGGTCAAGCTGCACAAGAAGATCGATGAGAGCCTCGACACCGTGCCCCCAGGCGTGACCGGCCGGGTCATTAAGCCCATTGAGATCGACGACGTGCCCATTGTCACGCTGACGCTGACCGACCACAGCGGGCAGCCCGATGCTTCCTACCAGTTGCGGCGGCAGGCCGAGGAGTTGGTGAACCGCCTGGCGGCCACCAAGGATGTCTCACGGGCGTATGTGGTGGGAGGTGAACCGCGTACGGTGCACGTCTACCTGGACAATGACCGCATGCAGGCGTACGGCGTCTCGTCGGATGAAATCCAGCAGGCCATCGCCACGGCCAATACCAGCCGACTCGCAGGCGACTTCCGCCGAAACGACAAGGACATCGTGGTCGAGGCCGGCACGGCCTTTGACAGCCCGCGACAGTTGCGGGAACTGGTGATCAACGTCGCCGGCGACCGGCCGGTGTTCCTGAAGGACGTCGCTGACATCCAGGACGGCCCGGCCGAGATCACGAGTTATGTCCGTCACGGCTGGGGGCCGGCACACGGATTCGCCGAACGGCCCGGTGTGGCCGGGACCACGTTGGGCGAGGTGCCAGGCAAGGACGGTTCGGCCGCGAGCGCCTCACCGCCGAGTGGCCTGGCCGCGCCGGCCGTAACGATCGCCATCGCCAAGAAGAAAGGCACCAACGCCGTCACGGTGGCCGATGAAGTGCTGGCCGCAGCGGACAATCTGCGGCGCGAAATACTGCCCTCCAGCGTGCAGATGATCGTTACCCGCAACGCCGGCATCAGCTCCAACGACAAGGTCAACGACCTGATCGAAGCCCTGGCGGTTGCTTTGATCTTCGCCGTCGCGATCCTGCTGCTGAGTCTGGGCTGGCGCGAGTCGCTGATCGTGGCCCTGGCCGTGCCGGTGGTCTTCGGCCTGACGCTGGCGGTGAACCTGCTGGCGGGGCTGACCATCAACCGCGTGACGCTCTTTGCCCTGATTCTCTCGCTGGGCCTGCTGGTGGATGACCCGATCGTGGACGTGGAAAATATCGTCCGGCACTTTGCCCTGCGCAAGAAGGCCACGCGGCAGATCGTCATGGAAGCCGTCAGCGAGATTCGTCCGCCGCTGATTACCGCCACCATCGCGGTTATCTTCTCGTTCCTGCCACTGTTCTTCATCACCGGCATGATGGGCCCGTACATGCGGCCAATGGCGCTGAACGTGCCGGTGACGATGGTCATGTCGATGGCCGTGGCGTTCACGATCACGCCGTGGCTGGCATATCACTTTCTGAAGAAGCGGTACAACAAGAAGCAGGAATCTGGAATCGGGAATCGGGAAGCTGGAACCCAGAAGTCGGATTCCGATCCGCATGCTGTCGGCGATGTAAAGCAGACCTGGCTGTATCGAGTGTTCTATCCGCTGATGGCGCCACTGCTGAAGAAACGCTGGGCGGCAGTAACCTTCCTACTGGTGATGGGCGGACTGATGATGTTCGCCGTCGGCTTGGCGGCCACGCGACGCGTGCCACTTAAGATGCTGCCGTACGGCAACAAGGACGACCTGCAACTCGTACTGGACTTTGACGAGGGTACCACGCTGGAGCGAACGGATGGGGCTGTGCGGGACATCGAGAGATACGTCGCCCAGATTCCCGAGGTCACCGATTACACGTCGTATGTTGGCCTGGCCGCACCGATGGACTTCAACGGCAT
>CAITIS010000022.1 GCA_903892515.1 uncultured Planctomycetota bacterium | reverse complement strand
GCTCGATGCGGGACCTGCTGGGGCCGATGTGGCGCCGCTTGGGCGGATTCTGGCCCATTCTGGGTTGGGCGAACCTGAAAACCGCCTTCATCCCGGCGGCCTGAGACGGCTCATGAAAAAGACCGGTTCTTCAACGGGCTGCTAGCGTACTGCTAAGGCTCAACATTGCCCCAACAACCGCGCCAGCGAGAAGGGGCGCGTACTTGGCCAGAACGCCTTCGCTCGCTGGCAAAACCCGGACTTGCTCGCTCGTGACAGCCAGCGGCGACTTGACATCATCGCCTACCACAAGAATAACAACATCGGTGACCTATTCGCTCGCACGCTAGCGCACATCCCGGTGCTGTCCACACTGCCTTGCTCAATCAACGATTCGGGCATAACCATGTTATGGTACAGACGCCAGCGGCTCTGCTGTTTTGCTACTGTGCCTGGTATAGCAAATGTCACCTCGATCTGGTCCTGTCGGCCCCCGGCAAAACAGAACCAAGGCCGATCCTTTTCCGCCGGAGCCGTCTGAGACGCGGCCACTCCGGGATCGGCCGAGGCCGAAGATATCAGCGCGATCAGCACGATAGCAGCATTCACCCGACAAAGCAGCAGGCTCACGGAATTATGCATTGCCTTTACCTGCAACCACGCTGTAGGCGGCCCACAAATCCGCCTGCAAACGCTCATAATAGGATTTACGTGGCAAGATGTGCTCCTCGAATCTGAAGCCGCTTCGTCCCATATGTTGCTGAAGCGGCTGAATGCTATCTCGCACTTGCTGCTCCATGTCGTCCATGTCAGGCAAGGGCATAACAGACGCCAGACGGTCAAAAGCGGCATAAAACAACACGCGTTCACACTCATACGCCGCCCGAAGCACATCCACAAACAGGAACACCTGTCGCAGCTTGCGCCGAATCATCTCATCTACTTTAATGCCGTATTCGCCTGGGGGCGCTGCAAGGTAACCGTAATGAACGGCATCATCATATCGAAAATGCTCATTCAGGCACCTGGGGATGGGTAAGATGTAATCGTCTACGATCACCTGCAAGTACGTGAACGTATTCACAAACATATCGGCAGGTTTACGCTCGTTGCCACTGCGTCCCATCAATCGCCAGCCGCGGCGAGAGAGACATATGCGGGCGACACGATAGAGATCGTCTCCAGGTTCAAACGTAAAGTCCAGGCAATGGCACTTCTCCACCTGGGCAAGACTGCCCAGGCATAGCCTCACAATGCTGGATTCATAACCATTCTGGCCGTCCTGAGGATTGCAGAAGATCTGGTAGACGTCTTCTGGGCGCACATGCTGGCCTTGAAGCTCCGCGTGGGCGATGTACTCAAGAATCAGACGCTTCAGCCAGTACGTATGCCTGTGGGGGCGGCATAGATTCGCCCACGGCTCCTCACATTCCTTGTACCAATCGCCTCTTGCCAAGTAAACGTTTGGAAACTCCGAATCGAACTGACTGAACAATCGGTAGCCGTTCTGCAGAAAGGCGATGACTCCAGGGCTGTACTGCATCTGGAACCTGTCAGTTACTTGATCTCTCACGCCCTGTTGCTCAATAACAACGGGTAACCACATGTATTTCCCATAGTGCAACATGAGTTGGCGATATGATTGCCGGGAAAGCCCGAGCAAATCCTCGTGGAGACGTTGTCGAGGACCGGTGGTCCCAGGGTCAGGATCGAGCTTGTCCGCAGCGACCCGGTAGACCTCACGGAGGGTTTCCTTTGGCCAGTGCGCCGCAGCTTCCTTCAAGAGGGACAGGTGGGCTTGAGTGACGGTGAGCACGTCAGGAAGAGGCAGTTGAAAGGTGTCGCGGAGAGGCTCAATAAGGCCGAGTTCCTTGATGTGTGACCTGTAGTGCTTGATGCTATCCTCGCGCAAGACCATCAACAGGTTAACGCCTGCCTCCGCGAGAGCGTTGGCGTCCTGGTAGAATGCCTTGACGAGATACTGTATGAGGTCGTGCGCTCGTGCTCGCTCGGCATGCAGCGCCGCCTGCTGGCTGCTGTAACCGTTGGGAGTCTCAGCAGCTTCCTCTATGAATAGAGCGCGATCATAAAGGTGATATAGAAAGTCTAGGTTGTCCACCACAAGCAGGAGTGTCTTAGTCGTCTTCTCCCAGAGTTTCCTGATCAGCAACTTGAGCCCATCTTCACACGTACCCGTTTTATCGACGTTGCGATCAAAGTGTGTTTGCTCACGCAGGTTTCGTTTCTCTTGGGTGGTGATAAGATTGAGATCCGCGTAGCTGGTGAGGATGTGCTCGTATATCCAATGCAGTAGATGCGCCTTCTCGCGTTGTGGCGGCAGCATCTTGTGATCGAGCTTTAGGTCAATATCGATCCGGAGGGCGACGATGCCCGGTTCCAGCAGCCATTTTCGCCCCGACCGCACAATCACGTTGCTCACCAAGGTACTCTTGCCTGAACCCGCCTCGCCGCAAAGGAAAGTTACCTTGTTGCGCTGGCCCGGAGCCACACGGACGCGTAGACGGTCGAGGAACCGCTCTGTGAATGGTACTGCCGCTCCACCCGCATCCAGACCCGATCGCAGGTGGGCTGGTGGGTCGTAGAGCTCATGGAAGCGATAGCTTAGCCACTGGGTCAAGCCGGCAGGAAGCTCCCACGCCCCAAATTCATGCGGCTCCGGCCATCGTGGCGGGCTGAGGACCGGCCGTCCTTCCGAATGGACACAAAAGACTAGAGAGCAGAGCTGGCGAAAGTGGTGGTCGGGCGGGCTCTTGCTTAAGTGGGCTTGCTCGATCAAGCCGTTGTGATGCTGCGTCTGATCTCGCGTCTCGAACCATTGGCGTTGCTGGTCAAGCATGTTGGCTTCCCTCTGATGTGTTCGATGCCGATAGGCGACATTCTACAGCTGCCATCAACAGACATCAACATCGATTTCAATAGCCAACGGCTGTAACTAGCGGAGGTTGCTTCCGATACCTGGGCATGCTCTACGCGATAGTTTTGCGGGCTCAACCTGTCGGATGCCTCTGGGCAGGCTCGGCGCCGGGCGATGGGGACGAACAGATCTGGATCACCGAGATGTCATCGCGCTTCGGTCTCCTCCAGCCTGCGCCGCTGCCTGCATGAAGACCTCCAGCACGACGGCCGCCCCAAAGACCGCATGTTTGCGTGCGGGAGTCCCCTCCGACATCCCGTGCTCGTCGAGATAGCCCAGAACGTGGCTAAACAGGTTCCGCTCCTTGTGCTCCTCCACGATCATGGCGGTCATCCGATCCGCTTCGTCTTCGTCGTCCTGAAGCAGCTTGCTCATCGCGTTGATCTTCGTGCAGGCCGCTTCCAACATGTCCTGGCTGATCTTGGGCAGCGGATTGCGGGCCCTCCTGCGGAAGCACTCGGCGATCACGAACAGGACGTACAGAACGTGGTCGACTTCCTCCGGCGGCAAGCCTATCCGTTTCAGCGCGAGCACAAACCCCGTCGGCTCTGGCTGACTGCTAATCACCTCGTACAGTGCTTGTTCACGTCCAGCCGAATCCAGCCGGTCGAACTTCCGGGCCACGCTGGTCACCATCGTTGTGGAGATCATTCCCATGGCCGGATTGTACCCGTTCCACATCCGCAAGCACCACCTCGCGACCGATCGCGTAACCCCGGCACAGCGCAGACCGCCGCAAAGATGGCCTCACCGCCAGAACAACCGATGTTACCGCGCAATCGCTGTTGCGCGGTGTTTCCAAAGCCTCGATAGGTTCGACTTCATGAACAAGGCATCAGAGAGAATGCTCGCAGGCGACGCGGCCGTAGTCTTGCCAGCCGGCAGGATCGGGCCGGACGAGGCGCTGATGACGCTCTAGGAGGCATCGCGATGGCTGCCGAGCCTGGACGGCAGACCGGTGCAGCAACTGACGATGTGGCGCGGGTGCCGCCACGGCCTGCATGGCGAGTTCCTGAACTACGTCCGCGTCGACCGCAAGCTCCGCACGTCGTGGGAGGCCCTGCACCGCTTCTTCTTCGGGGTCGGGGTCCGAGACGAGGGGACGCGGCGGGCTCCGAAGAGGATCATCCGGTTGAGGCATGCCGCGCAACCGGGCTGGCTGCCGTTGAAGGAGTCGCCTGGCTGTGTGGGCGACTGCCGCGGATGGCCAAGCGGAGCCGGAAGCCCGGCGCGGCCGGAGACGAAGGCGGCCCCGCCACCGCCTTCGGGCACGCTTGGTCCGCATCAGATTCCTCGACTGCCTGGGCAGGAGGTACGCTGGACATCTGATTGTCGACAGGTGGTCTCCAGCCTGCGGTGCGACCGGCAGGTCCTTCAATGTTCGGCTGCGGTGCGAAAAATGGCAGGACTGATTACCCGGATTTCTCATGGTTTCGCGCCGCTGCCTGGGTGACCAACTCGGTGCCCTCTTTCGCGAAAGGTGACCAACTTGGTGCCATACAGCAGTCCACCATTGGCAACACATGTTGCTATTGTCACCGATTGGCAACAAGAGCCAGAAACGGGGGCTGGCGCACAAGGCTTTGACGGGGCAAGGCTTGGGGAATCCAGGCGTCGGAAGGCAACGATTGTCGCCTGTTGTCACTTCTGGTCAGTACAGCGGGCGACGCGAGTCGAACGCGCAACAGCCAGCTTGGAAGGCTGACGCTCTACCAATTGAGCTACGCCCGCGAACTTGGGCGGCTCCGCCGCCGCGGCGACAAGGCCGCCATACTGGGAGCGGGAGGATTCGAACCTCCGTAGGCGTTTGCCGGCAGATTTACAGTCTGCTCCCTTTGGCCACTCGGGCACACTCCCACAACGCCAAGACAAACCAGCTTAGCGACTGCCACGCCCAAGTCAAGGGGGTGAAAAACAAGAAGATGCGAAGAGTCTGAGAGCAAGGAATGGTATCCACCGCCTTCCTCGCCGCCAAAGCCTCCACCGCCGCGAAGTGCACGGCCACGCCGTGGGGCTCTTGCTTGGCGCGGCGAGGGACCCGCTTCCAGCCAAAAGGACTCCCTGACTCGGCGTCCGGCCGCCAGTGATCAGCACGGGCCCGATGACCAGATCGGCGCGAGAAACCGCCTTGGGCAAAGCATTTTCGTGCAGCATTCCGCTCCGGTTGGGGATCATAACTTGTGGACACCTGATCAGGAGCCAAGCGTGATAGCGGACGGCGAGTTAATCCAACGTGTGCTGCAGGGGGAATCCGACGCCTACGGCGAACTGGTAGCGCGGTACGAGAAGTCGGTCTTCGCTACGGCCGGGGCCATTCTGAGGGATTGGCAAGACGTCCAGGACGTTGCCCAGGAGTCATTTCTCCTGGCCTTTAAGGAACTGGGGCGGCTTCGCGACACGGCGAAGTTCGGCCCCTGGGTCGTTCGGGTTGCACGCACTCAGGCCTTGAGGCTGCTTCGCGAGCGTGGCCGGGCAAGGGTGGCCATCGAGGCCAGGCAGAACGACATGGTTGGCGTCAACCATCGATTGCCCGAGCCAAGCCGTGACGCTCTCAAGGCCATCATGAAGCTGCCCGCGCACCAGCAACAGGCCGTCCTGCTGCGTTTCTTTGGCGGTCTTAGCGTCAACGAGATCTCTGCCGCCACCGCAAGGCCAGCCGGCAGCGTCACCAGCGACCTGTCCCGCGCCTACCAGCGCCTCAGGGGCTTACTGAAAGAGAGTGGACGATGAACGAGCACGAACTCCATAACAAACTACAGTCGGCAGCTGCCGATATCGGAAACATTCCGAGCATCAAAGACTCGGTCATGAGCCAGGTAGCCGCACAGGCTCCCCATCCGCACGCGTCGAGCAGGTGGTCGAATCGTTTTGCGTACGCACGGTGGGCTGTCGCGGCCGGGATCCTTGTCGTGGTTGGGCTCTTGTTCTACTGGGATAGAGGCCCGGCCTCCACGGGATTGGCGTGGGCGGATGTTCAGAAGCAGATGACAGCGGCGAACACGCTCGTGTGCCTCGTCTCAGAGAGCTCAGATGGCGCTGCGGCGCACGTGAAGAAGAGCTACATAAAGAGCCCGAGATTGGTGCGGGTGGAGTCGCCAGGCGGGCAAGCGACGCCCTACTCGTCCGCTGCATCGGCACCGTCGCTGCCGCCTGCAATCGACCTCCTGTCCAGCGAAGGCGAAGATCGGTCTTTCATACAGCTGTTTCCGATCGCGCCCAGGGCCTACCAAGGTTCCCGGCGGTTGGATATCGGGGTCGCGACGGACAACATGAATTTTCCGTTGGCCTTTCTGCATGCGCTTCAGCAGATCCAGGCTACGCAAGTGGCAAATATGGGCGAGCAGGACCTGGATGGCGTCCGTACGGTTCGATTTGACACTTTGCTGCCGGACAGTTTGATAGAAGTGATGGGGCTGCCCAAGCCGGTTAACGGAAAGATCTCCCTGTGGGTTGATCAGGCCTCGGCCTTGCCGCGACGTGTCGAGATGAAAGGCCACCTGACGGTGCCTTCGAGAAACGCCGCGAGTGAGTTCGCCATCCTCATCGACCAAATGGAATGGAACAAGCCATTGGATGACGGCCTGTTCGAGCCGCCGTCGGACTATGAGCTGAAGATTCTCGACTACTGGACTATCGCATACCGCAGGGAGGTGGGTCCGGCGGACTTCAGAATGACGATCAAGCTGGAGGATGGGACCATCCTCGCCACCGACAAGGATGGCAAGGCCGCCCAGTCGCGGGGCGGCTTCGAGTTCAGGCTGGATCAGGAGCATGTCAAGGCGGTTGAAGAGGTCACTGCCCGCCACATTGGCGAGGTACTCAACGTCTCTATAGGCGACTACAATGTTCAGCGAAAGGTCAAGTACCCAGTGGCGGGCCTCACCATCGCCTGCTATCCGCTCGGGAATCCTCCGGGCGCGACAGGCCAGTCACGTAAGTGGGAAACTCCCTCGCAAGTGACGAACGTTGCGCCAAGCAAACTCGATCTTCGGATCGCTCCATACGATCCGGGTTCCAGTAAAGGGGAGCGTCTTAGCGCATCGACGTTGGAGACGTACGAGGATTGGCTGCAACAAGGCAAAATCGGGGCGTGGTGGACAAAGGCCGGGACGTCTTTGGAGCCGACGCCTGAGTACACTTGGCTGCCTGTGCTGATGGATTCGCGCCGCGTCAGTCCTGACCTGATCGTCCGCAAACGCCAGGGAAGAGTATTCTTGCTCGTATCGAACAGGCCTCAGGAAACGATGCGGGCAGGCCAGACCGGCCAGGACGCCTGGGGACTGCAGCGCACGTATGTGACTGCGGATGCCTTCGCCCATCCAGCCGTGGGCATGGACCTCGACGAGAGCGGCAGCCGTCAACTGGCTGGCCTGAGCAAGAACAACCTTCACCACGCTCTGGCCATCATCGTGGACGGCCAGGTCGTGAGCGTACCGATCATCCAGGCACAGATTTCCTCTGCGGCTATGATCCAAGGCGAGTTTACCAATGAACAGGCCCAACGCATGGCAGCAGCCCTGGAGGCGGGCATGCCGCCGACCGCCGGGGTTGCCACGCAGCCGGCGAGTCACTGACAGAAGACCAAGGACTGGGTTCCTCGATTCAGGTCTGCTTGACTGCAACTAAAGAACCATCTTGGAACTCACCGCCGAGGCCGCGAAGAGCGCAGAGAGACGCTTCTTTTGAAACATTTCAACTTTGCGGGCTTTGCGGTCTCCGCGGTGAATCAGCTTCCGAGATAGTCACTAAGAATGGCCTGCATGGCGGAGAAGCTCCGTCATGCAGGCCACTCCATACACGGCGTGCAGCGTGCCGAGCCTGTTCAAGTGTGGCGAGAAGGCTGCGGCATTATGGCTGGGCCACGCTGCGATTCAGTTTGGCGGCGTCGCGCATGTCCTTTTCGAACTTCTTCACTTCGGCCGTCAGGTTCAGCACTTCTTCGCGGTCGTGCTTGGGGTCTGATCCGTTCAGCAGCGGCTCGACGTCGCGGCCCTTGTAGATGAGCTTCTGGCCGGCCTGCTTTTCACGCGCTTGGCAGGCGGTCATGGTCAACTCGATCAGGGCCGCCACGACTTCACGGACGGGCGGCTCGGCGCCGCGCTTGGCCGTTATATGGGCCTTCATGTCCTCGTAGTCCTGCCAGCTTCCCCGGCCAAAGGGCCAGTAGTTCAGCTGGTCGATGAAGTTGATATACCCGGCCTGTTCCTCGGTCAGGAACATGGTGGGGTAGAGAAACTGCTGGGGCTCGACATAGATCTCGCGATGACATTGCGTGCATTCATCCACATATTTGCGTGCGGGCCGGGCTTGTTCGGGCAGGGCGGCGTGGCAGTGCGGGCAGATGGGCTCGAAGGCCGGCTCGGGCCCGGTGGGCTCATCTTCGCCGACCTTGGGAACCCAGTTGGGCTTGTGGCAGGCGCAGCATTCTTCCAGATGCCAGACCATGGAGTGGGGGGATTCCAACACTTCCGCGCAATGCCGGCACGCGTAGCGAATCATACTCTAACCCTTTAGTCCCAAGATGTGAACATGGACCTCGGCCAGGCACAGATTCCCGGCCACGATATGACGGCTTTCAGTATACCCGAGCTTGCCAGAAAGCCAAGAGACATTTTCTCGGTTTGCCCTCGACTGCGACCGCACTGTCAACAAGGGACAATCGACGCATTGTGGAGCAATGCTTTCAGGCCCAAATCCATCGAAAACCCATCGAACGCTTGACAGAATCCAGACTTGCGCGTAGATAATTCTGCATGGCACGTCATGGCCGACACCTGGCGTTCACTCTTGTCGAAATGCTGGTCGTCATTTGCATGGTCATGCTGCTGGTGGCGATGTTATTGCCCAGCCTCGCCCAAGCCAGGCGGCAGGCGTGCATCGCCAGTTGCAGCATGAATCCGCGGGCGCTGCTGACGGGCTTGGCCCAGTACACCTCAGAGTTTCAAGACCTGCTGCCGCCCATCGGCCTGGCGGGCGCGCCGGGCGATATTCCGCTCTCGGGCCATTGGGGCGGTTTCAGCCAGAACTTCGATCCGGCACGCAATGGCTTCGCCGGCTTGCAAAACGTGAATCTGTACGTCTTGCTTGCTGGCGCGTACGTGACGCCGGGCCATTTGCTCTGCACCGGCGCCGATGGCTCGTTTCGCAGCGGATCGGCCGGCTTCTTCCCATTCACCGAGAGATTCTCAACGTACTGCCTGCGGCTGCCGTATTCGCTCGATCTGTTCAGCACCGCTCCCAATCTTGTCTACCCGCGGGCCCATCTTATGGCCGCCTTCTGCGGCGGCTCCAGCGGCCAGCCCGACCCGGGAGGCTCCAGGCGTGGCGCCGGCGGCGGACAACTGACGTTGCCATACGTCCGCCTCAGCCGGCAGTACCTCGAAGTGCATCCGCTAACCAGCGAGTCACGCTACCTGAGCTACGGCCAGTCGCCCATTCTCAGCGATAACTTCTGGCTGGAACGCTTCCAGTCACCCCGGCTCGCGCCGCCTGAAAGTGGCGGCAAAGCCTTTGCTGTGCGAGCGTCCTGGTGCCACGGCGACCGCTTTAACGTCGGCTTTGGCGACGGAAGCGTGCGGACTGTTCGCGACGCGGGCAAGGTGAGCAACGACACCGACAAGGTGGTCTGGAGCAACTCAGTCCACGGCGTGCCTCCTGGCGACGACCAGAACGCCAATGCCAGCTACGCCTTGAATGTCTGGCGATTCTTTGAAGACTCCGTTCGCCAGGGGCGGTAGGCGAAAACGGCCATAGGTTGAGCCGCGTCGCGTGTCATAGGTTGGCCCGCGCTGGGTGCCATAGGTTGAGCCGCGTCTTCTGGCGGCTCTACCTATGCGGGAGGTCAGCATAGGCAGCCCCGCCTTCGCAAGAAGACGCGAAGTCGTGTCAGCCTATGGCACCCAGCGCGACGTATGCAAACCGTGTCGGCAGCCATTGGCCGGCGGATTCCAAGACTAACGAACGATGGCGGGTCAGGAGACCCGCCATCCGCTCTTCAGTGTCTTCGTTCGTCAGTTCCAGGCCAATCGCACTGCGTGGCGTATTACTCGCCGCGTCGCGAGCGGTTGCCGCCGGCGCCGCGAGCGAGGCCGATGATGACCTTGGTGGCAGTGCCGGTTTCTGGCAGCACGGTCACGAATGAACCTTGCTTGATATCGGCCATCGTGCCGGGCTGCTCGCCGACGAAGACCTTGGTCTTGGCGTCGGTCTGGATGGTCACCTCGCTGGCCTCGCCGCCACGGAGAAGGATGGTGAGGTTCGTGCCCTCGACCTTGACGACTTGGCCCATCCGGCCACGCGACCAGGCCGCGACCTTTATGGCCGCACCGCCCTGGGGCGTGATCACAACGCGCATCTCGGGCTTGAGGTCGGCCAGCTTGCCGGGCTCGGCATCAACCATGAACTCGGTCTTGTCATTAGTGGCGACCGTAACCTCGGTGGTTTCCCGGCCGGCGCGGCTGTTTACGATCAGGTTGCTGCCATCGACCTTGACGAGCATGCCCATGACTGCGACCGGACGGGACGCCGGGCCCGAAGTCGGTTGCGAGGTCGGCTGACTTGTCTGCGACAGGGCCATTCCCGCCATCACGAACGCCAAGCTTGCTGCCATTGCCAGTTTCAGTGTCTTCACAGCGTCTCCTTCCTGCCATAGGCAGGGCTTATGCATGCGGCAAGCGGCCCCGACCGCGGGGCTGCCCGCTCACCGTCATATTTATAGGCTAACGCACGACGAGAAAGCATATTGCAGGGTGCAAATACCCGGATGTTATCGAGCGGCAGGTTGGCGGATCACGATGGCTTTCTCAGGCTTTGCCGACGAGGCAGATGGAGTTCTTGCCGGTGGTTTTCACGTCGCGCAGGCCCTGGTCGGCATGGCGGAGCAGGGCTTTGACGTCCTGGCCGTCCCAGGGGAAGGTTGCCAAGCCACCCGAGACGGTGAGCGTGCCAACGGCCGTGGGGCCCAGGCAATTGAAGGTGTGCTTGGCCAGGGCCTGGACAAAGCGTTGCGTCAGGCCTGCGGCGGAGGAGGGGTGCTGGCTGTCGGGCCGGCGCGGGGCCTCGGCGTCCCAGAACAGAACGGAAAATTCGTCGCCTCCCAGCCGGGCGACAATGTCGTGCTCGCGCGTGACCTGCTTGAGCAGCAGCGTGATCTCACGCAGGATTTCATCGCCCGCGGCGTGGCCAAAGGTGTCGTTGTAGTGCTTGAAGTTGTCGATGTCGAACAGCAGCAGCGTCACGCGGAAGCGTTCGGCCTTGGCCCGGGCCAAAAGCTGATCCGTAAAGTGATAGAAATATCGCCGGTTGTATGCCCCGGTCAGATGATCCGTGATGGCCAGCCGGTGCAGCGACTCGATCCGCCGCACCTGTTCGGCCAGCGGGGCCAGCAGGGCCTGCAAGTTCGCCAGCCGGTGTTGCAGGGTCGGGCCGATCTGGCGCGGGCTGCTCGCCAGCAGCATGTGCGGCATGTCGCCGTCCAGCAGCAGCAGCGGCACGCCATGCCGCTTCGTGCCAAAGTCGAACCAGCCGACCTCCAGTTGCGTCCATTGCCCCACGATTCGCACCAGGCATTCCATAAGCGTGGGCATGGAGCTGGCCGATTCCACCAGGGCGATGATGTCGGCGTTCGGCACAGCCTGGGCGGCCAGGTCCGCGTCCTGCAACTCGGCGGAGGGTTCGATGGCCTGGGCCAGCTCTTCGGCCGTGGGCGGGCAGATAACGTAGTCGTCCAGCTCCGCGCCCTCCAGGCCGCGAAGCCTGGCCTCACCAGCCGGCGAGCACAGGCCCACGACGCGCCCGCGCGGCGAGAGCCTGCGGCAGGCCCGCACGAGGTGGGCGAAATCGGGCAGCTCTTCCGACAGCAGAATCGATTCAAATGGCCCATTGGCCATCAATTCCAGCGCCTGGTACGGGTCGGCGGAGTGCGTAAAGCCATTTTGGCCGCGGACGCGACGCAGTTCGGCGGCGCGTGCCTGAGGTCCGATCACCAGGACGGAGGCGGTCATGGCTTTTCCTCCAGCAACGCATCGAGCTCTTCCTGCGTGAGGGTCTGGATGGGGCGAATCACGGCAGGCGGCCTTACCGGCGCGATCAGCGGCTTGGGGGCGGACTCAAAGTCTGCCGGCTGAATCGGCCTCCGCGGCACGAGATGGGCTCGCGCCGGCGACGTGGCCGTGTTGCCGTTGCCGGGTTCAGAGTGTAGGGTGGGCCGAGGCTCCGTTGTCTGGGGCCGAGTCCCACCTTGGGGCTCCAGCGCGGGCAAGCCTGCCCGCTCTACGCTATCCACAGCCGAGGGCGGCCGTTCTACGGGAGAGGTGGCATGGCCTTTTGAGGGCGTGTCTGCACAGGCTGGAAAGCCTGTGCCACCGGCCCGCATCGCAGCCGCCATCGCTGGTTCGGCCAGCACTTCGGTGAGCGTTTGCACCAGTTGCTCGCGCGAGGTCAGGTGGATGCGAGCAAGCTGTTGGGGCGGGATGGACTGAGAGATCGTGCCGAAGGCCACGACGACGCGGTTGAGTCGCGCCGCCAGATCCAGCAGGGCCATATCGTGCTGGCCCAGGCAGCCCAGATCGGCCGCCAGCGCGGCGCCGGGGTTGGCCAGAAGCTCAGCGGCTGCTTCGTAACCGCTCTCGACATAGCAGAACTCGACCGGCAAATCATCGCCCGGCCATCGCCAACCCGGATTAGCTAATAGCACGATGCGCATCCGAGATGCTCTGTCCTCCATTGCCTCTGGTCGCTCTGGCAATCATTATACGCCCCAAGCCCAAGTTGGTAAAGGACTGTTACCGCCATGAAGCCCCCAAGCTGGAGATGCTTACGGTAGGAGCCTCTGCCCGACCCAGTCTGCCGAACACTTCCCGCTGGCCCGCGAGCTGTGGCTCCCGCGAACCCAAGCAGGCCAGAACCGATTGAATGGCCGTCAGGACGGGCCGGGTGCTCCGAAGGGATACGGTTGGACCAGCGTACGCGACAGCGTCAGCACCTGTTCCTGCATGTTTTTGGGCACCGTGGCGTCCAGGCACGCCCGATAGCCGCGAATCGCCCACTTGAGATGGAGCTTGGCATCTTCGCGTGTCGCGCCCTGGGCCGAGCACCCAGGCAAGGTCGGGCACCAAGCGTGATAAACGCGTGCGTTCATCTTCTTGACCCTGATCGCTATCCTCATTTACTAACTCCACTTACATTCTATTTACTGTGCTTGAATACTACGCTGGTGGCCGAGCCGAGCCGTTTGGCAGGTCACTTCAATGTCTTACCCTGAGAACGCCAAATACTAGCCTGCTTTCTGCGCGAGTGGTACCGTTATTTGTGCCCAAACCCATAAACGGTGACAGTTTCGACGTGGCGCCCGGTGCCGATGAACGGCGCCCGGTGAATGGGACCGGTGAGTGGGGTGCCGTGAATGGGTGCCGTGGTTTGCGCAGCGGAGCGCAGCAACCACGTCGTGCCAGGGGCCATGCCTTCATGCGTACTCGCGGAAAGGCATGTGGGCCGCCTTGCGGGTAAGGC
>CAITIS010000021.1 GCA_903892515.1 uncultured Planctomycetota bacterium | reverse complement strand
CCGCGATGGCGGCCAGTGTCGTCCCAGGCTCACTCCCGGTGATATTCAGGACGCTCTGCCCGATGGTATCGTTGCTATCGAGGTCCAGGGCAAGAGTCCCATAAGTATTGAAGACCTCCAGCTTGCCCGACACCGTCAGCGTCATCCCCTGAACCGTCAGCGAGCCCACCGTCTCGTTCGTGGACGAACCGACAATACAGGAACCGTCCTTCTGTGTGAGCTGCATGATGTCGGTCGGCGACCGAGTAACCCGGACCTCGGACCAGTTGTCGGCGGTGGCCCAGTCATGCGGGTCATCTTGGTCGAAGCCAACCCAGGTATACGTTAACTGCGTCGCACGAGCCGCTGAGACGACCGTTAATATGCCCATCAGAATGATCAGGTACATCTTCATTTGCGAGACCCCTTTCCAAGGGTTGAACCCGGTTTCCGCCTAACATGCCCACTTTGCGAATTGGTGCGCCCGACCTTTGCGACCTATCAACGCTGCCTACCCCTCAGGGTGACAGTCAGCAGGCCGATCGCAAGAATGCTGATGCTCATGGGCTCTGGAACAGGTGTCAGCACACAGGCAAACGAGTCCCACGAGGCGGTGACTCCGGCGGCAGTGATTTGGCCTCTGTCGTTGATCGCAACGGCGCCAACCAGCACCCACCCCGCCGGGAGGTCTACAAGGCTATTCAGATCGACGGCCACACCATTGCTGTAGAGGAACGCATGCCCCATCGACCCAACCCAGAACTGACCGATCACCTCCCCGCAATTGTTGATGCCGGTGGCTGAACTCTGTGTTGTGCCGAGCAGCCCTCCCAAGTCAATCATTGGCCCACCGGTGTATAGGAATCCCTGCTGGGAGCCTTCGGCCGTGTCGGAAGTGCCCACGACTTGCCCAAGATTATTGATGCCCCGCGGTGAACTCCGCGCTCCTCCGAGGGTGCCCAAGTCGGTCGCTGTTGTGCCGCTGAACATCACGGCATGCGCCGGCCCCGTCGACGTGTCGGAAGCGCCGGCGATCTGGCCTGCGTCATTTATGGCGAAGGCTTGCGTGATCGTTCCGCCAGGCAAGGGGTCAAGGGCCGTCATCTGGCCACCTGAGCACAAGAACCCTCGCGCTTTGCCGCCGCCACCGAAACAATTCCCGACCACTTGGCCACTGGCATTGATACCCCAGGCAGCGCTGGCGGTCAGGCCGGGCAGAACTCCAAGATCCGTCATCTGCCCAGCGCTCCAAAGAAAGGCCCGCTGGTCAATGGCTGGGTTCGTGGAGGATACTCCGATCACGTTCGCAAAAGCGTTGATCGCGTAGGCATAGGCCTGAGACTGGCCGGGCAACGTGCCCAGATTGATGCTGTGCGTGCCGTCCCACAAGATTGCCTGATTGACGCCCGCTTGCTGGGACAGTCCTGCCACTTGGCCGCTACTGTTAATGCCGTACGGCATAACGGCTGAGTCGGGCGTCAGGCCCGGTATCACCGTCATGGTGTACCGCACCTCGGCTGAGGCAGTGTGAACGGGAATGACCAAGGCCGACAACAACAGAGCCACGATGGGAAGAAGCTTGCGAGCGTGTTTCACGGCGTTCTCCTTTTTCCCTGAACAAATGATGATGGATTTTGGAGGGCAGGTTCGCGCCTCCCCCGATAGACTAGTATCTTACCGAGTTTTGAGAAATGTGCAGGATTACTTTCGCCCGGCACGCTTTCACGAGGCCCAGGAGTGGCTGTGCATGAGCCTGTTGCTGAAATGGGTCGGTGCCTTGGCCAGCCTCGCCGGAGCCGCTGCGTTGGCGGCGTCGCGGCCAGCTGTGCCGACCACCACTTCGACCGATGGCGGCTTGCCCCGTGCCATGGTTCTGGCGTCTTTGCCCACAGCCAGCGGCGCGGCACATTCAAAGGAGTTTGACGTGACTGATCAATCCACATTGCACAACACCCCCGTGTACCCGCTCCCGCAGGAGATCACACTCACTGGAGGGGATATGCCGCTAGCCCAGGCCGTCATTGCCGTGCCGGCCGGGGCCAGCGCCGATGAACGCGCCGCCGCCGACCTGCTGGCTGGCTGGCTGGCCGATGAGTATATGCTCATCCTGCCCGTCGTCGAGTCACCGGCCATCGCGGGTCGCAAGGCCATTTACCTGGCGCGGTGCCGTGGCTTGCGCAGCGAAGCGCAGCAACCACGTCTGGCCCCCGTCACGCAGCCCGAAGGGTACACCCTGGCCATTACCCCCGACGGCGCCACGGCCATGGGCGCCGACCAGCGTGGCCTGCTGTATGCCGCCGCCACCATTATCCAACTCGTTCGCCGCACGACCGACGGCCCCGTGCTGCTGGGCGCTAACATTCGCGACTGGCCATTCATGAGCATACGCTATGTGCATATATTCCTCCCCGGCCCAGACGATATGCCGCTCTTCCGGAGGTATGTCCGCGATGTCCTGCTGCGGTACAAGTTCAATGGCATGATTCTCGAAGTCGGCGGCGGCGTGCGGCTGACGAGTCACCCCGAGATCGCCCCGGCCTGGCGACGCACTACGCTGGAACTCCGCGCCCTGGGCGATCAATTCCCCAAGACGGGCGAGTCCACCCCGCAAGGGCCTAACCGGCGCTTCCAGGACACTACGCACATTGGTTTGGGCGGCGGCCGGTACATTGAACCCGATGATCTCCGCGAGCTGGTGGCCTTTGCTCGCCAACATGGCCAGGAGGTCGTGCCGGAAATACAGTCGCTCACCCACGTATATCATCTCACCTGTGCCCATCGTGAACTGGCCGAGGTGCCCGAAGCCGCCTTCCCCGACGCGTATTGCCCTTCCAATGAAGACTCGTACAAGCTGCTGTTTGACGTGATGGACGAATACATTGACATGATCAAGCCGCCGGCGGTGCACATTGGCCACGATGAATGGCGCTCGGCCGGCCTCTGCCCGCGCTGCCGCGACAAGGACACCGGCCAACTGTACGCCCAGGACGTCATCCGCATTTACCGCCACTTGCACGAGCGCGGCATTGCCACGTGGATGTGGGCCGATCATTTCACCTCCTGCCACAATGAGAAGAAACGCTCGCTGGGCAAGGGCGGGCCAATGTGGTACGACTTCCCCTCCACTGAGGGGGCGTGGAAGAAGGTCCTGGCCGAGTGCCCGGATATCCTGCTCTTCAACTGGGCCTGGAGCATGCGTGACCAGGACGGCAGGCAGGCAGGTGCTGCCGATGCGGAACTGCGGGCCAAAGGCTTCCGCTTTGGTTACGGGAACTTCTATGGCCAGATGTTTGAGAACTGGCCCGAGCGGCCAATACACGACCAGGTGCCCGGGGCCGAGGTTTCCAGTTGGTGCCGAATGGAAGAATACGAACTGGGCAAGATGCACATTGCCCACGCCCTGTATTCGACCAATATGCTGTGGTCCTCGCATTATCTCTCCCGGCCAGCAGCGGCCGAACTGGTCTTTGGCCTCATGCCGCAAGTGCGCGAACACCTCAGTGGCACATTCGAGCCGGATATTCATCTGCACGAACCGCAACAGTCGCCACTGGACTTGGCCGGGGTATTCAATGTGCCGCTCAAGCATCAGCAATGGGATCTCTCCGGGTTGCGTCTGGGCGAATCTCGCCTCAATGGGCTGCAATGCAAGCTGGGCTCTGGCGGCGTGATGGTGCGGCGGACGCATCAGGATGCAGCGCATGGCCCCGAGCAGGTGGTGATTCCCATTGCCCGGGTGGCCGGTAAGCTGACATTCGTGCAGACCTCCACTGGCGAAGGCCGCAGGCCCGTGCACGCCGGCGACGGCACGCTGTACCCGCGCGAGTCCAGCGAGTTGCTGGGCGTGTATGACGTCGTCTTTGAAGATGGCCTGGTGTTGCCGGCGGGCATTCGGTACCAGGAGAACGTCGCGGCGTGGAACGCCGGCCTGGAGGGCACGCTGTATCACGCCCGCTGTCTGATCGCCGGCGACCTGCCCGGCGGAGGGCCGCTGGTGATCTGGGGCTACGAGTGGACCAACCCCCGGCCAGAGGTGCGCATCGTGGAGATCCACTTCCGTGGCGCCGGCGGCGATTCCTCGTATGAGCCCTCGCAGGCCCAGCCGATTCTGTTGGGCATCACCGCCACCGACAGCCCGCAATTGGCCGACTATCGGCCAACGCAACACTGATTGCCGCCGAGACCGCAGAGGAAACGATTCGGGTGGGTGGCATGGTCACGCTGTTGCGTGACCATGTGGGGCCAGGCTATCGCCCAAGCATGTCTGGCCACTGGCCGGGCGCTTTGCATGCTTCTGCAAGACAGCGCGGAAGCATGGCACCTGACTCATAGATGGCACCATAGCACCGGGCCCGTCCGCAGAACCTTTCGCAACAGCGCGAAAGAACCTGCGGACCCTACCGTCCTGACCATGGCACCGGGCAGCCCATGTAGGGTGGGTCGAGCGCTGTTGCCAGCCCCACCGATGTGTGACCGCCCAACGTCGCATGCTTCTGCAAGACAACACAGAAGCATGGCACCCGGCACATTGCCCGGCGCGTGCAACCAGTTGCACGCCCTACGCGGTTAGATGGCCTTGACCAGGGCGGCGCCGAGGTGTTGGAGCTTGGTCAGGGCGGCAGCTTCCGGCCGGCCGACGACCGAGACCGAATCGGCGGCCTTGCGAAGCTTCAGCGCCTTGGCCAGCGATTCGATGCTGCTCATGGCCTTGCCCCCGCCGCCGTGGGTGAGGAAGGCCACGTAGGGCTTGTCCGTCACGGCGTCCTGCGTGGGGTATAAGGCCCGGTCGAAGAAGTCCTTCAGCGGCCCGCCCATGTAGCTGAAGGCGTCGTAGGAGCCCAAGGCCACCGCATCGGCCTTGATGAGGTCGTCGGGCTGGGCGTCGGTGCCCGTCATCAGCGACACCTCGGCCCCGGCCGATCGCGCCCCTTCGGCCACCGCTTCGGCGGCCATCTGCGTGTTGCCCGTCATGCTGCAATAGATCACAAGCACCTTCGCCATGAGCGTCTCCTATCCAAGTGAAGGCATCATAGCGGGTTTGCCTCGGGCGCCGCCAGTACCCCGCGATGATTACGCGTTGATTGGAGCAGCCGTTCTATGGAGCGTGAGTACGTGGTTGCTCCGCTTCACTGCGCAAACCACGGCACCCAGTGTGGCCCGTGGCACAGCCGCCCTCGGCTGTGGTCTTTGCGGCCATATTCATGCCTGCTCGCCCGGTTTCACGCCCCAGGGCGGGCGTACCACGGTTATGAAACCAGGTTTGGCCAAGCACCCGAGAGAACCGTCTCTGACGCTGGCTCCGGCGGGCTCTTTCCGTCGGCGGCCAACCTGACTACACTGTGTTGGCCATGAACAGCCTGCTGACGCCGCACAATCTGCAACGGCCGGTGAGGGAGTTCGCCCTGCCGGCCGAGACCGCCCTGCAGGTCGACTGGACCATGCAGCAGGCCCTGCGCGACCTCCAAACCCGCCGGGTGGATCAGAAGATCATCTACTTCTACGTCGTCGATGAGACGAACCGCCTGCTGGGCGTCGTGCCCACGCGCAAGATGCTCTTGGCCACGCCCGAGACGAAGGTGCGCGACGTCATGGACAGCCCCGTCTCCAGCCTGCCCGCCAACACCACGCTGGAGCAGGCCTTGCGGCGTTTTCAACAGGATCGGCTGCTGGCCTTGCCGGTGGTTGACGAGGACGGCAAGCTGCTGGGCGTGATTGATATTCAGCTCTACACCGACGAGGTCATCGACCTGGCCGAAGCCCGGCGGGCCAGCGACCTGTTCCAGATCATCGGCTTCTCTGCCGAACTGATCCGCCGCGACTCGGCTGTGGGCGGCTTCTCGCGCCGCATGCCCTGGCTGCTGTGCAATCTCTTTGGCGGCATCGTCTGCGCCCTGATCGTGGTGGCGTTCCAATCCATCCTGGCCAAGATGCTGCTGGTGGCCAGCTTTGTCCCGCTGGTGCTGACGCTGAGCGAGTCCATCTCGATGCAATCGGTGACGCTGACCCTGCAATACCTGCACGGCCGGCGGATGCCCTGGCGAGGTCTGCGGCTGCGGAGCGTGCGTGAGGCCAAGATTGTGGCCCTGCTGGGCGTCACCAGCGGCCTGCTGGTGGCTTTTACGGCGGGCTTCTGGGGCTCCAACGGGCTGGGGGCCGCAACGCTGGCTGCGGGCGTTATGATCTCGATGATTATGGCCGCTGGAATGGGCATCTTTACGCCCGTGATGCTGCACGTTCTGAAGCTTGACCCCAAGGTGGCTGCCGGGCCTGTGGTGCTGATGTTTTCGGACATTCTGACTACGGGCATCTACCTGGGCCTGTGTACGTGGTGGCTGCTGTAGGATGGTCTTCTATTATATTTATCAGGTAAATCCGTAGTAGTAGATATTAGACCCTGCTGCTGTTGAATGATCCAAGGGCTTAATGCTAATCGCTTGTGTGAATTGAAGTTACGAAGCGACACCCGGAGAGGATGGCTGTGGACAACATGTTTGAAGGTGCTGCCAACCCCTAGGTGTAAATCGGGGGTTGGCAGTCGCCAGGCCGGTCGAAGAGCTTTGGGGTGTTGACGGCGGCTGGTAACGTGGCCGGAGCGATCAGAGTTCCGACAAGTTATCCACAGAATCATAAACAGCCGCCAGTTGTTGGTGAGTCCGTCAGACCACAAGGGGTAGACGGGCCAGGGTCAACAGAAAGGGCGAACGCTATGAAGTACGTGACGCTACTGGGTCGGCTGCTTTTCGCCTATATCTTCATTCAGTCCAGCTTCGGGCACTTCACGCAGAAGTCGATCGATTACGCTGCCAAAAGCGGTGTGCCGCTGGCATCGCTGGCGGTGCCGGTCTCGGGAGTGTTGTGCCTGCTGGGCGGGCTGATGGTGCTGCTGGGCTTTAAGGCCAAGTGGGGCGCCTGGATGCTGGTGCTCTTTCTCGTGCCGGTGACGCTGACGATGCACAACTTCTGGGCGGTCACCGACCCGGCTAAGGCGCAGATGCAGGAGATCAACTTCTTCAAGAACCTGTCGATGCTGGGCGGGGCGCTGATCATCGCCGCGATGGGCGCCGGCCAAGCCAGCTTGGATGAACTGTTGAAGCGGAGAAGGCAGCGCATCGCCGGGGCCACGGGCGCGGCAAGCGGCCAAGGGTAGCGCGCAGGCGATCTTCTGAGGGACGCACCCCAAAGCTCTTCTCTGGCGGGAGGTGTGGCCTGGCGGCGCACCCTTGGGAAGGCCAAAAGTGGCTTTTGGAATTTCACGAAGTTGTTGCCGGGCTGGAAAAGGGGGGGTATACTTCTGATGTTCGGTCCGTCGAACGGGAAAAACATTACGAGACACTTACGTTCAGTCCGGTTGTTTCATCCGCTCGCGTTCCAGACTCTATGGGTCGGGATGGCGACCCCTTTCACAAATGACCCTGAAAGAGAAACCAAGGGTCGCATTGCCCGTGCATGAGGAGACAATGATGGGCAAGAAGCTGTATGTTGGGAACCTGAGTTATTCCGTGAACAGTCAGCAGTTGGAAGAGCTCTTCCAGCCGTATGGAACGGTCGAGAGCGCGGATGTAATTTCCGACAGCATGACCGGCCGAAGCAAGGGCTTCGGTTTTGTTGAGATGGGCTCCGACCAAGAGGCCCAGGCCGCGATTGCAGCCCTCAACGGCAAGGACAGCGGTGGCCGTCCGTTGACGGTCAGCGAAGCCCGCCCGAAGAAGGAAGGCGGCGGCGGTGGTGGTGGTGGTGGCGGCGGCCGTGGTGGCCGTGGCGGCTACGGTGGTGGCGGCGGTGGTGGCGGCGGCGGCGGTGGCCGCGGCGGTCGCTACTAGACCATCCTGACGTACACACACAAAGGACCCTCGGTGAAAGCCGGGGGTTCTTTTTTGCGCACACATTCCGGCCATGGCCGATTGATGCTTGCTGATCGAGAGGCGCTCATACCGGAAGCACTGGCGGGGTTTGTAGGGTGGGTCGAGCGTCGTCTCGCGAGCCCCACCATTCCTGAGGCAACCCGGTAAAGGTGGGGCTCGTCGCTCCGCTCCTCGGCCCACCCTACAAATCCAGGAACCACATGGGGACGACGAGATGGGAATCGTTTACACATGGCCAGACCTGGACAACGGTCTGACCATGCCACCCAGACCTGCTTTGGCAATAGCGTGGCCCAACATGGTCACGCCAGCAGCGTGACCATGCCACCCACTCGAATGCCACCGGGCCCGAATGGTTTATGGCTGCGATGACTGCGGCTGCAGCATGTCGCGCATGGCATCGCCCAGGCTGTGCATGGGGACGGTTTGGCTGTGGGGGTTGCTGATCGTGCCGGTGACGCGGATGGCCACGATTTCGCCGGCCAGGTGCTGGATGATGTCCGTCAGCCCGGCCAGGCGCGGCAACCGGCGCGGCGGGCCCGAGAGGAACGTCAGCCGCAAGGCCTCGTTGCGCGTGTCCAGCGTGCCGGTGCCCAGCAATGCCGCGGTGGTCCCTTCCAGGTAGATCTCCTGAAAGGTCAGGATCGGCCCGCGCAGAGAATACTCGACCTCGGCCAGATTGAAGGGCGGCTCGCCAGGTAGGGCCAGCGAAAGGGCGTTAAAGAACCCCAGCATGACCGGCAGGCGGAACATGCGGGCGCGTTCGACGTGGATCTTGCCGCGGCCTTGCCGGCTGTCGGGGTCGTTCAGCGCGCCCGAGAGCTGCAAATTCCCGCTCATGGCGCCGACGGCATCGACCGGCGCGGCCGGATGCGCGCTGGTCAGGAACTTGGCCAGATCGGCGTTCTCGACGGCCAGGCTCAGGGCGTACTTGGCGTCGGGGCCCAGGGATATTTCCGCCGTCCCGTTACCGTAGCCGCCGTACGCGCGACATGTGATCGAATCGGCCCGCAGCGTCGGCGAGTCGGCCGCCTTGGTCACGATCGCCTGGAGATTCTGCAGCTGCCGCGGCCCGACGCTGATCTTGTCCATGTCCAGCGAGGCCTCGACGAAGAGCCGCTCAGTCGCCCCGTCGGTGCTCATTTCGCCCGCCAGCGTGCCGGTGATGCTCTTGGCGTCGATGCCGATGGCCACGATGGCGTTGTTGGCGTGGAAGCGGCCCTGCCAGCGCCACGCCGGCGACCCGTTGGGGTGACTGGTCGGCGCAGGCACGGGTTGCGATGCGGGCTTTGCGACGCGGGCGGTAGCGGGCCGGGATGTCAGCTCCACGCCGCCGATTTCGACCGGCGCGATGAAGCCCTCATCCGAGGTGGCTGCCGTTTCGTCGGCGATGTCCGGTGTGGGGTCTCCTGATACATCAGCTTCGGGGATATCAACCGTCCCCAGCCACGTCGGCAGGGTCGCCGCGGCAGGGGAACTTGTGAGCTGGCCCCGGGTCAGCGAAGTCTGTGGCTGCGTGGCTGGCTGGGTGGTCAAATCGCCGCGCGTCGGCCACGGGCCCGTGAGCCCGCACCGGCGCAATTGCAGATGATCCAGATCCAGCGCCAGCGTGCCGCCGCCGCGCATCCCCAGCGACTTGACCAGTTCCCGAGGCAAGGCCCCCAGCAAGTCGGCATCGACCGGAATGGGGCCGCTGTGCAACTCCAGATCGGCCCAGCGCTGGGGATCGCCGGGACGAATCTCGCCTTCGGCGAAGATCTTCACGCCGGACTGGCCCGCCTGGGCGACGATCTCGTGCAGCCGGAGGCAGCCGTTTTCCAACACGGCCTGGCCCTGGATGTCGTGTAGCGGGTAGGGGAACCGCTTGTAGCGAATGCTGGCCGAGCGTGGCTGGAAGATAAGCCGGTACTGCGTCGGCGCGTCCAGGGGAGCGCGGTGGAAGGTGCAGTCCACGTCGGTCAGCCCGCCGGGTGAAAGTTCCTGCCACGCCCCGGCCGCTGCTGGCGGCAGCGCGTGATGCACGCTTTCATCCAGCGCCAAGTCGGTCGCCCCGACGCGCAGGTCAATGCCCGGCTCCGCGCCGGACCAGTTCAGCTGGCCGCTCAAACGCACCTGCGCCTTGTCGTGCCGGCCGGTGAGTTCGCGGATCTCCAGCCCGGAATGCTCGATGAGCACCTTGCCGACCACTTCGTCCAGCCGGTACGGCAGCCAGTCGTGGGTCATGCTGGCGCCATTCAGCGTGATGGGCAAATGCCAGTCGACGTCCTCGCCGGGCCGTCTGCGGACATAGCCGTCGCTCAAGCTGGCCCGGCCCGACAGGCCGCAGGCGCGGTACGGTTCGCGGGCCGGCTTAGGTAGGGCCGCCCGCAGCGTTTCGTCCAGCGGCACGTCGGTGGCGTCCAGGGTGATCTCCCAGTCGCCCGAGGCCACGTACCCGTTAGCCCGCGCGCTCATCTGGCCGGACTTGCCGCGGACGTTGTGGATGGTCGCCCGCATCTCGTCCACGTCCACCCGGCCGGTAATGCCCTCAACCCGGTACGGGAAATCCTTGTGGGCCATCGAGGCCTTGCCGGTGAGGTTGAAACTGGCCTTGACGCTGGCCTTGACCTCCGGTGCCAGGCGGGCGATCTGGACGGTGCAGTCCAGCAGGCCCGCGGGCGCCAGATCGTCCCAGCGCTGGCGGATGTTTGGCGGCATGGCGTCATGCACGGCCGGGGTGAGCGGCAGGTCGTGGGCCGAGATCGTCAACTCGCCGCGCGGCTCTTTGGTCAGGTCTTCGCCCCAGCCGTTGAGCGTCACGGTGGACGACGACTCGGCCGAACCGGACGCTGACGGCAGGCGGCCGGTGACCTCGTGCAGTTCAATGCGCGTCTGGGTGAGCAGGACTTCGCCGCCCAGGCTCTCTAGCCGTAGCGACTGATCGGGCACCTTGGCCGATAGCCCTTGCAGGCTCACGCGCAGGCTGGTCTGGACCTTGCCCTGGCCGTCGCGACTGACGTCGGCCAGCAGATTCACCTTGCCGCGCGGTTCCAGGCGGTGCATGAGATCATTGATCTGGGCCGACCACGGCACCTCGGCGGGCAGATCCTCCAGGGGCAATTCCAAGTCGCCCACCGCCAGGTGCAGGTCGAAGATGGCATCGGGGCCGTAGCCTTCCACCGAGCCGGTCACGCTGGCCGTTGCCTGCGGGGCCTGCTCGATCCTTCCGGTGATCTTCTCGATCACCATGGCGTTGCCGTGGAAGGAGACGCGTCCCTGCACGCCGGCCAGACGCAGCCCGCCCTGCTGGGGCGGCAGTTCCATGGACACGCCTTCGAGCTGGGCCGTCAACTGCTCGACGGCGCTGGGGCCAGAAGTCGTCTGCAAGAGTCGCGCCTGGCCTGACAGGTTGATCTGGCCCTTGAGCTTGTATTGCTGGCGCCACTGGCGGTACTTGCGCGGCAAGGCGCGGTCCAGGCCTTCGAGCCCCAGCGACCCGGCCATGTCCGTCTCGCCCGTGCGCGTGTTGATCGTGCCGGTGCCGCTGATGACGCCCTGGCCGCCTTCGATGCTGACCTGGTAGACGTTCTTGTCTGGCAGCAGCGCCACCATGACCGGCAGCGGGCTCTTGGTCACCGGCAGCAGGTTGCCGTCCTCGTCAGCGTCCAGCAGTTCCAGCTCGCCCTCGCGCAGCCGGATGGCCGGCAAGCGAGCCGGATACGCGCTCACGCGGCTCCCGGGCCCGTGCTCGGCCAGGGGGAAGACCTGCTTGACGTTCCACTGCTGCGTCCGCGCATTTTCGATCAGCCGGATGTGCGGCTTGAAGCAGGTGATCTCGGTGGGCTCCACGCGGCCTCGGAGCAGGGCGCTGAGGCGGTGGTTCATCACCACCTGCGAGGCTTCGAAGAACGGCGGGGCGTTGCCGGCGTCCAGGTACAGCCGGACATTCTCCAGCCTCACGCCGCCGAAGATGCTGAAGTGGGCCTTGGCGATCTTCGCCCGCCCGCCGGTCAGGCGCGAGAGGTACTGCACGGCCTCGGCCTTGACGCGGTTGTCGTCAGTCACCCAGCTATAGCCGTACACGAGCAGCAGCAGCAGGCCAAAGACGACCAGCCCCGCGCCGCGTCGGCGCAGGCTGACGTAGCGCCAAGCGCGTCGCCGCCGGTGCGGCAGATACCGTCGAATTGCGTGGGTCCATCGGGCCATGAGCGCCAGCGGCGATTATACTGGAAGCCTATCGGCAGCGATGCAGCGGATTCGCGGGAATGCGCATGGCGTGACACGGCGGTAGCAGTGGGCGCAGGCTGGGTCGAGCGCTTCTGCGAGGCCCACCTTCACCAGGCGGCATCGTGTGCCCGACTTCGCGCCAGCGGCACCGGCCGGTATAATCGCAGCGATGGATACGTCCAATAAGCGGCTGGTGCTGGCTTACCCGCCTTACTCCACGGCCACCGCGCCGCCGCTGGGGCTGTGCGCTCTCAAGGGCTTCTTGCGGCAAACGCTGCCGGAGTGGTCGGTCAAGGTTCTGGATCTCAACCTGCTGGCCCACCAGGAGCTGTTTGGCGAACTGGCTGGCCGGCTGTGCGCGCCCGGGCCGAATTTTATCGAACGGCTGCTGAGCGAGGCGTTGCTTTCGCGCACGGCAGAAACATTCCTCGGCCAGCACGGCCAGGAATTTTACGATCGCCCCGACCGCTACTTTCTCGGCACGCGCATCTGGCTGGAGAGGGTGCTGCCGGCACTGGCCAACGATGTGGCGCTCGAAAAGGCCTACCGCCACGATGCCGAGCTGCCCGAGTGCTACGGGCGGTACGCCCAGGCCGTGCTGAACGAACAGCCCGGGATCATCGGCCTGTCGATCTGCTACACCCAGCAACTCTGGCCGGCGCTGTGCCTGGCCAAGGCATTGAAGCAGCGCTCGAGCGCGCCGATCATCGCCGGCGGCACGTATTTCAACACCGGCGCGGACGCGTTCCTGCGCGCCCATGCCGGGTGCATCGATTACGTCGTCACCGGCGAAGGCGAATGGCCGCTGGCGAAGTTCCTCCAGGAGCACGCCGATCTGGCCCAGGTGCCCGGCCTGACGTACGCCCAGGCCGGCGGGCTGCTGCAAAACCCGCCCATGCTGGAAGAGGACCTCGACGTCCTGGGCACGCCGGATTTCTCGGACCTGGACTTGCGGGCCTATTACAGTCCCGCTCCGGTCGTGCCGGTGCTGACGTCGCGCGGGTGTTATTGGCGGCGGTGCGCGTTTTGTGCCCATTACAAGTCCGCCGGGCAGACGTATCGGCGGCGCAGTGTTGCCAAGGTGGTCGAGGAACTGGCGCGGCACGTGCAGGCGGGCGTAACGCATTTCGCCCTGGTCGATGAGATGATTTCCCCGGCGCATTTCGCCCAGTTGGCCCAGGCGATCATCGACGCCGGCCTGAAGATTCACTATTACGCCCTGGCCAAGCCGGTCAAGCAGTTCGATGCCCAGCTGCTGGCTCTGATGGGCAAGTCGGGCTGTCGGTTTATCCTGTGGGGCGTCGAGAGCGGGTCGCAGCGGCTACTGGACCTGATGGACAAGGGCACCAAGGTCAGCGAGGTCGAGGCGGTGCTTGAAACCGCCGCGGCCGAGGGCGTGAAGAACCACCTGTTCGTCATGTTCGGCTTCCCCACCGAGACGCGCCAGGAGTTCCAGGCCACACTTGACCTGCTGGCCCGGCACAAGCAGGCCATTTCCATGGTGCATCGTGGCCTGTTCCAGCTGGAGTCCGGCTCGCCGGTCTTTGAGCATCCCGAGAAGTTTTCCATCACCCGTTGCGCCCCGACGGCTGTTCCGCTGCTGTACCAGTTTGAGTGCGCCAGCGGCATGAATCGCCAGGAAGTACGCCAGGCCTTTGCCGAGAACATTTCGTTCCTGCGCAAGTTCGGCAGCGACTTCACGGAGTTCGGCGATTTCCGATTCCGGGATCACGCCCTGCTCATCTACAGCCGAGCGGCCCAGGAACAATAGCACGCAGGCGGCGCGGCGTGCTAGGCTGTACAGGACAGGGTGCGGTGGGCGCCTCGCATAGGTAGAGCCGCTAGACGGCGCGGCTCAACCTATGGCACCCAACCCAGGTGCCGTGGTTTGCGCAGCGAAGCGCAGCAACCACGTGCCGGCGCGGCTCGGGTGACCGGCCGGCTGACCGGCTGACAACACAGGAGTGGCCATCATGACGGACAAACTCGCCTCCGACGACATCGCCTCGGCCCAGCGGCTGACCGACGCCTATCGCGCCCTGCGGCAGGAGATGGCCAAGGCCATTGTCGGCCAGGAGCAGGTGCTCGAAGAGCTGCTGATCTGCCTGTTCGCCCGTGGCCATGCCATTCTCGAAGGCGTGCCGGGGCTGGCCAAGACGCTGATGGTCTCCTCGCTGGCGCGGTGCCTGAAGCTCGACTTCGCCCGCATCCAGTTCACGCCCGACCTGATGCCCTCCGACATCACCGGCACCGAGGTCATCCAGGAGGACCGCGCCACCGGCAGGCGCGAGTTCCAGTTCCTGCACGGGCCGGTCTTCGCCAATATCGTGCTGGCTGACGAGATCAACCGCACGCCGCCCAAGACGCAGTCGGCCTTGCTGGAATCGATGCAGGAGCGGCAGGTTTCCTTCGGCGGCAAGCGGCTGCCCATGAAAGATCCCTTCTTAGTGCTGGCCACGCAAAACCCCATCGAGCAGGAAGGCACTTACCCGCTGCCCGAGGCCCAGCAGGACCGCTTCATGTTTAAGATCTTCGTGGGCTATCCCAAGTGGCAGGAGGAGTTTGAGATCATCCGCCTGACCACGGCGGGCCTCGATCAGCCGCTGCAACCCGTGCTGGACGGCCCGGCCATTCTGGACCTCCAGCACGTGGTGCGGCGCGTGCCGGTGGCCGATGACGTGATCGAGTATGTCATGCGGCTGGTGCGGGCCACGCGCGTGCACGAGGGCGACGTGCCGGAGTTCGTGAAGGAGTACGTTTCCTGGGGCGCCGGGCCGCGGGCGTGCCAATTCCTGATCCTGGGGGCCAAGGTCCGGGCCGTGCTGTATGGCCGGTATCACGTGGCCATAGAGGACATCCAGGCCATCGCCGCGCCGGTGCTGCGGCATCGCATCGTGACGAACTTCTCCTCCGACGCCGAAGGCTTCACCAGCGACAAGATCGTGGCCAAGCTCATCGAGACCATCCCCGCCACCGCCCCCGCCATGGCCCAGTCAGCCTCAACGGCGAAGTTCCTGAAATAGCCTTTAGCAGGGATGCAGGGGATTCAGGGGATAAGACGGTTTCGATTTGCATCTTTTGTGTCATCTTTTGTGTCATCTTTCGTAGCACAGCCGCCCTCGGCTGTGGTCGTTTTGCGTGTCCTTGTTTGTCTTTACAGGTGGGACCATCACCCTAAGGCGAGAGGCCCATGTGCTCACTGACCAGGGCCCGGCCGCGGCATCCAATCGGCCCAGAACCAAGGCCATTGCTCCGGTATGGCCACTAACTTCTTTCGCACCGGATTCTCCCAAAGGTACTGGGCCTTGGCGGAAATGCTCTCCTCGCATCTCAGAAAGTGGTCGAAGGATTCGTCCTGCCAAACCGGCCCCTTCCGGCCGAGGGCCTTGTTGATAGAGTGAGCGGACGCCCCCTTGATGCCGCTCATAATCTCGGCCAGGCCATAGAAGGCGGCTTGTTCATCCCGCAAGAGCGAGAGGATCATGTGCACATGATCCGGCATGACGATGACGGCATGAACCCAAAGCTTGACGGCATGGTCGTGGAGGCAATGCAGCAGGAGCTGCATCCGCAGGGCCTCGGGGATCACCCAGCGGCCGCGGGTGCAGAAGGTCACAAACAGCGGGTGCTCGCCGGTAACAATGTGAGGGAGATGCCGCTTGTATCGATCTGGGCTGGGTTGGGCTGGCGGCCGACTGGACATTGACGCTCCCGTTGCGAGGGAGTTTACAACGCGCCGCAGCAAAAGGAAGAAGAAGAAAAGACCACAGCCGGGGGCGGCTGTGCCACGAAGGAAGAAGAAGAAAAGACCACAGCCGAGGGCGGCTGTGCCACGAAGGAAGAAGAAGAAAAGACCACAGCCGAGGGCGGCTGTGCCACGAAAGACAAAAGATGCAGGTCACCACTGCTCTTATCCCCTGAATCCCCTGCATCCCTGCTAATTTAGGGTCTGGCGCCGAAGGCAGAACGCCGATGACAGGGTTGGGGGTTGGCCCTACAATGCTGTGTTGGAGAAATGCATGAGCAAACGCAAGCCACACTTAGACGAACTGGTAGCGGCCTTGATCCGCTCGTACCTGTCGGACAAGCGGACGCAGCGGATCGACGCCGACTACCTCCCCAGCCGCGACGCCATCATCGAGATCATCGGCGAGTTGCGGCAACTCCTGTTCCCCGGCTATTTTGGCGACTTGCCCTTGACCGGCGAGAACATGCCTTTCCACATGGGCGACCTGCTGGCACGGCTGTGGCCCAAGCTGGCCGGCCAGATCGACCCATGCCTGTGCTTCGACCACGATGGCCATGGCGACGCCTGCTGCGAGCGGGCCGATGAGATAACGGGCAAGTTCCTGGGGCGCATTCCGGAGATCCGCCGCCGGTTGGCCTTGGACGCCCAGGCCGCCTACGATGGCGACCCTGCCGCCAAGAGCATCGACGAGGTGATCTACTGCTATCCCGGCTTCTACGCCATCACCGTCTACCGGCTGGCGCATGAGCTATTGGAACTGGGCGTGCCGCTGATGCCGCGGATTATGACCGAGCACGCCCATAGCTTTACCGGCACCGACATCCACCCCGGGGCCAAGATCGGCGACAGCTTCTTCATCGATCACGCCACCGGCGTGGTGATCGGCGAGACCTCGCGCATCGGCAGCCACGTCAAGATTTACCAGGGCGTGACGCTGGGGGCGTTGAGCTTCCCCAAGGATGAGCGCGGGCGGGTCATCAAGGGCCTGCAGCGGCACCCGACCATCGAGGACAATGTCACTATTTACGCCAACGCCACCATTCTGGGCGGCCAGACGGTCATTGGCCGGGGCTCGACGGTAGGGGGCAACTCCTTCATTACCGCCTCGGTGGCCCCGCACACGCTGGCTGGCAACAAGATGCCCGAACTGGAGCTGAAGCGAAAGACCAAACGCAGCAAACCCAAGGGCTAATCCGCAGATTCCGCAGAGAGAGCAGCAAACCCAAGGGCCAGTCAGAGCGTAAGTGATTATAGGGTAGTGTTTTAGGGTCGGCCTTTGCGCATGCGCCGAACCAACGGCGTGGAATTGGCGGCGAGACCGGCAAGCCGGCTACGAGTAGGCTGGGTCGAGGAATCTTTTCCGAGGCCCACCTCGGCCGAGCCCGTGCAGGTGGGCCTCGCAAAAGCGCTCGACCCAGCCTACGGGCCGGCCCATCTGTGGCGCTCGCTGGCGGGACGGGCGCATTAAGTCGGTATTGATTGCGGGATGGGCTATCTGTACCATAAGGAGCGATCGGCTGGGTCTGATTTACCGCTTGGCCGGGAGCAACAACCATGAGTAACAGTTTTGCCAATTTCAGCGACGATTTCTTTCTGAACATCGACCTGCACACGGCCTTGCCGCTGCCCCAGGGGCGCGAGACGGTGCTGCAATATTGCGAGGCCGTGCAGAAGCAGTTCCCCGGCATGAGCGACTTCTATCAGCGCGAAACCGGCGCGTACGTGCTCGAAGGCGACCGCAACGCCACCACGTACCGCTGGATGGAGTTAGAGACGCGCAGACTGTCCTCGGGCCACTTCAACCCCGAGGAATTGCAGGAAGCCTACGACCAGCACGCCTGGGTCTTGGATCGCAGCAAGTACTTCCTGGGCATTTCGCACCTGGACGTCGAGTCGCTGGACCTGGTGTACGGTTTCAACCTCGACTACCACGGCAACCGCGACGCCATCGTGTGCGATGCGCTGCTTTCGGGCAGCCGCATGGCCAGCCTGCTGACGGAAACCGAGTCGGTGGCGCTGAACTTCGAGCCGACCATGATTATCGCCCTGGACCGCGACTGCAGCATGCAGGCCCGGCTGGCCATCGAGACCCGCAACAGCAGCTACCAGGTGCGGACGGGCAATTACGAAGACGAGCCCATCAGCATCTATTTCACCATCCGCGGCTACCCCCGGCCGGATGAGCGCTTCGACCTGGCCAAGGCGCTGCACAGCGAAATCCAGGCCGGCGAGGACCTCATCACCCGACTGGTCATCCCGCAGATCATCCGGCCAATCGCCTCGGCGATCTCGGCTCAGTGAGACGAGGTCATAGGTCGTAGGTCGTAGTGAAAGCCAACGACCCCGCCACAAAGGCACAAAGCAATCGTGCCACAAAGGGCACAAAGGCAACTAATAAGAGATATCAATAAGTTTCTTCGTGCCCTTTGTGCGTCGTTCTTTGTGCCTTGGTGGTAAGGGCATTGTCTTTCAGTCTTCGGTTTTCACACTTTTGCCTTTCTCTCCGTGCTCTCCGTGTCCTCCGTGGTTAAAGCCGTTTTGAGCCTCTGGCCCAAACCCGCCGCTTGGTCTATCATCTCGGCCAAAGGAGACATTCAATGGCGATGGTCGGCATTATTGGCGGCAGCGGGTTGGGCGACGCACTGTGCGAGCAGACGGGATCCCCAAACGCGAAGGATGGCGTTTGGGGTCCCCTGCAAGGCCAGCGGGTCAGGATCGACACCCCCTTTGGCAAGCCCTCCGACGAGATCATCCAGGCGCAGTGGAAGGGCACGCCCGTCGCCCTGCTCAACCGCCACGGCCCTGGCCACCTCATCCACCCCTCCATGGTGAATTACCGGGCGAACATCTACGCCTTAAAGGCCATTGGCTGCACGCACGTCATCGCCTCGGGGGCGGTGGGCAGCCTGCGCGAGGACATCGCGCCCAAGCACCTGGCCATCCCCGACCAGATCATCGATAAGACGTATCGCCGCGTGGGCACCTTCTTTGACACGCTGGCGGCGCACGTGGAATTCGCCCTGCCGTTTTGCCCCGTGCTGCGGCAGCACCTGGTGAACTGCGCCGGCGCGGTCAAGACCACCGTCCACGGCGGCGGCACGTACGTGTGCATGGAAGGGCCGGCGTTCTCCACCCGGGCCGAGAGCGAAATGCACCGCAGTTGGGGCGGCGACCTGATCGGCATGACGCTGATGCCCGAGGCCAAGCTTGCCCGCGAGGCCGAGCTGGCATACGCGGCCGTGCTGCTGCCCAGCGACTACGACTGCTGGCGGCCCGCCCCGGCCAGCCTGGACAAGCACGAGCTGCTCAAGGAGATCATCGGCAACCTCACCGAAGCCACCGCCAACGCTATTACCCTGATCCGCGCCGCCATCGAACGCTTCGGCGAAATCTCCGACACCCCCAGCCCAGCCCACTCGGCCTTGGAAATGGCGATCTGGTCGAACCGCGCCCTGATCCCCGCGGCCACCAAGCAGCACCTGGGCGTGCTGGTGGAGAAGTACCTGTAGCGGGGGAGGGGCGGAACGGCGGGAATAGATATTGGATATTCGATATTCGATATCAGATAATAGATATCAGGAAAAACAGGGTCGTCTGTGTCCGCCGTGCGGGTGCCGTTTCGGGTTCCAGGTCCACGCGTTGGGTGCCATGCCTTTCCGCGTTGTCCAGCGGAAAGGCATGCAGACCGGCATGCGGATCGCGGAATCGTGGCCGCTGGACTCCGCGGCCACGGCACCCGGCACCCAGGGAATATGTATTGCATATTCGATATTAGGAAGAGGGTACCATGCCAGATCGCTTACGTCGCGACGAGTTGCTGTCCAAGATTAAGGGCTTTGTGGCAGAGGACGCCGTCGGGGTCACGGCTCTGCGAGGCCAAGTGAGTGGGACGAGGAAGGCCGTCTTGGCATTCCTGAATGTCATTGTCCTTTCGCAGATCCCCAATTCTGATGGAGCGACATTTGAGCACTGGCTCGACGATCAAACTGAACGCCTTCGGCAGACACTTCCTGATCCCAAGAAGCCATGGGGCGTCGCGAGGAAGGCTCTGAACCTCTTTCTTCGTTCGTGCGTCTACAACCACTATCTTCGTGAAGCAAACGACTTGGATGTTCTGGAACCCTTGCTGGAGGTGCCACTTGATAGCGTGGTCGGCAAGGGTCTTCGCAACGAATCAGGTGGAGCATTGCCCCCTTGGGGCACATTGAAGACCCTCAAATCCGAGGTCAGCAGGCTGTTCCAGGAGCATGCCACGCGCCTCGCTATCGAACGCGGCTTGCCTGCTCGAGTGTTCCTGGATAATTATCTATGGTTAGACGGCCGTAGCAAGTAGAGCAGGGCGTGCAGGTTCCCGAGTGAAGCGAAGGGTGCTGCACGCGGGAATCCCGGCCTTCGTGGTTGCTACGCTTCGCTGCGCAAACCACGGCACCCAGCGCCCGGCTGTTTTCCTAATATCGAATCCCCAATATCTATTCCCGCCGTTGTCTTCGCTGCACACGGGAATCCCGGCCTTCGTGGTTGGTACGCTTCGCTGCGCAAACCACGGCACCGGCTTGTCATTCCTCGCCGGCCTGAGCCGTTTCCAGGGCGCGTTCGATCTTGGCGATGGTGGCGGTGTCCGGCGTGGTCTTGCCCTTTTCGAGGCGGTTCAGGGTTTCGGGGCGAATGGCGGCGCGGCGGGCTAGCTCGACCTGGGTCAGGCCTGCCTGTCTACGGGCCTTGATGATCTTGCGCGCCAGCGAGGCGCGGGCGTACTCCACGGCTGGGAAGTTGCCTTGGGCGTCGGGCTTGGGCAGCGCCGGCCAGTCGCCTTTTTCGCCGGCGTGCGCGGCCAGACGCTTGTAGTCCTTTTCCGGCATGATGGCCCAGCGTTTGCCGGCCAGTTCCAGAATCTTTACGGTCATGGCCACCTTAGCCATGCGCCTAATCCTGTGATCGTATTGACGTTGAAGTCAAGATAATTGACCCTGGTCGATTGGTGGGACTCGTCGCTGCACTCCTCGGCCCACCCTACATCGCTGCCCGCCCCGGCCTTCGTGGTTGCTGCGCTTCGCTGCGCAAACCACGGCACCCAGCGCCCGGCGGTCTTTTCCTAATATCGAATATCCAATATCTATTCCCGCCGTTGTCGTCGCTGCACCCGGTGAATCCCCGCCCTCGTGGTTGCTTCGCTTCGCTGCGCAAACCACGGCACCCGGCACCGGCACCGGCGAAAGACAAACCCGTGCGGCTAGCCAGACCCAATGTGCCCGCGACGGTCTACTTGGCATCGTTGGGCGACGGGACGATGCGGAGGTTTTGGCCGGTTTGGCCGAGTTGCTCTTGCACTTGGGTCATGCCGGCCAGGGCCTGCTTGTTGCCGGGCTCGGCGGCGATGGCGGACTGGTAATAGTACAAGGCCATCTCCAGCTTGCCCTGGGCCTGGCTGACCTTGCCCATGTACAGCAGGGCCTCGGGGTTGGAAGGCTCGAACGCCAGCGCCCGCTGCAAGTGGGCCTGGGCCTGGTCCAGTTCGCCCTGCTGGATTTCGCGGGCGGCCTGACGGGTCAGCGTATCGGGGCCGGTGGGGGCGCAGCTGGGCGTAGCCAGCACCGCCACCACGGCCAGGGTTGTCAACAGAGCCAGAAACAACTTTGCGATCGGGGGCATGGGTATCCTTTGGGCTGCCCGTAGCGACGGCGGCCCGTTACCATATATCGGAGACATGCGTTTTGTAGTCCAGTCACATTCCGATGCCACCGGCGGGCACTACGACCTGATGCTCGAGGACGGAGCGGCGCTGGCGACGTGGCGGATCGACCGCCTGCCGGTCGATATCGCGCCGGGGCAGGCCATTGACGCCGTCGAGTTGCCGGCCCACCGCCTGGCGTACCTGAGCTACGAAGGCCCGATCAGCTCGGGCAGGGGGGAAGTGAAGATCGCCTTGGCAGGGGAATATGAGACGCTGCGCCGCGGCCAGGATGAGTGGGAGTTTGAGCTGAAGATCGATAGGGCCCGCAGATCCCTGAGCGATGCCTGCGAAGGGTTCTGCGGACGGGAGACGCCCGGCGCTGCGCCGACTGCCGGCGCGGGTGAGCCCGCCTGCCCTGGCCAGGCCAGCATAGGCAGCCCCGCCGTCGCCGCTGGCTCCGACGGGTCAGCCTATGGCACCCATTCCAGTGCGGGTGAGCCTGCCCGCCCTGCTCAATGCCTCTTCACCATCGTCCGAATGGCCGGGACTCGGTGGCGCTTGCAGGCGATGCGGCGCTAGTACTCTGTCGGGCCTGAATTGTCGGGTGCCACACCTGCGGCGTTTGCAGGTGTGTACGGGGCACGGCTGCAAACGCCGCAGCCGTGGCACCCACATTATTGCCCGGGCTGAGTACTAGAGGCCGGATTAAGCGGGGCGGTGTGGATGGTCAGCTTGCCTTCTTCGAGCTTGACCTGATCGATCAGCACGTGTTGCCGGCCGACGGGCCAGACCACCTCTGGCCGGACGTACTTGCCTTGCAGCATATCCAGCACGCGCGAAAGCATCTTGCCCATGGCCCCGGCCGATATTCCGCCGATGGGACCGGCGCCGCCGGCGTCCGCGCCGTCGGTGCTGGCCAGCCGCTGCGCCACTTCCTGCTGGACGTGCTGCCACTTCTGCATCCAGACCGATTCGGGCACCTGCACCAGCCCGATCCGCAGGGCCCGCACCGCGGCCCGCACGTTGCCGTCGCGGTCGTACTCGATGGCCACGTCGGCGCTGGCGACCTTGTCCTGGCGGTCGAGGTAGACCATCAGCGTCAGGTAGCCCTCGTGCAGCACGACGGTGGGCGAGCTGAACCCCAGCCGCTTGAGCTGCTCGGAGGGATGGGTCGCGCCGTGGGCCAGGGCGTCGATGGCGTCCATGCTGGCAATGTAGGAGTTGATCTGCTCCTGCGTGAGCGACCAGCTGAAGGGCTGGCCTACGCCGGTCTGGTTGCCGAACTCCTGTATGCGGTAGACGAACTCGTGCATCGACTCGTCCTGCTGGGCCGGCGTGAGCTGCACCGGGGCGTACTGCACCGGCTGGCTGGAGGCCATCCACAGCAGCGCCGAACCCACGCACACGAACAGCACCACTGCCCCGGCCAGGGCCAGCAGGCTCACCTTCAGGATTTTCAGCGGCTTTGCGGGCATGGCTTCTGAATATACGGCCGATATGGTCCCAAGGCACAATGGAATTGGCGACGGCGCGGCCAAGGGTCCATGTGAAGGGAATAATCCTCTGGCGGGGCCGCGTTGTCGTGTAGCAGGCCCCCGCTTTCAGCGGGGGTATAAGGGAGCGAATCGATATCCTCAGCCCGCTTCAGCGGGCTTGAAGTCGTGCCTTGAGGCACAGTGGCTAAAGCCGGTCCGGGTAAGCCCGTTGAAACGGGCTAGGGACTCAAGCATGGGCCCTTTTTACCCCCGCTGAAGCGGGGGCCTGTTACACGACTCTGCACAAGCCCGCTCGGACCGGACCCGCTCTGCACAGGCCCGCGCCAGAACTTGCCCTGTGCTTGCGGCAAAGCCTGCCTCGCCAGAAACGAGAGTCATGCACAGCCCGCTCCTGCGCACACGTGGCCGGCGCTGCGTTTGCTGCTCAGGTCATGGCCCCGGTTCGCCGATAGAAGCTAACGACGAGTGTGCGTGGGTCAACCGATACCTATTCGACGGGCCGGGACCATGTTTCTACAGGTACTTCGTGATAAGCCGCTGGAAGACGTCGTGCAGCAGTTCCTTGCCACGCATGCCGAAGCCCGCATTACGCTGCGCGATGCCAACCACTTGCTCTCACTGCCCAGCCGGGTTCTCGACGTGGCCCCCGGCCGCATCTGCCTGCTGGACCCGGGCGAACTGGAACAGTCCTATCAATGGCAGGCGGCCCAACCGCTGACCCTGACGATCTGGCTGCGGAACATGAAGCACATGATGGCCTCGACCTTTCTCGAGCGCGGCAAGGCCAAGGAAAAGAACGATGACCGGCCGGCCGTGGTGCTGGAACTGCCCAAGGTTGCCTACCAGGTTTCCGGGCGATTGGCCCAGCGCGTGACGGTGCCGAGCTCCGAACACGTCCGCTGCGTCTTCTGGCCGGGCAGCTTGGAAATGGACCGCTCCTGGCTGCCGGTCATGCCGGCCTGGTCGGGCGGCGTGATCGACCTCAGCTCCGGCGGCATGCAGGTGCGGGCCCATGCCGGGGCCGCCAAGCTGCTGCGGACGCGCGAAGTCGTCGGCGTGGAGGTCACGTTCGGAGCCGCCGAGAAGACCATCACGCTCAATGCCCACTTCTGCTACGCCCGGCCCGAAGATGCCAACATGAGCCTGTGCGGGTTCGCCTTCGCCGCTGACGAATCGGCGTACGCCGCTGCTAAGGACATCCTGGCCAAGAAGATAGAGCAGTACGCCAAGATGTGACCCATCCGCAGATTACGCAGATGGAGCCGCTCGATGCTCGGTGAAGGCATGGTGGCCGCCCTGTCTGCGGGTTGCCCCGTCCCTAGCGTTGTTCTGCACACGGCCCACCCCATCTGCCAAATTGGCCGAAAAACACCCTTCGGCCGCATCGGTTCATTGTTCTCAAGCGTCTGTAGCACAGAGCTTTACGTCCAATGGCACGACCCTTGCTGTGGGTAGGAGTGTCCTATAATGCGCCAAGGACAGGGAGTGAAAAATGGCATCGACCAAGATTATCGGAATTGACCTGGGCACCACCAACAGCGTTGTGGCCGTGATGGAAGGCGGCGCGCCCAAGGTGCTCATTAACCAGCAGGGCTCGCGGCTGACGCCGTCGGTGGTCGGTTTCACCGACAAGGGCGAGCGGCTCGTCGGCCAGCCGGCCAAGCACCAGCAGATCACCAACCCCAAGAACACCGTGTATTCCATCAAGCGGTTCATGGGCCGGCGGCACAACGAAGTCAGCCACGAAGAAAAGATCGTGCCCTACGAAATCGTCGGGGCTCCCGATGAACTCGTGAAGGTTCGCATCCGCGGCAAGGACTACACCCCGCCGGAGGTCAGCGCCATGATCCTGCAGGATCTCAAGCGCACGGCCGAGGATTACCTGGGCGAGAAGGTCGAGCGCGCGGTCATTACCGTGCCGGCCTATTTCAACGACTCCCAGCGTCAGGCCACCAAGGACGCCGGCGAGATCGCGGGCCTGAAGGTTGACCGCATCATCAACGAGCCCACGGCCGCTGCGCTGGCCTATGGCCTGGAGCGCAAGACCAACGAAAAGGTCGCGGTCTTCGACTTTGGCGGCGGCACGTTTGACATTTCAGTCATGGACATTGGCGACAACGTCTTTGAGGTGCTCTCGACCAATGGCGACACGCACTTAGGCGGCGACGACCTGGACGAGCTGCTGATCCACTACATTGCCGACGAGTTCAAGCGGCAGGAAGGCATCGACTTGCGCGGCGACGCCATGGCGCTACAGCGGCTCAAGGAAGCGGCCGAAAAGGCCAAGTGCGAGCTGTCCACCGCCATGGAAGCCAACATCAATCTGCCCTTCATCACCGCCACGCAGGCCGGGCCCAAGCACCTGACCCTGACGCTGACGCGGGCCAAGCTCGAACAGTTGTGCGAGTCGGTCTTCCAGCGGCTGGTGGGGCCGTGCAAGCAGGCCCTGTCGGACGCCAAGCTGTCGGCCGGCGATATCGACGAGTGCATCCTGGTGGGCGGCAGCACGCGAATTCCGCGCGTGCGCGAGATTGCCAAGGACATCTTCGGCAAGGAGCCAAACAAGTCGGTGAATCCCGATGAGGCCGTTGCCATCGGGGCGGCCGTTCAGGGCGGCATCCTGGGCGGCGACGTCAAGGAGCAGATGGTGCTGCTGGACGTGACGCCGCTGTCGCTGGGCGTCGAGACGCTGGGCGGCGTGATGACCCCGCTGATTCCGCGAAACACCACGATTCCGACGGAGAAGAAGGAAGTTTTCTCCACCGCCGCCGATAACCAGACCGAGGTGACGATCCACGTGCTGCAGGGCGAGCGCGAGTTTGCCCGCGACAATCGCACGCTGGGCCGGTTCAACCTGCAAGGTCTGCCGCCGGCCCCGCGCGGCATGCCGCAGATCGAGGTGGCTTTCAAGATCGACGCCAACGGCATCTTGAACGTCCTGGCCAAGGACATGGCCACGGGCAAGGTGCAGTCCGTCGAGATCAAGGGCACCTCGGGCCTGTCCAAGGAAGAGGTCGAGAAGATGCGGCAGGATGCCGAGGCCCACTCCGCCGAAGACAAGAAGCGCCGCGAAGTCGTGGACATGAAGAACCAGGGCGACGCGATGGCCTTCCAGATGGAAAAGATGCTCAAGGAGCAGGGCGAGAAGATCCCCGCCTCCGACCGCAGCGACGTGGAATCGGCGATTTCGGCCCTGCGCGAGGCCCTCAAGGGCGAGGATGGTCAGGCCATCAAGAAGGCCATGGAAGCCATGGAAAAGGCCAGCCACAAGGTGGCCCAGACCATGTATCAGCAGGGCGGCGCGGCTCCCGGCGGCCCGGCCGCTGGCGCCGAAGGCCCCCAGGCCCAGCCCAAGGAAGAACCCAAGGGCAAGGGCGGCGAAGATGTGATCGACGCCGAGTACGAAGTGAAGGATTAGTTGCTCGGGTCGTTCGTCCGCAGATTACGCAGATTTCACAGAGAGAAACAGATTAACTGGCGGGCGGCATTATGGGTGGCATGGTCACGCTGTTCGCGTGACCATGTTTGGCTGGCCGGGTTGACCAGACGCCAGGAGACGCTGCCCATGCGGTCTCCGGGCATAGCTAGAGCCGCAAAAGCCGCGGCTCAAGCTATGGCACCCAGCAATGGCATCCGGGTTACAATTGGGTGACAGTTGCAGGCACCTGCCTGATATTGCGGGTTTTTGACGGTGTTGGCTGGATGACCCCAGACAGGGCCTGGCGCGAGAAATCGTGTCGGGCCTTGCTATTGAGCCTCGACAGCGGGCTCAACGTCGCTATAATCGACCGTCCGTTACGTAGTGTTCCGGCAGAAAGAATGGAGACAGCATGGGAAAGCCCCGAAGACGTCGCAAGGTCGGCTCGAAGAAGCGTCGTGAGCGCCGCAACCGCAAGAAGCGATAGACGCCACAACTGATTTCACCACGGACGCATGGCCGCCAGTGCAGCCCTTGGCGGCGAGATGCGCGCCGATTGGACTTGGGCCCGCCCTCGTACAGGGCGGGCCGCTTTATTGCGCCCCAGGTGCCACGCTCCCGCTTCTTTGCGGCAGCATGCGGCGGCCCGGGCTGGCGTATCGTCGGCTCGGGTAACATGGCAGAGTGGCATGGTCACGCTGTTCGCGTGACCATGTTTTGACTCGATCATGGTCTTAACATGGTCACCCCAACAGCAGGGTGACCATGCCACCCAGAGCTGGCCGTGCCAACTAAAGGCGACCACGCTACCGATTGCGAGGTGGAGTATGCAAATCGCAGTGCTGGACGGCTTGACGCTCAACCCTGGCGACAATCCGTGGTCGGCTGTCGAAAAGCTGGGCGAGTTGACCATCTATGATCGCACGCCGGCCGAGCTGATCGTCTCTCGCGCTGCCGGCGCCGACATCATCGTCACCAACAAAACGCCGCTGACGGCTGAGACGCTCACGCAGCTGCCGCAGCTCAAGTTCATCGCCGTGCTGGCCACCGGCTACAACATCGTCGATGTAGTGGCGGCCAAAGCGTGCGGCATTCCGGTCTCCAACGTGCCGATCTACGGGACCGACTCGGTGGCGCAATTCGTCCTGGCCCTGCTGCTGGAGCTGTGCCACCACGTGGGCCATCACAGCCACCAGGTTCACGCCGGCAGGTGGAGCAGCAGCATCGACTTTTGCTTCTGGGACACGCCGCTGGTGGAACTGGCGGGCAAGACCATGGGCCTGGTCGGCTTTGGCCGCATCGGCCGGCGAGTGGGCGAACTGGCCCACGCTTTCGGCATGAAGGTCTGTGCCTATACTCGCAGCCGGGGCCCCGAGCCGGCGTACGCGGGCTTTGAATGGCGGAGTCTCGAAGAAATCTTCCGCTCCTGTGATGTCGTCTCGCTGCATTGCCCGCTGACGGAGGAGAATCAGGGCATGGTGGACCGCCATCTGCTGGGGCTGATGAAGCCCACTGCCCTGCTCATCAATACCGCCCGCGGCCTGCTGGTCAACGAGGCGGACCTGGCCGACGCCCTCAACCGCGGAGTTTTGGCTGGAGCGGCCGTGGATGTGGTCTCGCGCGAGCCCATCGCCCAAGCCAATCCGCTGCTGGCCGCCCGCAATTGCATCATCACGCCGCACATCGCCTGGGCCACGCTGGAAGCCCGCCACCGACTGATGCAGACCACGGCCGACAATATCGCCGCGTTCTTGAAGGGCACACCCATCAACGTGGTGAACTGAACCCGTAGCACAGCCGCCCTCGGCTGTGAGCCGCGCCAAGCAGCGCCGGGTTGCACCGGCTCACGTGGCCGGCGCATGGGTGACATGCGGATGGGTGGCATGCTACGCCGTAAACTAATTCCGTTGGGTGGCTACTGTAAGTTTCGATGCCGCTTGTTATTAAGCTAGATAAATGGCGCGCTTTAAGAAGGCCTCCTTCGCCCTACGGCTTATGACCTACGCCGTGTGTGACTAAAAAGACTGGCGCTGTCCCTATTAGTTGGCTACCTTGGAGTTATGGAAGAAGGAGCCAAGCATGGACGGCAAGATCAGTGGCACGGATTTGAAGGCGGCATTG
>CAITIS010000020.1 GCA_903892515.1 uncultured Planctomycetota bacterium | reverse complement strand
CGAGACGTGCTCTTCCAGCCGGCGGAGCAGCCAGTCCACCGAGTCGATCACGACCGTGCCGTAGCCGTGGCCGCCGGCGGCCAGGGCGTCGAGCCACTGACGGATGGCCGGCCAGTTGGATAGATAAGGACTGCGGTCGCAGCTGACGTGGGCAGCGCCGTTTTCGCAGTCCACGATGATGGGCTTGTGGGTGCTGGCCCCGAAGGTGGTTTTGCCGATTCCCGGCGGGCCGTACACGATGCCCTTGGGGGCACGCAAGTCGGCTTGATTAAGTACTGCACAAGGCAATGGCATTTTCAGTGTCCTCTCGTGTTGGAGTTTGGGTTGTCGTTCTCAGTTGGCTGGCCAGCCATTGGCGGGGGCAGGAGTCGAACCTGCCGTTTCGACGGTGCGGATGAGCACCGCCGGCACGCCCTTTCCCGCCGGATGCGTCACAAGACGCGTGATGTCGATACCGAATCGTCTTCGCAGACGCTGTCGGCGTTGGATTCCTCGCTATAGTCGTCCTCCAGCGGCAGGTCGGGCACATGCCGGGCCCGCTGGCCCCGACCCTTGCCGGCCTCGCGGCCGCTGTGGCCGACGCACTGCGAGCAGTACTCGCCGCGGGTGTCGCGGCCGCAGCCCAGGCAGCAGTGAATTTCGTGATCGCGTTTCACTGGAGTTTCCTTTCCCGCTACCGGACCGACAGGTACGTGCCGCGAACGCCCAGAACCGCCCCCGAGACTTCCTGGCCCGATTCCAACGCCTTGCGGATGGCGTCCTTGTCCGGCTCGCGAAGTTCGGTGACGCGAATGAAGTCGGCGGGTAGGGCGGACAAGTCGGGAATGATGACCGGCGCGGCGCCGCCGACCTTGGCGACGCCCACCTTGTAGCGGGCAGTCTCCAGCTTCGAGATGCCACGCTGCTCCAGAGCACACTTGAGCCGGTCGCGCAGGAACCTGGCGTTGCCGGCGTCCACCTTCGAGCGGTGGTACAGCCGGTCGGCCTCGGCCTTGCGAACCTCGGCGCGGGCGTTCATGGCCGTGATCAGGGCGGCGTAGTTGTCCACCTTGCCCTTCAAGTCCTGCTCCAGTTCAGCCAGCCAGGCGTCCACGGTCGCCTCGGCGCCGCTCACGTCGCCGCCGGCTTCGCTCAACAAGTCGTCCAGGGCCACAAGGTCTTCGGTGATGTCCAGCAGGGTCCGGTTCATTGGTTCTTTCCTCGCGATTGGGTTGGGCTTCACCGGCCGACGACCACGGTCTCGACCTGCCGCACGTCGAAGGCGTCGGCGCCGAACTCGGCCGTGATGAAGGCGGTGAAGATCAGGCTGACCGTCATGCCCACCAGCGTGCCGGCGTCGATGGCGATGACGTTGATGCTGTCATCGATTGCCCAAGCCGCGTCCATCCGCACGCGGGTTGGGCCAAACAGCCCTTCGACGGCCAGTAGCGCCAGCAGCAACGTCCTCTTGGCCTCGCCCAAATCGACCTCACTGGCAAAGCGATACCTGTAGCTGATGCGATTCATGTGACTTCCTTTCTGCGGCCCGCACGGGGCCTGTTGGTGGTTGCGCGAGTTCATATCCCGGCCCTTTCCAGCACGGCGTCGGCCTCGGCCAAGGCGCGCTGCCGCCGGCGGGAGGTGATGGGGCGGCGTTTCATAGTGCGAGGCTGGGCGCGGGTGTCGGGCGGAACCTGCCGGTCCAGTTGGGACAGGGTGGTGAAGAACCGCAGCAGGGCGGGGCGGCTGGTGCAGAGCCGCCGGCCCACGCGGACGTACTGGAGGGATACGCCGCGCAGGCCCAGGCGGCACCAGCGCCACAACGTGGTGTTACAGACCTTGCGGCCGTCCACCTTGGGCAGGCACTTGGCCGCCTGGCTCAGCGTGAGGAGTTCCTCGTCCGGGCCGATCCCGGCGTCGATTGAACCTGTTGCGTTCGCTGCATCGCTCATGCAACCGAACTTAGCGAGGGGCAGGGGGAAGAATCTGCTGCGCAGAAGCACTTGCGCGCTTTTACGACCGGTTGCGCGCTTTTTCGACCGGTTTGCGCACCTGGTTGCGCGGTTTGCCGACCGGTTGCGCGCTTGGTTGCGCGGTTCTCCGACTTCACTTGCGCACCCCAAGCAGGCAGTCTGTGAGTGAGTCTCCTGGTGGAAACGCCTTGACCGGCGGTATGATTTCCTCCATGGGCGAGATGGAACCAAAGGGCCGCATAACACTGGCTACCGTGGCCGCTGTGGCCGCGTGGGTCGACAGCCTGGACCTGGATGCCAAGGAGCACGCATGCGATGAGCTGGCGGACACCCAACCAGTTGCGTTGGGGTTCGTGGTGCACCTGTCGCACCTGGGCGTGTCTATTCCCGACATGAATCACATCCTCAACGTCCTGCTGGTGGTCGCCGAGTGTTTCCGAAGGACCGCCGCCAAGCCGCTGCCGCAGATCACCAAGGAGATGCTGGAGGCGGCGGCGAAGAAGACGAACGCCATGAGCCGATTGCTGGAGGGGGAGTCGACGGAGGCGGAGCGGGTGGGCTTGATGATGGTCGATGAGTACCCGGAGCAGAGTCTATTCGCTTACGTCATGGGCTACATGGATGAGAAGGGCCTGACGCGGCCAAGCCCCGAAGACGTGCACGCGGTATTCGCGGTGGTGGTCTTTATGGAGGCTTTCAGGCAGGCGGCGTCCTTGGCCCAAGGTCTGGCGGAGTAGCTAATGAAGCATCGCGGTCGCAGGCGGATACCTTTCCGCCGTCAACTCTGGGCAGGCACTTGGCCGCCTGGCTCAGCCTGATGAGTTCTTCGTCCGGGCCGATCCCGGCGTCGATTGAACCGTTGCGTTCGGTGCGTCGCTCATGCAACCGAAATTAGCGAGGGGAAGGAATCTGCTGCGCAGAATCACTTGCGCGGTTTTACGACCGGTTGCGCACCTGGTTGCGCGGCTTTCATGTTCCGGTGGGTGCAATCCATGAGCGGGTCTTAGTTGTAACGCTGTTGGCTAGCGGTTCTGCTGCATGCGAGCAGTTCTCCGATTGGGGTAGACGCAACCAAAGAATCAGGGTGCGTGACGGGCTTTCGCGTGGTAGAACTACTAAGCCTGCAAACAATCAACGTTGGCTACAGCAAAGGGTTGCTGGTGGCCAGTGGCATCCGGTAATATAGACAAAATTGGACAGTGATCGCCCAGCAGGCGGAGACATTGGCGTTGAAGCTTGGAAAGCCTCCAGTACTAGAAGCGTGGATTGAGTTTCGCTTCGCTGTGAACGAAGAAATGCCCCCTTGGGATGAGGCGCTGGCTGCATCCTTCCTATCGCACGTCTCGGATGGCCGTTATCGCCCGGATGCCTATATCGGACGCACTGAGTTCACAATCGAGAACCAGGAAGGGCGGCCAAACGTCACAGACGCCCAGGTGGTCTTGGAGCGAGTTAAGGCGATAGATGCCCAAAGACAGGACCGATACCTGCAACTGGGACGCGGGCTTCTTATCTGCAATTTGGTTCGGAAGCAAGGTGCTTGGCCAGGCTTCGACGATTTGAAGGTCGAATCCTTAAGGGCCTACTGCCAATACTGCAACTTTTTCAAGCCGAAGAAGATATCAGCTGCGGTTGTGCATTACCGCAACGCGTTTGGGATCCCATGGCGTAGTGATGGCCAGGTGGAAATTCGTGATTACTTGACGCTCTATCCCGAAGTGCCCGAAGGAACTCTGGGGAAGGTGGCGGATTTCCGGTTATCCTGCTCTCTGATTGATGCGGGCGCAACTGGTATGCTAAGCTTCTCAGTGAAGCGAGATCGGCTTCCATTATCGGACGGCAAAGACCTGGATGCAGGATTGAGACTTCGTGTCGACTGGAACCTCACTTCCGAGAGCTTCGACGGGATCGAAGCCGTGGCGGTGGAAGATTGGCTGACGAAGGCTCATGTGGAGTTGGAAAAGGCGTTTCGCAGCGGTTTCACGACAAAGGGCTGGCAGCTCTTCGCCCCAGAGGATGAACCAATATGCTAGTAGGCATGGTGACACCCGAGTCGATCAGACCGATTGTTCATCTTGAGCGCGGCGTCGAGGATGTCGCGATGAGCAGAGAAACCAGCACTTCGGGTGGGGAGTTTTTGAAGGATATCCGGTTTGGTGGAACGAGCTACAAATGCCCTTCTGGCATGAGGTTGTACTATCAGTTCTCAGAGCTCCGTTGGCAGTGCTGGGCCCGAGAGCTTGGCGCCATCTGCGTCGGTGAGGGGGAAACGATCAAGGATGCTCGGGAGGATTGGCTGAAGCGGTTCCATGCGGAATTTCAGCGGTTGTACTCAATGAGGCCATTCGAGATGACGGCTGAGGATGCGGACACATGGCAGAGCATCCTTAACACGGTCGATGTCGTGGAGTACCGCCTGCATCTCCCTTTGTCTCTGAGCGAGATCGGATGCGTACGTTATCGAAAGATGCCGTATCCATCGCAGATATATTGGATAGATGGCCGCAGGGAGAAGTTTTCGTTGAATCAGGTTCCAGGGGAACTCGCTGGCTGCAAGCCAGGTCAGTGGATTGAGGCGATTGTCGAACGAGAACCACAAAGCGGGATGCTGCGGAAGATAGTGCATGTTCAGCGCATCCCGTCACCTGTTCCGGAGAATGCGGCAAGCATCCGTGCGGCTTGGGAAAAGATGCCGACGGCGGAGCTTGAGGACGTGGATTGGGACTGGCCGGAAAGCATCTAAGGCATGGACGTCATCCCGAAGATCGAATGCTGGTTTCTTGATGTGGGCCAAGGCGCATCCAACGTCATCCTTCTCGGAGGCAGGCGAGCCATAGTCATCGACGGAGGACCAAGGGGATCAACCGTGCCGCTGCAGCTTCTTAAACGGCACGTTGAGACCATTGAACTCCTCGTTATCACACATAATGATGAGGATCACGACGGAGGGGTTGCCAGGATTCTGGCCAATTTTCCACGTGCGGTGAAACAGATATACTTCTTGGTTGACCGGCCAGCGTCTTCCATCAAGACCTACCGCTTGGCTCAGCTTGAACGGGCCAGGGGACGCCTGCTCTGCGAACCTAAACGCCTAGAAATGAGCCAGCGCCCGAAACTGCTCTTTGCTGACTCAGCCTCCAGAATTCAGCTTCGCCTGCTTTACCCGTCCCTCATGGAGAACATGGCGGCGGAGCAGGACGTTGATCGGCATAACCGCACGAGCGGAATCCTTGTCTTGCTGGCCGAAAAACGGAAGGTCGTTTTCTCTGGAGACGCCAACATCAGTGCATGGGAGTCCTTGGCGGCGAGGATGCCGCATTTGCCGCTGACGTGCGACATCATGACGGCGCCTCATCATGGTGGTCTGCTGACCGGCGGGAAACAATCACCCGAAGACCATGAGAACAACGCTCGCCGGTTGTTCGCCGAAATCATACGGCCCGAAACGGTGATAATCTCCGTCGGGAGCGCCAACGACCATCGTCATCCCAGGGCGGAGACTCTAGCCGTACTTCGTGATGTGGGGACGCGTGTAGTCTGTACCCAGATGACTCCCCGTTGCTGCAGCGGGCTCGAGGCTGTGCGTCCGTGTGTGATGGACTTTGCCTGGCCATCCCAATCGAGTCGCACGTCGCGGCTCACCCGCACTGGCAGGAGCAAGGATGTCGCATGCGCCGGCAGCGTTGTCGCCGAGATCAGTCCGGATGCAATTGAGATCAGCGTATGGGAAGAGCATCAAGCCACGATCCAGCAACTCGTAACAGGATGGGGCATCCATCCCGTTTGCCGAGGCTAGATCACGTCTGTCAGGGCGTAGAGAACTGGTTAACCTCGCTGTTGCCGGCGCGATAAGACTTTCTTCGTCTGATCGCAGTAATCATCCCACTTTTCCGATGGCCTCCATGGCTTCTTGCTCGTCCTTCTCTGCGTAGATTTCGGTGACGGCCGTGCTGTGGTGGCCCAGTATCACACGGGCCGCCTCGAGGCCGAACTCGCGACGTAGCTCAGCGGCCGCGTTGTGGCGCAACTGGTGCGGGTGCCAGCGATTGGCTTTTGGTCGCGCCGCTGCCTAGCGACAAGACCATCGGCCGCTCGGCCCTCATGTTCATACCGGCGGCAGCACTCCGAGCTTCGGGGGCCGCGCGTAATGCCTCTGGACGCTCACATCCATCCCATGTACGATGCTCGCATCATTTCGTTGCAGCACCAGACGGGAGTATTTCATGGGCGAGAAAGTTGATCTGCACGTCGGCGGCTATCACCTGGTCGAGTCCGTCGGCGTTGGCGGCATGGGCAGCGTCTTTCGGGCGGTCGTCGAGGCCGAAGGCAAGCCAGCGGGCAGAGGCACGACCGTTGCCGTCAAATTACTGCACCCACACCTGCGGAAGGTGGAGGAATTCGTCCGCCGCTTCCATCGCGAAGCCCAACTCGCCGCCAAGATCGATCACCCCAATATCGCTCGCGTGCTCGAAGAGGGCATCGATGATCGTCGTCACTACATAGTGATGGAATTCGCTCAGGGATTGAAGCTGTCCGAGCTGATGCAGGATTCCCAGCCACTCAGCCCTCAGCAGACCATCGAGATCATGAACCAGGTCTGCGATGCCCTTAACGCCGCCGAGCACATCGACGATCCAGAACAGCCCGGCCGCATCCGCAGCCTCGTTCACCGCGACATCAAGCCAGACAACGTCATCATCCAGCCTTTGGACCACAAGCAGTTTGAGACGATGACGCAGACGCGCGACAAGAAGGCGTTGGCCAACATCCGCGTCAAGCTGCTCGATTTTGGTTTGGCCAAGGACGTCAAGGCCCTGTCCACTATCCTGTCGCAAACCGGCCAATCGCTGGGGACGCCGGCATACATGTCCCCTGAGCAGTGCAACGGCGACGACGTTGATCAGCGCAGCGACATCTACTCACTGGGCGTGTGCGCCTACCAGATGATTACAGGCACAGCGCCCTTCCCGGGCCCGACCACCGTGGCCTACGCCAAGCAGCACGCCGAGGAGATTCCGCCGGACATCCTCAAGCGGAATCCGCTCTGCCCCAAGAACGTGGCCGACTGCATCTACCGCTGCCTGGCCAAGGGTCCCAAGGACCGGTATGCCTCGCCTGGCGAGCTTCAAGAAGACCTGGGCCGCGTGGCCGCCGGAAAGTCTGTGCGGAAGGTCTATCACTTCACCAAGCATCGGGCCATCAGCCGGAGGAAGGTCGCCGCTATCGTCGCTGCAACCCTCGTGGTTGCGGTGTTCGGCGCGGGGGCCATCTGGTACGTGGTCACCGACCGGGCTAAGGCCGACTTAGCCGTGGCCGTCCAGAAAGCTGATGTCGCCATTGCCACTCGTGATTACGCCGCAGCAAAGAAGCTGCTTGAAGATGCCGTCGCCGGCTTCCCGAACCGATCTGACAAAAGCGATCTGACTGCGCCGGCTAATGAGCGGCTCAGGGAGATCGCCGCCAAGGCTGTTGAGCAGGAGGCTGCCATGGCCAGAGCTGGTGAAGAGGCGGCCAAGAAGAAGCACGAGCAGGACGCAGTCTCCGCCATCGCCGACATCAAGGCCGAGACGGCCGCCGGCCAGTATCAGAAAGCAATCAACGCCGCCAACGGCGCTATCAAGATGTATTCAGATACTGTTTCGGCCAAGGACTTCACCGACCTGCTCGCCGCCGCCACAGAAAAGCTCAAGGACCAGAAGGCGGCTGCAACCGCCAAGGAGGAGGCACAACGGCAGCAACTGGCCGCCGAGGCGCAGGCTAAACATGATCGTTTCATAAAATACCGCGACGAGGGCGACACCGCCTTTAATGCCCCAAGTCCCAACTATTCGGCTGCAAGGGCCGCCTATGAGAAAGCTTTGGTCGAACAGGACGATGCGGATATTAAGTCCCGTCTGGCCACGTGTGTTGAGCGAACCACTAAACAGCGTATTGCGGTTATCGATTTCACCGAGAAGGGCCAGGTAGGCATCCCAGAGGCCGGCAAGACCGTCGCTGAGCTGCTGCTAACTAAGTTTGGCCAAGATCGCTATCAGCTTGTTGAGCGTTCGCAGTTAGACGCGCTGCTCAAGGAGATCGACCTGACTATCGCTCTGGTGCGAGACAATCCTGAGAAGGCTTACGGCAAGCTCAAGGGCGTTAAGTACCTGGTTCTGGGCAGCGTCAATAAGCTAGGGAATATTACTGTGACAGCTAGAATCGTGGACGTTGCGAAGGGCGACGTGCTACAGACAGCGGATGTTTCCGCTGAGGATGCCCGTGGAATCCAAGACGCGGTGGACGAGTTGGCAAAAGTTCTTCAAATGACAGATGGGGAGAGAAGAGCATCTCAGCTCATGGCGGATGCTCGCGCGAAGCGCCAAGCCAATGAATTCGACGCTGCCATCAAACTGTATGAGCGGGCGTTGGCACTTCGAGACACAGCTGATACCCGGTCGGAGCTGGCATCTTGCAGAGATGAAGAGATACTCCGGCAGAAAGATCGCGCATTCACAGCCTTGATTGAACGAGCGAATACCATCCTGTCCACTCTGCCAGCTAACATCGTGCCCGACAGCCTAAGTCAGCCTCAGAAGGATAGCGCGTCTGACGGTGTCGAGATTCTAAACCAAGCGCTAATGATCAAACTGAACGATGCAACAGCGACGCTTTTGAGAAGGAGACTGGCTGCCTACTCGGGGAACAAAGTTGTTATGCAACAGGGACCTCCTCCAGCTGTTCTCGAGGTGGTTCCGACTCAGCGCCCGTCCGGTTCGGTGTGGCTTTGTGGCTTTTATGAATTCGAGAATAATCACTACGTTTGGAAGCACGGCCGTTTTGAGAAGCCCCCGCATGCGGGAGCCACCTATACCTCACCTCGCTGGGAACACACAGAACTGGGCTACGAGTTCTCTCCTGGGTTTTGGAGATAACAGGGGTTGGCCAGATTCATAAGCTGATAGATTGCCGAAATAAAGGCTGTCTCTCAGGGAGGCGCTCTCGCTATCCCACCTTCATGATTGCCTCAATTGCCTCCTTTTCGTCCTTTTCCGCATAAATCTCGGTTATGGCTGCGCTCTGGTGGCCCAGGATGATCCGCGCGGCCTCGAGGCCGAATTCTCGTCGCAGGTAAGTCGCGGCGTTGTGGCGTAGCTGGTGCGGGTGCCAACGGTGGGCCTTTTGCCATGCCTTCAGCTCCGCCTTCTGCTCCGGTGTCAGACGCTTCTTCCAATCAGCCATGGTCTCGTCTGTTTGCCGCGCCAGCGGCTCAGGCGGCGCGAACGCTTGATCGCAGGCCCGGGCGATGGCACGACGGTAAGTGTCGGTGGTGTACCGTTCGCCGGCGATGCGCTCAGGCTCATCCTTCCGGTTGGTGCCGGGAGCGTTCCCGTAGGCAGGGGGCGTAGTTCGCTGCTCGGACAGCCGCTGGCGGCGCTCACGTTCGGCCTCGGCGGGAGGGAAGCAGTACGTTTCAGGGTTACGGAGCAGGAACGGCGTCAACTCCTGCTGGCCGCGGGGTCCGATCCAGATCTTCTTCTCGAAGCCGTGGTGCTCCGTCTTGTGGTGCTCAGGCTTGTACACCCAGATCTTCTTGGTCCGGTCGATGTCGCAGGGCCGCATCTGGATGACCTCGCAGGCTCTGGCGGCGGTAAAAAGTTGAAGCTGGATCATCGCCCAGACCTGTCGGGACACGAACGGCTTGATGGCGTCGACCAACTCCATCGGCACCGGCGTGACCTTCTCCGGCTCGTAGGCTTCGCTGCGGCCACGCTTGAGGCCAGGCACCGACTGTAAGCTGTGCAACACGCCGCTGGGGATCAACTCGTCGCTGACGGCCCACCTGAACGCGTGACGGATGCGGTTGACCTGCTTGTTGATGTAGGGCCGGCACCAGCCCATCTTGACCATTTCCTGCTGGAGGGCCTTGAGCGAGCGTGGCCCGAACTCCACGGCCGGCGTCGAGGCGTACAGTTCCTTCAGAGGTCGCAGGGCCAGGCGGAATTGCTCGAGTTCCTTGTTCCGGCCGTCCGTGAGCGTGCGGTAGTAGCCCTCGGCGTAGTGCCAGAAGCGGGCGATGAGTTCCTTTATTGTGATGCTGGCGGGATCAGGGGCAGGCAGCTTGCCGGCGGCCATCCACTCGGCGATGGCTTGGTGGTAGCGCTGCTGCGTGTCCGGGTCATCCGGCCTACCGCAGTAGATGGCCCGGCCGGACAGGACGACGAACATCTGGCCGCTGGCCTTGTGTAAACGCAAAGAAGGCACACGCCGATTCTCGCTGGAATCTTTCGTGTGCCTTCTCTTGACCGGTGCTGCTTCCGAGGCTACGTTGCTCATGGGCCGTACTCCGTTTGAGCGAGTATATACTCGCTTCCTTCGGGTTACGGCCGCTCCGTCGTTTCCGACGGTCGACGCAACTCGCGTCGTCAGCCAACCTTACAACTAGCGGGGGTGGGATTTGAACCCACGACCTCCGGGTTATGAGCCCGACGAGCTACCAGACTGCTCTACCCCGCGATCACGACAGAATAGTACGCTTGCTCCGGAACGGTGTCAACAGAGTAATCGCAACCTGGCGAGAATTGATGACGCACCGCATCGGTCTCGTTGCGGCGTCATCCTCGGCCTTCGCGCAGCGGGACCTCCCGGCCGGCTTCGCCCTCGACGACCAGGATCGCCGCCGTCTTCGTCCTCGACGGTCAGCAGTGTGGCCGCGGATTGGGAAGCTGGCGGCGGGGCGTGTGCTACGAAGGCAAATCGCCGCCGAGGGCGGATGCCGACGCGGGCGTCATGGTAGAGCGGGCGTGGTTAAACTTGCGAAGGTGTCGCCGAAGGTGTGGCCGAAGGTGTCGCCGTCGGCGTCGCTATGGTTGCGACTGGACCACCAGGCCGTCGATGTGGCATTGATCGATTGTGAGCGAGACCTTGTCGCCCGGCTTGACCGTGCCGGCGGAATTGTCAAAGGTGGCGTAGTAGGCGCGCGTGCCCATGGGGGAGCCGACCTTTGGCCGCAGGCTCAGGTCGCGGCGTGAGCGGGGGCCGCCGACGGGGGGGGGCAGCATCTTTGTGCCACTCTTTTCGTCGATCAGGTATCGCTGGGATGACGGCGACGAGAGAATCGGCCCGGCCTTTTCGGGTTCCATGACCATGAACTGAACGTCAATCGTGTACTGGTGGGCCACGATGTCGATGATGGTGATCCCGTACTGCCGGCGTGCCGCCGCTTGCTGCGGCGATGGAAACGTATCGTCGGGCCAGTCGGCCGGCTGCGTGCTGGCGACAACTTCGGGCTGGGCGGGCGCGGTGGCGGTGGCGGGCTGGGGCGCCACGGCCACGTCAAGCGCCGGAACTTCCGGCGCTCGCGCGGGCGGGTTCGCGCGAGGCGCCGGGGTCGATACCAGTTTACGCGGCGGGGTGGAGGACGAAGTAGTGTCGGCGGACTCCGACGATTTCTTGGAGCATCCCGTCCACATGGCCGTGGCAAGCGCCAACGAACCGACGATCACGGTAAGAACCACTCGCCTCATGACTTTTCCTTCCCGTCTCCCAGGACGGCTGCGTCACGCGTGGCCGGATGAATCAGCGTACCCTCGCCCTGCCCTCACCCAGTCCTTCGGGCCACCCTCTCCCGGGGGGAGAGGAGTTCAAGGCCTGCCTCGCTACGTTTTGCACTGTACGCTACATCCTACGCCCTACGCCCTTGCTCTTGCCCTATTCTTTACGGCTTGTCGGCGATCTTGGCCTTGACCGCCACCAATTCGATATCAAAGATCAGTGCTTCATTGGGGCCGATGATTTTTCCGCTGCCCCGGCCTGAATAGCCCAGGTCCGGCGGGACGAACAACTGCCACTTCGAGCCGACAGACATCAGCGGCAAGGCTTCGCGCCAGCCGGGGATCGTGTCGGAAACCTTGACCAGGGACGGCTCGCCTTCGGTGCCAGGGACCCTCATTGTGCTGTCGAATTCGGTTCCGTCGATGAGCGTGCCGCGGTAGTAGCATTCCACCACGTCGCTATCGGTGGGGTGTGGCCCGCTGCCTGTCTTGAGAACCTTGTACTGCAGGCCGCTGGGCAGCGTGATGACGCCTTCCTTGGTCTTGTTCTGGGCCATGAAGGCGTCGCTCTCGCGCTTGTTCTCCACGGCCTCGACTTTCATGTTTCTGGAGCGTTGCTTGAGCTTGACGTCGGTCTGAAGGGCGGTAATGGCCTCGCGGATCTGATCCTCGGTGATGAAAGGCGTGTTGCCCTCCATTGCGTCTTTCATGCCCAAGGCGACGGCCTCGGGGTTCAGTTCAATGCCCTGCTTCTTGAAGCCACGCCCCAGTTGGACTCCGTAGCTGTAACTGACTTTGTTGACGGGAATCTTCAGGATGGTCGGCTGGCTGCTCGCCGGCTGGGTGCTGGCCAAATCCAGCCCGGCCGGCTGGGTGCTGCTGGGTGCGGCTGCGGCAGCGGGTTGAGCGGACATCTTGGCCGGCGCGGCCGCGGTGGAACACCCGGCCGCAGCGAGCACCAGTCCACCTGCAACAATTGACACTAACCCTGTTCTCCACTGACGTTGCATGATTTCTCCTTAGGTAGGTAGCTCCAAAACACTACCCATTATAGGCACGCGCTTTCAACAAAAAGGGGAGAGCGACGATTTCTCGCCGCTCTCCCCGGAAACTACGGTTGCACGTTCAACTACGGCGTGGTCACGGTCAGAACGTTGCTCGCGGCACTGTTGCCGTTGGCGTTCTTTTCCATCACGCGGTAGTAGTACGTCGTCTTGGTCCTCAGGCCGGTCATGGTACGAGTCGCCAGGTTCGCGGTGTTGACCGTGGTCGTGGTGATCGTACCGGTGAAGGCTGCGTTGGCTGCCCGCTGAATGACCACGCCCGTGTTGGCGCCGTTGATCGTCCAGGTCAACACTACTGACCTTGTAGTCAGCGTGCCGGCCGCCAGGTTCGTCGGTGCCAGTGGCACGGCGCCCTTGGGCGTCGTGAGGTTGACGACATTCGACCACGCCGAGTTGCCGGCCGCGTTGGTCAAGGCGACTCGGTAGTAGTACCTGGTGTTCCAGGCCGGGGTCGTGTCGGTGTACACCGTCGTACCGGCCACCGCGGTGAAGGTGGTCAAGCCGGTGGTGAAGCCGGTGTTGGTGGCCCGCTGGATCGTCACGCCATTGATCTGTACGGTCGTAACGGGATTGGTCCAGCTTAGTGTCACCTTGGCGGTGGTGGTGCTGGCGCCGGTTGAGGCCGTCAGACCAGTCGGCGCCGGAGGCGGCACGACATTGAGGACCATCGGCCGCATGAAGTCGTTGTCTTCGTGTCCCAGCATGTGGCAGTGGAAGACGTACTCCCAGCCGAAGTTGGTCATCACGTTGGCCACCTGGGCGACGGCCGCCACGCCCGCCGGTGGGGCCACTGGCAGGAAGTTGATGGTCGAATTCGCCGGCGTCGAGGGGTCCAGCAGCCGGTTGCTGTTGGGAACGACGAACGGAACCGTCATCGAGTGAGGCTTGAACGCCACGCAGATGTCTTCCAACGGGTTGGTCCGGATGGTGTCTCTCCAGCCTATCTCCTCGGGATAGGGCGGCTTGACGACGTTGGTCCAGTCCACGCGGTTGATTACCTGCACGTCAAAGAGGTGGAAGTGCAGTGCGTGCGAGTCCACGCCCAGGTGAGTGATCCGCCAGAGCGTGGTCTCACCATCATTCAGGATTTCCGTCGGCGGGTCGATGTATCTCGCCAAGCCCAGAACCAAGCCAGCGCCAACGCTGGGCGTGAGTGGGTTGGGCGTCGAGCCCATGCGGATGTCCATTCGCCCATAGTCAGGATCGAAACCTTCGGTGATGTTCTTGGACGTCATCGGCACTGCGCCCGTGATCAAGGCAACTGCGCTGGCTCCTACGCCCGCGATGCCGGGCTGATCGACCAGGTACACCATTGGCTGATGGGTGTAACCCGAGCCGCCGCTGGTGAGCTTGATAGAACCAACTGTGTTGGCCGTTGCCACCAGCGCCGAAGCTGTGGCGCCGGTGCCGCCGCCGCCGGCGAGCGTGACGGTGGGGGCTACCGTGGTGCTGTAGTTGGAACCGGGCTCCACGATGTTGATGGCGCTAACGCCGCCGCCTGATATGGTGGCTGTGGCCGTGCACTGCACGCCGCCGGCGCCAGGAGCGCCGATCGTAACGGTGGGGGCCGAGGTGTACCCTGTGCCCGCCGTCAGCAGGCTGATCATGCCGCAGGGGTTCAACGCTGCGGTGCCTGCGGCGCCAGTGCCGCCGCCGCCGACGATCACGACCTGCGGCGCCGTGGTGTAGTTATTGCCGGGGGCCGTGGTCTTGATCCAGGTGACGGGCCCGGGCTTGCCGGTGATGTTCAACGTCGAGTCAATGCTCTGCATGTAGATGTTGCTGGTCGCAAAGCCCGGGTACGCGTCGTTGTATGCCAGCTGCGGCACCAGCGGCTTGTCCTGAGACTTGGAGAACGCCGCCGGCAAGGTCGCCTGCAGGGCGGCCAGGTCGAAGTTGAAGGCCGTCGTCTTGGTGCCCTTGATGCGGATCTGCATGATCGTCCGCGTGTTGGGGCCAAAGCCCGGCGGGGTCGACGGCGCTGCGCCCACGCCCGTCTGGTCCGGATCGTCGGTGTAGAAGTCGTTGATCGGCCAGTAGTTCGGCGCCGGGGCCGGGGCATCGTTGTACACGATGAGCACGTCGCCGTCCTTGTACCCGCGAAGGTCAAGCAGGACGTCGGCACGCATGGCTGGCAGCATGAGCAACGCCTTGTCAGTTATGCCGGCCAGGGGAATGCTCTGCCGGTTGTACTCGAAGCCAATCGGTTGCTGCGGCAGCACGGCGCACTGGGCCAGCAAGCCGCTCTCGTTGCCGATCAGGATCCAGGGCGGACCCTGCGTGGTGGGATCAGGCACGCCGCCGTCCCTGCCATCGGCAGGCCAACTCGGATAATCCGCGTTCGGGGAAGCCGGAACCATGGTGACTTCGGTGTTGGCAACCGCGAAAGCCGTGGCGCCAGCGCCTGCGCCGGCATCGGTGATGGCCACTGTGGGATTGGACGTGTAGCCGGCCGCGCCGATGACCACGACATCCTTGATAGCGCCGGGAGGAATGATCGTGGCAACGGCCGAGGTGTACGCGCCGCCGCCGCCACCGGTGATCGTGACGGTGGGAGCAGAGGTGTACCCTGTTGCGCCTCTGACCACGATGCTGTCAATCGTGCCGTGGGTATTGGCGGCCAGAGTCGCCTGGGCCGAGGTGTACGTGCCGCCGCCGCCCGTGAGTGTAACCGTCGGCGGGAAGATGTAGTTTTCCGATCCCGTGACGCTGACGTCAGAGATCTCACCCGTGGAGACGATGGCCGCGGCCGAGGTGTACGTGCCGCCGCCGCCGGCGAGGGTGACGGTGGGGGCGGTATAACCGGACCCGCGAGTTGAAACTCGAACCGTCAGAGGTTCAGCCTTGTACACTTGCAGGTTGAGCACTCGGTCGTTGCCGACGCTCAGAATCCGGAACCGGATCGTATCAGGCGGCAGTTCGAGATACGGGAAGGCGGTTCCGTTAACAATGGCCGTATCACCAAACGCTTCGGGCACGCATGTCGGGCTGGGCAGCGTCAGGTTCAACGCCGGCATGGGCGGGATCATGAACGGGGCATAGTCCCATCGGCCATTGGGCGTGTTGCCCGTGGGGTCGAAGATATTCTCGATGGGCATGTACTCGTGCGGGAACCACAGGTTTCCGCCGGTCGTCTTCACATACGTTGCCCACAGCGGATCCTGCGTCGGGTCCGTGGTGGCCTTGGTCGGCACGTAGGTGGCCGGGAAGTTGGGGCCCGGAGGCGTGCTGGCATCGTTCACGAAGGCCTTATCCTGAATGACCAGCGGGATGCCGTAACGATACAGGTTCCCAGTAGCGCTCTTGTCGATGCCGCTCTGGTCGGGCAGGATCTGCTTGACGGACGGGTTGCCGCCGGTAGCGTTGGTGCCGGCGATCAGATCTTCTTCGACCGGGTCAACCAGCAGGTACGGCGCGGCCAGGCCGGCGTACACGTTCAGGCGTGTGGCGCCCACCAGGTGATCGTGGAAGAACATCAGTCGGCCGCTCTGCTCATTGGTCCAGTACAGCGTCGACATGCCGTCAGTGGCCGTCGGCGTGGGGATGGACTTGCCCGTGCCGACCATGTCAGGCACGTTCACGACGCTCGCGCCCTTGCTGTACGGGCTGGGGTCGCCGGCGGGGGTGAGCCACTGGTGGGGCGTGCCGTCACTGATCCAGGGAGTTCTTCCGCCGTGAAGGTGAGGGATGGTGACGCGATTCTGGGTGTAGTTCACGCCGGTGGTCGGGCCCATGCCCGCGCCCATAAGCGTGCTGTCCCAGGGCAGGAACAAGTTGCCCGCAGTAGTGGCGCTGGTGGGCAGCAGGTTCTTGAACAGCACGCGGACCGGCTTGCCGTTGCCATTCACGCCGGCCGGCTTGGTGGGATCGTACACCTTGGCGATGATGGCGGGTCCAAGGTACTGGGAGATGTTCGCCACCGTGGCGTCGGTCGTGTTGATCTGCGAGTACCCGCGCAGCAGGGTTCCGGTCGCCGGCAGGTCAGTGTTCATTCGCCAGGGCGTGCCAAAGGGCGGGGCGCCGCTGGAAAACTGTCGCGCTGCCAGCACGTAATACTCGCAACCCGGATACGTCGTGGTATCGGGAATGGCCACGGGAATGTACTGGCCCAGGTTGTTCTTGTTGGCCGCATTCAGGCCCGGCAATGAGTCGACGAACTTTCTGATGTTCGGGCTGTACGCAAAATTCCCGGCGGTGTAATCAACGGCGGGGTTGAAGCCAATGCCAGGCGGGTACAGCGGGTTTGTTCCCGCTTGCGCTTGCGCCTGTTGGGCTCCAACTGTCAAAGCCACGATGGCCACGAACGGAACAGCCATCCACAAGAAACGTAGGCGGGACATAGCCGGCCTCCTTTCAATAAGCGACCCTAGAGGATTCTCTTTCCCTTTGTGACATTGCTCCCGAGATCTTTGCATCGAACAGCTCCTTAATGTTCTGTCTACGTGTTAGCCGATGTTGCTCGGCACGTGTTTTTCATGTGGTCGTAAGCGAGACGAAGTGTTGCGAGATGTTCTTGGCAAACAGGCCCGAGGCCATGCTCGCTGGTACCGCGCTAACTTGCCTGTCTTTGGTCAGATTGCCGCAAATGTGATGCATACGAGCCATCCTAGCCAACGGGTGGCGGGCGTTCATCCGCAACCGTTCCTACTTCTCATCTGGGGCAAAACCCTATGTGGCCCATCAGGTTTCCCTTAGAACACCACGTGGCTTTTACGTAATGGAGGCTTGCCTCAATCCGCTTTCGCCCCCTCTGAAACTCCGCTAATGAAGCGAAGATTTGCTACTTTCATATCTTGCTGGCGACACGTTGCCGACGCGACGGCTGGAGTACGATGAGGCGTTGGACTATCCGGCGGCCCGCGCCCGACGCGTACTATGGTGTGGGGGCTTGGCGGGCTTGGCTCTGGTGCTGGCCGGGCCGGCAGCGCATAATTGCCGCCGTGAGCGGTCCGTCGGTCGGACGCGGTTGCATTGACAGTGGATCCCCAGACGAAGCGCGTTCCCTTGGGGCAACGTGTGCGGCGGCTGGATCGGCCAAACAACGAAAGGTCGCTATGCCCACCTGTACTAATCTGGTTTGTGAGTATTCCGCCAATCCCATTGGCATCGACGTTGCCGAGCCCCGGCTGTCGTGGCAGCTTTCCGACGCCCGCCGCGGCGCCGCTCAGATGGCGTATCAGATCCTTGTGGCTTCTTCGCCGGACGAGTTGACCGAGAAGGGGGCCGATATCTGGAATTCTGGCAAGGTCACTTCAGATCAGTGCCTGCACGTGGCGTATGTGCCGGCGGCGAGCAAGGCCTTGCGCTCGGGCCAGCGCTGCTACTGGACCGTGCGGGCCTGGGATAAGGATGGCCAGCCGACGCCGTTCGCCCCGGCGGCGTTCTGGGAGATGGGCCTGCTGAAGCCTTCAGACTGGGCAGGGCAGTGGATCGGTTCGAAGCTTGTCGGCTCGCGGTTTGCGCCGGTGCCGCCGCCGCTGCTGCGAAAGGGCTTTACTCTCGCCAAGCCCGTTGCGTCGGCTCGGCTATACGCCACGGCGCTGGGATTGTACGAGGCCTACATCAATGGCCAGCGTGTCCTCAACGACGTGTTTACGCCTGGCTGGACGAGCTATCGCAATCGCGTGCAGTACCATACATATGACGTCACGGATATGCTCCGGCCGGGCGCCAACGCTATCGGCGCCATGCTGGGTGATGGCTGGTATTGTGGCCAGGTGGCGTGGGAAGGTCGCCAGGTGTGCGGCGACCGGCCGGCGTTCCTGGCCCAGCTAGTGCTGACCTTCACGGACGGCTCGACGCAGACCATCGCCACCGACGGGTCGTGGAAGACCCGCACCGGCCCCATCGTGGCTTCCGACCTGCTCCAGGGCGAGTCCTATGACGCCCGCCTGGAAGTGCCCGACTGGTGCCAGGGGCAGTGCGACGAGTCTGCATGGGACGGCGCGGAAGTCTTGGCGGCGCCGAAGAGTGCCCTGGTGGCCCCGGCCGGTCCGCCGGTCCGGCGCACGCAGGAACTCGCCGCCACGTTGACCGGCAAGTCCAGCGGGCGATACCTGACTGGCCCACGGACGCGCATCTGGGACATGCAGCAGAACATGGTAGGGCGGGTGCGTCTGAAGGTTTACGGCCCCGCCGGCGCGACGGTCACTCTTCGCCACGCCGAGATACTCAACGCCGATGGCACGATCTATGTGACCAATCTGCGCTCGGCCAAGTGCACCGACTATTACACGCTCAAGGGCTCGACGGCGGAGAAGCCCGAGATCTACGAGCCGCGCTTCACCTTCCACGGCTTTCGGTACGTGGAGATCGCCAGGATGCCCGAGGGCTGCGAGGCCGCTGATGACACCGTGACGGGCATCGTGCTGCATACGGATATGCCGATGACCGGCACGTTCGAGTGCTCGCATCCGCTCGTGAACCAGCTTCAGAGCAACATTCAGTGGGGCCAGCGCGGCAACTTTCTGGAAGCTCCCACCGACTGTCCGCAGCGCGACGAGCGGCTGGGCTGGACCGGCGATACGCAGGTCTTCATCCGCACGGCCACGCACAATATGAACGTGGCGGGGTTCTTCACCAAGTGGGCGCGCGACCTGAGCGACGATCAGTGCGCTTCAGGGGCGATCCCCAGCGTGTTGCCCAGCATACCCAGCGCCAGCACCGACTCGGGGCCGGCGTGGGCGGACGCAGCCTTGATTTGCCCGTGGACTATCTACCAAACCTATGGCGACACGCGAATTCTCAGCCAGCACTACGCCACGTTCGAGCGCTTTGCGAAATTCTTGCAGGACACGTCGGTGGACTTTACGCGCGGTTCGCATGTTGGCAAAGGCTGGGATGGCTACGGCGATTGGCTGGCGCAGGACTCCGACATCAAGAGCAACAATTACACGGGACGAACGCCCAAGGACGTGATCTCGACGGCGTTCTTCGCCCACGCCATGCAGCTGATGTCGAACATTGCCAAGGTGCTGGGCAAGCAGGAAGACGAGGCCAAGTACGCCGACCTGGCCGAGAAGGTCCGTGCCGCATTCATCAAACGCTACATCACGGCCTCTGGCTTCGTTCACGCCCACACGCAGACGGGCTACGTGCTGGCCTTGCACTTTGACCTGCTGCCGGCGGAGCTTCGGCCGGTGGCGGTGCAGCACCTGGTGGACAGCATCCAGCAGTACGACAACCACCTGTCCACGGGCTTTGTGGGCACGCCGTACTTAAACCACGTGCTGACCGCCGGCGGCCGGCTGGACGTGGCGTATAAGCTCTTGCTCCAGGAGACGTGCCCAAGTTGGCTGTACCCCGTCACGCAAGGGGCCACGACGATCTGGGAACGCTGGGATGGCTGGACGAAGGAGAAGGGCCCGCAGGACCCGGGCATGAATTCGTACAACCACTACGCGTACGGCGCCATTGGCCACTGGATGTACAACACGCTGGCTGGCCTGGACCTCGACCCGGCAAGCCCGGCGTACAAGCACAGCCTCATCAAGCCCCAGCCGCCGGCGGACGGCGCGATCACTCACGCCAAGGCCACGCTGCAAACGCTGTACGGCCTGCTGTCGTCGGCCTGGAAGATCGAGGGCCAGACGTTCCACCTGGATGTCATCGTGCCGGCCAATACCACCGCGACCGTGCGCGTGCCGACCAAAGATGCCGCCAAGGTGACCGAGTCAGGCAAGCCGGCCAAGGCCGCCGAGGGCGTGAAGTTCGTGAAGTACGAAGACAACGTGGCGGTGTACGAAGTGGCGGCCGGAACGTACGCGTTCGCCGCGCCGGCGGTGAGCTAAGCTGCCAAACCAGTTTCCACGCAAGCAGAACATGTTTTAGCGTGGCGGGTTTCCCAACCCGCCACGTCCCAACTGACGAGAGGTGGCGGGTTAGGAAACCCGCCACCCCTCGGAAGAGATTTGTGGCTGGGTGTCATAACTGCGTGCCATGGCTGTGGTGTCCAGTAGCCACGCGAGCGGGGCGTCCCAGGCTGGGTGCCATGGTTGCGGCGTCCAGCAACCATGCAGCGGGACAGCCGGGGCGTCGCATTGGACAGAGCCGTCGCTCCGTGGCCCATGATCGCCCTTCGCCTTTACCGTTTCGCCAGCGTGCTGGCTTCGTACGCTTTCACTTCGGCCAGCCAGGCCGGGCCGACGGGGACGTTGTTGCGGAGGCAGTAGTATTCCCACACGGCCGCGGCGGGCAGGTTCTTGAACTCCTCCATCATCGCCAGCCGGGCGGTGAGATCGCCGTTGTTCTCGTACTGCTGCAAGTGCCGCCATGGCTCGATCATGGCCGTGAGCAGCGCCCGCAGCATGTTCCGCGAGCCGATCACCCAGGCGGCGATGCGATTGATGGACGCATCGAAATAATCCAGCCCGATGTGGACGCGTCCCAGCAGGTCGCACCGCACCAACTCGCGGGCCAGGGCGTGAAGCTCGTCATCCAGCAGCACGACGTGGTCGCTGTCCCAGCGGACGCCGCGGCTGACGTGCAGCAGCAGGCGGTCGAGGAAGCACGACACGGCCGAGAGCTTGTCGCTGATCGTTTCGGTGGGGTGGAAATGGCCCGAGTCCAGGCACAGCAGGGTCCGGCGGCTCATGGCGTAACCCATGTACAGCTCGTGGCTGCCGACCACGTAGGATTCCGACCCGATGCCAAAGAGCTTGCCCTCGACCGCGTCCAGCATGGCCGATGCGTCGAAGCGCTCGCTGCGCATTTCGTCGAGTGACTCGATTAGTCGCTGGCGCGGCCCCAGCCGATCGGCCGGGATGTCCTTCGAGCCGTCGGGAATCCAGGTGTTGTGCACGCAGGGCGAGCCCATCTGCTTGCCCATCTCCGCGGCGATGCGGCGGCACGCCCGGCCATGATCGATCCAGAAGCGCCGAATGCCCGCGTCGCGGTGCGAGAGCGTGAAACCGTCGGCGGCCTTGGGGTGGGCAAAGAACGTGGGATTGAAATCCAACCCGACCAGGCGGCCCTTGGCCCAGTCGATCCAGCTCTGGAAGTGTTCGATGCCGATCTGGTCACGCTCGATGCGCTGGCCGCGATTGTCCAGGTAGATCGCGTGCAGGTTCAGCCGATGAGAGCCGGGGATCAGGCCCACGGCCTTCTCCAGATCCTGCCGCAACTGGTCGATGGTCTGGGCTCGTCCGGGATAATTGCCCGTGGCCTGGATGCCGCCGCCCGTGACGCCGGAGTGCTCAAAGCCGCCCACGTCGTCGCCTTGCCAGCAGTGCAGCGAAATGGCGGTGGCCCCAAGCTGCTTCAGGGCCGCGTCGGTGTCCACGCCGAATTCGGCATAACGCTGCTTGGCCAGTTCGTACGCTGTCTCGATGCCGCTTACGTCCTTCATGTTCGACCTTTGATTGTGAGGAATAGCTTCCAGACGCGTTCCAGGCCGCCGTCAGTCCGGGGCTGATATTCGATGAGCTCGCAGGAGTTGGCGATCCACTGCCGCGCCTCTGCCAGCGAGCTGACATGGCCTTTCGCCCGCGCCTGCAGGGCCAGGTTGCCCATGGCGGTGGCTTCGACGGGCCCGGCCAGAACCGGCAGGCCGCACGCGTCGGCGGTCAGTTGGCACAGCAGGCGATTCTGCGAGCCGCCGCCGATGACGTGGATTCGCCGCACCGGCCGGGTGAGCAACTTGTTGAGTTGCTCCAGCACGTAGCGGTATTGCAGGGCCAGGCCATCCAGTGCGGCCCGGACGAATGCCGCCGGCGTCTGCGGCGGTTGCTGGCCGGTGCGCTGGCAGAACTCGACGAATGCCTGCGGCATCGACTCCGGCGCGAAGAAAAGCGGATCATCGGGATTGATGATGGCGGCGAAAGGCTTTTCCTTCGCGGCCAGGTCGGCCAGTTCGGCGTGGCTGCATGTGATGCCTAAGTGCAGGCGCAACTGCTGCACCAGCCACAGCCCCACGATGTTCCGCAGCAGGCGGATCGTGCCGTCGATGCCGCCTTCGTTGGTGAAGCCCAGCGTGCGAGCCTGCGGCGTGGCCACGGGCTGGGGCGTCTCGACGCCCATCAGCGACCACGTGCCCGAACTGATGTATGCCCAGTCTTCGCCTTGGGCGGGCACGCCCGCGACGGCTGAGGCGGTGTCATGCGTGGCCGGGGCGATGATGGCCACGTCCGGCAAGCCCGTCAGCGCCTGCAACTCCGGCGTCAACCGGCCGACGCTGCTGCCGGGAAGCACGGTCTCGTGAAAGATGCCCCCAGGGATTCCGACGGCTGCGAGCAGCTCAGCGTCCCATTGCCGGCTGTGCACGTTGAGGCACTGGGTCGTGCTGGCGTTGGTGTACTCGTTGGTCTTCTGGCCGCCCAGCAGATAGTGCAGGTAGTCGGGCACCATCAGCAGCGCCCGTGCCGCCTCCAGTTGCCGCGACGGGCCGTCGGCGATCATCGAAAACAGCTGAAAGAGCGTGTTGAATTGCAGGAACTGGTTGCCGGTGGCCGCGTAAACCTTCTCGGCCGGGACTTGGGCAAAGAGGCGGTCCATCATGCCGTTGGTGCGGGCGTCGCGATAGGAGTAGGGCAGGCCCAGCAGCTGGTCGTCCTGATCCAGCAGTACGTAATCGACGCCCCAGGAATCGACGCCGATGCTCTCGACCTCGCCGCAGGCGGCCGACTTCAAGCCCTGGAGAATCTCATCATACAGCCGCAGCAGGTTCCAGTGCTTGTGCCCCAGCACCGGCACGATGCCGTTGGGAAAGCGCCGGATCTCCTCGACGCCCACATGGCCATTGGCGAACCATCCCCGCACCACCCGGCCACTATCGGCCCCGAGATCGACAGCTATGTGACAAGGTTTGTTCATAGTGCTCAGCCGCCAAAGCTTGGATTAAGGACGCAACGCGTCATCACTGACCGACTCGCCACCGCGGCCGGTGAGCCGAACCGGGCTCGCCATCGCCGCTGGGATCAGTTCCAAATCATACCAGGCCATTACCTTGATATCTGCCAGGCCGGGCGTCAAGGTGTTGCACTGCACTTTGTGCGAAACGCTGTGGTGCGGCACCGAATTTGGCAGGTGGCTGCGGCTGCTTTGGCCTTGCGTGTTTGCACTATCGAGTTATGCTAAGTGGGTCAATTCGGCGTGCGATTGAGTTGCGCAGCGGATCTTCTCTTGGAGTGCGGCACGGATATGATTCACCTCGAAGCGCCCTTGGTTATTCTTTCCATGGTGGCCGTTGTAAGCCTGGCCTTTTCCTCGCAGAGCGATTCGCAGCCCTCGTCCAAACCTGGTGGCGTCGGCGGGGCAAGTTCAAAACTCTCCAGCCAGCCGGCGGGCATCAACACCCGTCAGCCTGTCGAGCACACGGGCGACGGCGCACCGGCCAAGCACGAGAAGTATCTTGCCCAGGTGGCCGAAGTCCGCGCCGGCACGCGGCACATTGACGTGCTGTTCCTGGGCGATTCCATCACTGAAGGCTGGATTGCCCCCACGCGCGGGCTCAAGCTCTTCCAGGAGCACTACGGCCCGCTGAACGGAGCGGCCTTTGGCGTCGGCAGCGACCACTCGCAGAACGTGCTGTGGCGGATCACGCATGGCGAGGTCGACGGCCTGTCGCCCAAGGTCATCGTGCTGTTGATCGGCGCTAACCAGGTCGGCAGCAAGTACACCGTCGGCAACGTGGTCGACGGGGTCGCGACCATTATCTCGACGCTGCACCGCCAGTTGCCCCAGACCAAGGTGCTCGTGCTGGGCGTCTTTCCCGAAGAACCCTCGCCCGGCGACAACTTTTACCAGAAGATCCGGGACATCAACGCCGGCCTGGCCAAGCTGGACAACGGCAACAACGTGCGATTCCTGGATTTCGGCGACAAGCTGCTTGGCCCCGGTGGCAAAGTAACACTGGAGCTGATGAACGACGGCACGCACCTCACGCCCAAGGGCTACGAGATCTGGATTCGCGAAATGGATCCGCTGCTGATGGAGATGCTGGGCAAGGGCCCGGCCTCGTCGCCAGCGAAGTAACGCTGGCCGCGCCAGTTCCAGAGCGAGGCGACTTGGGCGGAGACGGCGGAAATGGCCTTGCTCTGACCGTTGCGACAAAGAGACAATCAATTCGCAGGCCTGCGCGACCGTTGGCAGGTGCTCCACGTGAACTCGAAGAAGGGAAACAAGCATGCGTCGATCTCTCGCAGGTTTCGTGGCGGTGGTGCTGGCGGGGTGCGTGGGGTTGGCGGTGTCCGCGGCGCGAGCCGATGACGGGGCCTCGCAACCGACATCACGACCGGCCTACTCCAGGGTGATCGTTTCCTTTGAAGAGGGCAACCCCTTCACCACGGGCGAGCTCATTCGCGAATTCGTGTCCGACCGCATCTGGCCGATCGTGCAGGGAGAGATCGTTTCCGAGCACGCCACGGAGGGGTATAAGGCGCTGAAGGTTTCCGACGGCGCGCTGATCCTCAAAGGGCCGATGGACTGGCGGGGCTGGGATTTTCTCAAGCTCGACGTCTTCAACAGCGATTCCGTGCCGCAGCGTTTCGGCATCGAGGCCCAGGACGTCAACAGCCAGGATTACTGGAACCAGATTCGCTACACCGCCGTCCTGAACCCCGGCGAGAACACGGTGATCCTGCCGCTGAATCACATTCGCAACGGGGGCAAGAGCCGGCCCAAGAAGCCTACGGCGCTGGGCGAGATCCGCCTGCTGGCGCTGAAGGTGTACAACGCGCCGGAGAAGCCCGTGTTCATCGACAACGTGCGGTTCGAGAAGGACTCGCGGATGGACAACGTGCTCTTCGATGGGCTGCGAGCCTTCAGTTTCGGTTCGCCCATCGCGCCGGTGTTTCCGAGCTTTACGCGCGTCGATTCCACGATGGAGTACACGAAGGAACGCGGCTTTGGCCTGAAGGGCGCGCAGGTCCAAGGGCCGGGCGAAACCAAGGGCGGGATGGACGGCTTTCACCCCGATCCGTTGTATCGCACGTGGCTGAACATGGAAAAGGGCAGCTTCCTGGTTGACCTGCCCAACGGCAAGTACAAGGTCTTCCTGAATATCGACAACCCCACGGGTTTCTGGGGCGAGTACCAGGTCTACCGCACCCGCAAGGTGATGGCGCAGGGCCAGGTCGTCGTCGATGAGAGCATGGACTTTGACGCCCTGAAGAAGAAGTACTTCCGCAACTATGCCAACGAGGATCTGCCTGGCGAGGGCATCTGGGAACGCTACGTCAAACCCATGTTCCATGAGAAGACCTTCGATGTGGAAGTCACTGACGGCCAGTTGAAGCTGGAGTTTGACAGCAAGGGGCCGGGCTGCTCGGTTTCGGCGCTGGTGATCTATCCGGCAGACAAGGACAAGCTGGGACAGAAGTTTCTGAGCACGGTCGAGGGGCTGCGGAAGTGGTACTTCAAGACGGAGTGCAAGCAGATCGGACACGCCGGCACCGGCGCGGGCTTTGCGCCCAGCGACGCCGACAAGCAGCGCGGCATGGTGGTCTTCAACCGCGACGTGATGTTGAACGTCTTCTACAACGACAAGCCGGTGCTGGATCAGCCCGAGATGGTCGATGGGCTCACGCGAGGTCTGCCCCGGGTGAAGATGCCGCTCGACCGACTGTGCGAGAAGCTCGACGCCACGGTCCTGCCCGGCGAATCCACCCCGATCGAGTTTTCCATCATACCCACCAAGGCCTTGGGCAAGGTGACGCTGACCGTCAGCGACTTAGCCGGCGCGAAGGATTCCGCCATTTCGGCCAAGAACGTCGAGGTCGGCTACGCGTCCTATCGCGTCACCCGGCTGAATCTCGACGGCACGGCCTTTACGCTGGCCCCGGCGCTGGTGATGCCCATTGCCAGCGTGGATGCGCGCGAGGGCATCGCGCGGCGTTTCTGGCTGCGGCTGAATACGCCCAAGGACGCCGCCGCGGGCCTGTACAAGGGCAGCGTGATGCTGGACTACGCCGGCGGCAAGCTCGTGCTGCCGCTGGAGGTCAAGGTGCTCAAGGGGCAATTGGCCGACGTGGACATTCCGGCCGGGCCGTTCGGCTACCAGATTGGCATTCCCTGGGTCCGCGGCGATCCAGCCGCTCAGGCCTGGGACGCGGACATGAACTTAAAGAGCCTGCACAAAATCTTCGACGTGGGCTTTACCGGCTGCTCGGGCTACCCGGTCATCACGTACAAGGGCTTTGAAGACGGCAAGCCCGTCCTGGATTTCAGCGTGGGCGACGCCCAGATGAAACTCGTTCGCGAGGTGGGCTTCAAGATGCCCTTCGTGAACTACTGCGCGTTCAACGGGCTCAACCTCTACCAGCAAGACACCGAGGCGATGAGGAAGGCGGGGTTCACTGATTACTCCGAGTTCATAAAGGCCATATTCTCGGCCGTGCAGAAGCATGCCGACGAGAACAACTGGCTGCCGGTGTACTGGAACCTGGGCGACGAGCCGGCCGGCAAGGAAGCACTCGAAGCGGCCACCGCGAACTTAAAGGCCTACCGCAAGGCCTTCCCCAATGGCTCGCCGTCGTTCACGTTCTGCGGCAGTTGCACGGTGGGCGATCCCAGCGACCCGCACTTCGCCATGGCGTCTTCGGCCCACCTGGCCCTGTGGAACCTGCACACGGAGGACTCGGTCAACGCCCTGCACAAGCTTGGCGGGCAGTGGGGCTTCTACAACGGCGGCTGCCGCTGGGACTTCGGCGATTACATGTTCAAATGTGCCAAGCAATTTGACATGAAGCTTCGGCCATGCTGGCTGTGGAATGGCTGCATCGGCGACCCGTACTACGCCCTGGATTGCCGCGAGGACGATTACGCCTGGTGCGTGGCCTCGCCGCAGGGCGAGCTGGTTTCGACGCTGTTCTTCGAGCGGCTGCGCGAGGGCCTGACGGACTACCGCCGGCTGCTGACGCTGCAAAAGCTGGCAAAGGAAAAGGCCGGTACGCCCGCAGCCCAGGCCGCAGACAAGATCATTGCCGACCGCATGGCGTCATTCAAACTCGACGAGCGCGACCACGACAAGCTGCTAGGCGTGGAAGACTGGAAGGCCTTCCGCACAAAGGTCCAGGACGCGATCGAGGCGATGAACCAGTAGAGTCGGTTCGCACTGAACCGGTTTCACAATGTAGCATGGGCGTCTCGCCCATGGGTTGTTTCGCTGGGTGCCATAGGCTGGCACGGCTTCGCGTCTTCTGGCGAAGGCGGGACTGCCTATGCTGGACGTCCCGCATAGGTAGAACCGCCAAACGGCGCGGCTCAACCTATGGCACCCACCCCTCGCTGGGTGCGATGGTCAGCCCGCTGTCTTGGGCTGGCCATGCATCGACCAAGCCCATCGACAGGTCTCCTGCACGACCCGCACGTGACGGCTCTTCGGGAAGTCCTGCATGGCCAGACCAAACACGGCCTGACCATGGCACCCGGCTGGACAGCACGGTAGTGTGATGTCACATGGCCAGCATGTCCCTCGGAAATGGAGACCTTCATGCGGATTCTTGACTTTCACCTTCACTACAACGGAAACATCGACGAAGCCGAGCGGTTTGCGGCACTCTGGCGGGAAGGCGGCGTCCAGAAGGCGGTCGTCTTCGGGCTGAACTTCAACGACGGCTCGCACACGTCAATGCGGGACGTCGCGGCCCTAGCCGTGCGCGTCCCTGACTTCTTCATACCGTTCGCCTACCTCAACTTGGGGTATGAGGATTGCATGGCCCAGGTCCGCGAGGCGGTGTCGCGCGGCTTCAAGGGGTTGAAGTTCATCTACGCGGCGAAACCTTACGACGATGACGAGTACTTCCCCATTTACGAGGCGGCCGCCAAGGCGAACATGGTGTGCCTCTTCCACACGGGCATCGTCATCGGAAACGTAGGAAAGAGCGGCCTGCACGGCATCGACTTCCAGGGAAAGTGGCGCATCTCATCCAACCACATGCGTCCGATGCACCTTGACCGCATTGCCCGCGCTTTTCCGGACATGCCGATCGTCGGGGCGCATCTGGGCGCGGAATCCTGGTATGAAGAGGCGGCCTCCATGCTCCACTGGCAGACCAACCTCTACTTCGACATGTCGATCGGACAGTTCCATTACACGAGGAAGAACACGCCCGAAGGTCAGGACGGCCGCGTGATCAAGTCGCGCATCCGCGAACTCTACGACTCCGGTACTTTGGATCTGCACCGCATCCTCTTTGGCAGCGACAGCGTTGTCGGCAACCCCGACGCAAATCCCGGCTGGTCGCTCAGGACCCTCAAGTTCGAGCTAGAGGCCCTGGGGGCCACGGAGGAGGAAAAGGAGGCGGTTTGCTGGGGCACGGCCGCAAGACTTCTCGGCATTCCATGATCCCATACCGACGCGAGTGCCATTGGTCAGCCCGCTGTCTTGGGCTGGCCATGCATCGGCCAAGCCCATCGCCAAGTCTTCAGCACAACCCGCACGTGCCGGGTGCCATGGTCAGCCCGTTGTCTTGGGCTGGCCATGCGTCGGCCAAGTCCGACGCCAAGTCTTCTGCACAACCCGCACGTGACGGCTCCTCGGGAAGTCCTGCATGGCCAGTTGTAGGGTGTGCAGGTTCTTCGCGGCTTCATCGCGAAGGTTCTGCACACGGGATGCGCGGCCTAGCCAACGCGTGTGCAGAACCTCCGCTGCAAACGGCAACGACGCAGCGGAGAACCTGCACACCCTACCGACTGAACCAGTAGAGTCGGTTCGCACTGGAACCTGTTTCACAATGTAGCATGGGCGTCTCGCCCATGGGTTGTTTCGCTGGGTGCCATAGGCTGACACGGCTTCGCGTCTTCTGGCGAAGGCGGGGCTGCCTATGCTGGACGTCCCGCATAGGTAGAGCCGCCAGACGGCGCGGCTCAACCTATGGCACCCGGCAACGTATCGAGATTGTCCGAGTGTGGCTCACCTGCTACGATTTGCGGCGATGGCTAACAACGGGCAGATCAGGGTAGTGGCTCTGTGCGTGTTCAGGCACGAAGGCCGTATCCTCCTCGCGAAGGGTTCGAGTCTGCTAGGAACGAATGGTTCTACCGTCCCATTGGCGGCGGAGTTGAACTTGGTGAACCCGCGGCTGAAGCTATCGCTAGGGAGGTCAGAGAGGAGCTTGGTCAGGAGATTGCGGGGATACAACAGTTGGGCATCCTTGAAAACATCTTCAGTTACGAAGGCCAACCCGGCCATGAAATCGTCTTCGTATTTGACGCTGCCTTCGTTGACAAATCGCTCTATGGTCGCGCCGTAGTCGACGGTTACGAAGTTGACCGTGAAGCGACAGGCAAGGCCCCGGCATTCAAAGCAATCTGGATGGAGGAGGGGCTCGATAGCCATCGGCCGGGACCGGTCTACCCAGTTGGCTTGCTCGACCTGCTGGCGCGAACAATCTGACGCAGAGGAGCATCGAGCGAGCGTACGAACGGGTTGAAAAAAGAGCACGGCGGACCGTCAAGTCCGCCGTGCTCGTGTTTCTTCCGCGCCTGCCGTGCTCGTGTTTTCTCGGGGCGAACGCTGGTTACTTGCCGCAGGCCTTCTTCAGTTCGGCCACGCGGTCGATCCGCTCCCAGGTGAAGTTCTTGCCGGTGCGGCCAAAGTGCCCGTCGTGGGCGGTGTCACGATAGATTGGCCGGAGCAGGTCCAGGTACTCGATGATCTCGCCGGGCGTGAGCGGGAACAGGTCGCGCACTGCCTTGACGATCTTCTCTTGCGGCGCGGTGGCGGTGCCTTCGCAATCCACCAGCACGCTGACAGGCTCGGCCACGCCGATGGCATAGGAAACCTGCAATTCGCAGCTCTTGGCCAGGCCGGCGGCCACGATGTTCTTGGCGACGTGCCGGGCCATGTACGAGGCCGAGCGGTCAACCTTGGAGGGGTCCTTGCCGCTGAATGCGCCGCCGCCGTGGCTGCCACGGCCGCCGTAGGTATCGACGATGATCTTGCGCCCGGTCAGGCCGCTGTCGCCGTAGGGGCCGCCGATGAGGAACCGGCCCGTCGGGTTCACGTGGAAGACCATGCTGTTGTTCCACAGCGAGGGGGCCTCGGCCATGATGACCGGCTTGATGATCTTGTCGATGATGGTTTTGCGGGCCTTCTCGCTCATCGTGCCGGTCTTTTCGTCGATGGCGCTCTCGTCATGCTGCGTCGAGACCACGACCGTGTGTACGCCCAGCGGGCCATTGTCGGCGTCGTACTCGATAGTGACCTGGCTCTTGCCGTCGGGCCGGAGCCACTTGATCTCGCCAGACTCGCGGGCCTCGGTCAGCCGCATGGTGAGCTGGTGGGACAGGTGGATCGGCAGGGGCATGAAGCTGCACGTTTCGTCGCAGGCAAAGCCGAACATCAGGCCCTGGTCGCCGGCGCCTTGCTTCTTCTTTTTCTTGCGGGCGCCATCGACGCCCATGGCGATGTCGGCCGACTGGCTGTGCAGGGCCCGCAGCACGGCGCAACTGCGATAATCAAAGCCCAGCAGCGGGTCGTCATAGCCAATCGAGCGGATGACCTCGCGGGCGGTGTCCTCAACGTTGAGCAGGGCCCGCTCGGCCTCGACGGTGTGGACGGTGACTTCGCCGGCCAGCACCACCAGGCCGGTGGTCACGAGCGTCTCGCAGGCCACGCGACAGTTAGGATCGACGGCGATAAGCGAATCCAAAACGGCATCGGAGATCTGGTCGGCGACCTTATCGGGATGTCCCTTGGTGACCGACTCGCTTGTGAACAGACGCGGCGAAGCTTGCAAAGCCATTATCTCAACCTTTCTAACAGGGATTCAAAGCGAACTAGTGTAGCGAATGAGGATGTCAATACAAGAAGTTTGCCGCTGACATCGGCATCGAGGAGTGTGCCCAAAGTTTCTGGCGAGAACAGCAAGCCGTTCACGTCGGAGTCTCAAACATCGAGACGGTTTGATTTGAGAATCGCCTTGATTGGGGCGGCCCCAGCGGGACCGAGGAATGTAGCCACGGGTGGAGCGGCAGGCGGCAGAAGCCGCCGGACGCGGAACCCGTGGAGTGAGGCTCTTTTGCGTTCGCCCCGGCGGGGCGAAGGAGCCTCACCGGTCCGGTGAAATCGTGGCCTTCCTCCGCCCCTGCCGGGGCGGGTGAAACAACGACCCTCTCCACGGGTTGCGCTGCGGACCGCCTTTGGCGGCCTGCGCTCCACCCGTGGCTACAGGCCTTTGCCCCTCCGGGGCAAGCAACTGCCAGAAGAACATGCCACTCCCACGGCGGGCATCTCTGGGACAACCGCGTGACCGCGCGGCCTTGGTGCGTGTACAATGCCGCGTGCATGGCCAAGACCGTTCGTATTTCGCTGGGAACGAAGCTGCGGGTGCTGTTCGCCGCGGCCGTGGCGGTCATCATCTTCGCCGCCCTGGCCGTGCCGTGGTATTTCACGGAGCGGCTGGTCGAGAACGCCGCCGAGAACACCGCCGCCCAGGTGGCCCGGCTGGCCTTGGCGGAGTGGGCTGAGCAGCATCAGCAAAAGCCCCGTCCCGACAGCGCCTTAGCCCGGCAATTCACTTCCGCAGGCGGCGGGCGGCGCGGGCCGATCTTCGTGCCGCTGACCACCAAAGACATGCCGACGGACAACTCGCTTCGCCAGGCCGTCAAGAGCTTCCGCGGCGACAAAAAGCAATTGATGGCGATGGAAAGCTTCGAGACGAAGGAAGGCCTGCGGCTGTACCGGTACTTCCGCGCCGTCCGGGCCGACAACTCCTGCCGCCACTGCCACGACGGCGCCCACGCCTCGTCGTTCCAGCCCAACCAGCTTGTCGGCGTGATCGACATGACCATGCCGCCCTCGACCTCCAGCCTGATCTGGTGGACGCGCGGCGTCTTCCTTTTCGGCGGCATCCTGGCGGCGTTCCTGGCCTTCGTGGTCTTCTACGTCATCACCAAGCAGACCGTGCTGGGGCCGATCCGGCGGCTGCGGCAGCTTTCGGACAAGGTGGCCGAGGGCGACCTGGGCAGCCGAAGCCACATCGCCACGGGTGACGAGTTCGAGCGGCTGGGCAAGAGCTTCAACGAAATGCTCGACGCCATCCAGCGCCAGCAGGACCAGCTTCGCCAGGCCAACCGGGCGCTGGACCTGCGCTTGGGCGAATTGGCTGAGACCAACGTGTCGCTGTTCGAGGCTAACCGCATCAAGAACGAGTTCCTGGCCAACGTCTCGCATGAACTGCGCACGCCGCTTAACAGCATCATGGGCTTTGCCGAGCTGCTCAGCGAGACCGACGACGAGCGCCGCAAGCGCCACGCCACAAATATTCTCACCTCGGCCAGGCTGCTGCTGGGCATCATCAACGATCTGCTGGAGGTGGCGCGGATCGAGGCCGGCAAGATCGAAGTCCGCAACGAAAAGACCTCCATCAGCGATGTCTGCGAGACGCTGGCCCAGCTGGTTCGCCCGCTGGCCGACAAGAAGGACCTGGCCTTGAGCGTGCTGCTGCAACCCGAGATGCCCATGATGACGACCGATGGCCGGAAGGTGCAGCAGATCCTGTACAACCTGCTCTCCAACGCCATCAAGTTCACGCCGCCCTCGGGGCAGGTGACGCTGTCGGCCAGGGTGGCTGCCGCCGAGCAGTCGCCGCTGGGCAAAGAGAGCGTGCTGCTGGCCGTGGCCGACACGGGCCCGGGCATCGCCGCCGCCGACCAGGAGCGGATCTTCCAGAAATTCTCGCGTTTGGATTCGCCCCTGACGCGCGAGCACAGCGGCACGGGGCTGGGGCTGTCGATCTCGCGTGACTTGACCAACCTGCTGGGCGGCAAGCTCACGCTGGAAAGCGAGCCGGGCAAAGGCGCGACGTTCAGTGTGTGGCTGCCGACCGAGCCGCCGGAGCAGACGCCGCCGGCTGCGAAAGCCTGAAGAGTTTAGCAGGGATGTGTGGTGGGCTCACCGGCCGGCTATGACCGCCCGCCGCCAACCTATCCCGAGCCGATGACCATGCTGCTGTTGGGGCCGGCGTCGCTGGCAGTGCTGCGCCGCCGCCGGAGGTGACCCCATCGCTTTGGGAGCAGGCCGCGCAGTTCTTGCCCTAAATGGTGCCGACTCGAGAACCTTGGCGTATAAACGAGCAGAAGTAATATGAACAGGAACAGCCAGAGTATGTGGGGACGATGCGGTTGGCGGCATCTTGCTGTCGCTATCCTGGCCGGTCTGACGTTCTGTTTGGCCCCTTGCCAATCCGCACGCGCGGGCGAACTCATCGAGTATGACACGCCGTACTACACGATCCGCACGGACATGCCCAAGGACGATGTCCGCGAGGTGGCCGTGCGCGTTACCAGCATGCACGACGAATACGTCCGCATCGCCAAGCCCTTCATGACCAAGCTGCCCAAGAAGATGCCGCTGAATCTTTACTGCAGCGTCAAGGACTTCATCGCCGCCGGCGGCGACCCCTACCACGGCGGGTACTTCAGCCCCAAGGATCAGGCCCTCTTGATTCGTGCCCGCAAGTCCGCGGGCGACGCGTTCCTCTGGCGCACCATTCAGCACGAAGCCTTCCACCAATTCTCCTATCCCTTCTCCAGAAAGATTCCGATGTGGGCGTCGGAAGGACTGGCCGACTATTTCGGCGAGGGGATATGGACCGGCAGCGGCCTGGTGACGGGGGCGATTTCGCCCGGCCGCCTCAAGGCCACCCAGGCCGAGATCACTGGCAAGCAGATGCTGTCATTTCAGGACATGACGGCCATCTCGCACGCCGACTGGAACAAGGCGGTGGGCTCGCCTCAGAGTCGCAATTACAACCAGGCTTGGGCGATGGTGGAGTTCTTGATGTGCGCCAACAACGGGGCGTACCACGACGCGTTCGTCGGCTTTTTGCGCGAGCTGGCGCAGGTTGATCGCGGCCCGACCAGCGCGTCCGCCCCGGCCGAACCGAAGAGCTGGCAGGACGTGTTCGTGGCCCAGTTCAAGAAGTCGCCCGAGGACGTGCAGGCCGAGTACGCCAAGTGGTGGCTGTCGCTGGGGCCAAACCCGACCAGGGACATCTACACCCGGGCCATGGTGGAGACTCTGACGGCCTTTCTGGCCCGCAGCTACGACGCCAATCAGCGCTTCCGGGACGTGCGCGAGTTCCTGACGGCCGGGGCCAATGGCCAGGTGCGGATCAAGCAGGAATTCCTCCACTGGCTGCCGTCGGACTTACTCCGCGACTCGGTGAAAGAGGCCATGAAGCACCGTGAATGGTCGCTCCAGAGCGATTCCGGCGGGCAGCCCAAGCTGGTCCTCGCCGAGCGCGGCGGCTCCACCTTTACCGGCACGTTCACCCTTTCGGGCCAGGACCCGCCCAAGGTGGAAGTGACGGTCACGCCCGCTGACGCTGGCCGGTAGCAGGCAGCCCTTTGAAGAAGGGTGTTCTCGTGGCATGGCCGTCCCGGCCATGTGTCCCAGGGGCGTCTCGCCCCTGGATTTTCCAGCGTGTCGGTCAGTATGCCAATATGCAGGGACGGGACGTCCCTGCGACACATGGGCAAGATGCCCATGCCACTCTTTCACCGGCCGATAGACTACGTTCAGCGAACCTTCCGATAGAAGATCAACCGGCTCGAGCGCGGGGCATCCAGCGTCCAGGCTGTGCCGGTGGCAGTGGCTTCCTGGCCGGTGAGCGTGACTTTGGCGCCGCTGTCGGTGTCGGTGAACTCATACGTGGCTGCTGGGTTCAGGCCGCCGAGCTTGAACTGGCCCACGGAGAATGGGCTATCCGCCCGCCGCAGCAGCACCAGCATGCCGGCCTGGAGGTCGGGGCGGTGGAACTGGTACGCCGCCCACGAGTCCGGCGATGTCGAGGTCCTCGTCAGCGGGTAATAGTCGCCGTAGAAGAATGGCCGGGCCTGCCGGTATTGGGCGATCATGGCCTGGCACCAGTCGCGGGCGGGCTTGTTGCTGGCCACGTCGCCGGGGCCGCCAAAGCCGATCGCCGCCGTCAGGTTGCTGCGGAACGTGTAGCTGTCGGGCGGCTCGGACCATGCGGACGTGCCCGAGAGCGGCAGCCAGTAGCTCAGCCCCATGGTATGGACCTGTCCGCCCATCGGGTCGTGCTCCCGGCCAGGGCAGTGATAGTCGGTCCGCCACAGCGGCATGCTCCGCCCCAATAGCTCCAGATCCAGCCGCCTGCCGCCGCTGGCACAGTTGTCGATCATCAGGCCCGGATGCCGCCGCAAAAGCTCGTCCCAGAAGCCGTACAGGCCCTCGACGTGGCGGATCTCCGTCATGCCCTGGCGGTCGGGCGCGTCGTTGGCTCGCCACTGCTCGAGGCAGTCCATGTTGAAGTCCTGGCGATACCAGGTGAGGTTGATGTCTTTAATCAGGCCTGAGATCAGGTCCGTGGCCCACAGCCGTGCCTGCGGATCGCCCAGGTTCAGCAGCACCGAGTTGCCCTCGACCTTGGGGCCCAGAAACCACCCGGGGTGCTCGCGCGTGACCTGTGAGCCCCAGATGGCCCGCTCGGGCTCGACCCACAGCAGCATGCCCATGCCGGCGCCACGAGCGGCCTTGCGGACTTCCACGAATCCGTCGGGGTGCAGGCCGCGGTTGATGTTCCAGTTGCCGGCCTGGCCAAACCAGTGGCTGGTCAGTTCGGGCATTTCCTTGCCGCCCGAATCGCCATACCAGCCGGCATCGACCCAGAAGATGTCAAACTTCAGCCCGGCCTTGGCCTGGTTTTGAATGGCCTCGATCTGCCTGGAGGAAAACTCGCTGCCCCATCGGCCAAAGGCCAGCGGCGCCTGTGCGACCTGGCCGTTTGGGCGCGGCGTCACGCGGTGCAGGATGAACTGGCGGAGCAGGTTGTGCCCGCGCATCATCTGGCCTTGCCAGAAGAGCATCAGGATGCTGGGCGTGCGGATCTCTTCGCCGGCGTGCAGCACCAGGTGCGTCTTTTCCATGCCGGCGCGGATGCGGGTGTCGCCGGTCAGGTCGCGCGCGAATGAAGCCGACCACTGCCCCGACCAGCCGATGGCGAGCATCATGCCGCGCTGGTCGTCCTGGATGTTGAAGTAGGGCAGGAACAGCGTGCTGGGCCTGCCGCCGGTGCAGCCCAGGACCAGCGGCTTGTTGGGCATGTCCGCGCCCATACCCGGCACGACCTCCGAAAGGCTCTGGAAATCGTCGATCTGGCCGCTGGAGCCCTTGGCATAGAACAGGTTGGGGGACGCGCCGGTGTGCCAGGCCGAGTCCAGCGCCTGGATATCTTCCAGTATGGGCGTGTCGGCCGAGCCGGCGTTGCGGAAGCGAACGACCCAGCGAGCGGCCGGAAAGTCGGCGTACTCCCGCAACTCCATCACGCACTCAAGCTGGGTCTGCGGGTCCTTGTACGTCGTGCGGTGCAGCGTGACGCCCTCGGGTTCGCTCTGGCTGTCGCGCGTGACCTGCCAGGTTGGGAGCAGTTCGCTGGAACTCTTGCCGCCGTAGCGGAAGGAGAAGGGGGCCTGGGCCGATGCGCCCGGGAACTCGGGCCGCTTGGCCATGTCCACGGTCGCCCCGTCGGCGAGCGTCAGCAGGGGCTCACACCAGTCGGCGTGGGCGAAGCGGATGCTTTCGCCCTGGGCTCTGGCGATGAGGTGGAATTCGCTTACGCCCTGCATGTCCACGTCGGCCTCGATGGCCCCGTCGCTGGCAGCGCGCGGCGGGCACGACCACAGCGTCTTGTCCCCGGCCACGATGGCAAAGCCGACCTTGGCGGCCGCGGAGGAGTTGGTGGCGCCGTTGTCATCCATGCCGGCGGAGATCTTCAACCGTCGCGCCGGTGATGCCGTCCGGATAACAATGTCGCTATTGGCGTGGGTGCCAAAGCCGCTGGCGTACGTCTTGCCGCCCAGCTTCAGCGGCGCCGGCGGGATCTGCACGTTCTCGTTCCAACGCATGCCCATCCAGCCTTGGGCCAGGCATTCGACGCGCACCGTTTCGGGTTTCGTTGCCCCGGCTGCGGCGCCGATCCAGGCCTTGGACCACTGCTTCTCAGAGTCGGTGGCCGCGGGCGCCGGCCCCAGCAAGGGAACTGGCCCTGAGGAACCGGCAGCGGGAGTGGCCTTGCCCGCGCAGCCGCAGACTTGCAGGGCGACCATAACCAACAACGTCACCATTACGCCGCATGGGATCGGCATACTCATCAGATATGTTCTCATGGCCGGGATGATACCGATGGCAAAGGCCTAAATAAACAATCAGGGCGCAATGAAACGGGCGGCTCGGCTGAGCCGCCCGTTCCGCTGCCACAGGGCAGCTTCGTTCGCGCTGTCTAAAACTCAGACTCTAGGCCTTGCGCCCCTTACGCAGCAGGGCGACTCCGCCGATGACCAGCAGGCTCATCGTGGCCGGCTCGGGCGTCACTTCGAAGGAGTCGACGTGGGCGACCGTGTGCTGCGTTGTGCCCGTGTCAATGGCCTCGGCCCCGAACCACATGGCGACGTGATCCAGATCGGCGGCAAACGTCGGGCTCAGCGTGCCCAGGCTGGTGAATGTCGAGCCGTCCTGGCTCCAGCGGAAGTCGAATGTCGAGCCCGTCTTCTGAATCTGCATCCAGAAGGGGGTCAGGCCCATGTCCTGATCGATGTACGGAAACGGATCAATCTCGCCCGCAACGGCATCGCTGCGACCGACTTCAAAGCCTCGCCCTGAGGGGCCAAAGAAGCTGTAGACGTTGTCAAACACGTAGCCGAGTTTGACATACTCGCTGTGGTCGGCATTATATATCGCCACGGCCGGCTGGCCCCACATGTACTTGGCATCGTAGCTCTGGATCTTCAGGGTGGCGGTGTAGTCGCCATCGGGGGCCTGCGTCATGAAGAGGCTGTCGGCGCCGGCGCCGTTCCAGTTCCCTGACACGGTGACGTTCAGGACGCCATCGCCCGTCAGGCTGTAGTCGCACGGCGTGACGACGGTCCAGCGGGCCGTATCCAACGTCGCGCCGTTGAACTCATCCTTAAAGTAATCGGCATGGGTAACGGACGTGACCAGCAATGACAAGAACGCGACAACCAGTACAGCTTTCACAATCCCTCTCCTTTCTCCTCCCGCATGCTGAGGCGACCGACGAGGCGCCGGCAGTGCGAGACCAGACAGAATTTGATGCGGCTTGATCTGCGAACTTAGTTGGCAGGTCTGTCAGGAAGAAGGCTCATACCCTCTAGACCGACTTGCGCCGCGCTACGCGCAGATCAAACGCACAAGTATATCGTATCGTATATGTCGGATGTGTCAATAGCGAAAATGTCGCAAAAATACCGTCAGGATGAAACTCCCTCTGTCAGGATCACGACCTGCGAGAAGGCGCAAGAGAACGGGCGACCTGGATAAGTCGCCCGTCCCGCTGCCCCAGGGCAGCGTTGTTTGCGTTGTCCAAAACTCAAACTCTAGGCCTTGCGCCCCTTACGCAGCAGGGCGACTCCGCCGATGACCAGCAGGCTCATCGTGGCCGGCTCGGGCGTCACGGTGAAGGAGTCAACCATGCCGTTCTGGGCCGTGGCATTGGAGCCGAAGAAGCTCATGCCCAACTGGGTCAGAGCGCCGGTGCCAGTGTACGTTCCGGTCCAGTCGGTGGCAAAGGTGCTGCCGTCCAGACTGCTGGACAAGGTGTAGACGTCACCAGAGCGGCTGATCTGGAGATAGATGGGGGCGTTGGTGTTGGCCTTGCCCGTCGACACCCGAACCAGGCTGTAGGGGAAGTTGGGACCCGTCACGGTACCTTCGGCCGTTATGGTGCCGTACTGGTAGCCGGCGAACTCGCCCCAGTGGTAGAAGTCGCATTCCTCGGCGTTCATCACCAGGCTCTGGTGATCATCGGAGAACAGGCCAATGCCGATCTGAGGCAACTGGCCGGCGGTGGCACCCAGGTTGCACTTCATGGTGGCTGTGAAATCGCCCACGGGCGCGGCCATGGTAATGAGGTTGAAGGTCAGCGGATTCGCGTACGCCCCGGTGCTCAGCTGCGCCGTCAACTGGCCGCCGCTAACGCTGTACGTGCCGGCGGTGTAGGGCGTCCACACAGTCGTATTCAGGGCCGTGCCGTCAAAATTGTCTGTGAAATCAGCACGGGCGGCGGACACCAGCAATAACGACGCCATCATCACAACTAGTAAAGTCTTCACAACCCTCTCCTCTCTTCTCCCGCTACTCAGGCAACCGCCAAGGCGCCGGCATCGCGAGACCACTTGAATTGATACAGCTTGACCTGCCAACATGAGTGAACGGCCTACGGGTCTGCTCAGAAGAAGGCTCATACCCTGCAAACAGACTTGCTCTGCCGCTCACGCAGATCAAGGCACACACAGTAGGGTATCCCAGATCTGAGATCTGTCAAGAGCCAAAACGCCGCTCTTGCCTACCAATAATAGGAGTTGCCCGGAGGCTCCGGTCCACTTGTCGCGCCGGGTCGGCTTGCCGCACAGGGTGCTAGTGTAGTGCGTCACAATTGCCCACCATTATGTTGTCGATGAGAAGCGGGGCAAGCACCCGGGCTTTGAGCCCCGTTTACGGGGCTTTTTTCCTATTAGGCCGCCGCTTCAGCGGCGGTGCGACAGGCCGGCGGTTGCATCTGAGCCCGTTTACGGGCTTCCCGAATGCAACGAAGCCCGTAAACGGGCTCAGCAGTTTGCAAACCGCATTTTGTACCCCCGCTAAAAGCGGGGGCCTATCGCTTCGCAACGGCACGATAATGTTCAATCTAATTGACGCACTACGCTAGTACTACAACGCTACAAATGGAGCCTTGACATTTTGGCCTGGCTTGGAGGCCCGGAGGGCCGAAACGATTGTAGCCGCAGGCTTACGCCCGGCGTAAGCCCCCGGTGGGGAGCCCAAAGGGTGTGAGCCCCGAAGGGGCGGCACGGCACAAGCCCAGCATGTTTGGTGGGGCAAACGCATCGCCAGCACGCGCAGGCAACACGTCTCACCGGGCAAAGTAGAAGGAGATGGCAGCGCCAAAGAACGCCCCGGCGATGATGCTGGCGACGTATTGGCTCTGGCTGCGGCATTTGCCACCGCTGCACAAGTTAGCCTTGCCAGCCAGCATGCCCAGCACGCCGCCGATGACGGCCCCGCCGATGATTCGGAATGCGATCATGCTCTTGATACGCCTGTGGCTACTTAATAGCTCGGTGCGGCGTGGGCAGTTGGGTCGATAAAAACGCAACTGGTGGGACTCGTCGCTGCGCGTCTCGGCCCACCCTACGGGATCGGCCACCCCACGGGATCGCCCACCCATGGGATCGGCCCACCCTACGCAAAAATCACCGAGGCATATCCGACCGAATCGCTGGCGGTGGCGCGGTACATGCCGTCCAGGTCGGCCATGACTTCGGCGCTGGTGGTGTAGTGCAGCAGCAGGCCGCGATGGGCGCCCATGACGGCTGCGGCGGCAATGACGGCCGCGGTGGATCCGCCCCCGCAGGCGTTGAGCCGGCTGGCGGTTTCATCGACGACCTGGTCGGCCCGCAGGCCTTCGATCAGCTTGAGTACGCGGCGGTCGTTGTCTCTGGCCCAGTCCAGCCCGCCCGGTCCCGTGCCGCCGGGCGTGAAGTTGTACTGCGGGCCGTAGTGCGTCAGGTCCGTGCTGCCGATGACCGATACGCCGGGAAAATCCTGCTTCAGCACCTTGCCGATGGCCTGGCCGATCTTCACGGCGTCGGCCGAGGGGCTGACGTTGATGGGCACGAATTTCACGTCGCTGTTGAGCAATTGCATCAGCGGCAGTTGCACCTCGATGCTGTGCTCGCGGGCGTGGGCACGGGCGTCTTCGCGCAGCAGCGGGCAGGCCGACAGCAGCGCTTGCGCCAACTCAGCGTCGATGGGCGCCTCGCCCAGCGGCGTCTGCCAACTACCTTCGGCGTACACGGCTCCCTTTCCGGCGATGCCCCAGTGATCGGCCCCGAAAACGACCACGCGTTTGAGGCGGTTGCGCTCGGACAGGGCCTTGAGCGTCATGGCGGCAGTGTAGCCGGAGAAGACCCAGCCGGCGTGCGGCACGATGCCGCCGAAGATCTCTTCGGGCAGGTCCTTGGGCAATTCCACTTGCTTCAAAATCTCTTGCGCAGCCTGGCGGCAGGCGTCGGGGGCGGCCTCGTAGAAACTGCCTGCGCGATATGCTTGACGGCTCATGTCCAGCTCCTCAAAAGCGAATGTCGAATCCCTTCAACGTGCCGTTGGCTGGGCAAACTTCCTGGTGAACGTTCTGGATGTACGCGCCCATGCGATCCTTCAAGGCCTGGAGATACGCCTGCACCTGCTCGCTGTCTCCCTCGACCAGCAACTCGACCTGGCCGTCGGGCAGGTTCTTGACGTACCCGGCCACGTCGAACCCGCCGGCCAAGCGCATGGCCGTGTAGCGAAAGCCCACGCCCTGTACCTCGCCGGCGTAGCGAATCAATTGGCACGTCCTGGACATCGTGTCTCCCATGGGGTCAACTCCAGCGGTATTATAGACATCCTGGTAGTCCTTCACCTGTGATTTTGTGACTGCAAAATCCCAGGTGAAGGACTACAGAGCAGGCGAGCAGCAGAACAGGTGAACAGGCGCGAATACTGGCCGCTCGCCTGCGGTCTACTGTTCACCTGCTCAGGACTCACAGAATCGACGGCGACGACGGACTACTCCTGCTTGGGAGCGAAGATGGCAAAAGCTCTGGCAGCAATCATTCCGGTGGCAGGCAAAGGCACTCGGCTGGGGCCCATTACCCGGCAGTTGCCCAAGGCCATGTTCCCCCTTATCGGCCCCGACGGCTCGGTCCGCCCGGTGGCCCAGTGGATTCTTCGCGAGGCGCTGGAGGCGGGCTGCGACCGCGCCTGCTTCGTCTGCTCCGACGACCAGCAGAACATGCTCAGGGCGTACTTCTCGGCCGAGCCGGCGCTGGCGGAGCGAATCGAATACATCGCTGGCGTCAAACCGTATGGATTTGGCTACGCCGTCTGGTCGGCCAAGGGCTTTGCTGCCGGTGACGACGTGCTGGTGCTGCTGGGCGACCACGTTCACGTGGCCGGTCCGGGCGCGCCTACACCCGCGCGGCAAGTTGTGCAGGCCTTTGAGCAAGCTCACCCCTCAGCCATGATCGGGGTGCAGGCAGTGCCTGGCAGCGAATTGCACCTGGTGGGGGCTTGCCGGGGCGAGAGGCTGTCTGACCGGCTGTACCGCTGCTTGCGAATCATCGAAAAGCCAGAGCCCACGCAATGGCCCGAGATAGCCACGCCGGATTTGGAGAATGGGCTGTTTCTCGCCCACGCCGGCATCTACGCGCTCTCCAATGAGATCTTCGAGCACTTGGACGATCTGGTCGCGCACCGGGCCGAGGGCAAGGAAGTGGGCCTGACCGAGGCCCAGCAGCGACTGCTGGAGCGGCGGCCAGAGGAGTATCTGCTATATCACGTTGCCGGGCAGACCTACGACACGGGCACAGCCCAGAAGTACCTGGCCACGCTCAACGCCCTGGCCAAGGGATGTTAGCATGAGCTATAGCAAGGGACGTAGGGTCCGCAGGTCCTCGAACGTCGTTGTGAGTCCGCAGATGACGCAGATTTCACAGAGGGAAACGGGACTTGTAGGGTCCGCAGGTCCTCGAACGACGTTGTGAGAGGTTCTGCGGACGGGGAGAGGGGTCCCTCGTCCGCAGAACCTCGCCTGCGCTGCACTTCGGCGAGGACCTGCGGATCCTACCGTTTGGGCGAAGCATCGTTTCCTTCTCGATTGCTGCCCATCTCCGTGTTCTCTGCGTCTCTGCGGCCCGCTTGTCTTCCGGCGATGAGGGACCGTGCCAGTTCCATCGCCTGGGGGCGCGTCGAGATGGTTTCGTCAAGCTGGGCTTCATATAGCCGTTGCAGCAGGCTGCCCAATTTCGGCCCGGAGGGCAGGCCCAGGTCCTTTAGGTCCAGTCCCGTCACCAGCGCCGGCGGGGCGACGGACTCGGGGGCCACGCGTGACGCTCGGCGCGACAGGGCCAGAGAGTTGACCTCCGCACCGGTTTCAATTCTTTCCTGGGCCTTCCACAATACCAACAGCCGCTGCCAGTCCCGATTGGCCATGAGCCGCTTGAGCTGGGCCAGGCTCATGTCCGGCCGCTGCCAGTGGCGATGATGCGTCGAAAGCCACAGCAGCGAGTCCTTGAGCAGGTTCGATCCGCCCCATGCTCTCGCGAGGGCGCGGATCGTCTCAGCGGGCAATTCCGCCAGCAGGGCCGCCATCAGCAGCACGTAGTCTCGGTGGATTGCCAGCAGCTCCATGCGTTGTCGCGCCGCCGGCCAGAGGCTCTCGCGTTCAAAGAGTGCCGGCAGGATGGCTTGGAGCAGGCCCATCTCGTGCAGCATTTCCATGGCCTTGGCGGCCGAGACGTGCGAGAGCATCTTTTCCAGCTCTTCGCGAATCCGCTCGCCGCTGATGCCGTGGATCTTTTCGACACGCGCCTTGATGGCGCGGGTCGTGGCCTCGTCCAGCGGGAAGTTGAAGCGGTTGGCGAAGCGCACCGCGCGGAGCATCCGCAGGTAGTCCTCGCTGAATCGGATTTCGGCGTCGCCGATGGCGCGGATCACGCCGGCCTGGAGATCCTCCTGCCCGCCGACGTAGTCCACCACCTGGCCCGAGAGCGGGTCAAAAAACATGCCGTTGATGGTGAAGTCGCGGCGGAGGGCGTCCTCGCGGGCCGAGGCGAAGCGGACGCTGTCGGGCCGCCGGCCGTCGGAGTAGGAGACGTCGGTGCGGAAGGTCGCCACCTCGATACGACGCTGGTCGATGATGACCATGGCCACGCCGAACTTGGCCCCGACCATGATGACGCGGTGAAAGATCCGAGCCACTTCATCGGGAGTGGCGCTGGTGGCGACGTCGAAATCGGCGGGGCGTCGGCCCATGAGCATGTCGCGCACGCACCCGCCGGCCAACAGGGCCTCATGCCCGTTGCGACGCAGGCGGCGAATCACGGCCACGGCCATGGCTTTGGTGGCTCTGTCGGACACGCCCAGATTGTCAGGCCTGGTGGGGCAGGCTGTCAATTCGACGCCGTCTGCCAGAGACGACTTTATTCCCTTGAGCCGTTACTGCGTTGAGCAAGGCCGGCTTTGTGTCGCGGGCGTCTCGCCCGCGCAGGCAACCTCCAGACGGCAGGAGCCTGACACGGCGAAACGCCCGCGACACTATTCAACGCAGCGGCTACGGGGCGACGACTTTCACCTTAACCTCTGTCGAAGTGGGCTGGCCGGTTTCAGGCGTGCCCGTGAGGAAGATCTTGTACTCGCCCATGGCGGCATTCTTGGGCACCGCAATGCGCAGGTGCACATCGGTCTTTTCGCTCGCCTTGATCGTGGCCTCGTGCGGCGTTACGGAGATTCCCTCAGAGGCCTTGATATCCAGCGTAACGTCGCGTTTGAAATACTCACCTCGGCTGAGGGATACAGTGATCTCTTTCGTCTCGCCCTGCTTGACGTGCGTAGTCAGCGGCGGGGTGACGATGGCAAAGCCTTCGCCACCGCTCATGCCGCCACCGCGGGGACTTGCGCAACCAACCAGAGCCACTGCCACCGTCGCCATCATCGCAAAAACCGCCAGTTTCATATGTCTTCCTTTCGTCATGATTCAAGGCCGCTCCCGGCCATGGCCTGGTCTCGAATGGCGTGTATCGCCAGACGTTTCCCATGGATACAGTCAGCTAATCGAATACGCCGGTAATTATAGCCCATGCGTTGGCCGGGCGTGAGTTATGGGCACAAACGTTGGTCCCGACAAGAAATCGCACGGCCGAGGGCGGCTGTGCCACGGGGCGGGCCAGTCATGAAGGCGGTTTTAGATCAACTGGCAGGAAAGCCGCTCGTACGTGACGATGCAATCCTTGCCGCGTTCTTTGGCAGCGTAGAGAGCCTTGTCGGCCATGGCGACCAGGGCGTCGGCCGTCTTGGGCCGATCAGACTTCAGCGAAGCCAGGCCAATCGACATCGTCACGCCGCAGGCGCCCGTGTTGGGACCGGCGGCGTCGTTAGTGGCCACGACGAGCTGTTGGCGGATGCGGCTGACAACGAGGTGCGCCATCTCCATCGAGGTATGCGGCAGCAGCAGCACGAACTCGTCGCCGCCGTAGCGGGCGGCCGTGTCACTGGCGCGAAGGTTCGCCCGGATGCAGTCGGCGGCGGTAACGAGAATCCGGTCGCCGGCCTGGTGCCCCAGCGTGTCGTTGAGACGCTTGTAGTGGTCGAGGTCGCACATGGCGCAGGCCAGGTCGAAGTCGTACCGCTGGGCCTCGCGGAAGGAGCGTTCCAGCACCTCGGCAAACGTCCGCCGATTGGCCAGGGCCGTCAGGTGGTCCGTGCCGGCCATCATCTGCAGCGTGTTCAGTGATTCCTGAAGCTGCTGATTGGCCACGCGGATCTGCTCCATGCGGTTCTTGAGTTCCTCGTGCAACTGGGCGTTTTCGAGCTTGATCTGATGCTGGCGAAGGTTCTTTTCCACCATGACCGGCAAGGTCAGCAGGTAATTTCCCAACTTGACGATGTAGTCCTGCGCGCCGAGTTGGATGGCCTGACAGGCGGTCGCGGGCACGCTCTCGCCGGTGACGAAGATGACCGGGGCGTCACAGCGGGCGGTGATCTGCCGAAGCAGTTCCAGCCCGGGCATGTCGGGCAGATTGTAATCCAGCAGGATGATGTCCGTATGCGACAGGTCCAGCCCCAGGCACTCACTGGCTGAACTGGCAGCGTGGATCTTGTCGGCGGAAAGGGGAAAGTGCAGCGCCAACGTTTCGCGGACCAGCTCACGCTGGTCGACGTCGTCGTCAACGATCAGAATTGTCGGGGACAGGACGCTTGCTTCTTGAGTCATGTGCAGCCGGTCTCCGTCAGCAGGCTTCAATAGCCTGGGTGTTGGCGCATTACGCTCCCGCTCGACACAGCAACGGGCGCGATGTCCCTCGTCCGCGTTCACGCCGTTAGTATTACGAAAGGACGCCCCGGGCGGCCGATGCCACCTGTTCGCCCAGTTGTTCCAGCGTGTCGGGCTTGACGATATAGCCCAAAGCGCCGTTACTGATCGCTCTTTGCCTGTGGTTGTCGTCGTTCAATGCCGTCAGCATCACTACGGGTATATCGTTCAATTCCGGCGTCTTCTTGATGCGGAGTAGAACTTCCTGGCCATCCATGCCGGGCATTTCGATGTCGAGGAATACCACGCCAGGTCGCGGCGCCTCGGCATGCCTGCCGCGCTGGAGCAGAAAAGCGAGGGCCTCGTCGCCGCTCTCGCTTTCAAAAAGCGGATTGTCCACCTGCCGCTGGAGGAGCGATTCCCGGACCAGCCATCGGCTGTCGGCATCGTCATCAACCAGCAGTATGGCTAGCGAATTCTTGGCGCGGTGCGGATTCATCCAAACGCTCCTGGGGCCCTTCCGTGCTGAACACACTGAGAGCCACGTAGAAAGTCGAGCCGTTGCCCGGGGCTGACTGCACCCAGACTCGGCCTTCATAGTTCGCCACGACGGTCTTCACGACGGCCAGACCCACGCCTTTGCCCGTAACCGCGGCGGTGGCGGTGGAGGGGGAGCGCCGGAAGACGTGGAATATCCGCTCGTGATCCTCGGCCGGGATGCCCGGTCCGTTGTCGGCGACGCTGAACACGTGCATTTCGTCGCGACGCTCGTATTGGATCTGGATGCGGGCATTGGGCCGGTGGCCGATGTACTTGATGGCATTGTCCAGCAGGTTCTGGAAGACCTGGCGCATGCGGTTTTTCTCGACGTACAGCCGGGGCATGCCAGGTGCCACTTCCAGATGGATGTTCTGGGCCTTAAGCTCGTACTCGAACGAGTCGGCCAGTTCCTGCATGAGCGTGCCGAAGTCCAGAAACGTTCGCGACTCCGGCTGGGTCTTGATGCGGCTGAGTTCCAGCAGCTCGCGAATCATGCCCGTCTCGACTTCGACGTTGGCTTGAATCCGCTTGAGCTTGGCTATCGCCTCTTCGGGGAGTTGCGCTTGCCACTTGATGGCGATCATGCTGGCCATGCCGGCGATGTTCCGCAGCGGCGCGCCCAGGTCGTGGCTGACGGCGCGAAGGAAATCTTCCTTCTCGGCCATCTCTTCGCGCAGGCGGCGGTTGGCGGTTTCCAGCTCGCCCGTCCGCTCGATGACCTTGCGCTCGAGCGAATCCTTGGCAGATCGCAACTGGGACTGCGACTCGTACAGGTGCTCGGCCATTTCGTCGAACGAGCCGGCCAGCTCACCAATCTCGTCATTGCGCTGGGTCGTGGTGGTGCGGACGGAGAAGTCGCCGTCGGATAGCCGCCGTGTGGCCAGCAGCAGGTTGCGAACCGGCACGACCATCACGCGCCAGACAAGCAGGTAGCCCAGCGGAATCAGCGTAATCAGCACCGTCGCGGCGCAGACGGTCATTTCGCGGTGCAGCCGCATGAGAACGGCGTTGGTGTCGGTCGTGTCGGCAATCAGCCGGACGCCCCCGGCGACGACGTGTTCGTTACCTCGCTTAACCACAAGCGGCCGACCGAGTTCCAGGCTGTTGGGCCGCTGCAACTCGTAAGACAGGCTGGGCTGGGGGTAGGTGTGGCCCGCTGAGCCGGAATGGAAGAATCGCTGGTCGGAGGCCAGGGTCTTGCCGCCGGCGTCCACCACCGCCACGTAGCGAATGGAAGGCAATGAAGCCAAATCCTTTACGAGCTTTTGGATGGCTTGCAGGTCTTGCTGGGCGATGCAGGGTTCGGCCGCGATTGCCAAGCCGCCGATGAGCTTTTCGACCTGGGCCCGGTCATTCTGACGCAAGACGTTGCTGGTGACCGCATAGTAGAGCCATCCGCCGCTGGCAGTCGTCGCCAGGACGACCACGGCCAAGACCAGGATGGACTTTACCTGCAGACCGATGCGCATTGCATCACACTCCGGTAAACTGCTCAAATTGAAAGCTTCACTGGGAGTATCGGCTAATGATGCAGCTCTCTTGCGTAGTGTACCAAGGCCCAAGACACTGCAATGGCCCGATGCCACTAGGGTTGAGTCGGGCAAATCCGCAGCCCTTTTTTGTTTTACCTATTGCAATTTTCAACGAGTTGCGGTACATATATGTGAGCGGTTGACGTGCTCAGCTCTGAATAAGTCAGCCCAGCGTCTTTAGGCTCAAGTACCAAGTTCGAGGAAACATCGGAGGAGATGCTTTCCGCTATGCGTGTGGATCGCTCACCACATGCCGACGAAGCTCGCTTTAGCGAGTCCCTGATTGGGGCCAGTCCCCTTTTCCGGCACGTTCTTGCCGTCGTGGACGCCGTCGCAACCAATGATTGCGTGGTGCTCTTAGAAGGCGAGAGTGGGACGGGCAAGGAACTTCTCGCTCGGCGGATTCACGTCCGCTCGCGGCGGGCCGATCAGCCCTTCATCCCCGTCAATTGTGCCGGCATCAGCGATACCCTGTTTGAGAGCCAGTTCTTTGGCCACGTAAAGGGCGCATTCACCGGCGCCGTGAGCGAGACCTTGGGCGTCGTGCGGGCCGCGCAGGGCGGCAGCCTGCTGCTGGACGAGGTGGGGGAGATTCCGATCCATCTGCAATCCAAGCTCCTGCGGCTGCTGCAGGAGCATGAGGTCGTGCCAGTCGGCTCGGCCAAACCCATTTCCGTTGACGTTCGCTTCATCGCCGCAACCAACCGCAGCCTGCGCCGGATGGTGGATGACAGAACTTTCCGCATCGATCTCTACCACCGGCTGAACATCGTCCGGGTCGAGATTCCGCCGCTGCGCAGCCGGCCTGAGGACGTCGATCCGCTGCTGGACTACTATCTCGAATACTTCGCCGCGCAATACAACATGTCGCCACGGCAGTTGGGCCTGGCCATCCGGCACGAATTGCGCGACTACGCCTGGCCTGGCAACGTCCGAGAGCTTTGCGGCTACATTGAGCGACTCTACGCTACCGGTCTGCCGCCGATGCCCCCGGCCATCATGGCCGATCCCGACTCGGCGTGTCATGGCCGTCCTGCGGTGGAGCCTGCTCCCGGACGCATTACGCAGATCGACAATTCCCCGCTGATCTACAGCCTCGCTTCCGTCGAACAGGGCGCAATCCTCAAGGCGCTCCGCCAGACCCAGGGCAACCGTTCTGCCGCTGCCAAGCTGCTGGCCGTTCACCGCACCACCCTCATCCGCAAGATGCGTCAATATGGCATCGACGGCCGGCAGTAAGCGCCGCCTTCGCCCATCACCACCCCGTGACAGTGCATCTTTCCGCCCTCTGACCTGTGTAGCGATATGCAACAGTACTGCTGTACTGTGCAACACTTGCTATAGCGATATGCGACAGGTTCTGCGACACCTGCAACGCGTGCCAAAGGGACTGCAACTGCGCGAGAATCCTAAGTGGGTGTACGGAAACGCGTTACGTTAAATATCAGGCGGCACGCCTCCGTGGCACAGCCGTTGATATACAGAGGGGAGAAGAGGGAAACGAAAGTGAGGGAAGAACGTGATGCAACCTCGAACCATGAGGGCTGAGGCGAGGGACGGCGAAAGTTTTTGTATCGTGATGACCTGTAGCGATGGCGATGAGGCCTCGCAAGTAGCAGAGCAGCTATCACAAGTGAATAAGGGCGTCCTGATCACGTATCGGCGGTGTGCAGACGTGCTGACCAATAGCCCGCGAGGGCGGGTTGCTTTGATCGTTTTGGCCAGCATGGAAACACCCGCTGAACTGGGCAGGGCGTTGAATTGGATGAGAAATCGGTGGCCTAACTGTCCGATCACCGTCGTCGGCGATACCGGCGGCGGGAACGTGGAGGTCGCGGCCCGCCAAGGCGGAGCTTGCTTCCTCGCTCGTCCGGTCACGAGGGACCAGTGGCAGGCGATAGTATCGCATACCCTGGAAGTGCCCCAACGAGTTCCGATTACGGACCGATAACTTCGATTTGAGGAGCTGTCACTCGCTGTGTACAGCTTTCGACGACCGAGGAGCCTAATTTCCAAGACCAGCGAGGGCTGGCTCGGACGGTGCAACCGATGAGCCTCACAGGACCTCACACAACGACGATGTGGCAATGGCAGAGATGAGCGCCTGCCGCTAAGCCCGCCCATCTCCCGGGCGATCGTCTGAGGTCCAAGAGCAGGTAGGAGTCTAAGGCAAAAAGCGAGCTGACGGAGTTGAGCGCCCGTCGGAAGTTCACCCCTCCTCCGGTGAACGACGCTGGGAGCCTGGATTGCGAGGGGACTTCTACCAAGGCGAAGGGCGATGGCAGTGCCTTGAGCAAGCACGGCCTCGCCCATCTTTTTTGCGCACTCCGTGACACGGGCGTCTCGCCCGTGCAGCCTCGCCAATCGCAGGAATTGGGTGGCATGGTCTCGCTGTCGTTGGCGTGACCATGTTAGACCTGCCTGTGGCGGGGAGCATGATGGCGCGGCTCCGCCGAGGCGGGGTGCCGTGGCCGCGGCGTCCAGCGGCCACGTGGCCCCACCCTGGCCGCAAACGCCGCGACCACGGCACCCAGCTGACCATTAGACCTGCCTGCGGTCGGGGCGTGATCGCGTGGCACAACCGCAACTGGGCCGCAGACGTGGGCCCCGGCCACCGCGCCGGATGCTGTGCAATCCATTCAGGCAAGGACCGTGGATCTGATTGGCTGGAATACCAAGGCTGGCCGGTCGGCCAAGTCACCCAAGCTTGTGTGGCAGGGCGATTCGGGGCTGAAAGGGAATCTGCTGACGCTTGATCGGCTGATCTGACGGAGAATCTCGCGGGATGGCGTGGTCGCGGCGATTGGGACCAGGGTGGATCTGCGTGGCCGCTGGACACCGCGGCCACGGCACCCGGCTGACGCTTGATCGGCCGATGTGACGGAAGGACCGCGCACCGAGGCCACGGAAAGACCACAGCCGAGGGCGGCTGTGCTACGTTCGGGGCGGCATGGTCACTCTCGTCGTGTGGGATGACCATGCTCCGGGCCAAACATGGTTACCGCCCAACAGCGGGCGGCTGACCATGCCACCCGATCAGGCTCGACCCGTCAGGCCCTAAAAAAGAGGCTCGAAAAAAGAAGAAGCGGTCCTGCGCCCCGAGAGGCGAAGACCGCTTCTTTTGTTTTGCACGATCCGTCCGGCCTGGGCCGACGATCCGCCGGCTTAAGCCGATTCAGTCGTTCTGGCCTGCCAATCGGGCGAACTACGCCACGATCTGGCTGATGCGGACTTCGATGTACTTCTGACGGTGGCCGGCGCGGTGGCGATAGCCCTTGCGGCGTTTGTACTTGAAGATCCGCACTTTGTCACCCTTGACGAAGGGGTCTTCGATGTCGGCCACGACCTTGGCGCCATCAACGGCCGGCGTGCCGATCTTGACGTTCTCGCCATCGGCCACGAGCAATACGCGCGGGAACTCGAGCGTCTTGGCATCCTCGGCCAAGTCTCGCAAGTCCACACGAATCACGTCGCCCTGGCTGACCTTAAACTGCTGCCCGCTGTCTTCGATTATCGCGTACAAGTTCTTCATCCTTCGTAAGGGCCGCTGGATCGTTCCAGCACGGCACAAGAGTTCCTCATTATGGCTCTTCGAGAGGCCGTGTCAATAGTATATTCCTGAGTCAAGCCACCGAGAAAGGCAAACCAACGGCGTAAACCACGAAGGCACAAAGAAACGGCGCACAAAGGGCACCAAGGAGGCGAGATGGAATACTTCTACACGCTCCTGCTCTCTGAACTTCGTGTACTCCTTTGGGCCTTTGTGGTTCAAGGCCTTGCTTACCCGGTCTTCTTCTGTGGCCTCCGTGGCAGCGCCTTTTCTTGCCTTTGTGGTCAGAAGCCCGGCTTTGTCATCGACTCAGTTGGCCGATGTTCTTCAGTGCCGCCGCGATGGCCACGATTCCGCCGTAGTACTGCTCCAGGTGGAAATGCTCGTTGGGGCTGTGCAGCCCGTCGTCGGGCAGGCCAAAGCCCATCAGCAGCGGTTCGAGCTTCAGCACGCGCTGGAACAGTTCAGTTATCGGCACGGAGGCGCCTTCGCGCACCAGTGCCGGCTTCGTTCCGAAGGCTTCTTCCAGGGCCCCTTGGGCGGCCCGCATGTACGGGCTGTCCAGCGAAATCATCACTGGCCGGGCCATCGAGGAGACCGCCACGCTGGCCCGCAGCCCCGGCGGTGTGTTCTTTCGCACGTGTTCCTGGAAGCACTGGACGATCTTCTCGGGGCGCTGATTGTTCACCAGCCGCATGGATATTTTCGCCGTCGCCTTGGCTGGGATGACGGTCTTGGAGCCTTCGCCCTGGTAGCCGCCGACGATGCCGTTGCACTCCAGCGTCGGCCGGGCCCAGCGGCGGACCAGCACGTCCAGCCCTTTTTCGCCGCCGGCCAGTTCCACGCCGAGTTCTTCGGCGTAGCGTTTCTCGTCAAAGGGCAGGCCTCGCCAGTTCTGACGCTCGCGCTCCTCCAGCGGCAGGACGTCGTCGTAGAAGCCCTCGATGGCCACGCGTCCCTGGGCGTCGTGCATGCCCGCCAGCAGCTTGGCCAGGCCGTTGAGCGGATTGACCACCGCTCCGCCGTGCATGCCGCTGTGCAGGTCGGCCTTGGGGCCTTCCACCGTGAGTTCGAGGTACCCAAGCCCGCGCAGGCCGTAGGTGATGGCGGGCAGGCCGGGGGCAAAGAAGCTGCTGTCGCTGATGAGTGCGCACTGGGCTTGCAGCAGGCCGGCGTTGGCGGTGAGGAACTGTTCGACATCCGGCGAGCCGATCTCCTCCTCGCCCTCGGCCAGCAGGACGACATTGACGGGCAGATCGCCCTCGACCGCCAGCAGGGCTTCGATGGCCTTGATCTGGCAGTACATCTGGCCCTTGTCGTCGCTGGCGCCGCGGGCGTACACCGAGTTGTCGCGCACGGCCGGTTCAAAGGGCGGGCTGTCCCACAGGTTCAGCGGGTCCACGGGCTGCACGTCGTAATGGCCGTACAGCAGCACCGTCGGCGCGTCCGGCCGGCGGCAGTCGCGGCGGGCAATCAGGATCGGGTGGGTCCGCCACGGGTGCAGTTTCACGTCGAACCCCAGCTTGCGCACGACCTCGGCCAGGTGCTCGGCACAGGCCAGACTTTCGGCATTGCGCTGACTCTGCGAGCTGATCGAAGGAAACTTCAGTATCTCCAGCAATTCACCCAAGTGACGCCGCCGGTTGGTCTGCAAATACGCCAGTAATTCTTTGGATAGCATGGGTAACTATTATGCGCAAGGGCGGCCGGCAGGCAATGGGGCAGATGACGCCTCTGGGCAGGAGGGTGAAGACGGCTGCGCGATTCAGCAGGAAACAGGTGCAAATGCGTTAAGAACATATGGACACTCTGGATAGTGCCGTTATAATGCGGGCGTGTGACGGGTCGGGAAGAAGCGGCGGGTGCCAGGGAGTAACGGATGCCTCTGGGTAGAGTCAAGTGGTACGACAAGGGCAAGGGCTACGGCTTCATTGAGAGCCCCGAAGGGGACGTATTTTTCCACTTCAGCGACATCGTCATGGACGGCTTTAAGGCCCTGGCTGAGGATCAGCGCGTTTCTTATAACCTGCATCGTACGCCCGAGGGCTTGAAAGCCAAGGCCATTCAACCGATGGACAAGCGGGTCTCCGTTCGCGGGGCGGCCCGGTACCGGACGCTCATGCAGATGAAGGTCTCGCCTGGTCGCGAGAAGGATTTCGACAAGCTGACGTGCGAGCTGCCGGCCTGGGTGGACCAGTTCGAGCAAGACGCGGGACTGCGACGCATCGGGGCTTGGCGGAACCACTCTGATGCGATCTTCCTGATTGAATCCGAAAAGCCCTTTGCCCAGGTCATGGAAACCGCCCGCCAGCACGGCAATTGGGCCATGTACGAGAGTTGGCAACAATCCATCGCCAAGACGCTGGAGTCTGCTCCCGAAGTGATGCCGCCGGTGCTTAGCGAGGAAGCACCCGTGATTGGCGAGGAACTCTCCGCGTAGGATCGCCCCTGGGGCAGGGCCGTGTGCAGAACTGGTTTCATACCAGTTTGACACGTGGCACAGCCGCCTCGGGTGTGGATGGCTTCGTGGCACAGCCGCCCTCGGCTGTGGTTTTTGCGGCCATGTCGACGTCTTCTCGAGGTTTTGACGCCCGAGGGCGGGCGTACCACGGTTATGAAACCAGTTCCAGCCTTTCTGATCCGCGTATTTGCCCCTGTCCACCGTCACCCATTGCCGCCTGTCAGGCTGGCCGCTACCATGCTTCGTCATGCCCATCATCGTGGACGGCAACAATTTGATGTTCGCGCTGCGCAAGGCCGGCCAGGACGTCGGCCGCGACGGCGTGGCTACGCTGCTAGCCCCGCTGGCCAGCGGGAAAGAGCGCGTCTGCGTGGTATTTGACGGCCCGGCGCCGCGTTTTGGGAACCGGGAATTGGCCCAGACGAACTTGGAAATTCTATACTCCTTTGACCGTTCCGCCGATGAGCTTGTGCTGGAACGGATTACGGCCAACACGGCCCCGCGCCGCCTGGTCGTCGTCAGCACCGACCGGGAAATCCGTAAAGCCGCCCAGCACCGCGGCTGTCAGGACATCACCAGCGAAGATTTCGTGCCGCTGCTGTTTAAGATGCTCGAGAGGCAATCCAGGCCACGTGTGCGCGAGCCGTCCGAGAAGCGCGAAGGGCTTTCGCCCGAAGAGGCCGAAAAGTGGATCAAGGATCTTGGCCTCGGCGAGGACGCCGGCGAAGATAAGTGAGTGGAAGCTTTCAGTAGGCGATATTGGATATCATATATTGGATATCAGATATCAGATATTAGGAACAGCGTCCAGACCGACTTGGCGCTCCATCCTAATATCCAATATCTGATATCTGATATCGCCTTCTATCTGCGAGTGGAGGATATCAATGAGTGGCTGGGTGGAAAAACGTGTGCATCAGCGGTTTGAGCTGTCCTGTCCGATCATCATCACCGACAGCCATGGCAACAAGCTGCTGCGCACCCAGACGCTTAACGTCTCCGACGGCGGGGCGGCAGTGGCCGACCGCGGCCAGTTCAGCGTCGGCGACGTGCTCCAGGCCGAGATGAAAGTGCCGCGCAGCACGCCCAACACCTTCATGATGGAAGACGTGCCCAGCCGCGCCGTCGTCATCCGCCATCAGAAAATCCAAGCCTCCGAGGGCATGGCCATCGCGTTTATCGAACCGCTGAACCTGGAGATCGAAGGGTAGAGCAAATCTGGATCTGAGATTTCAGATCTCAGATCTCAGATTTCAGATTCGAGAAAACACGCGTCATCGACCGTCTTTCGGCTGGGCCTGCTCTCCGGCCGAGGTCAAACATGGTCACGCGAACAGCGTGACCATGCCACCCGCCACCCGCCACCCGCCACCCGCCACCCGCCACCCGCCACCCGCCACCCGCGTCCCGCTTCCCGCTTCCCGCTTCCCGCTTCCCGATTCCCGCTTCCCGATTCCCGATTCCCGCTTACCGAATCGCCTTGGAGCCGATGTCGTGGCGGTAGAAGCAGCCTTCCCAGTGAATCTTGACCACCGCTTCGTACGCGCGTTTCTGGGCGGCGGCGATGGTTTCGCCCAGGGCCGTCACGCCCAGCACTCTTCCGCCGAAGTTGACCAGCTTGCCGCCTTGCAGGGCGGTGCCGGCGTGGAAGACTTTCACGTCGCCCAAGGCCTCGGCCTCGGCGATGCCGGTGATCTCGAAGCCCTTGGCGTACTTGTCGGGGTAGCCGCCCGAGGCCATCACGACGCAAACTGCTGGCCGGGGGTCCCACTCCAGCGTGACTTCGTCGAGCCGGTGCCGGCACGTCGCGACCATCACTTCGACCAGGTCGCTCTTGAGCCGCATCATCAATGGCTGGGTCTCGGGGTCGCCGAAGCGGGCGTTGAATTCCAGCACCTTGGGCCCCGCCGGCGTGAGCATGATGCCCGCGTACAGGCAGCCTTCGTAGCGGCCAAAGCTGCGATTCATGGCGTCGATGATGGGCACGAGCACTTCGCGCTCGACGTGGTCCATGACGGCCGGGGTGACGATGGGGGTGGGGCAGTACGCGCCCATGCCGCCGGTGTTGGGACCGGTGTCACCGTCGCCGACGGGCTTGTGGTCCTGGCAGGCCTCTAAGGCGTAGATGCTCCGGCCGTCGCACAGGGCCAGAATCGACGCCTCCTGGCCAAAGAGCATTTCTTCGATGATGACGGTGTTCCCGGCGGCGCCGAATATCTTTTCGGTCATGATCTGTTCGAGCGGCCTGATGGCCTGGTGGGGCTCGCGGCAGACGAAGACGCCCTTGCCCTTGGCCAGCCCGGCGGCCTTGACGACCACGCCGTGCTCACGGCTTAAGACGTAGTCGCGGGCGGATTCCAGGCTGTGGAAGATTCTGCCCTCAGCCGTGGGGATGGCGGCCGAACGCATGAGTTCCTTGGCGAAGGCCTTGTCGGCCTCGATGCGGGCGCCGTCAGCGGAGGGACCAAAGCACAGGATGCCCGCGGCGCGGACCTTGTCGGCCAGGCCATCGGCCAGCGGGTCTTCCGGGCCGATGACGACCAGCTCGATCTTGTACTGCTTGGCGGCAGCGATGATGGCCTCGGCGTTTTCGGGCTGAACGGGGATGTTCTCGCCCGCCTGGGCCGTGCCGGGATTGCCCGGGGCGATGTACAGTCGAGTGCACTGCGGGCTCTGGGCGATCCGCCAAGCCAGGGCGTGTTCGCGACCTCCGTTGCCAATAAGCAGAATGTTCATGCCGGTTCCTTCCTTCTTGGAAGGAGGGATTGTAGCGACTTAGCGGCAGAGCACACAACCACGGAGCTCACGGAGAACACGAAGGGGGAAGAAAGCAGAGGTAGGCGGGCATCGCCCGCCGTCGGGCCACGTCCCTCGCGTGAAGAGTTGGCGAGTGTCACGAACTTGCGATGGGCGCCATAGGCTGACACGGCTTCGCGGCTTCTTCGCGAAGCCGGGGCTGCCTATGCTCAATCGTCGCATATGTAGAGCCGCAAGACGGCGCGGCTCAACCTATGGCACCCAGTGGTGACGCGTCTCGTCGGGCCAAGCCCTTTTCGGTCGGCAAACGGGTTTCGGCTCGGCGTGTGTCTCTGCTAGAATCCAGGCATGCGTGATAAGTCTGACATAGTCCCGGCACTGGCGGTGCGGAAGTTCAAGTTCATTGGCTGCGAGATCATCTATCGCGAGGCCTGCCTGCTGGCGGCGCGCTCGCCCGATGTCATCGACGTGCAGTTCATGCGCAAGGGCCTGCACGACCTCAAGACGGCCGACATGCTCAGCCAGCTCCAGGGCATGATCGACGCGGTGGGCGAGGGCTATCAGGCCATCCTGCTGGGCTACGCCCGCTGCAACGACGGCACGGTCGGCCTGACGGCTCGGCAGACGCCGCTGGTGGTGCCGCGCGCCCACGACTGCATCACTTTTTTTTTCGGCGGCCGGTCGAGCTACAAGGAGTACTTCGACGCCCACCCCGGCACGTACTTCCACTCCACGGGCTGGATCGAGCGCGGGGCCAACTACGGCGGCGGCGAAGAGGGCGTGATGGGCCAGCTTGGCCTGGACCGCTCCTACGCCGAGATGGTCGAAAAGTACGGCAAGGAGAACGCCGACTTCATCATCCAGACCATGGGCGACTGGACGGCCAACTACAAGAACCTGTGCTATTTGCAGATGGGGGCCTGCGACGAAACGCCGTTTATCGAGCAATCGCGCAAGCTCGCACAAGAGAAGGGCTGGTCGCATGAGGTGTACAAGGGCCAGTGGACGCTGCTGGAGAAGCTCTTTGCCGGCCAGTGGGACGAGGACTTCCTGATCGTCCAGCCAGGCCAGAGCATCGTGGCGCGAAACGACGAGTGGGTGCTGGATAAGAAGTAGCGGGCAAAGAAGCAAAGACGTTTAACCGCCGAGGACGCAGAGGCCGCCGAGATTAAGAAGGCGAAAGCGGCGTCCAGGGCGCATGTGGGTTCGAGGCCCATGTGGGTTCCAAGTGCAGACGAGCTTGAACCCAGTCTGACCGGCAGCTTGACCCGTGGCACAGCCGCCCTCGGCTGTGGCTTTTGCGGACCAAACGGGACCTTTCGCGCCGCTCACGCCCGAGGGCAGGCTTGAGCCGGTTACGGAACCAGTTTAAGTGGTTCTTGTCTTCGTGCTCTTCGTGGCCATCGTCTTTGTGCCCTTTGTGGTTAGTCGTTGTCGTTCTCTCCGTGGTAAGAAGGAATTATGTCCGACAGCCTTCGCATCTTGATTGACGCTGCCACCGATGGCGGGCGGAACATGGCCATCGACGAGGCGCTGCTGCATGCCGTCGGGCGTGGACTGTCGGGGCCGACGCTTCGGCTGTACCGGTGGGAGCGGGCCACGCTGTCGCTGGGGTATTCCCAGAAGCTCGCCGCCCTGGCCGATCAGCCGCTGCTGGTGCGGTCGATGCCGCTGGTTCGGCGCGTGACCGGCGGCGGGGCAATTCTGCACGACCGTGAGATGACGTATTGCCTGGCTTTGCCGCTAGCTGACGCCTCGGCGGTCGGGGAGATATTCTGCCTGGCCGGAGCCGCAGCGGATATGTATGGCCGGATGCACGGGTTTCTCGCCCAGGCCGTTGATCGTCTCGGCCGGCAGGGTGTGGCGACCAGACCTGGCTTCACGGCCGCTCGCCTGGCCGGAGATGCGGCGGCTACGGACACAGCCGAGGGCGGCGGTGCCACGAAAGCGGACGCGGGCAAGCCTGCCCGCCCCACAAACGCTGCCGATGGCGGCTGTGCCACGAATATGGCTCAGGGCGAAGTTCGCGTGGGGGCGGCCCCGGCGGGAAAAGCGTTTCTGTGCTTTGAGCGGCACAGCAGCTTGGACCTGATGATGGGCGGGGACAAGCTGGCCGGCTCGGCGCAGCGGCGGAGCAAACACGCCCTCATTCAGCACGGCAGCCTGGTGCTCCGCAGCCACCCGGCCCAGCCCAGCCAGGCGGTTGAGCGAATTACGGGCCGGCATATCACGTTTGAAGAGATGGCCAGCGCGCTGCTATCGGTCTTGCGTGCAGAGGGCCTGGAACTGGAGCACGGCCAACTCACCCAGTCCGAGTCGTTGCTCCTGCCGGACTTGATCGAGAAGCACCAGAGCCAGGCGTGGGTTTCGCGCGTGGTGTAGGTCCATGGCCGACCAGATCGAACAAGTTAGCAGGGATGCAGGGGAGGCATGGGATAAGACGAATAAGAAACAAGTGTAGATTAGTAGTTGTATAGTGAAAGGAAGTTCGCACGCTATCCTGATCGTTGTGCTCCAGAATCAACAATCCGGCGGCGCTTACAAGGGCTCGCCGGGCGATTTCTTCGATGTCCATGCAGAAGAGCTGCGAGTTAACCGCCTGCAGCAATCATCAATGCATTCATCCCCTGAATCCCCTGCATCCCTGCTAAGAGCCTGGTTCCGCGATTTTTCTCTCGCGGATGAGGAAGCGGTCCAATAGCGACCAGATGGCCAGGTCGATGGGGATGGCCAGCAGCAGCCCGGCCACGCCAAATATCTTGCCCCACAGCACGATGGAAAACAGCGTCACGATGGGCGGGATTTGCACCGTCTTTCGCATGACCAGCGGGATGAGCACGTACGACTCCAGCGATTGCACCACGCCATAGACGATGGCCACGCCGATGATCTGCTGGGTGCCCTGGGTGGCCGCCAGCAGCAGCGCCAGCATGAGCGTGACCAGCGGGCCGATGGTCGGCACCGCCTCGGCCAATGCCGCAAAGATCGCCAAGGGCAGGGCGAATTGCAGGCCCGCGATGCTATACCCGACGTAGCTGGCGATGCCGATGGAGGTCATGCTGATGGCTGTGCCGATGAACCACCACCGCAGCCGCAGCTCTAAGTCCGCCACGACGCCCCTCATGGGTTCGACGCGCCGCCGGGGCAGCATCCTGAGCACCGGCCCGATCAGTCGGCCCGGCGGCTCGGCCAGGATGTAGATCGAGCCGATGAACACGAACGCGCCGGTCATGACCACCACGGCCAGCACATCACGAGTTCGCGCCACGGCCCGTTCGACGTTTTCGCCCGTCACCAGCGCGAAGAATTGTTCGCTGAGCGTATCGACGTTGACCGGGTGAGAAACGCCCAGCCGCTGCGCCCAATATGTCAGCAGCTGGTCCAGGCTGCACTTGAGTTCCGGCCAGCGGGCGATCTGTGCCTGCACGGGCTTGACCAGCAGCCAGCTCAAGAGAAACAAAAGCCCCAGCACGAGCACCATGAAGCCCAGGCCGACGACGACGGCAGCCAGGCCGTGCCGCAGGGGCAACCGGTTGACTAACGGTTTTAGCGTTGAGGCCACTGCTGATGTTGCCAGCAGACCCAGCAGGATGATCTTAAAGGCGGGGAAGAAGCCGAAGAACAGCACGATCGCCATGCTCCAAAGCAGAATGACGCCGATCCACTGGACGGCCCTGGCTCCGTTGCCGTTTCGATCATCCTCGCCGTTTGGCCTGTTCATTCCGGCTAACTATAGCGCTGGCATTACGCTGGCGGCAGGGTCGGAACGCCTCGGCAAGCGGCGTGATCGGCGGGCGAAGTGCGTTTGCCTCACTGCGACCGCCGGTATGACGGGTGAGCGACCTTTGTTTCTGGCGGGGCAAGCTTTGCCGCAGGCGGGGGCGAAAGCCGTGTAACAGGCCCCCGCTTTTAGCGGGGGTATAGCGAGGCCATAGCTGTGGTTGCAGCCCGTTTCAACGGGCTTACATGGATCGGCTTTAGCCACTGTGCCTTAAGGCACGGGTTCAAGCTCGCTGAAGCGGGTGGGAATATAGAATCGCGACCATATACCCCCGCTGGAAGCGGGGGCCTGTTACACGACAAGGCAGCCTTGGCACAAGAATAGGTCACTCACCCATAACCGTACCGACCCTGTTCTTGTGCTGAGATTCGGCCGCGCGAGCCGATTTGAAGAAAAGGAGTCGATTATGAGAAGACCCGCAACGATGAGTTGGCTGGCGTTGCTCCTGCTTGGGCTTTGCTCGGCAGGGTGCAACAGCGTGATGATGACGTCCGACCGCCTGGTCGGGGCGCCGGTGTATCCGCCGTCGGATCCGGCCAATATTCAGGTCCTGCGCGAGAAGCCGTCGCAGGCTTACGTCGCGCTGGCTGAAGTGTTCGTTGAGCCTCAGAGCGGGACTCCGCCGATGGACGCCATCGTGGCGGCATTGAAGAAGCGGGCGGCCAAGTACGGCGCCGACGCCGTCCTTATCACGATGGACCAGATCCAATCTTCAGGCAGCATGTACATGGGCGGGGGCGAATTCGACACGACGTATGGGCACGCGGTTCGCGCCTTGGCCATCAAGTACACAGGCAAATAGCCGCCATTGAGGCGCAGCCCAGGCTGGCTGTGCCAAAAGGTTCAGAAACCTGCCCAGGCAGGCAAGGAGACGTGCATGGATGGAATTGGAACGGCTGTTTCAGGCACACGGGGCCATCGCTGGCAGGCGTGGGGGCTGGCCGTGGTGCTTTTGGGCGTGCTGGCGCTGTTCATGCCTATGCTGGCCGGGCTGGCAGTGGTGTTTGTGATCGGGGCGTTTCTGGTCATCAGCGGGTTGGCGCACGCCATGCACACGATGCAGCTTCGGCTGGTCGGCGGGGGCTCGTTTCTGGGATTTATTTCCGCCATCTTGTCGATCCTGGCCGGCGTGCTGGTGATCCTGCATCCGGTGTTGGGGCTGACGTTTCTCAGCGCACTGATCATCGTCTACTTTTTCGCCCAGGGCGGCATCATCATCGCTCACGCGGCCATCGGGCCCGGCAAGGGCCGGCTCCTGGCGCAGGGGCTGATGGAGATCCTGTTGGGCGTGCTGTTCGTGTTCCAGTGGCCCCTGTCGGGCCAGTGGGCGCTGGGCATCCTGGTCGGCGCGCACCTGCTGTTCAAGGGCGGCTGGATGCTTTGGGTCCAGGCTCCAACGGCGGCTCAGGCCGTCGAGCCTGTGGCGTCGAAGATTAGCGTGGACTAATCGAAACTGTAACCGGCAAGGCCCGGGAGGCCGCAAATGTCACACCATCAAGAACACGACCATGAGCACGCCAAGCGTCCCGGCCGGCACACGTGGAAGTTTGTGCTCGTCGTGGTCGCCGCTCTGGGGGCCATTTTGGTTTACCTGGCCAGCATGGACGAATCGCTCGTGCCGGGAGGTACGCGCCCAGCGACGCCGACGTCTTCGGCGAGCGGGAAGTAACGGGCTGATGTCGCGGCATGACCAAGGATGGCCATAATTGACTGACAGGACGACATCCGGCGCAACGCAGCATCCACACCGGCCCAAGGCAAGCCGAGTTCTGAGGCTGGGAGTGTTTCGTTCTTCGTGCTACCACTTGCTGCTGGGCCTGGTGCTTGTGCTTGTCTCGGCCCCGTTTGTGCAATCAACCAGCCACGGCCCATTGGTCGAGGCGATCCTCATGACGCTGGTTTTGCTGTCGGCCGTCCTGGCTGTGGGCGGGCGGCACAGGATGCTGGCGGTTGGGGGCGTGCTGGCGGCGCCGGCGTTCGTGACTCACTGGGTGGTGCATGCGCATCCGGGGCTGATGCCGGCATGGGTCGCCTCCGCGGCCGCCACCGTCCCGCTCGGGTTTGTCATGTTCATCCTGTTTCGCTTTGTGCTTCAGGCCAAGAGAGTGAACGCAGAGGTGATCTGTGCCAGCGTGTCAAATTATCTGCTGCTGGGTTTGTCCTTTGCACTGGGATACAAGATTGCCGCCGGGCTCATGCCGGGGGCATTCACTCTATCGGGGTGTGCCGACCCGGCGTCCAGTTGGTCGAGCTTTACGTTCTTCTACTTCAGCTTCATCACGCTGTGTACGGTCGGGTATGGGGACATAATTCCCAATTTGGACGTAACGCGAATGCTGGCGATGGTCGAGGCGATGGTCGGCACGTTCTACATGGCGATCCTGGTTGCTCGCCTGGTCGCCATGTATTCCTTCGATCAAAGCGCCAGGGAAAAAACCTAGATCGCGGCGGAGAAGGAGGGCAGGGATGTCCAAGTACTTTCCCCAGGCTGTCAGCGGCGCGTGGTGTCGCTGGTCATGGGGGGATGCCCGTGCTAGGCTTATGAAAGCAGTCTTGGCAGAGTATATACAGGAATAGGAATATGAATCGTGCGGCATGGCGGATGTGTTGGGCGGCGGCAGCGTGCCTGAGCGTAGCGAGCGCGGCTTGGGCCGTCTCGGGACGTGGTTTGGCGGTTGGCCGGGCGTTTTCGTATGCGTGGAATAATCCCCAGCAGCAGCCGTGGGACAACCCGCTGCAAACGTCGATGTACGACGCGGGCCCATACCCGGGATCGGGCGACTGGTTTGGCCGGCCCGGGCGGAACACCACGCTGTCGAGCCCCATGAGCATGTCGCTGACTCCTGCGTTTGCCCCCACGATGGACCCTATGGGCGTGTCCGCCACGCCTTCGAGCGGGGCCATGCTGGCGCCGATGAAGCTGATTAACATCGGCCCGGTGCGCAAGGCCGTGTCGATGCTGGCCAAGGAGGACAAGACCGACGAGCCGCTGACGGGCGAGTGGCTGACCTCGCTGGCGCCCGACGGCCCTGGCGCCGTCCGTCTGCCGATGATTCAGGCCCAGGAGGAGTTCCGCGCCGGCAAGTACCAGGAAGCATCGGAGGATTTCGAGGCGGCCCGCAAGGCCTCCATGGATTCCCCCGAGAGCCTGCTGTCGCTGGCGCAGGTATACTTCGCCATGGGCGAGAAGTACTACGCCCAGTCGGCCGATTGCCTGGCCAAGGCGATCAAGGCGTTTCCCGACCTGCCGCTGGTCCGCGTGCGGCCGGCCGACTTCTTCGGCAGCCCCGACGCCTACAACAAGGCCTATGCCGCGTTGGAAGGCTACGCCAAGGCCAATCCGCGCGACGCTCAGGCGCTATTCCTGCTGGGGTACGTTCAGTGGCGACAGGGCCAGGTTGACGCAGCCTTTGCCTCGCTGGATGCCGCCTCCGCGGCCTCGCCATCGACCGACCTGGTTTCGGCCATCGCATTGCTGAACCACGGCATCGGCCAGGCCAAGGCCGCTGTGCTGGCCAAAGCGCCGCCGCTGGCGCCGCCGACAGATTATCCCTGGGTCGGCGTGAAGCTGGCACTGCCACAGGGCTTCGCCGCCAATCCGCTGACTTCGCTGAATCGCGTGCTGGCGGGCATGGTGGGTGGGGCCGATGACGCCCAACTCATCACGCTCAACGCCTACCCGGTCACGGACAGCGTCGCGCTCAGCGCGTTCATGGATTCCATCATCGCGTCCATGCGCAAGGCCCACTTCGTCACTGACCTGACGATCGAGGCAGAGTTGGAAATCCCGTTCGGCGTGGATAAGGCGCTGGTGCGCGTGTTGTCATATTCGCCGGCCAGCGGCGGCGAACGCATCTCGGCTGCGTGGTTCGGCTTTGTGCGCGAGCCCAAGGACGGCAAGGGCCAGAGCGTCGCGTGCCTGCTGGGTGTGGCCGGGGCCGACAAGCAAGCCGACCTGCACCTGGCCACCCTGGCGGCCATCGCCAAGAGCCTCGTTCTGTCCGAGCCGGCCAGCCCGAGCATCCCGCCGCTGAACACCGGCAGCGTCATCGAGGACGCCAAGCGGCAGTTCTCCATCGTCCAGCCGGCCGGCTGGGAAGCGCAGGCCAACGAGAAGGGCTATGAGCTGGGGCAGATGGACTTGGCCGACCAAAAGCTTTCGCCCAAGGCCGAGATCGTCGTGCAGACCATTCTGGGCTCCTACACGCCCAAGAGCTTCGGCGAGGAATTCATCGCTCGACAAGCCAAGGCCGGCACCGCGTGGGAAGTGCTTTCGCAGGGACCGGTCAAGCTGAGCGATCAGGACGGCTACCAGTTCGTGCTGCGCCAAGCGGCCGACTCCTCGGCCGGCGGCGATATCATTCTCGTGGGCCGGCTCATCTGCCTGCCGGGTCCCGATGGCCAGAAGACGCTGTACGCCGTCGTGGTGGAACGCCGCGCCAAGGACGCCAAGACCGTCGAGGCCATGGCCGATAGTCTGGCGGCCGGCTTCAAGCTGCTGCCGGCGGCGAGCAAGTAGGCCAGCGGTTTTCAGGAAAAGGCGTGCGGCCGGGTGCCACAGGTGCGGAGTTTGCACCTGTGTAGCCGACTCATCACACCTGCGAACGCCGCAGGTGTGGCACCCGGCGTAGATGTTCTAAGAACATGGCCGAGACGGCCATGTCACGCTGTGAAACGATTCATCGACAGAGGTAACGCATGAAAGCCGATCCGCAGACTTTGCTTCGCCTGGCCGTGGAAAAGGGCGCTTCCGACGTGCATTTGCAGGCCGACGTGCCGCCGATGATCCGCATTGGCGGGCAGATGCGTGCGGTGCAGGCCGACCCGCTTGTGAATGAAGATGTGCTGGCGTTCATCGGCAGCATCGCTCCGCCATCGGTCGCCGGCGACGTGGCCGGCAGTATCGCCCACGGCCTGGACTTCTCTTACACCATTCCCGGCCTGACCCGCTTCCGCTGCAGCGCCTTTCGCCAGTTGGGCAAGGCCGGCATCGTCCTGCGCGTGATTCGCTCGAAGATTCCCACGGTCGAGGAACTCAACTTGCCCAAGATCGTCGGCGACATCGCGCTGTCGCGGCGTGGGCTGACGCTCGTGACCGGCACCACCGGCAGCGGCAAGAGCACCACGCTGGCGGCCATGATCGAGCTGATCAACCAGAACTGCCAGGTCAAGATCATCACGGTCGAAGACCCGATCGAGTACGTCTACACCAGCAAGAAGGCCATGATCAGCCAGTTGGAAGTCGGGCTGGACACGCCCTCGTTCGCCCACGCGCTGCGGCAGGCGTTGCGGCAGAACCCCGACGTGATCCTGGTCGGCGAGCTGCGCGACGTCGAGAGCCTGCGCATGGCCCTGCAAGCGGCCGACACCGGCCACCAGGTCTTCTCCACCGTCCACAGCTCCAACACCAGCCAGACCATCGAGCGGATCATCGCCATGTTCCCACCGGCCGAGCACAAGCTGCTGCTGTCGCAATTGGCCGGCTCGCTGGAGTCGATTCTTTCGCAGCGGCTGATCGCCACGGTCAAGGAAGGGCTCCGCCCGGCCGTGGAGATTCTGCGCGGCAACGGGGTGGTGCAGAAACTCATCCAGGAAGACCAGATCGGCGAGCTGGGCAACTACGTGGAGCGCGGCGAGGCCGGCATGCAGAGCTTCGACCAGCACATCCTGCGGATGTACCAGGACGACATCATTACCGGCCGGGAAGCCATGCGCTGGGCCACGCACCCCGAGAGCCTGGCCATGGCGATGCACGGCGTGAAGACCACGACGCGATAGACAAGGGCAAGCAGATGACGGAATCTAGTGCAATCACGATCACGTCGGAAGGGCCGATGCTGCTGGCCAAGGTGCACTGCGAACACATGGGCGACGATGCCGCCCAGGCGCTGGGCGCCGAGGTGCTGGCGGCAGCCGCCCAGGCCGCGGCCTTGCCCGTCGTGTTGGACCTGTCGGCGGTGACGATGATTCCCAGCCTGTGCATCGGCTCGCTGGTGGCGCTGTGGCGAAACTTCAGCCAGGGCAAGCGGCGATTCATCCTGGTAGGCCTGCAACCCAAGGTGCGCGAGACCCTGACTGTCTGCCGGCTGGACAAGCTGTTCGAAATCTGCGACAGCCTGGACGAAGCGAAAACCCGCCTCTCCCGAGCGTGATTGCACGGCCGGCGTAAGGCGAGCGCTTGAACAAAGGCGGCATCCGTTCGGCATCGCCTCGGAACTCCCGTAGTCGGACGAGATTCAAACGCTGGGCGAAAACCGGAGCGTACGCCACTTGAGCGGCCATGCATGGCCAGGCCACACGACGGTAGTCTGGCCATGGCACCCGGCTAGGCGAAGGCCGTTGCGGGCGCATCCGCAAGGAGCCCGCAATGACGCCACAACCTGGACGACCGAGCCGAAATGAAAAGCATGCCAGACGTCGTGTTGCGTGGCCTTGCTCGAAGCGTTAGTGTGGGCGTCGGCTGGCGGTAAGTCACCTACAGGGAATGAAGGAAGACCGATAGTATATCGGTCGGAACGGATAGAAAGGGCCCGACCATGGACCTGGGCATGGACATGTGGAAGTATTTCGGCATCACCCACGCTGACCACGCGGTCATGGACCCCTTGAGCCTGGAGAAGACTGAGGAGCTCGTGGGTCTCCTGCAGTTGCCGGATGGTGGGCTCGTCTTGGACGTGGCCTGCGGCAAAGCAGAGTTCCTCTGCCTCGTCGCCGAGGCGTACAACGTGAAGGCTACGGGCATCGACCTTTCACCCTACACCATCGAGGCGGCCCGCAAAAACGTGGAAATCCGGGGCCTGGCCGACCGCATCGAGTTGCTCCACGCGGACGGCGGCAAGTACGAGCCGAATGCGCCGGAGAGTCTGGACCTGGCTTCCTGCATCGGCGCCTCCTGGGTGTACCAGAATCACAGGGGCACGCTGGAGGCCCTGACGAAGATGACCCGGCCCGGCGGTCTGGTGCTCGTAGGCGAGCCGTTCTGGATGACCGACCCCGCCCCGGAATACCTGAAGCTCACGGGCCATGATCCCAACCTATGCGCTTCCCACGCCGAGAACGTGACCATTGGTGAGGACGTGGGCCTCGCTCTGCTCTACACTCAGGTAGCCAACCCGGACGATTGGGACCGCTACGAGGGGCTCCAATGGCAGGCTGCGGAGCGATATGCAACCGACCACCCAGACGATCCCGACGTGGAGGCCCTGCTTCGCAGCACCCGCAAGAGTCGCGACGCCTATCTCCGCTGGGGCCGCAACTGCCTGGGCTGGGCTATGTACCTCTTTCGAAAGCCCTGAAACCAGGAGCCCGAGCGTTTTTGGGCTGTTAACCAAGGGGCGCGTGTTAACGAGAGCGTGAGAGTTTGAGACGCATCGCGGGGGCCGCCGAATGCAACCCGGCAGGTTAGATTCGTACCCTCAAACGTAACGTATCGAACCGAGAGCGCAACGAATAGGGCGAGACAACGCCGCAAACCTTTGCCCCGTTGCCGAAATGAATGAGGTCCGTCGGCAATCTCCAACGGGCCACGTGCTAACAAAAACGGGTTCCTTGTTCTGAAAGGAACCCGTTGATCTCCCGGACAAGGACTCGAACAACCCCCGGAATCATTGGGGAATTCGCACAATCAGGATTCATGTGGCGCACAATGTGGCGCACTTCCGGCCGGTGACGCCGGTTTTGCCCGCCTACAGGCCGCTTGGCCTACCCTGAGCCCGTCCGAGAAGGCCGCCATCCTGGCCATCGTCGCCCGCAGTGAAGCCGGCAGGAAGGACGGGCGGCCATGACGCGGGTTGCAGAACTGCCCCTTAATCGCCTCAGCGGCATGGCTGGCTGCCCCAGCCTGACACGATCTGCCCTTTGGGCGGTAGTTGGCACTCCCCCGCGTCCTGGCGGCAGGACATTCCATCGAGAACAGCGGTCGCGGTGTGCGGCCGTTGAAACAGTTTGCCCCCGCGATGCTGCAAACATCCGGGGGCATGGCCCCAAGCTTAGAGGAGCTTGAAGCAATGGCAAGTATAACACACGTCCGGCGTTCGCGGAGCAAGACCAAGAGCACCAGCCGCAACGGCACGCTGCCCAAGTACGTTGCGATGCTCTGGGATGCTTTCAAGAAGGAAGACGGCGCGTTCCGTGTAGACCTCGCGGAAATGGTAGCCAATGGCGTGAGGCGAGTAGCCGCCTGTCCTCCAATGTATGAGGGAGATCCCGCCACCTGGCCGCTGGCCGGGATGAAATGGAGGTCGGAAAAGATGGGGCTGCTGTCCATGTCTCTGCGGCCAGACGACTGTGAAACGCTGATACATATCGTCTCGGAAATGTTGGAGGGAAAGAGGCTGAACCTGTCTCGCCTGTTTTTCAAGATGGCCAAGCTGCCTGATAGCTGTGCCGCTGCATGGTTGAACGCATTCGAGAAACGCGAGAACGCAGCCGCCGGAAAACTGGCCGAAGACGAAGACGATCTGGCTGACTGGTGGAAACACGGCGAGGGGCAAGAATCACGGTGAAACCAAGTCAAGCCATGCGGCTCAGCTTTTGTGGGGCTGGGCCGCGGGCCCCAATGGCAGAAAGGATGCATCGCGATGGTGGACAACGAGCATGAAGATGAGTCCGTTCGGATTGATCGGGTAACGAGCCAGGACGTGGCCAGGCGGCTGGGCATTAAGTCCACCGCGGCCAAGAACCTGCTGGCTGACCTACAGGCCTCGGGGCTCAAGAAGAAGGGCAATGGGCGCGGCACGCATTATTTATGGTCGCAAGTCGTGGCGGCGTACGAGAAGTGGGACACGCGCAAATGACGATCATGGCGTCCAAGCAGATCGGAGGCCGCGTCCATGGTGGACGGGCCTGCATGTTCAACATGAAAGGAGCTGCACAATGTCATTGAGGAAGGTAATCAAACTAGCGGCAACACTGGCGATTGTGGCTGGATCGGCTTTCGCCGGGCAAACGGGCTGGGCTGCGTCCCTTGTTATGGACGCCGCCGAACTCGGGTTGAACGGTCAGCCGTTTGACCGGTCATGGGCCTTGTGGGCGTACGACAATCGGCAGGGCGCCACCGATGCCTGGGGCGTCACCTTCGACATGACCGTGTACGGCACGGTGACGAACTGGGACACGACGTTCATTGGCGATTCGATTTGGGAGAACGCCGGGTATCCCGGATACCTCCAGATCGTTGACGGCAAGAGCTATAATCCGGCTTGCGTTAGCACTCAGAGGACTGGAATCTGGGCACCCGCCTTCACCGTGGACCCTACCCCCGACCAGCCATACAGCGGCGACGAGTACGACATCTCGGGCTACGTCCCGGCCGGCGTGTGCTGGGGCTTCGCCGCGTGGTGGCAGGGTGTGGACGTAACGCTGTTCCATTCGCCCGCCCAAGCCACGTTTACCGACGCCAGCGGCACCACCACCATCTACGATAGCGACCGTCGGCCACAACTGGCCATACCTGAACCGGCCACATTGAGCCTGCTGGTTGTGGGCAGTGTGGCTTTGCTCAAGCGAAGGGCGGCATGAGCGCGCCCAGCGTAACCATCTCGGCCGTTGTGGCCCCGACGCCGGATTGCCGTGGCACGTACTACCTGAATAATTATCGGAGCACCAAGCCATATTATGTCCGAGCGGATGGCGCGTATGCGGTGTGGTGGAGTACGGATGGCTGGTGGATCACCAGCGGCTATAACATGTACGACGGTGCGGGGGGGGATTCCGGCTGGTGGAACGGTGGCGGGAACAATCTGGCGTCCGTTACGTTCTCCGCATTCGGCTCTAGCGCATCCGGATCGGTTCTGGCGACGCTGGATGCCGGCACGACCAACGTCCATCGCTATATCCTGAACAACCGGGCGTTCATGGTCGCCGATACGCCGGACCAGGACGAGTGGTATCAGGCATCATGCGGTTCGGGCTCCCATATCTCTCTGCTCAACTTCGGCCACGAGGATTTCTCCCGCTGCTACAAGTTCACCAGCACCGGCCAGCCCTCCTACGTCTACAACAACGACCTGAAGGTGAATGCGACCAAGACGCTGGGGCTGGGCCTATGGCTGTACCTGCCCAGCCCGATTGACTGGACAAACTGGGTGAATGGCCGTGCCGTTCGACTGCTTACCATACAGGACTTGTCCACCAGCACTGTAGTTACGGCGCTCGATCTACATAACAACAACGGCGTAGCCTGTCTGCGTGCATGGATAAATGCAGAGGGAACCTTCTCCACGTCGGCCCCCATCGGCCTCGGGTTCTGGAACAAGGTCCAGCTAAATGTCGCCTATGGCGGTCCCAGCAAGGCCGAGATATGGCTTAATGGCTCGCCCGTAACTGTCGCCGCCGATGCCAGTCCCACGTCGCCACAGAATCCGGCGCAGCTTCGGCTTGGGATTATTGGTGTTATTGGTGGATCGGTCGGCGTAACCGATCTGCGGATCGGTCCGGTGCTGTACACTAACCTGCAATTTCCGACCATGCCTGAGCCAGTGAAGATTAGATCAGGGCGGGGCTACTTGGTTCCCGGACCAGTGTAGCGTTCGGCATCCCGCGCCCACTTGCCAAGAGAGATAGCATACTTTCACGAGCTTCGACCGGAATTCGCTGCCCCCAGTGGCGATCGCCGGTCGAGGCTCTATTCTACGCGCGGCTCGTCACCGAGGATCCACGCCACAGCGGCCGACCTTATAGCGGCTCTTCCCAAGCCTCAGCATTGAGAACCCGCCCAAGGCCAGCAGCGACAGCGCCGTCGGCTCGGGAATGCTCTTGCCGAAGTTGCCTTCGAGCAAGATGTAGTCTCTGAAGTTCACCACGCCGTCGTCGTTGAAGTCGCCGTCTCCCCAGGTCTTGCCCGTCTTCCCGAAGTTGAATTCGAGGACGATGTAGTCCCAGAAGGTGACTTTGCCGTCGCCGTTGGCGTCGCCAGCGAATGCGGGAGTGAGCAGGAGGAACGTGCTCACCTGGCCTGTGGCGGGAACGTAACCTTGTGCCATGATCTGTCCTGAGTCGTTAATTCCCTCTGCTCGTGTCAACACCCAACGGGAACCAGCGAAGAGCAAGGAGTTGAGGTCAACCATCGTGCTGTCGCTGTACAGGAAGGCATGGCTATGGCCGCCACCCCCCGTGACATCGAATTGGCCCACCACCTGGCCGCTGTCGTTGATATCCAGAGCAGCGCCACCATCACCAAGGGTACCCAAATCTTGCATCCTTCCATCGCTGTAGAGGAAGGGATGACTGGTCGCGTCCCCGGCGATGTGTGAGTACCCCACAACCCGGCCGCTGTCGTTGATGCCACGGGCCCAGCTTGAGGTGCCGCCGAGAGTGCCCAGGTTGTGCATGGCGCCATCACTGTAAAGGAAGGCGAAGGAGTCGCCGCCGCTGTAAGGGTTGGCGATCCCGATTGAGCCCGCGACTTCGCCGCCGGAGTTTATCCGGTAGGCACCGCTTGCATCCGCCCCCAGAGTGCCCAAATCCTTCATGGTTCCGTCGCTGTACAGGAAGGCGTGACCGCCTGTGTCGCCCGTGGTCGAGGCCGAGCCTACAATCTGGCCGCCGTTGTTGATGCCGGCGGGATAACTGTAGCTTCCGCCCAAGGTGCCCAGGCTGTACATGGCCCCTCCGGTATAGAGGAACCCGCCGTTGGTCGTAGTGCTCGATGATCCCACCACCTGGCCGATGTCGTTGACACCGTAGGCAATGCCTGGACCTAGATCAGTCATGCCACCGTCGCTGTAAAGAAAACCGTGCCAGTCTCCGCCGCCGGTGTAGAGACTGGAATATCCCACCACCTGTCCGGAGTTGTTGATGTCGTTGGGAGTGTAGTACCTTTCGCCGAAAGTGCCCAGGTCGGTGACGACGTATTGCACGGCTGTTGTCGCCCCTGTGAGCCCGATGACCACCAGAAGCAAGACACACAAGCGACATAGCGCAATCATTCTCGACTCCTTTTTGGGGCTGCCGTGCGCGAATGGACATGCTCACATGACCGGCTGGGGAATGGGCGAGCAACCTGGGCAGGAGATCGTTCCTGCCCTCCCCGAAGCGGGCCAGAGCCAACAGTATCCTATCCGTGAATCGAAATGCATCAATCGGGTGAACACCTGAGATGGACAAGATTCTTTTCTCGGCGTTACCAAGGCGAGCATGACCTGAAAGCCCGCGATTGTGGCCTTACCGAAACTGGCGGATACCCACTTGCTGCCGCTCTGGGCAGGCCAGATTATACCACCATAGGTAGCCTGCTCGGCCGGCCGGCTGACAGGCTAATGGCTGGTCGATCCTCGCGACGGTATCCGCGAGGATCGACTGGCCAACCATTTAAGGATACCGACATGCCGCAAGATGAAATCTCCCGTTTCGGCAACGAAGTGGCTGAAGATGTCGCCGGACAGGCATCAGAGCTATTCCCGCCCTTCTCTCCCTCGCTCAATTGGCTGCATGAGCAGATCAAGGCCGTCATCAGGCAGTGGGCAGAGCATGACCAAGCCACCGCCGAGCGGGAGCGAGACCTGGCGGCCCACTTTAGGACGATGGATAGGTCAGTCCCGCCCTGCCCTGATTTGGTGTGGGATTTGTGGCCGCTGCCAGCAGCCTACTTCACAGACGATGAAGTTACGAACGGCGGGGACATGGTGCGTGAAGGATGGGGCCCGGCTCGACTGCTGGACACATCCGCCATCCCGCCCGAACCGATCCACTGGCTGTACCCCTTTGGCGATTCCAGCCGGCGCCCGTCGGCCGTGCTGCCAGCCCAGTGCTTCATTGTGGCGGTTGTCCATGACGTGGCTCGCCGCGGCAAGGGCTTTAGGCTGCTTCTTGAAGGCATTGACCTGCCGCCGTCGTTGCAGGTCTACGTTGACGGTCAGTCCCTTGATACCGATGGGTTTGGACTGACTGGCTTCGACGGAGAAGGCATCAAACGGGCTTTGGCGGCTGTCAAAGACGGCTTGAAGGTCGCGATGATAGAAATGGCTATGGAGCCTGCGCAGATCATAGACGGGGCGAGAACCGAGCCGCTGCCAACGCCCAACGACTTGATTACAACGCCCGTGGTCGTGAAGGATTACGCTGTCAGCCGGCACACCATCAAGCGGCACGTGGACGCAGGGGAACTCAAAGACTACCGGCCAAAAGACGCTCCGAAGAATGCCCCATTCCTGTTGAGCAGGGCCGAAGTCGCTGGCAAGTGGCAACGCAGGTGATGAGGCGAAAGAGAATTCCTGCCTTTTTGCTGTAGCATCTCGCGCCTTTTTCGCACCCATGCTGTAGCAAGCGGTAGCAGGCCCGACGTTCCCTTCAAATCGTGCCCGATAATTTGCGGACATGGAACCTACAAGCTACGTAAGCCTGGACGCGTTAGCAGCGAGGCTTGGACTGTCGCGGCCCTATCTCCGAGAGCAAGCCAGACGCGGAGCCATTCCCGTACTCCGTGCAGGCGGCCGTCTGCGTTTCGATGTCGCTGCGGTCCGGGCTGCATTGGCAAAGTTAGCGGAAGGGCAAGACCATGCCCGCTGAGCCCATGATCCCCGATCCGTTGGAAATGCTCAGCCTCGAAAGGACGCACGATCTGTCCGGGTTGAGCATTCGGACCTTGCACAAGCTCAGGACGAGCGGCCGCCTCAAATCGTATCGCGTCGGCGAACGTGTCCTGATCCGGCGCGTGGACTTCGAGGCGTTCCTGGCCGAGTGCGCGGAGCCTGGCCGGCAAGGAGGCTGTAAATGAACACCATCACGACAGCCTTCGCAAACTCTGTCGCCCGGGCGGACGCGCACGACCGCCTGGCGACGATGTTGGGATACCCGGTATCTCGCTGGATTCAGTATGGAACGCAGCAGCCTCACTTCTACCTCGTCCTCGTGGACTCAGCGGACTCATATGTGCTCGGCTTCAGGCCCGAGCATCTGCTCAGCCTCGTCAAGTTCAACAATAGGCTCTGGGACGTGGGTCATGTCTTCGTCAACTCGCTGAAGCCAAAGGACTGGCACGAGGTCCTCGACTTACTGGAGTGCATTCGCGAGCAGGTGCTGTCCGTTCAGCTCGGGTCGGCGGGGAATCTCGAATTGGTGACGGAGCAATTTTCCGAATGAGTATCATGAACCCAGCAACCGACGCGCACAAGGTAATCGCCAGGTCAAATCCAGACCTCATCGCCGCCAATGCCCCGGAAGAACTCAAGCAGCTTCAGCAGTGGGTTGTGTGGAAGATCGAGCGATCCAAGACCGGCAAGTGGACGAAGGTTCCCTACGCCGCGGCCGATCCCGCCCGCCATGCCGCGACAAACCGTCCTGAAACCTGGGGCACGTTCGATCAGGCTATCCACGCCCTTCGCACTCATCCAGATGTTGCCGGTGTCGGCTTCGTGTTTGCTGACGGCGGCGGCCTCGCAGGCGTCGATATCGACAACTGCCGGGACGAGTCAGGCAACGTTAAGCCTTGGGCCTCTGAAATCGTGAGGGACTTCGCCAGCTACATGGAAGTCAGTCCCTCGGGACGCGGCATCAAAGTCTTCGTCCGCGGGAGCAAGTCTTCCAGCAAGTGCAAGGCAAGCTACCATGACGGAGACGTTGAGCTTTACGGCTTCACTCGCTATTTCACTGTCACCGGTGCGATCGTTCCGGGAGGCACCAGGACGGTTGATGATTGCCAGGAGTCGCTACAGCGGTGGGAGGAACGGATCCTCGGCACTGGGCACCCTGCCGCGCTGGCAGCCGAGGGGCCGGCCAAGCCGGAACCCGATTCGGCACCTGATCCGGCGCCGAGGTCCGCTCCTGAGCACCAAGGCGGGCTGAACCTGTCGCCATCAGCCATAGCGCCGCCCCTCAAGCTTGAAGCCTTGATCGAGAACGATCCGCGTTTCCGCCTGACGTGGGAGCGGAAGCGGGCAGACCTCAAGGACCAGAGCTCCAGCAGCTACGATATGGCCTTGGCGAACTTCGCCGCGGCGGCCGAATGGACGCGGCAGGAAGCGGCGAGCCTGATTATCGAATGGCGCAGGCGGCACGGTGAAGGCGTGGCAAAGTCCATGCGCCTCGATTACATGGAACGGACGTTGAGAAAGGCCTTCGACGAAGCTGGACACGGAGATGCATCTGGAGCGGACTCGGAAGCAGGGTCACAAACCAAGAAGCCGGGGCTGACGAAACGCCTGGCAGATGCAATCTTGAAGGCCCACTACTTCGCCCGCGATGCCGGCGGCAAGCTCTACTTCTTCTCGGATGGGTTCTACAAGCCAGGTGGCGAAACGGCAGTAAAGAAAGCCGTCAAGCATCTGCTGGAAGAATGGAAGCTGTCGAAGGCATGGAGTAGCCATCAAGCGTCTGAGGCGGTGGAGTACATCCGCGTTGACGCCCCTGAGCTTTGGGATGCCCCACAGGCTGATGTTATGAACCTGTCCAACGGTCTGCTGAACGTGCGTGAGAGAAAGCTCAAGCCACATGACCCCGCCTTTCTCTCCGCCGTGCAGCTTCCCGTCGCCTACGATCCCGCTGCGGCATGTCCAGCATGGGTGAAGTTCATCCACGAGGTATTTCCCGAAGACGCTGTGGATCTTGCCTGGCAGATCGTGGCATGGGTGATGATCCCTGACAACATCCGGCAGTTGGCAATACTACTGCTCGGCGAGGGCGCCAACGGCAAGTCCACCTTCCTGGCAGCCATCAACGCATTCATCGGACGTCGCAACGTCACAGGGCTCAGCCTGCACAAGCTGGAGTCGGATAAGTTCTCTGTCGCTCGGCTGGTCGGGAAGCTGGCCAACATTTGCCCCGACCTACCCAGTGCCCACTTGGCCGGCACGTCGGTCTTCAAGGCACTGACGGGCGGCGACGTTCTGGCCGCTGAGCGAAAATACGCCGACAGCTTTGAGTTCTCACCGTTTGCCAAACTGATCTTCTCGGCCAATCATGCGCCCAGAAGTCAGGATTCCTCCCAAGCCTTCTTTCGTCGGTGGCTCGTGGTCCCCTTTGAACGGACCTTTGAGCCCAGCCAACAGATACCGCGGGCCGTTCTGGACGCGCGACTGTCTTCTCCCGATGAACTGTCCGGCGTATTGAATCTGGCACTTCAGGCCTTGCGGGGTATGTGCGAGAACGGATTCTTGCAGTCAGAAAGCCTGCGAAAGGCGTGGGACGAGTTCCGACAATCGACCGATCCGCTTGCGGTGTGGTTGGACGCCAACACTCTCGAAGGACCGGACCTGTTGGCGAGCAAGGATGAACTTCTGAAAGCCTACAACGCAGATGCCGAGAGAGATCATCGACCGCCCATGACGGCCACGGCTTTGGGGCGTGCCCTACGACGGCTCCGACCTGCGATTCAAGACGCCCAGCGAACATGGAATACCAAGCTGTGCTGGGTGTGGCTTGGGATCGGACTTCGCAGCTACGGCGATTAACGAGGTTCACGCGCTTAACGCGCTTTCTCTTTTGTTAACTAGATGGTGTTTTAGGCAGGAAGGACGGAAGTGAAAGAGGAAAAGCAACAAATGAAGGAAGCGCGTGAAGCGCGTGAACCCCGTGAAACAAACGAGGCCAAACATGGATGACGCACCGTTACAAAACGGTCCCGACGGCGCAACCGGTGTGGCTCGTGAACGACTCGGCCGCGATCCAAAGACAGGGCGTTTCCTGCCTCACAACAGCTTTGGCTTAGGGAATCCTGACGCTGTGGCGGGCAGTCGGCTCCGCGCTGCCTGGAAGAAAGCCGTCACCGTGGACGACCTGGTGGCGATCCTTCGCCAACTCATCACGTGGGCACGGGGCGGAGATAGGTGGGCCATCGGCCTGTTGTTCGACTACTACTTGCGGCTGCCCGCCCGGAGCAATGATGACGCACATACGTTGCAGGGCCTTGTTCGTCTCATAGAGAACGACGGACCAGGACGACGGTGAAGTTCCTCGTTCTTTGAATCGACGAATCTCAGAATATAGTTGACAAAGGTTCAACCATCAGATAAGGTATTGACGATGGCTAAGCAGATGAAGCTTTCAGATCAGGTGCGAAAGGCCCTTCGAGGCTGCGGGCGCAGCATGTACTCGATCTGCCAGGCAACGGGCATCGACAAGGCAACGGTTTCCCGATTCGTCCACGGTAAAGGCGTGACGCTGGCGACGTTGGATCTGCTGGCGAATGCGTTAGACCTGGAGCTCCAGTCGGCCAAGAAGAAGGGCAAGGTGGCCCGTGGCTAGTGTATCTCACAACAAGAGTCGCGACACGCGGGCTATCCTGTTCACGGCCCCGAACGGTAAACGCCGGGTGCTGAGGCTGGGGCATGTCACCCAGCGCGACGCCGAAACAACCCGCCTCTATGTCGAGGACATTCTGAGCGCCAAGCGCCGAGGTGGTGCCACCAAGCCCGCCACGGATGATTGGCTCACAGGGCTGGACGCGGCCACGCGGGATAGGCTGGTCGAGCTTGGCCTGATTGAGCCGGTCGAGGCGGCCGCGGCGCTGCCGACCGTGGCGGTGTGGATTCGCCGCTACATCGACAGCCGAACCGACGTGAAGGAAAACACCCGCCTCAACTTCGAGGTAGCTTTCACGGCCGCCACGGGCTACTTCGGCGACCGTCGTATCGACACGATCACCAAGGCCGACGCCAAGGCCTTTCGCGTTCACCTGAAAGAGCAAAACCTGTCCGAAGGCACGATCAGGCGGCGCGTCGGCCGGGTGAAGCAATTCTTCGCCGCTGCCGTGGACGCAGAATTGATGGTCCGCAATCCCTTCCGGGGTATCAAGTGCGGCGACTACATGGACCCGCGCCGCTTCCATTTCGTGACGCCAGCGGAAGCCAAGGCGGTACTTGGAGCCTGCCCTGATGCCGAGTGGCGAGCGATCTTCGCCCTGGCCCGCTATGGCGGCCTTCGTTGCCCCTCTGAGATTCTGAATCTGACTTGGGCTGATGTCGATTGGGAAAAGGGCCGGTTCACGGTTCACGCCAGCAAAACCGAGCATCACGACGGCGCGGGCGTTCGCATCGTGCCGTTGTTCCCGGAGTTGCTGCCATATCTGCAAGAGCGATTCGACGAAGCCGAGCCGGGCACGACCCACATCATCACGCGGTACCGGGACACCCGGCAGAACCTTCGGACCCAGCTAACCAAGATCATCAAGCGCGCCGGGCTGGTGCCGTGGCCCAAGCTCTTTCAGAATTGCCGCAGCACCCGCGAAACGGAATTGGTCGAGCGCTACCCCGATCACGTCGTGGTCAAGTGGCTCGGCAACAGCCCCGATATAGCTCGCCGTCACTACCTGCAAGTGACCGACGACCACTTCAAGAACGCGTCGCAGGATGTGGCGCATAATGTGGCGCAGCACACGTCGGAACCTGTCGGCACTGATCGGTCGTCTGAATCTGGGAATGGGCGCAAAGCCCTTGTAGGGGCTGAGGTTGGGGAAACTGTGCCGACCGGTGCCGACACAGGCCGAAACGGCCGATCTCGGTACGAGCAACCCTCTTCATAAGCTCTCACGCCGCTTGAAGGCCGGAAAACCACACCGAAGGCGTCTTGGCCCAACTTTTCAAAGAGCATGCGGCCTCGCGCCGCGCGGTCTGACCATGATCGGCTGGGCTGTGGTTTACGCTTGAACGGGAGGACGCGGCATGGTCAAATCAAGATCGGCGGCAGGCGGGCCGCAGAGAACAGCTGGGCCGAGCCTGCCTGCTGACGGGTGGTTTTTGTCGTGCTGACGAGCCGGCGACAACCACAAACACCTCCAGCCTGTCCATAATGGTGTAGAGGCTCATGGTGTTCTGACGTAGAATCCGATGACCTGATAGGGCGAGGCATTGCCCGCCACAAGGATGAGGCAGGTCCAATGTTCGCGAGAGAATCTGACATGGCGGCGTCGGCGGCTGGCTGGATGAAGTCCAGCGGCATGACCGTCAAGTCAGAATTCATCACGCCGTGGGGCATCTGCGACCTCGTTGGCCTCACGTTCAATCCCAACAACGTCGCTCACCGCCTTCACCTGAAGCAGACGCGGGCGGTCAGTTCAATCACCCGCGCCGTACTGCTGCTTCTGATTCCCGATGTAGAAACGAAGAAGTCGATCTCGCTCGGCAGACTGGTCCGCCAGTGCGCGCCTTCGATCCCTGAGGAGGTCGTGTCCGACGAGACCGCGCGGCTTATCACCGACCGCTTCGTCGTATCCCCATCGCGCGGTCGGCTGCAGAAAGTCAACGGCTGGATGCCCCTGCAAGACCGGCTGGTCGCGGTTGAACTGAAACTCTCACGCATCGACGAGGCCATGCAGCAGGCGTTCAATAACCTTGGGTTCGCCGAGGAGTCGTATGTTGGCCTGCCAGTTGAAGTGGCTCGCCGCGTTGCAGCAAACGCATCCCGTTGGTCGGACTATTTTGACGCTGGCGTTGGGCTACTGAGCGTGGCACGGCGAGGCTGCCAGGTTCTAGTGCCGGCGCGCAACGCCATGAACTGGGCGGACACAGCCATTCAACTCTACTGCGTCGAGAAGTTCTGGCGCACACGCCTCAAAGGCAGCTAAGCATCAGCGGTTGCACCACGGCCTCGGGTCTCCGGGCCGTTCCCTCGTCGTCCAGATCGGGCAAAGATTTCCCCAACGCATAGGCTACGGACAGATCCTGGAACATTGCCATCGAGCGACCAGCTTTCGGCACGGCCGCGATGATGTCAAACCACTGCTTGTAGAACGTGGCGACCTGCTCGCGCGCTCGATCTGGCTGGCTCAGCACCGTGTACTGCTTTTTGATCTCGCTGAATTCCGCGTGCGCCGGGTGCGAGGGGGCGAGTTTCGCAATAGCCGCGTCAAGCCACGTCTTGAGCTGTGGTCCGACGCCGACGCGCCGCCGAAGCGATGGCAACGCCAGCTTCGCGCTGGGCTGCTTCGTGTGGCCTCCAGCCAGGAAGAACTGATAGCCAGAGCCGATGCCGATGGCCGGATGGTCCACGAGCCCCCTGGCCCAAAGCACCAGATTCAGGCCCCAATAGGGTCCGGCGATTCTGATCTTGGACGAGATGCGGTCGTTCAGTTCCTCGTGGAGGTCGATCACGCCTGGGAATCGCTTGTTTATCAAGGTGGATGAACCATTGTCATCCGTCAGGCTCTTGTCCACGACCCAGAACCCGTCGGCCTGGGCGTCGTGGTAGCACCGCTCGGCTTGCTGCACCTTGGGGTTCCGGGCGGTCTTCCCATTGACCTGTTCTTGATGCGTAAGCACGATGGGGAGGATCAAGCGCCCAGTGAAGCCCGTGCTGCTCTTCCATTTGCCAGTAGCCGCCGCCAGCGCGCGATTGATCTTGTTGCGGTCAGAGTTCTCGACCAGCGGAAGCTGTGGCACCGTGATCCACGCGGGTTTGTGCGCGGCGCACTTGTCCAGGACTGCCTTCACGAAGGCATAGACCTCCGCGGGAACGGGCTTGGCGTGATAAGTGGGCGTGCCGACCTTCTCGAAGTTGGCGCAGGCTTTCATGAAGTCGAACCAACTGTTCTTCTTGTCTGGCAGGCTACGCCGCGTCTCCAGATCGTCCATCCCGTCCACGCACGGGTCCAACCACGCCTTCGCCGAGGTCGGCTTGAGCGGAATAAACCTCCCGGCGCGGTCTAGCGGCACCCGGACAATGTCCGAGTCGGCATAGGCCTTCTTGACGAGGTTGCCGCCGTCTTCGCCCGTGATGAATGGAATGTGGTCCGCCATGTTTCACCTCATAGTTTTGCCATGCGCCGCAAATGGGCGCAGACGTGCTCGGGTTCAGGGAAGATGAACATCTCGCCGATCCCGACGCGGTGGAGTTCATTCAGCAACGATTGCTTATGCTCCTTGAAAATCGGAACGTAGAGCAGAGAACTCGCCTGCTTCCGATCCAACTCAAAATGGCGAGCGCCGTGCAGCGTGAAGGCCCCCTGTTGCATCGCGATGCGTTCGGTGTTCCATGTGGGATTGATGGCGATGGTCCGTTTGCCGTTGGCTCTGATCCGGCCGTCCAGCTTGAAATACGGATCGATGATTTGCGCGTCGCGTTGCGGGTTGAAGATGCGAGGCGACCGCGCATCAACTCCTTGGTTCAACTCAATCGGGTTCAAGATCACGACCAGGCCATCGGCAGTCTCGTCCTTGCAGCACGCGAAGAAGAGTGCGACGGCGGCATTCTGTGTCCAATCCAACAACCGCGTGGGAAGTCCGTAGTGCTGGGCTACCTGCATCCACGCCAGGTGGTCATTATCCCCCGGCGGGCGGGCTAGCTTCATTTCCAGGAACCGCCGCATTTCGGCAACCAGGCCCAGTGCCTTGTCGCGCTTATCCAGTTCATCGTACCGCAGCGCAGAGGGTGCGAGCCGGTACTCAACGCACGGATGGCCGCGGAACCAGAACAGGTTGTTTGGATCGAGTGTCCAAGAGAACACGGCAAAGAAATCACTCAGGCTGGCGATCTCTGTGTCCAAGTAGATGGGGCAGTCGATGGGGCATTTGCGATACCGATGCTTCAACTGCTTTCGGCGTTCATGAGTGGTTGCTGGCATTCAGTATCACCTTGCCCTTCACAATCCGCTGGTACACTAACATTACATACCGGAGCGGGGCCAGCTTTGGCTGTTGGCCCGCATGATCAGACGGCTATTCGGCCTTGAACCCGTCCTTCAGCCCCGCGATCAGCTTGTTCAATTCCGCCGCCGCTGCCGGCGTGGGCTTCTGCGCGCCGTCGCCGACCTCGATCCGAACGTGGAACCGCAGGGGAACCTTGGCCTTGGCCTTGAAGTCCAGCAACTGGGGCACGAGGTCGGCTAGGTCTTGGATTTCGGACGGCTCAAACTCGGCACTGGCCACGAGCATCGTTGGTTGCGCACCACCCGTGACGCCGCCCGTACCACCGCCGGTCCCGCCGCCGGTCCCGGCTACCGCGAGCTTGATCTTCACCGTCTGGGCGGCGGGCAGGTCGCACGGCCAGGGCGCGGAGTCGGCGGTCAAGGCAATGAACCGGGCATGCAATGAGCCGCCGATCACGTCGCGCACGGTCTTCCACGGCAGCGTGTTGCCCACCTGCTGGGATAGCGCCGTGGCGATGGCTAGGGCGCTCGAGTTGCCGTCCTTCCATCCGGCGGGTAGGTTCTCCGGCAGGATCGCCGCCGCCGAAATCGGTGCCGGCGGCGTGCGCAACTTGGCGCTGGGGGCCAGCACGCCAGCGGGGATCGGTTCGGCCAAAAGGCTGGCAGGCCCGGACAACATCCACACCTTGCCAGCGGCGACGGATTCCCCAATGGCTACATTGACCACGTCGGCGGATGCCTTCGGGATCGACGCGGGTTCCTGGTAACCGCCCTTGTCCACCTGGACGACGGTCTTGCCGCCAAAGTAGTCCAGAACCGCCTGGGCGGTGATCTCGTCGCCCGGCCACAGCGAGGGCAGCGCCTTGGGGGCGAGCAGGTCGGCCGAGATTTCGCCCAGTTCCGCCGCCTCGGGCAGGACCAGTTCCAGCGCCGGGTCGCCGAGGGCCGCCTCGTCGGGCTGCGAGCGCCACCAGGTGCGGAACGTCCGATCCGGCCGCATGAGCTTGAGGACGAACGTGCCCTGTACGCAGCCACCGACCAGCGTTTCCACGATGGCCTGCGACTTGAGCATCTTGGGCAGGTGCGGCAATTGGGCGAACGCACCGGCCAGGTCTTTCACACGACGGCTGGTTTCCCCGCCCTTCCACAGGTTGTAGGGACCACCGGGGAGCAATGATTCGGCTTCAATGGCGGTGTCTTTGACCCGCGCCCTGCCGTCGTTCTTGATTGCCTCGAAGTGCGCCTCGTCCGTGACGGTGATCTTGAACGCCTGGACCTCGTCCTTGTCCGAGACCGTCACCACGATGCAGTAGGCCTGGCGGATGGCATCCGGCACACGCCCGCGGGCCTTGTCGATGTTAATGGCCAGAGTTTGCATCCGCGCCACGTCCACCGACGCCTTCTGCTTCTTCTCTTCCTCGTTCTTGGGCGTCAAGTCGTCCTTGACCTTCTCCCATGCCAGATATTCGCGTACCCGCGCCTGGGCGACTTCCAGCCCGTCCCTCGACGCCGCCAACAGCAACACGGCGTTGCGGAAGACGCGGGGCTTCTCCGGCCCGCTGGTTTCGTCGAGATATCGTTTGGCCTCGGCGCTGGGCTTGCCGGAATCTGACGCGGCGCTGGGCGGCAGCACGGCGTAGTGGAACAGGCCGTCGTCCTCGATGTCCTTGGGTTTGGTGGGCAGCGTATGGACGCGCACACCCAGCGCCGATGCGCCGCCGGTCAGCGACCTGGCCTTGCCGATCTCGTCCAGCAGACGGGCCTTGACCACGTCGTCGGAGATCTGCGCGGCCGCCGCCGCCTGCATCTGGTTAAGGTTGGGCCGGTTGCCCAGCCGCCAAGTGCCGGGAATCTGGTCCTCCTTCTCCGGCATGTGGGTATCGTCCAGCCAGTAGCTACTGCGAGCCCAGCGGACCAGCCCCTTCTCCAACTCGATCTTGTCCGGGCGGGTCGCGCCGATCAGCAACACAAGGTCGCGCGTGCGGGCGCTCTGACCGATGGGCTGCGAATGCAGGAAGGTCGCCACGACCGCCTGCTCGATCTCCCGCATCTTGAGGCCCACCGCCTCATTCTGAATCCGCCGGGCCTGCGTCAACTCGCTGTCGATGATGCCCGTCCACGCCGTCTTCTTGCCTTCGTGTTCCTCGGTGTCGGCGACCGTGACCAATTCCCGCGCCGCCTCCGAAAGCGTCACGTCGCCTGGAGCGCTCAGAAACACCGCCGGCCCGACCAACGGGCTCGTATCCCAGTTCTCGGCCTCCCGGAGCGCCAGGGCGAAGGTACGCAGTACGCCACGTGTCCGCTGGAACCGAGCAAGCTGCGTCCATTTCCCGTAGAAGATCTCTGTCAGGTCGGGGTGGAACGGGAAACTCCTGAGGAACCGCTCCTCTGCCGCCGCGCCTTCCTTGGCCATTTGCTCATCGACCGCCTGGATGCCCTTGAGTGCCGCGATCACGTGCTGCTTGAACGCCGCCTGGTCCTTGATCGACTCCGGCGTAAAAAACCGCCGGCGCAGCACCTCGGCCACATCCTCTTTGACAACCGGCTCCACTCCCTCTTCTTTCTCTCGCCGAAAGATGTCATAGAGGTCGCCGAGAAGCTGCCGTCCAAGCTCGTCACCGCTCCTCTTCGGGTCCGTCGCCAGGAGCGAGGCCACGATGCAGCACCGATCCACCTTCGTCGCGGCCTGCGTCAGGTATTGGAAGAAGTTGATGAGCCGATCCCGCCACGCCTTGTCCTGGGCGACCTTCTCGCGGGCGTACATAAGCACTTCGTCGATCAGGATCAGGACGCCCAACTTCTCTTTGAGCGGCAGTTCCAGCAGATCGGTCAGCGTGTTCTCGGCCGGCGCGCTTTCGCGTTCCTCGGCCTTACCCTCGGCGTTCAGCAGTTTCAGCCCGTCATCACCGGCGATCTGGTAGGCCAGCACGCTCCAGGGGTGCTTGAGCCGCCGTACCTTGCCCTTGGGGGAACGCACGTCCATGCCCTTTTCCACGTCGAGCTTGTCGAAGCACAGCGCCGCGATCCGCGCCTTGGGCGGCTGCATGCCGATGCTCTCGATAAACTCGTGGACCGCCGGCAGGTCCGGCAGCGCCGCCGGGTCGAAGACCATGTGCCGCAGCGTAATCAGCGTGTGCGTCTTGCCGCCGCCGTAGGTCAGTTCGAGTTGGCGCACGGCCTTGTCGTTCTTACCCGCCAGGCGCAGCACCACGTCCCGCACCAGGTTGCGCAGGTTGTGTGTGGGGAAGGTGAGGGCGAAGAAGTTTTCCGGCTTCTCGTAGATCGGCCGCTTGCCGTTCTGCATCATGACCTCGTAGAGGTCCGCCGCAAACATGTGCAACGGCAGCTCTCCGCTCTTGAGATCATCGCGCAGTTTCACGACCTCGTGCCACGCTTTCCACTGTAACTTCGCCATGTGATCACGCTCCTGTCATGCCCGGTAGGGCTTATTCGTTCTCGTTGAACCCGATCTTCATCTGGTTGGCGTCGGCCTTGGTGCCCTTGGCCCCGATGTGGTTACTCAGGCTTTCTAGCAGCGACCGCTCGTCACTGCCGGCCTCGGATAACTCGATCAGCGACTGCACCAGCCGCTTGAAGAACTCGTGCCGCCGCATGCCATGCTCATCAAGATACTCGTCCACCTTGTGAACGTCGCCAGCTTTCCAAAGGTGCATGAGACGGTGGACGCGGTCGATCAGGGGCACCGAACGCCCGTTGGGCGCTTCGTATCCCATTGCCTTGTTCTTCCGCTGCGACCACGTCTTCAACCGCACCTTTCCGCCGGTCGATTCGGGCTCTTCCTCGCTGTCTTCCGACGCGGACGCCTCGGCCACGTCGTCGGCCCCGGTCTTGGCCAGGATGTCCCACGTTTGCACGAGATCCGAATCCGACAGCCCGCACGACACCGCGTACAGAATGCAGGTGCCAACCGGAGCCTCGTCCAAGCCGAAATCGTGGCGATGGAGAAGGTAGTAGGCGGTCGGCTCGTCGAGTCGGTCACTGGCGGATGCTTCGGCTGTGCCGTTCTGCTCGCCGGACAGCACCTTACCAACCACGTAATCGACGACGAGCCGCCGAACGTGATTGAGGAACGCCGCCACGGTCATGATCTGCCCCGGCTGGTCAGCCTTCTTCACCGCCGGATGCTTGCTGTACGCCTCAAGTGCCGGCCCAGTCGCAGCCCAGATAAAGTCCGGGCCGCGAATCCCCGCATCCCAGTACGTCTGGAGCTTGACGGCGATGTTCGCTCGCATCTCCTCCAGGACCGCCGTATCCCAGCCCACCTTCGCCACCGCCGGTCGCTTCTTGCAGACCAGCCAGACAGACGAGGCGAGCGCGGCCGCGCCGAGCGAACGAACCCGGTTGCCCATTTCAGTCTGGATGGGCCAGGAGCCGTCCACGGTAAAACCCGCACGGATGATGGCCGAAACCAACGTTTCCCAAGCATCGGGCTGCTTGTTGGCGAACACAATCACCAGTCGTCCGTCAGGCTTTAGCCCTGCGGCGCACGCGACAAATGCCCGCGCCATCCCGTCTTCGTATGCTTGCTTGCTCTTCGTGGCATCCATTCCGTGGCGACTGCAATCGTCGATCAGTTCGCCGTCATTCGTGTCATGATTCCACTTCGGAGATAGCGGCTGCTCAAACGCCGAGTCGATTGCCGGCGACACACCGTTCATCGTGCGACGTAACCAGATGTAGAAAAAGTCCATCAGATCGGAGTACGGAATCGCGTCGTAATATGGGGGATCAGTGAGAATTACGTCGAACCCGACCGGCTCAGCTTGCGTGGCGCTCTTGGACTTGATCGTTGGCGCAGGCTGGCCCGCTACGGCGGTAAGCGTGCGCGTCAGAAATAGGGAAATCCACTCGATGGCACCGAGATAGCCCCCAGACGTATCCGAACCAACATCGACCTCCGTGAAGTCCCAGACGATGGGCAAGGCGAACCTGCCAAACGTGTTGCGCATCTTCTCGCCGCTGTTGTGCCAACTGCACACCGCAGACCCGTAATCAGCAAGCCGATCAACCGCGAGCGCCAGATAGGCCTCCACCGCTTCGATCCACTCCGGCGGGCAGCGGAGGGTTGTCATCTCGTCTCTGGCCTTGCGGGTCGCGGAGACGAACGTCCCCAACGCCGTGAGCTGGCGCGAGGTGAACAAATCCCGCCACAACATCAAGCCGTACCCTTGCACGCTGAACGCGCGGCCTGCGCCTGAACCTCCGCCCTTGGGTGTGGATTCATCGGGTATCCCAAAGGGCACACCCGTGAACGCCGCACGCACCCGGGCCTCCTCGGGGGTAGCGACATTCAGTTCGTGCGGCGTCGGCAGGCGGTAGGCCTTGCCATCGGGAGTATCCACCACCACCACGGTCATCATGCTGCCCAGCCGCCCAGCCTTCCCTTCGACGCGGATGTCTTCCATCGTCATGATCGTCGGGCAGCAGGGGCACTTGGCCCCCGCACGGCTCATCGTGCCGCCAGCAATCCGCTTATCGTGTTCCCGTTTCTGCGCAGCGTTGCCCCCCTGGATCGGCACCTCGGTTTGGATGCCGAAGGCCACGCCCGTCCTGTCCTCCTTCGGCTGCATTGTCAGAAGCACGCGCTTGCGATCCTTCTTGCAGAGCCAGCGGGTCTTGAGCAGCGGGAGTTCGGCGCGGCAGTTCTTGCATTTCACCGTGCGCGCCCACAGGTAGGCCACCGTCGGCTTGGCTATCCAACGTGGATTGGCCTTTACGGCGAGGTAATCGGCGGATGAATCGGCGTTGAGTGAAGCGATGTCGGCCGTGCCATTGGGCTTGAGCGGCACGAGCATCATCGGGCGATGCTCGTAAGCGGTGTGGTCTTTCTTCAGCGGCTCGAAATCGGCATAGGTGGGATAGAGCGCCGCCAGTTCCTTGCGTGCGTGCGACAGCACCCATTGACCCCAGGCGCGGACGTGCCAGGCGAGGTCCGCGTCTGGTGCGTGGGTCGCCTTGGTGGCGGCGAAGAGTGTTCCTTTTTGCTTCTTCGTCGCCTTTCCCTTTCCCACGGCGTCAGGGTTGGCCTTGTAGAAGGCCTCCATGAATTCCTCGTCGTTAACGATGAACGCCGGCAGCGGGCGTTTCTGGCCAGCGAGTTTCTGCGGATATTCCAGCGTGCATTTGAGGATGAACCATGCGACGGGGTTGAGGTCAACGGCAGTTGCCTCACAACCCAAACGCAGGGCTTCCAGAGGGATAGCGCCGCCGCCGGAGAACGGGTCGAGAACTTTCGGGGCGCACCCTGCATAGGCCTTGCGGATTTCCTGGCGAAACCAGTCGAGCATGTCCGCGTTCTCGATCTCGCGACCCCAGTGGAGAATGCCGCCCTCGGTCACCTCCTTGATCCGTTCGATGATCTGCCCATTGGGCATCTTTTTGCGCTCGACCTTCTTTACGACCTTACCGGCGATCTTCTCGCACAGCTCGCGGCGTTTGTCCGGCGTGCCGGGGTCGGGTAACAGCGTGGCGATTAGCGCCGCACGGCATGCCGCCAGCGGTCGCCGCGCTGGCCAAAGATGCAGTGTAGAAATGTGCCCATGACGCACCGCCTTCTCATGCACGGAGTCTAGTGACGCCTGCTTGAGCGGAAACGCGTGTTCAATGAGTCGGGAAAAATCAGCCATTTCTCGCCTGTTCCTTCGGTTTGAACCCGCGTTCCGTGGCCCAAGCGACGATCCGCGCGACCAGTTCATCAATGGCGCAATGGTCGTGGGCGCTACCGTCACCGAACACGAGGATCGGGCCTTTGCTCGTGGCGTGCTGGGCGATCTTGGCACAGAACCCTTCATGGTCCCACAGCCAGAACTGGGTCAAGCCCTCGTCCGCGCCGATCCAGAGATGGGGGACCGCCTTCCCGCTACCACCGCGACACCAAGCCGTCCGCTGGTCCGCGCCGAGCTTCACGCGCCGACGTTCTACAATCTTGGCTTCGATGCGAATCTCGCCTGACGCGCCCACAAAGGTGAAGCACAGATCGGGCATCGTTGCGCATTCAACGTCGCCGGACTTTGCCGCCTCCCTTGCTGCCGCACCGTCCAGACAGAAGAGTACGCGCTTGTCGTGGTCGATCTGACCATGCAGGCGGTGGTATACCTCGGCGCAGAATCGGTGTTCCTGTCTCATGCTGCACCCCCATCCGATGCCTGAAGTATCTGCGATGCGCCGATGAGAAAGCTGCCCTTGGCCTTGGCAAGCAGATTGGCAAACGGATCTTGGACCCGTACCAGCCGGGGCGCGGAGGTCGCGCATTCGTACACCGCGTAAAGCCAGTAGCCCTGCCGCATGTTGCATGCCTTGGCCCACTCGTTGGAGGTGACCTCGACATCGCCGGTGTTGGCGCGGCCCTTGACCTCAATGGCGCGGCGTTCATTGCTGGGCCGGAGCGACAGCAGATCGAAGCCTGGATTGTCGGGCAAACCGGCGGCGCGGGCCAGTTCGGGGGTGTGGACATCCTTCACCACGGCACCGGCGGCTTCCTCATAGGCGCAGGCCAGGTCCATTGCGACCTGCTCGACCTCGGCATCGTGCTGCTCCAGGTCGTCGTGGTTGGTGGACGGCACGATCAGGGCGTGGGCCACGAAGGTGACGCCACCGGCCGCGATCAGTTCCGGCTCGCGCCGCACCACCGCCAGCGCTGTCGCCTTGCGTTCGGCGAGTTCCTTCTGGTGCGTCTTGATCTTTACCAGTTCGCTCTGCGCGGCCTTGTTGCCGGTGCGGGCCTTCTCCGACAGGGCCAGGCGCGCCGCCGCCAGTTCCGCCTCCTGGAAGTCGAAGCCCCGGCGGATGAACTGTTCCCGATCCGGGAGCGTGGCCAGGAGCGCATCGCGGCGCTCGACAGCCATTCCACGGGCGATCCGTTCGACCAGGAAGGCGTTGGCCTGGGCATGGAGCTTTTCGGCAACCACCGCCAGCCGCTGCGCCGCCGCCGGGAGGCCATGCCCGCCTCGGAGCAAGAGCAGGTGTTCCACCGGGCACAGCGTGACCTCGGACCCCTCCAATTGTTTCACGCCCACGAGGCGGCAGTCCAGCACATCCTCCGTGGCCAGATCGGAAATGTCCGCGTCGGCACGGCGCACGACGTTCACCAGCGCCAGGTGGAATAGATAGGGCTTCTCGGCCGTGGGATCGACAAACACCGCTCCACGCAGGGCCTGGTCGCCCAGGCGGTCGCTGACGACGACGCGGAATTGCTCGAACACCGGCTCGCCAGGGTGCATCCAGATGGCCGCGTCGTTCTTCTCCGGTCGGACGACAGTCAGGCAGTTGCGCTGCTTGGCCGGGTACATCTCCAAGGTATGCAGCAGCGGATCGACCGCGCCAGGGACGGCGGGCCGGAGCGTGAAACAACCATCCCAGTCGCCCTCGATCTCGATGTCCACCAGCGGCGCGGCGTTCTCGATGAATTGGCGGACGTATCCGGGCAGCAGACGGCAGAAGGCTTCCCGTTCCAGATCTTCACGCATGCGCGGGAGTTGCGTGGCCACATCGCCGCCGGTGCCGAAGAGAACCTTGTCCTTGGCCTCCAGCGCTTCGACCTGTTCTTTCGTGAGCTTCCCATCGAGAACGCGCGCCACGGCAGCGGCGTCGCCCTCGACGGCCTGCTCCATGTACTGCTTGATCGAGACGCCCTCGAACATGCGGCCGATGGAGTCGAAGACCTTGTCGCTCTTGAGTTCCTTGCGGATGGCCTCCAGCTTGTCGAGCAGCACCTTGAGGACCAGGCCTTCGCGCGTCTTGGGGGCCACGAGGTTGAGAATGACCACGGGGTCGTGCTTCTGTCCGTAGCGGTGGATGCGGCCCATACGCTGTTCGAGACGCGCGGGATTCCACGGCACGTCGTAATTGATCATGAGCCAGCAGAATTGGAGGTTGATGCCCTCGGCAGCGGCGTCGGTGCAGAGCATGAATCGCGCGCCGCCGTCATCGGAGGGTTGGCGGAAGCGCTCGACCTGTTCCTGCCGCTCGGTGTAGTGCATCCCGCCGTGGATTTGGGCGATCTGGCCGGTGTAGCCCATGCCGCCGAGGCGCTGGACCAGGAAGTTGAGCGTGTCGCGGTGTTCGGTGAAGACGATGAACTTCTCGCCGACGAACTTGGGGTCGGCCAGAATCTCCCGCAGTTTCTCGAACTTGGATTCGGCCCCGAGGTGGTAGACCGCTTGCGCCAGCTTGCGCAAGCCAACGACCTGTTCCCGCTCGGCAATGAGGTCGCCCAGCGAGGCGGCGATCACGCCCGCCAGCAGGTTCTCCTCGGACGTTTCGTTTTCTTCCCGCCCATTCTCCGTGGTCTCGTCGTCGGCGGTCTTGCTGTCCAGGACATCCTCTTCCTCGGCCAGCCGGCGCTGGAGCGTAATAAGTTGCTCCATCGTCAAGCGGCCCTCCTGGACCTGGCTGATCAGATCATCGAGTTTCCCGATCCGACGCTCGAACGACCGCAGGAGGGCAAAGGTCGAACTGGCCAGCCGGCGCTGCAACACGCTCATGGCTAGCCGCGCCGCCGAGCGGTTGAGCATCTTGGCGCGGTTGTAGACGTGCCGCATGTACTCGGTGGTCTCGTCATAGAGCGTCTGCTCGCTGACGGGGCCTTGGGTCAGGTCGTAGCCCAGGGTGTCGGACATGCGTTTCGGATACAGCGGCTTGCCGTTGAGGAAGACCATCTCCTCCTTGGTGCGGCGGATGAAATGCAAAGCGCGGCGCTCGGGCGGGTATTCGCCGAAGGCGTCGGGGGTCGAAAGCACCTCGGGTTCGAGCAACCGCCACAGGGCGTAATAAGGGTAGTCCTTGCCCTGGTGCGGCGTGGCGGTGAGCAGCAGCAGGTGGTGCGCCGCCCACGGCAGCGTCCACCCCTCGTCCAGCCCGCTGACGCCGGCAATCGCCTCGGCCAGGCGGTAGCGATCCGTCTTGCGGACCCGCAGGTCACGGTCCCGATCGGCCGAGAGCTTGTGGGCCTCGTCGAAGATCACCAAGTCATAGGGCACCACCGACGCTTCCTTGAGGCGGGCAAACATCTTCGGCCCGGAGAGCGTGTCCACGCTGACGATCACACAGTCGCTGCCGGGGCCGACGAACGGGTTGGCGTTCTTGGCGTCCGCGCCGCTGAGGATGTCGAACTGAAGGCTGAAGAGGGTCGCCAGTTCACGTTGCCAGTTGCCCACCAGGCCCGCGGGCGGAATGATCAGCACGCGCTTGAGCAGCCGCCGCGCCTTCATCTCGCGGATGTAGAGGCCGGACATGATGGTCTTGCCCGCACCGGCGTCGTCGGCCAGGAGGAACCGCAGCGGGGTCTGCTTGAGCATGTGGTCGTAAACAGCCAGGCGCTGGTGCGGCAGCGGATCGATCTGCGAGATCTCCGTGGCGAACGCGGGGTTGAACATGTGGCCGAACGACAACCGTTCGCCCTCGGCCAGCGCGCGGACCACGTCCGGCGACGCGGTGAAATCGATGACGGGCTTGGCGGTGGGCCGCGCCGTGGGCGCGACGGATGAACCGCCTTCATCCATCCGCCGCAACTGCGACCACGACAGCGGCGAGGGTTGGGTCTGGCCGTTCTCCCAACGATTCACCGTGGCGAACGAGACGCCCAGGCGCGCCGCCAACTCAACCTGCGTGAGGCCCAGGCGGGCGCGGAACTGTTTGATCCGCGTGGGGTAGTCGGTCGGGAGAGCCGAAGATGAAGTTTCAAGGGCCATGCCATTCCTCAGTTCGGGCGGTCCAGACAAGCTCACCTGGACCAAACTGCGGTAAGTATAGCATGTGTTATATCGGCGTCAATAATTTTCACGCGAGGTAGTTGTGGGTATGATTTTGGCGGCGGTGCGACACCCATTTGGCTAATAATCGTAACGCATTCTGCCAAAGTTACTTAGGACGCTACTGCCTGGCATCCTACCCCAAGTCGCTGTCATCTGTATGTCAGTGAAAAAATTGCCATATTTTCTGGATCAGGTCATGCAGCCCGCCGCGATCCGCTGGGCCAGCGCCGGGAAATCCGGCATCGCGCCGTGCTGCTGGTACGCCCTCCGCGCCGCACGGATGGCATCATGCAGCGCCGGCCAGGCCTGGCTCTCGTCCTCGGCCTCGAACAGATGCCCAATAGCGCGGAGGCGCGTGGCGTACCCCTTCTTTCAACTGCCCCTGCGACCTAACTTCCGCAGATAGCCTACTGAAGCCAGCCTACCACGCCGGGGCCAAAGTCGCAATTCGAAGTGGCGGAAGCGAGGGAACCAAAGCCGGGCTTTCGGCGCTGACGTTCACGACAGGAAAAGGATTGACTGGGGTGTACCCTACCTGCAGCGGACAGGATTTGTTGCCCCTTTTGAGTGGTGCGACCCCTTCATCACGTAACGTCTCTCTTGATCCAGGGCGATAATGCAGACGACGCGAAGCATGAATCGGTGACCGCCGGATAAGAAAGACCGCTTTCTTATTCCGTTTGACTAAGAAAGGCTAACGCCGTATTCTTTCTTAGCCGATTTGGCTAGGAAAGCATCCTTTCCCAAGGAGAACCGGGATGAAAGCGACCGGGACTTACGTGAAGTGCTCGACGGCCGGCGAGGCGTTCCAGGCGTTCGTGCCCGCGCCCCTGCCGCCCGAGCCGCCGCTGGTACTGAACGAGACCGACCAGGACTTGATGGAGCAGGCCAACCGATCGCTGGGGCGGCTGGATGGCCTGACGACGCTTTTGCCGGATTCATCCGTCTTCCTGTACGGTTACGTCCGCAAGGAGGCCTTGCTGTCGTCGCAGATCGAGGGCACGCAATCATCCTTCGCAGACCTGGTGCTGCACGAAAGTCACCTGGCGCCCGGCGTGCCCATCGACGACGTGCAGGAAGTGTCGAACTATGTGGCAGCGATGAACCACGGCTTGCGGCGGATTCGCAAGGACGGTTTTCCGCTCTCGCTGCGCCTGATCAAAGAGATGCACGCCGTCTTGATGGCCAAGGGGCGCGGCAGTCATCAAACCCCCGGAGAATTCCGGCGCAGCCAGAACTGGATCGGCGGCACGCGGCCGGGCAACGCGGCCTACGTGCCCCCGCCGTGGGAACAAGTCATGGACTGCATGGGGAACCTGGAGAAGTTCCTGCACGATCAGCCCAGACGGACGCCGGTGCTGGTCAAGGCGGCGATGGCACATGTGCAATTCGAGACGATCCACCCGTTCCTGGATGGCAATGGGCGTCTGGGCCGGTTGCTGACCACGTTGATCCTGTGCGCCGAGGGCGCGCTACAGGAACCGCTGCTGTATCTGTCCCTCTACTTCAAGCAGCACAGGCAGGCGTACTACGAACTGCTTCAGAACGTCCGGCTCAAGGGTGACTGGCTGGCTTGGCTGCGGTTCTTCCTGGAAGGCATCCGCGATACGGCGCAGCAGGCGGCCGACACGGCAAAGGCGATCCTGGCCCTGTTCGACAAGAATCGGCAGAAGATCGAGACGCTGGGCCGCCAAGCCGGCACCGTGCATCGCGTCCATCAGCTTCTTCAGCGCAAGCCGATTCTATCCATCCCCCTGGCGGCCGAGAGCTTGAAAGTGACAGCGCCAACGGCTCGCTCCGCCGTCGAAGCTCTGGAGAAGATGAAGGTCGTCCACGAGATCACCGGCAAGCGGCGCGACCGCCTGTACGCTTACGCGCAGTACATAAAGGTGCTGGACGAGGGCACGGAGCCGCTGCCGCGGCCATGATCGTTGAAGTGCCCGCGACAAGCCCGACGAGTCGGCCGGGAGGCGTTTCGGTCGTGGAAATCGCAACACCGGCGGGCACTCTGAGCACTTCCTTCCCACTACGGGGCCAGTTCGCCGGTCTGGCAGTGCTCTTGCCTTAATCATCTCCAGCGCGTTGCGGTCGCCCCGCCGCGCCGGCTTCGCTGAACATTGTGATTGCCGGGCGCGTGATGCGGAACGAGGCGATTCGTATCGCCGAAGGTTCTGATGGCCCAGAACAGAGGCCCAGCGGATTTCGCCCCGCGCATGCTATGTCGCACCTGAGCACAACGGGCCGGTTCAGGCTTGGAGGCCAGGTCATCTGCGGCCGAACGGAGGCCTCTATGACCCCGGAGAAGGTTCGCAAGCTTAGCATCCTTAGTCGCCAACTGAGCGAAAGCCTCATGAGGGCCGCGCTGTGTACCAAGGAGATCAGCGAAATAGCACGCGATGAGACCGACGCCGCCGCCGATGGCAGGCCCGACGCTAACGGCAATGGGCGCCGGCGGAGCGGAGTGAAAACTCAGCAACGGCCGCTGCTGGACGAGGCCACGCTCTCGGTCATCTGGAGAGGCAGAACCCTGCACCTGGGCCATACTCAAGGCTTTTGGCTGCTGGCCCGCCTGGCGCGTTGCCCCAATCAGTACATTACGCACCTCGATCTCCTTCAGGAGATATGGGACGATGAGTTCGCGGACACAGCTCTCCTGCGGGCGGGTGTGCGGCGTCTGCGTGTAAAACTCCGTCAGGGCGGCATGGGCGACCTGGCCGACGCCATTGCCGGCCATCGCGGCCGCTACATGCTCAATCTGTCCGCAGCGCCGCGTCACTGAAACGTCACAGCGATGTCTCACAGGACGTCACAGGTCTAGCGCATACTCCCTCGCGATGATCGTGGATGTCGTCTCCGTTCACGGCGCGTAGCCGGTAGCGGAGTGTCGAACCACCAGGTCATCGAGGCATTGATGGGCAACGGTAATCAACGTCCTTGGTGGGCCAAGGAAGAAGCGGCCGCGCCGCCAGCGCCACGCTTCCGCGGCGTGGCGTACTATCGACATTCTGCGCGCGACCGTCAGGAGAACTCCGTGGCCATCCAGCAGGAGATGATCCTGGAATGGGCCAAGGACAACGGTATCGACATCATTCACGAGTTTGCCGACCGCGGGAAGTCCGGCCTGACGGCTGAGGGCCGCGATGGCTTCAGCGACATGATGGAGAACTGGGTCAAGAAGCGTGAGGATTTTGACTTTGTACTCTGCCTGGACGTCAGCCGTTGGGGTCGGTTTCAGGACATCGACCTGTCGGCCACGTACTGCGCCGAGGTCAAGAAGCACAAGAAACAGGTGGTCTACACGACATTGGGCATGCCGCGCCCCGATGACCCGCTCTATCCGGTCTACCTGCAGTTTGAACGTTTCCGGGCGGCGCAGTTCAGCAACGACCTGAGCCGAAGGGTCTATCACGGCTGCATCAAGATTGCGCAACAGGGGTATTGGAACGGCGGCAAGCCGCCGTATGGCTTTGATCGGTTGCTGTTGGACGAGGCCCACAAGCCCCTGCACATTCTGGAACCCCACCAGAAGAAAGGCATCGCCAACCAGCGGGTCACGCTGACGCTGGGGCCGGAAGAGCAGGTGCGGACGGTGCGCCGCATCTTCAGCGAGTTCATCGATGCCGGTCAAGGCTTGGAGGAGATCGCCGCACAACTCAACGCGGAAGGGCTGCATTCCGCGCGAGGCGGTGCGTGGAACGTCGGCAAAGTCCGTCGGATTCTGACAAACGTCATGTACGCCGGCACGTTGGTTTACAACAAGACCACCAGCAAGCTCATGACGCCCACGCGCCGCAACCCGGTGACGGTGTGGGTCAAGACGCCGGGGGCACTGGCTTGCCTGGTTGATCAGGCCATCTTCGACCGCGCCCAGGCCATTTTGGCGCAGGCGGCGCTGCGCTACGCCCCGGAAACCATGCTCCAGCACCTCGAACGCCTGCACCGCGAGCATGGCTTCCTGCGCCCCTCACTGATCAGTGCTGACGAACTGGCCCCGTCGCCTTCTACGTACAACACCCACTTCCGCTCGCTGGACGCCGCTTACCAGCAACTCTTCCGCGCCGCGGCCGCCGAAGTCCGCACGCAGGTCGAGGGGCTGCTGCGTAAGGTTGTGGAGCAGGTCGATAGCTATGACGACTTCCTTGTGGTCAACGGCAAGTTCACCGTACTGATCCAGCCCTCGGTACCTGTGCCGTATGGTTACAGCCAGTATTGGTACTTCCGGCCGGACTTACGCGGCGTCGTGGACATTACGCTGGGGGTGCCGGTCTCCTCCAGCGAGGGGCCACAGATCCTGGGCTATGTTGCGCTGCCGCGCCTCTTGGTGCGCGACCAGGGCATCCGCGTCTTTGGCTCGTCCGAGACGCCTCTGGACCTGTACGGGCACACCGGACTGGAGTTCATCTTCAAACTAGCGAGGTCATAAATGGCACATGCACCGATTCGACTGATGAAGGACCGCCGCCGAGAGATGATTCCCGTGGACAAGATTCGGGTGATCAACTCTCGCACCCGTGACGAGGGCCAGTTTGCCCTGAATGTCCAGAGCATCGATGCCATCGGGCAGATCAAGGACATCCGCGTGAACGACAAGTTCCTGGCCAAGGACGGCTTCTACGAATTGATCTGCGGCGAGGGCCGCCTGATCGCCCACCAGCGCCTGGACAGAACCCACATCCGGGCCGAGGTCGTCACCTGCAGCCGCAAGCAGGCATACCTGGAGTCGCTCGTGGAGAACCTGGCCCGCACGCGCCCGGGCACCATGTATTTCGCGCGGGAACTCAAGGCCCTTCACGACGAGGGCTGGGGATTCGAGAAGATCGCCAAGATCGCCTGCCGGAGCGTGGAATACATCCGCCAGTACATCCGGCTGGTGGAAAACGGCGAGGATCGGCTGATTCAAGGCGTCGAGCAGGACGTATTCCCGATCTCGTTCGCCGTGCTGGTCGCGGGGGCTGATGATGCGACGATCCAGAACGTGCTCATGGACGCCTTTGACCAGGGGATCGTCAACAGCAGCAACTTCGCCCGCGCCCGCGCCATCATCAGTGCTCGCCTGGACGGGCGCAAACGCAAAGGGACGGGGCCCGAGGAATACACGGTCGCGACGCTGACGCAGGACATCACCACGGCCACGGAGGCCAAAGACTCCTTTGCCCGGGAAGCCCATGGCAAAGAGAGCCGCCTATACACGCTACTGGACGGGCTGGGGGCACTGTGGCAGGACGCGGCGTTCATGGGGCTCCTGTCGGCCGAGAAGCTCGACAAGCGGCCCGAACTCGCCGGCAAGTATAACGTTGCCGCCCACGCGGCCCAGCAGGAAGGAACCCCAGCATGAACCAGAGCGATTCCATTAAGGACTCCGTCGGCATTGATGTTCCCGTGACGCGTCTGCAGCCACTGCGCGATCGGAAAGTCACCAAGCGGGAATACGACCGCATCGTTGCCAGTATCAAGGCGGTCGGTCTCATCGAGCCGCTGGTGGTCTACCCCGAAGGCGATGGGTATGTCATCCTCGACGGCGCGCAGTGCTATCGAGCGCTGGTGGAGCTGGGCGTGGAGGTGGTGCCGTGCATCCTGGGCAAACAGCGT
>CAITIS010000019.1 GCA_903892515.1 uncultured Planctomycetota bacterium | reverse complement strand
CGTTCCAGCGGACCAGCCCACCCAGCCGGCAGGGTGGCGGCATGCGGCCCGAATCGACCAAGCGATATACCGTGCGCGTTGAACAGTTCAGGATGGCGGCGACTTGATCCGCGGCGAGCATCGGTGTGGGCGTAGCGACCATGCGTTCTTGCGCAACTGTCACAGGTATCTCCTCAAGCGGCCAATAGACCGTGTCAGGGATTACCTATGCCGTCCGACGGGAATGTGTCCGGCCAGGTGCGAGCCGGATCAATATCTGCCGCCGGTGAAATCCGGCCGCGAGGCGGGAAAAACTTATCGACAAGTCATTGCCAGATAGTGCGCTGCGCACCATCGATAGATCCCGACTGGAATTCTCATTGACTAACCCTAACAGATACCATACAATCATGCCCGTCGAGCGTTAATCCCGCCTGACTCGTGACCTGGCGGAACCAGGTTGGGGACGGTAGTGGGCCGACTCAGACCCCTCTTTTTAGGAAAGGGGTCAACGTGGACTACTCAAGCGATCGTTCAGTGAGTGACGTAGCCGTCCTGGCTACGGCATCGTGTCCATTCGATCACCCGCTTCTTCGGCCGCTCGCCGGCCGCTTTGCCTGCCGCAGGCTGGAGGGCGTTCTTCCTCCGGACCTGTGCAGACCTGTCGAGAAGACAATCCTGTCGTCGGCCTCATGGATGCAAGGCTCGGTGGCAGGCTTGGTCGGACACCCGCGTCACGCCGCCAACAAACCTCCACCGTGATTTAGACCTTCAACGACGTGCGCTTCGGCAAGAAGACGCGGCGGTCGCATGGATGTGGCCGTCGCAGCTTCTGCCTGGCGCCCATTCCCTGTAATCGTCCTGACGTGGAGGAGTACGTATGCCGTTAATTGAGATACTTGGCTGGCTGGCCACAACGGTAGCGCTGGCCGGAGTGTGGATGAACAACCGGCGAAGGCGGGCGTGTTTCGCGCTGTGGCTGATCAGCAACGCCATCACGTTCGGCATTCATGCGCGCATGGGCTTGTGGTCTCTGGCCGTTCGGGACGGTGCCTTCTTCGTGATGGCCATCCACGGCTGGTGGCTATGGCGTGTGAAACCGGCTGATTGCAGGCCTGCCAGCAGCACGCAGCGTGCCAATACGTCCCGCTTGATGGTGCCGGACAATAGCAGTCGTTGATGTTTTCAAAAGCCGTTGCAGAAAGGAGTGAACCATGCAGACACCGTATGACCACAGCAAGATTCCGGACCGGACGATCCGGTTTTCGCAGCTTTCGCCCCAGCGTCAATGGCTGGTGCGTGAGATGCAGACGCTTGGCTGGGGCTGGATCAAACACCAGGTGGTGAACGATCGGGAGCCACGCTCGATACCCGTTCCTAAGAAAAGGCCATGCTACAAGATGACAGGCCCGCGTCGGCGGCGGATTGAAATGCCGAGCGGAGATTTCATCCTGAAGGAGCCGGTGGTGAACTTGATCGACTGGCTGGACGAGTTCGGCAACGGCACCGTGATGATCGAGGTGTCCGAGGGCCTGCCGCTCGACGTGACCGTCGAATAACGCTTCAAACGTGAGATTCTTGCCGGCGTCTCCTTCTGGAGGGGCCGGAGTAGTACCTGTTTCGCATGCTGCAGATGCCAACGGGGTGATCGCCTCCACAGGGCGATGGACTGCCGTGACATCTTTTGTGAACGGGGCCTCGCCGGCATCCGCCGGGTGGCAAGTTGTAGACAACTTAACGCAGTAATCAGCAGACCCGCCAACATACTGACCGCGCTGCGGAGGGTGTTGGGTGTCGCCGAGGCGATATCCACACCCTCCTTTTCTTTGCGCGGCGGGTGGCGCAGAAGGTCTGCGCCCGTTTCGGTAACACCCACGCTTCCGCCTCCGGTCCACGGAGGCCGCAATGGGTGTTCATCCAGTTCTCGCAGCCATCACCACGGACTATGTCCAGCAACTGATTCAGGTCAAGGCCCGCCAGTTGACGCACAAGCCGGGCTTTAGCAGGTCAGACCAGGAAGACCTCGAGCAGGATCTGACGGTTCATGTGCTCAAGCAGGCCCACCATTTCGACGCATCACGCGGGTGCGTCCATACGTTTATCTCCCGCGTCGTGGATTCCGCCCTGGCCATGCAGTTGCGCAGTCGCCGTCGGCGTAAGCGCGCCGCCGGCTTCCGCTCCGGCTCGCTGGAAGATGCCATCTTGCACGGTCAAAAGGGCAAAGGGTCACTGGCGGACATGCTGGATGAGGCGGATGGTTGCCGTCGCAGCGGCGCCGACGCCAGGTCCGGCCAGGAGCGTGCTGAACTCCAGTCTGACACAAGGCGCGTGCTGGCAGAGCTGCCGCCGAATCTTCAGGTGATCGCCGCCTTGCGCGGGGATGCGACCGATGCGGCCATTGCCCGCGAACTGGGCGTCTCGCGCCGGCAGGTTCACAACGCGGCCCAAGCGATCCGGGCGCACTTCGAAAAGGCAGGCCTGACCAAAATCTGATCCTCGGCGGGCAGGTTGCGCGCGCCTGGCATAGGTAACCAATACCCCAGTCCCGAGTGGGCTGGGAGGAAGGAGACAGAATGTCCGAACACGCGTACAGGTACAGGTTCGCCGAGCGGATTGATCTGCGTGATGTTGGTGACACGCTGCTGCTGGCTGTTCTGGCCGCCGCGGGGCTCTTTGGCCAGACGCGCGTCCGCATGGATGCGGGCTTTGCCACCGACCCGAGCAGCAACGTCCTCATCGTGGACGCCTCCACGATCGTGGGCCAGGCCATCAACGGCATCTTCACCAGCTTCCTGATGAGGGAATTCGGCGCCGATGCCTTTGAGGTAAAGCGGGTGGCCG
>CAITIS010000018.1 GCA_903892515.1 uncultured Planctomycetota bacterium | reverse complement strand
CCTGGACACTCTGGCGGCAGTTCCAGAACTCCTGGTCGAGCCTCATCAAGAAGTGCCAGTACGACCAGTGGCGTAACGAGGCCTCCTACGCCTCCAGACGACGCACACAATCCCGCCTCGATACCACCTAGCGCTGTCGTGCTAGGCTAATTCGCTACGATTTCACGCTCCTGCGCCAAGCCAGTCCGGCCGCCCCGGCCAGTAGCATCGCCAGCGTCGCAGGTTCGGGCACACTGACCCAGCCGCTCAGGCCCCCGGAGATGGCCTGCACGTGCCACGCCACCGGGTACTGGCCCGCGCCGCCGCCATGCTCGCTGAGGTAGTCGAACGAAGCGGCCGAAAGATTCGCCGGGCCGGTAATGGTATATGAGATGGAATCGCCCGCGGTGAATCGGTTCGCTTCGCCGCCCGAGGTGGCGAAGCCTACAAGCACGTCGAAATACCCGTCGCCATCGGCCTTGAAGGCGTTGGATCCCAGGCTGACCGTCGGAGTGGCAAATGCGCCTACGCAGGTCGGATTGGCCAACGTCAATGCCTCGGGGGCGATGGACGGGGCAAGGTTGAAATACAACCCGCTGACGAATTCGCTGCCCGTCAGGCCGCGGGCGGTCATCGTCATAGTCACTGTGCCGGGCCCGGCGTCCTGGAATATGATCCCCAACCACGGCGCCGGGCCAACCGGAGACGCCCCGCCGCTGAACTCCTGGCTGGCATAGAAAGCGATGGTATCGGCCGGGGCTGCCCCGCAAAGACATAGCAGCAACGCCAATGCCGCCAGTGCCGAACCGATGCGTACGGACCGGCCGGGCGATTTGCCCCTATCTTCACTTAATCCCAAACCTGTACGGCGGCCCTCTTCATAAAACGGATGGACGCACTGTCCCCTGTCGCTAGCAAATATACGCATACTACCCTCCAAAAACAAACCTCATTGATTCACTAGGGCGGGCTCCAGAATCTCCCTTCAACTCCATGTCCCTCATTTATATGCGATGGGTCAAATACCGTCAACCCCAATTCTGGCTCTGGGTTGGGTCAAGGGATGGCGATCAGGAGGGCCGTGCCCCGAGCGCGGCACGCATATGATGCACGCGGCATGGCCACGCCAATGACGGCCTGACCCTGCCGCCTGGAAACGGTTTCATACCGTGGTACGCCCGCCCTCGGGCGTGAAACCACGCGAGAAGACCTCGATATGGCCGCAAAAGCCACAGCCGAGGGCGGCTGTGCCACGGAGACAAGAAGACGCAACGCCCGTGGAAGGGCCTCTGCGTGGAAGGTCCTCACATGGTCACGCGAACAGCGTGACCATGCCACCCATCGCAACCAAAGACCACGGCCGAGGGCGGCTGTGCAACGGGTCGAACCAGTTACGAAACCAGTTCTGACAAAACCGCCCGACAGATGGACGAGGCTTACTCCAGATTCAGCCCCATGAGGTAATCTTCCAGCGCCTTGCGCAGGTCGTTGACCTTGGCCGTCTGGGTAGCCTGATCCTTTTGCATCTGATCCAGCCTGGCCTCGATGTCCATGAGCTTCTTTTCGTAGGTCTTGTACGCCTGGCCGGTGCGGTCCAGGGCGTTCATCACCTGGGGCAGTTGGGCCCGCTCGCCCTGCGTGGCCGTAATGTGCTGCTGCGTCTGGTCGAGTTCGCGCTGGGCATCGGTCAACTGATTCTTCCGCTTGACGGCCTCGGCCAAGGCGTCGCGAACCTTCTGCGGAATCTCCTGATTGGACGCATACATGGCCAGGCTTTCAACGTCCATGGGCAGGATGGCGATGGTCTGGCTGTACACCTGCTCCTCCACGACGGCCAGCTTGCCTTCGGCGGCCTTGCCGTCCTTGGCGGCGGGCACTTCGACTTCGAAGCGGTACATCGTGGGCGTCTTCTCGGCCGGTTCTGCCGGGCTCAGCAGCTTGCGGGCGTTGCTGCGCGGATGTTCCAGCACGACGGTGCGGGCGGCATCGGCCTTGTTCTTGAGCACGTACGTCTGCGTGAATTCGTCGCGCCGCGTCAGGTTCAGCACGCCCTTGACGATCTTGGCGGCGGCGATCTTCTGCGTCGAGGTGCTGCTGGGATCGACGGCCATTTCCAGGTCGATGGCGTAGCTCAGCAGCCGCTTCTCGCCCGGGGCGAGGTTGTCGATGCGGGCGTCGCCGGCGTACGTGCCGGCGTCAAAGACCGTCACGGGCCCGGCCAGCAGGCTGAGCTTGGTGTCATTGGTCAGCCACACGCCGCGCAGCGGGTTCTTCGGCAGCACGGCGGCGTTGTAGATGCTGACCTTGCGTGTCTGCACGTCCTGGTTGACGATGGGCAGCATGGCGCTCTTGCGCCGCGGCAGCGTCACGGGGCTTTGAATGTGATAACTGAACAGCTCCCCCACCGACTGGCCCGCGGCGATCGCCTGCACGCCCTGCTCCAAGGCGGCCTTGTCCGCAGCGACAGCAGCTTCGCGATCCGGCATGCCGTTGGGTTCGCCGGGCTTCCCAGTCCCACCCGCCGCCATCATCGCCGGGGCCGCCGTCGGAGCCGCCGCCATCGCTTTGGCGGCACGCATGCGGTTGGGCGCTGCCGCTCCATCCTTTAGCGCCGTGCCGAGCCGAATGTCGTCGCGCCGCGAGAGTTCAGAAAGACTCTTGGCATCTTGCTCCATGCCTTCTTCGTACACCTGAGGCCGGAGGGACGAGTACAGTTCGGGCCGAACCACTGGCCGGGGGACGTACAGCGGCGTGTACAAGTCCTGCACGAAGGAAATGGGCCGGCCCGCCACCAGCGTCAGGTCCACCTTGTCCCAGTCGAAGTCGCTGGTGTTTTCCAGGATGGCCCAGCCTTGCAGCCGGGCGGCCTTGTCCTTCTCGCCCAGCACCAGGCGATAGCTGGTCTTCCAGATCGGGGCCTCGTTGATATACCCGACGCGCACGGCCCGCTCGCCCGTGCCGGTGAAATTGATCTGCACCGGCTTGCGATTGGTGTCGCGGCTTTCCACCAGCAGCGACAGCGCCTTGGTCAGTTCGGCGTTGAGCTTTTCATCCGCCAGCGTGATCGAGGAGATCGACTCCAGCGGGATGCTCTTAAGCCCATCGGCACTGGCGAGGTTGAGATACTCCTTCTGCACGATGATATTGGCCGGCAGGATCTGCTGCTGGCGGCTTTCGACGCCCAGGATCTTGCCGCTGACCTTGTCCGGGGCCATCACCGTGACGTCGGAGCCGCGGATCTGGTCGAGCAATTGGCCCATCGTGGGGTTGCCCGAGATGTCCACGCCGAAGCTCTTGAGCGCCCGGGCCAGCGGCTCCTGCGAGGCGTACGAGACCTCGCCGATCCCCCCGCCCGAGAGATCCATCAGCACCAGGCTCTTGAGGATGTCGTTGATCTGGTCGGTCTTGAACTTCAGCAGCACCTCGGCGTCGCCGGTGACCTTGCCGTTGTGCTCGTAATAGGCCACGCCCGAACTAAAGGCCGTCACCTTGGTCACGGGCAGGTTGGCCTCAGCGGCCAGGGCTGGAGCGAGCAGGGCCAGGATCGTCGTCATCGACAGCATGCACGCCAGAGTCTTCATGCGCGGTCTCCCTTCAAGAGCTTTTGCCGCAGAACGAGCCCGGACAATGCCCGCCCGCCCGTTCGTTGGTTCGTCTATTCGTCCCTTCGTCCGTTCGTCCGTTCCCAAGCTTGGACGCCCAAAGCGAGATCAAGTTCCCGAATCGGCTCATCAATACCCGAAGTTTCAATACATTACAAATACGCGCGTCCGCAGATTACGCAGATGCTCGCAGAGCAAAGAACCACGAGGAAGAAGGACCGAAATTCATATTGCCGCGCAAGATGAAACGGCGAGTCGAGATCGCCGCCCACCTGGAGGCCTTCTTAGTGTGGTGCGTCATAATTGCTGACCGTTATGTTGTCGAATGAGAAGCGGGGCAGGCACCCGGGCTTTGAGCCCCGTTTACGGGGCTTTTCCCTATTAGGCCGCCGCTTGAGCGGCGGTGAACAGCCGGTGATTGCATCTGAGCCCGTTCACGGGCTTCCCCGAATGCAACGAAGCCCGTAAACGGGCTCAGCAAGTCTGCAAACCGCATTTCGTACCCCCGCTAAAAGCGGGGGCCTATCGCTTCGCAACGGCACCACAATGTTCAACCTAATTGACGCACTACACCAGCAACACTGCAAATACATGTGCCAACGAGCGTTTATTCTGCGCACATCTGCGTAATCTGCGGATTCCGCGCAACAAAAACGCCGACTTATCCAGCCGGCGTGACTGAGCAATGAGTCCACTCGCCATGGGGGCAAGCCGCACTGTTCCTGAGCCGCCCCTGCGCCGAGTTCGTCTGACGCCTCACTCAGGTCTGGGAATGCGTCTGGCGTTCCCGATCTTGCGGGGCTTCCTGTCCGTGAGCCTCATGCTCTTCGGCTTCCTCGGAGCCGCCCTCGGAACCTTCGGCGATGCCGAGTTCCTGCTTCATGCGGCGTCCGAGCTTGAAGCGGACCGTCCGCTTGGCCGGCACTTCGACGCGTTCCAGCGTCTTGGGATTCTGGGCGATCCGCGCCGCCCGCTCACGCGACTCAAATACGCCGAAGTCGCGGAATTCCAACCGGTTGCCACGCGACAGTTCCAGGATGATCTCATCCAGAAAGCTCTGGACGATCCGCTTGACCAAGACGTTCTTGGCCCCGATCCGCTCGGAAATGCGGTCGATCAACTCTTTCTTCGTGACCGTGTGCATTCGCGGCCCCTTGTCATCAGTGCCGACCTCCACCATGGAGGCTTGCCCATACGGCTGTTCGCACTAACCAATTATAGCCCCAGCTTTTGCCCATCAGCGGATTTACCGGGGCTTGGTTTTTTTCAGCGCGAACTATAGGGACCAGTGGCGACGTGTTCGAGCTTGGCCGAAGGCGTCAGACCCTGCTCTTCCAGCAGCAAGAGCACGTTTTCGGCCGCCAGCCACGGCTCGGGCAAGTAGTAGCGTTCCTGGGGCCCGATGTTCCAATACCTCCCGATGTTATGACCGTTGAGGTAAATCTGGCCCTTGCCGGAACCTGATAGATGTAGGAACAGAGGCTGCTCCTGCGGAGTGTACGTAAAGTGGCTGCGATACCACGTGGGGCGATGCGTCTCGGAAGAGCGGTGCTCGCGCACGGGCACGTCCATGCGGCGGAAGGACCACTTGCCGCCGACAGATAGACTTTCGCCCAGCACGTGCGCCTTGATTTCATCCAGCGCCTTGGCCGGTACGTCGCCCCATAGCATCAGCCGCAGCAAGTTGTTGCCCTTTTGCAGCTCGTTGCTCAACGTAACCTGGCCATACCCGCCGTGGCTACCCACGAAGAAGCCCGCCGGCCGGTCGTTGCACAGCACGGCCAGGTGATACGGCAGGTGAGTCCATTCCAGGTGAACGCGCTGCACCTGCGACAGGCGGAAGGAGAACTCCGCCGTCCACATCGGCAGCTTCGCCAATGTCGGAATCATGTGCCCGTACATCCGCGGGACGAACCGCTTGGCGAACTCGCCGTCGCCCTTGAGCCGGCCACGATGAAGCTCGATGGGCCTCACGTCCCACACCGGGCCAAACAGCCCCTTGGGCTCTTCCATCCGGCCAATCTTCAGCCGGCCCATGTTGTCCAGCAGGAAGACGAACTGGTTGAGGCCCTTCTTCAAGGACACCGTAAGCGGCTTGCGGACCGCCCCTGGCCCGCGACCCCAGGTCGTCAGGTACTCGCCATTGAGATAAATGTGCGCCCGGTCTTCGCAGTCGGGCAGGAAGATCGTGCGTTTGCCCGCCTTATCGCAGGGCAATTCCAGTCGATACCAGGCGTAGCCATGCGGGATGCCCAGTGCGGCCACATCCTTGGGGCGATCCAGCGGCTCCCACTTGAGATGCTCATCGGCCATGTCTTCGCAGACATGCCACTTGGCAAACTGCGCCATCCGGGGCGTCGGTATCGGCTTGGCGGCGGGCGCCGCGGCGTACTTCTTGTAGCTCAAGCTGCCCTGCTCGTTGAGCAGGTAGTACTGCTTGTCGTGGCCATGCGGGCGGGCGTCGGCCAATTCGTGGCCCAGAAACTCCGGCCCGATGACCCACTGGCCGTCCAGATCCCACGTCCGCCTGGCCAGGTCGGTGCTCATGAGCACGAACTTCATGCCGCCCTTTTCGATCATCTGCGGATGCAGCGCGTCGATGGTGGCCCGACATTCTTCGCCATTGATGGAAACTCTGGCTTCAAATCCCACCGGCCCGTGGAAGAGTGCGATAGACCGCTCGAACAGGCCCAGCGGCATGACGTTGGCGTAGTCGATCGTGCCCGTCTCCAGCCGGAGATTCATCGGGATGATCGTGGCCCCGCACAACTCCAGCGAGACCTCCAAGTCGGTCAGGCCGTTGGCCAGGTTTACCTTGCACGTCCGCACGTCGCTGCGGCCATTGTTCGTCACGACGGCGAAACGCAGCCCGCTCGCCGAGGCGATATTGAGCACCTGCACCTGGTCGCTGCTGGTGGCAGGCAGCCCTTCCATCCGGCACTGGGCCAGGTACGGCCCAAACGACGTCGAGAACTGATTCACCAGCTTGGTGAGGTAATACTTCTCCGTCAGGCCGCCGCCCTCCGCCAGCGGGGCGTCGCTGTCGTAGCTGGTGGTCTGGTACGCCGACTCGCTGTCATCCAGCTTGCTGCCCCAGAAGCCGAAGTTCGTGCCGCCGTGCCACATGTAATAGTTGAACTGGCTGCCGCAGCCGAGAATCTCCAGCAGCTTTCTGGCCGTGTCGCGACTGTCGCGGGTCCTATGCGAGCCGCCCCAACGGTCGAACCAGCCGTTCCAGAATTCCGTCACCAGCATCGGCGCGTTGGGCTCAAAGGCCCGCAGCCGCTTGAGAGAGGGCACCAGGTTGTCCCAGCCGTTAACGCACTCGATGGCGTCGGGAACCTTCGGCTCGGTCAGGTAATTGCAGGTGATGATCGGGATTTCGAAGCCGCCGCGCCGAAAGAGCTGGGTGATGAACTGGCAGTACGCCAGCCGGTCGGGCATAGTGGTAAAGCAGTATTCGTTCTCGTTCTGGATCAGGACGATGTTGCCGCCGTGCGTCACTTGCAGATCGCGCAGCCGCGAGAGCACCTGCCGCAGGTACTTGTCAAAGTAATGCATGTACACGGCGTTGTTGGTCCGCAGCGCCACGCCGGGCTTGACCGCCAGCCAGGCCGGAAAACCGCCAAAGTCCCACTCCGAGCAGATGTACGGCCCCGGACGCAAGATGACGTACAGCCCCAGTTCCCTGGCCAGGGTGACAAAGCGCACGATGTCGCGGTCGCCGGAGAAGTCCCACTTGCCCTCGACCATCTCGTGGAAGTTCCAGGCGACGTAGGTATCAATGCAATTCAGGCCGGCGCGCTTGGCCTTTAAGAGCCGGTCGGCCCAAAGCTGGTGCGGCGTGCGGAAATAGTGGACCGCTCCGCTGGTCAGCCAGATGCGGCGGTCGTCGAGAAAGAAGCTGCGATCGTCATAGCGGACAGTCGTCACGTCGCTCCCCTGTATTGGGGCTGTAGTTACGACCTTGCCTTGTGTATGCACGCCGGAATAAGTGTACAGGTCAGCCGCCTAGACGCAAGGCGCAGCAAGGCTTTAGAGCAATCTATTTATAGATCGGCTAAGCTATGATTGCGGGTGAATGCATTTCACAAGACGCTGCTGCCCAATACGTTAGCGGCAGTAGACGGTTGATTCTAGCCTGAATCGGGCGCAAAAAGCGGCCATTTCGCCAGATTCGCCGAGGAAACTCGTGTCAGAACGCCCACTCCTGGCGATGAAGCACGAGCCGCGGTTCACATCTGCGTGATCTACGTAATCTGCGGATAATCTACGAGCCGCAGTTGCACGGCTTGTCGTCGGGCTTTAGGCCCAGTTCTTCCCAGATGTCGCGCGTCTCTTCGCACAGGCCGATGGGGCAAATGTCACGCAACGCCTCTACCGCCTGGCGATACAACGCCACCCGCTCGGTGCGCGGGTAACGGGCCATGCCCTTGCCGTCGGTGTCAGGGACCAGCCCCTCAAAGAGCCCTTCCCGCACGAACTTGGCCAAGTTCTTCTCGGCCCGCAGCCCGCCCAGCGTCACTCGCTCGGGCGCCAGTTCGCGCACCTGCCGCAAGAGTTCGCTGTAGTCGAAGCCCAGGATCATCGGGTCCAGCCGGATGCGCATGCGCCAGCCCTGGGCCTTGAGTCGCCGCGCCGCTTCCATGCGGTCGTCGGGCTTGGCCGCCCCGCGCTCATACTCGGCCGCTGCTTCTGGGGTGTTCACCGAGAACGACATCACCACGTTGGCGCAAGGTTCGATCTTGAACAGGCACTTGCAATGGAGCACGCCGCCCTTGGTCAGCAGCAGCAGCGTGTGCTTCTTGCCCAGCCGCTCGGCCACACGAAACTCTTCGACCAGCGCCGGCGCCATTGGCCGGACGCCCTCGAAGGCCAGGCTGTCGGAGAGATTGCCCGTGTTCAGGATGTACGATTCCAGGTTGTCCTTGGCGATCCAGCGGCGGACGTCGCGCACCATCTTGTCGACGTTGGAGAAGGCGACCTGCTCGTTCTGATGCCAGAACGTGCTCTTGAGGTAGCAGTACTCGCAGTGCGGCTGGAAGGTGCAGCCATTGGCGTGGCTGAGCACGTAAAAGTTCGGACAGACCGTATTGGTCGGGGTCGTGCGGAAAATCTCGACAAAACTGGTCTTCCGCTCGCGGGTCACGCAACGAAACTTGGCCTTAATCATTATCCACTCCTGCTGCCTGAGTCGCTCCGGCTTGCTTGCTGGCTGAATCGTCTGCTGGCTGAATCGCTCCGGCTCGCTTGCCGTCTCAATCGCTCCGGCCATTCCAGAATACAACTTTGCCCGGCGCGAGTCAGCGGAAATATCACTACGTGTCAGTCGGCCCGGCGGTTGGCTCCCGTGGCATGGGCGTCTCGCCCATGTGTCGCAGGGCCGTCTCGGCCCTGCCGGGGCCACCGCACGGAATCAACCTTGCCAGGTCTCGCCCGGCCCCAGCAGCACCAGCCCGGGCGGCACTGTGCTACAGAGCTGGCTCAAAAACTGCCCGCGCCGCTCTTGGGCGATCTCATCCTCGGTCAGGTGCATCAGCAGCCAGCAGCGGGCGGCCAGGGCGGTGATAGTCTCGCTCCAGTGCGAACCCAGCCACGGCGCGATCATCAGTACATCCAGCTTGGCCAGCACATCCAGCGGCAGGCGGTCGGTCTGTTCGTTGTCGCCGTCGTGAAAGAAGCGATGCTCCGCCGTTTCGATCAGGTACGAATTATGCTCGCGCGTGTGAAAAGTCCGAAGGGCGGTGATCTTCACGCCGGCCAAGTCAACGCTCTGCGCGTCCGGCCGGCCGGTGGTCAGGTACTTCGGTTCCAGTTCGACCAGTTGGCTCGACGGCAGCAGGCCGGAGAGTTTCTTTACGACCGCCTGCGGCCCGACGACCTTGGCAGCAATACTGGCGGCCGCCTGGGCGGTCTGGTCGGCCAGGAAGTGATCGTAGTGCGCGTGCGTGACGAGGATCAGGTCAGCCCGGCCAACATTCTCGGGGCGAAGGATCGACGCACCGGCCACGCCCGGCACGGCGCCGTGAAAGGCGTCGATCAGCAGCGTCTTGCCGGCCGATTCGATGCGAAAGCCGGCGTTACCCAAAGCGGTGATTTGACAGGTTGACATCTTCTCGGAACCATCCACAGCCGAGGGCGGCTGTGCTACGAATTACCATACAGCCGAGGGCGGTTATCCTACGAACAGCCACACCAGTGGGTGCCATAGGTTGAGCCGCGCCGTCTGGCGGCTCTACCTATGCGGGCGTCGGCACAGGTAGTGGGCGTCGGCATAGGCAGCCCCGTCTTCGCAAGACAACGCGAAGCCGTGTCAGCCTATGGCGCCCGACCAGGAACTAACCATCACAGCCGAGGGCGGCTGTGCTACGTCTTGACCATATCGACCATGACGGCGGCGATGGGGCCCCAGACCAGGATCGGCAGCCACGCCGCCAGCGCCGGCGGGTGAATGCCGACGTAACGCGACAAATAGATGAACACGTACAGGGCGCCGACGAACAGCACCGTCAGCCCGGCTGAGGCCTTGAGGTTCCGCTCGCGCGACAGGATGAACGGCACGCCCACCAGCAGCATGAGGATGTTATTGACGAAGTCGGCCAGGCGGGCGTGGCGGTTCAGCGTCACCTGCTCGGGATCCGACGTTTGCCGCAGGTCCAGCAACTGGTCCATCTCGGCAGTGGACATGTACTGGATCCACTGCCCCGACTGCCGCAAGGCCAGGTCGCGCGGCGTCAGGTCGCTGCGGTACACGATCCGGCCATCGGTCAACGTCCAGCCCTGCTGGCCGTCCTTCTGGCCGTATTGGGCCTTGGCGGCGACGATCTCCACCTCGCGTGGACCCAGCTTGTACATGAAGGTGGGCTCGATCAGCTCGGTGCCGACGGGCTTGCCTTCGACCAGCACGGCCTTGCCGTCGGCCATTTTCAGCAGCATCTTCCGAGCCGAGATGGCCAGTTTGTTGCGATCGTCCTTGGCGTCGAGCCGCTCGACACACTTGCTGTCCCAGACGACATCTTCGTTTTCGGGCTTGGCCATCACGCAGCCGACCAGTTCATCGGGCCCCATCAGCGTGGGAACAAACTCACTGGAAGGCGCCCTGGCCGCGCCAAAGATGCTCAGGATGGCATCGTCCTTGTCCGTGGAGGCGAAGGTCCAGGCGTCCAACGCGTCATCGAAGCGGCCTTCCGGGCCGGCGATGTGGCCCAGGTAGGCGTACTCATCGTCGCGCAGCATGACCATCGGTAGCCGTAGCAGCTTCTTCTTCGGCTCGTACCTGGGCGAGTAGAAACAGGAGTGCTGGTAATCGGTAATGAGTTTGACGCGGAAAGAGTCCGTGCCGCCGGCGTCGTCCTGTCGGCGGGCAAGGGACTCCTTGCAGGAGGGGATCAGCACCTCCGTGTCCAACGCCACCAGCGCGTCCATGGCCAAGGCCCCCAGCAGCACCGGCAGCAGCACGCGGTGCAGGCTTACGCCGCTGGCCAGAATGGCCGTCAGTTCGTTGGTCTGGTTCATCTTGGCCAGCGTGAACGCCGCCGACGCCACGATGATGACGCCCGAAAGCTCCTGGAAGTATTGCAGTGAATGGATGGAGTAGTACGAGATCATGTCCACAACCACGACAGCGGCCGTGCGGTTATCGCCGTCCTTGTGCTTGCGCGTAAAGCTGTCGAGGTTGAAAAACAGGTCGCCCACGATCCGCAGCGACATGAGCACCACAAAGCACAGCAGGGCACTGTGCAGGAAGTTCTTCAGGATGTAGCGGTCCAGGATCTTCATCTACCGCCTCACCGACACGACGTAAACGTACAAGGTGGCCAAGGCCAGCAGCCCCACGCCGCTCCACATGGCCACGGTCCCGTACAGCACGCCGTTGTGCACGTTGGGATTGCGCATGATCTGCTTGCCCATAAAGAGGATCAGGATCACGATGGTCGCCGGCACGGCCCCGATGGCAAAGGCCGACAGCGCCTGCCCGCCCCGCAGCAGCATGCCCAAGGCCGCTCCCATCATCACCATGAACAGGCAACTCGTCGAATACGCCAGCCGCATGTGCATCTCGGCCCGCGTCTTGAGCGTCAGCCGAGTCAGCGTCGTGCGCAGCCCGGCGATGTCTTTCGCGATGGGCTGGTACTGCTCGGGCTTGTTGAGCAGATCGTCCAGGTTCACCACGGGCGCGGCCTTGGCCACGGTCTCGGGCAAAACGAAGGGCCCCGTCAGGTACGTATCGTGCCGCCCGCCAATCTCGCGGGCTTCGCTGGAGAAGCTCACCTGCGCCTGGCGCACGTTCACCCAGACCTTAGGCCGGCCGGCGTCGTCCCACGAACTCGCCAGCGAGGCCGATGCCGCGTGCATCTCCAACAGCAGGTCGTTGCCGCGATAGAACCGGACGACGATGGGATTCTCTTCCGGCTGCGGCGCGCCCGGGGCCGTCGAAGGCTTCAGGTTGAACAGGACCACGTCCTTGCCGGCAACCTCGCTGCCCTTGGCCTGGATTTCAATGCGGTCCGGGCCGCTGGCCGGCGAATCGTTTCTGGACAAGGCGTATTTGCCGGCGTCGGCGATGCTCTTGCGGGCCTCGGCGTTGAACTCCAGCAGGAGGAGTTGGCGCTGGATGCCGTCAACCGCCGTGCGAATGGGCCCCACCTGGCGCGGGTCTTCCAGCACCCTCAGCAGCTTGGTCAGGTCGTAGGAACGCGGCTCGTCATCGAAGACCTCGTCCAGCCGCGTGCGCTGGATGCCTTCCTGGTCCTCGCGGGCAACCACGCCGGAGAACTGCCGGAAGACCACCGGGTTCTCCGGATTAAACGCCACGTACGCCCCGTCGTCCGAGCGGGCGAATTCCATGTGCGCCTTGGACGCTGCCATGATCAGCGGGTTACTGGGATTCTTGGCATCCAGGCCGATGACGCCGCCCAGACCTTTATTCTCAGGATCGACCTGGTCGGCGTGGAAAATCCTGCCGCCGCCGATGTCCACCTGCCGCTGGCTGCGCAGCCCGTGAAAGACGATGCGTTCCAGGTCGCGGTCCACCACGGCCTTGGACTCGCCCAGCAATTCCGGCGCGACGTACAGCGTCAGCGCCAGCGTTATCAGCGTGACCACCAGGCCCAGCCACACGGCCGGGGAAAGTAGCGCAATCGTGGAGATGCCGCTGGCCCGGCAGGCCATCAGCTCGTTGTCCTGGGCGAACCGGCCATACACGATGGTGGTGGCAAACAGCACCGCCACCGGCAGCGTGAAGGAAAACATCACCGGCATGCTGTAGCTGAAGATCTGGATGGCCTGAATGCCCGACAGCCCGCGGTTGCGCAGCGGCTCGATCACCGCAAAAACGGTCATCACCAGGGTAAAGACCACCGTGGCCAATCCAGTGGCCTTCAGCAGATCCTTCATCAGGTACGTTTTGAGTGTACGAATCAAGCGTTAGTGCCCGTCGCGAGACAGCCAGAAAACCCCAGGCCATTGGCCCAGGCCCGCTGGCCACAGGATAAGTGCTCACAAGTCAAACAAGCACTGTAGTGGTTAGCCGACGGCGGGTCAAGGGTTTGAGAAGCCAGCCGGAGGCCAGAGCCCAGAACAACAGCGCGGCAGGGTCGGGAATTGGGGCCATGGTCAGCCCTGTCTTTGGGCTGGCCGTGCTTCGACCAGGACGGTTCGGCATGGACAGGCTTGAAACAGCAGCCTGGCCGTGGCACCCGGCAGCCAGGGCCAAGCCACTTCCCTGAGTGCGGGGCAGACGAGAACCACGTCCGTCAAAAAATCGTAGACGGTCACTCTGTGCTTCTAACCGTGCCGCCCGCGAACCAGAGCCAGACAGCCCAAGCTCAGCAGCGAGAACGTGGCAGGTTCGGGTACGCTCTTGCCGAAGCTGCCTTCCAGAACGATGTAGTCTTTGAAACTAACCACACCGTCACCGTTGAAGTCGCCCTGTATCCAGGTTGCATTGGTGGAGCCGAAATTCGCCTCCAAGACGATGTAGTCCTTGAAGTTGATGCTGCCGTCGCGATTGGCGTCGCCGGGCAACACAACGCGGGTCAGCAGGTAAGCATGTTGTTGCCCGGCAGCGTTGATCCCACTACCGACGATCTGCCCAAAGTCACTGATCCCATTGGCATACTGAAGCGTCCAGCCCGACAAGGGGTCGATAAGCGTGTTTAGGTCAGTCATCGTGCCGCCGTCATACACAAAAGCATGGGAGGCGTCGCTGACGGTATGGGCCGAGCCAACAATCTGCCCGGCACTGTTGATGCCATTTGCCTGACTACTCGGGCCGCCGGGAAGAGTGCCCAAATCCTGCATTCTTCCCCCGCTGTATAGGAAGGCATGGGCGTACTTGATTGCCGTCCACGCCTCGCCCACGACCTGCCCGGCAGCATTGATGCCATAGGCCAGACTAGCAGACATGCCGCCGAGGTTGTTTATATCCTGCATCTGTCCGCCGTCATATAGGAATGCATGGCAGTTGCCGCTGGCCGTATAGGAACCACCCACAACCTGCCCGGCATCGTTGATACCCCAGGCAGAACTCGATGAGCCTCCTAGCGTGCCCATATCCTGCATATGGTTATCGCTGTACAAGAAAGCATGGGAAGCCCCGCTGATGGTATCGGCCTGGCCTACGACCTGCCCGGCACCGTTCATGGCATTAGCCGAGCTACCTGAGCCGCCGAGCGTGCCGATATCCTGCATCTGGTTATCGCTGTACAAGAAAGCATGGGAAGCTCCGCTGATGGTGTCGGCCTGGCCAACGACCTGCCCGGCACCGTTGATCGCATTGGCCGTGCTATAGTTGCCGCCGAGCGTGCCTAGGTCTTGTATTGTTCCGCCGCAATACAGAAAGGCATGGTACTGCACAGAGTTAACGAACCCTTTCCCAACGACTTCGCCGGCACTGTTGAAGCCATAGCCTCCGCTCTGCCTGCCAACGACGAGGCTGCCTACGTCTGTGACCGTGTAGCTGTATCCGCTGGCCCATGCCACGCGGCCGGCTGCACACAGAAGAACGATCACCAGTGTTGTTCGGTTCATCTCGCACCCCGTTCTCGAAAGAAGCCTCTTTCTGGCACCCAGCGTAGGCCTGGACAGGAGAACAAGCAGCTTTCACCCATGCCCCATCACAGAACATCGCTCTGTCGCTCCCGCAAGCAGGCAGGAGCAGAGTCTATAGTATCACCGATTGTAGATTTGCCAAGACAAAATGACCGCCTGTCATACCAAGTAGTAATGTCCGGTCTTGCCAAAGTAAGAATGTCCGCATTCCGACCAGAGGCGGATGAGTGGAGATCGGATCGGCGGGGGCGTCCAGCGGCCACATTGCTCACTCTAGCATGGTCACGCTGAGTACAGCGAGCCATGGCACCCAATTCGGGTCATGCTCCGGCGACCGCGGTTATTCGCCTGGAAAGGCCCACTCCAGCCCGACCAGCAAGCTGTCCAGCAGGCGCAGGGCGATGAGCTGGCCGGTGGCCGAGGCGATGATGATGCGTGCGGCCAGGTAGTACTCGCTGGCCGCCGACTGCCGCCAGCGGAACGTGCCGGCGGAATCGTACCCCAATAGGAAGTCAGGCCACAGGCGCTCCAGATTCATCAAGTGCAGGCGGATGCAGATCGAGGCCAGGTTCCACAGGCACTCGCCGGGCCGGACGGATTCCCAGTCGAGCATGGCCGAGATGTGCGGGCGAGGCTGTGCCAGGCCCAGGAAGTCTCGAACATCCAGGTCGGATTTTGTCACACCGGCCAGCACCGGCCGCTGGACTGCCGCCGCCCGCGACTGGAGCCAGACCCGCACGGCCTTGGCCTGTGTCTCGGAAACCGCGTGGCGGTCGAGAAGCTCATCGAGGTCATGCTGCATCCGGCGATGCAGGCCCTGGCCGGACGCCGCCGGATCATCGCTGGGCGGGGCATCGTCAATGTCTGCCTGGTGAAACGTTCCGACGCACCGGCCCCAATCCTGAGCCAGCGCACCAGCGGCGTCGGCCTCCAGCGCCGGCAGCAGGAGTCGCAATTGCTCTCCGGGCATCCACTGCATGATGAGCAAAGGCAGCCGATCCTCCGCCTGCGGGGCGGCGTAATGCCGCGGGATGGGCAGGCCCGTCACGCGGGCGACCTCGTTGGCCAGGCGAGCTTGCGTCACCTGAGTGTCGGGGTATCTGGTGCATACCTTGATGACGTAGCGCGTCTCGCCGGCCAGTCCCAGGACGGTGGGATTGGCAGTATCGGGATCGTCGACGGCCTGAAGAGGCTGGCACAGCGGAAGCCCCGCCTCCGCAAGCAGTTCATTGGCCTCCTGAAGCAGGCGGTCCAGGTCTGGCATCGGGTCGCGATTGGGCGGTCTCGTATTCATGCTGTCCTGCCGGCGCTCAAGAGTTCCTTCGTCACCACAACGCCAACCTAGCCGACCCAAGGCAGCGAAACAACCAAATGGCGTCCCCGACATCCGAGCCGGGTGCCGTGGCCGCGGCGTCCAGCGGCCACGTTGTTCGCCCGATTCGGGTTCATCTCCGGCCGACATGCCTTTCCGCGAGGACACGTAAAGGCAGGGCGCCCGGCCCGCATAGGTAGAGCCGCAAGAAGACGCGGCTCAACCTATGGCACCCACCCGAACGTTCTGGCACCCACCGAGCGACTTTCGCTCCGGCCTCCGGCCTCTGACCTCCGGCCGGGTGCCATGGTCAGCCCTGTCTTTGGGCTGGCCATGCTTCGACCAGAACGGTTCAGCATGGCCAGGCTTGAAAAGCAGCCTGACCATGGCACCCACCGACGCTGACCATCTCATACCTCCGACCTCGTACCTCCGGCCTCATCCTCTCCGGCCTCCGACCTCCGACCTCCGGCCTCAGCCCTGTCCTCTCCCCACCAAACAAATCCCGCCTGGCCATCGTCTTAAGCTTCACGTGCGGGCGGCGATGCGAAAGAATCTTCCCTCGGCCCTTGACACTTTGGGCGGAAGATGGTTAATTTCTACTGGCAACTCATGGTCGACTTACGGCCTAGACAATCCGGGTTGCCAACCCCCCGCCAGGAGAGACCTCGTGGATCGTATTATCGGTGACGGTATAACCTTTGACGATGTGCTGCTCGTGCCCGCCCGCTCCAGCGTGGTGCCGCGCGACGTGGACACCTCCACCAACCTGACCGCCAAGATCCGCCTGAATATCCCGCTGATCTCGGCCCCCATGGACACCGTGACCGAGGCCGCCCTGGCCATCGCGCTGGCCCAGGAAGGCGGCATCGGCATCATTCACAAGAACATGCCGCCCGACCAGCAGGCCCTGGAGGTCGAGAAGGTCAAGCGATCCGAGAACGGCATCATCACCGACCCGATCACGCTGTCGCCCGATGTCTCGACGGCTGTGGCGCGCGAAAAGATGTTCGAGCACAAGGTCTCGGGCATCCCCATCGTGCTGGGCGACGGCAAGCTGGTGGGCATTCTCACCCGCCGCGACATGAAATTCGTCAACGACGACCGCCCCATCAGCGACGTCATGACGGCCAAGAACCTCGTCACCGCCCCGCCCAATACCACGCTGGATGACGCCGAGCGAATTCTCAACCGCGCCAAGGTCGAAAAGCTCCTGCTCATCGACGCCGCCGGCAAGCTGGCCGGGCTCATTACCATGCGGGACATCGAAAAGCTGCGCCAGTTCCCGCAGAGCTGCAAGGACTCCCGCGGCCGGCTGCGGGTCGGAGCGGCCGTCGGCGTGATGGACCTGGGCCGCGTCGAGATGCTCATCAAGGCCGACGTGGACGTGATCGTCGTGGACACCGCCCATGGCCACAGTGACAACGTCCTGCGCACGCTCGAGACGATCAAGTCCAAGTTCGATATTCAGATCATCGCCGGCAACGTGGCCACGGCCGCGGGGGCGCGAGACCTCATCGCCGCGGGCGCCGACGCGGTGAAGGTCGGCATCGGCCCGGGCTCGATCTGCACCACCCGCGTGGTCTCGGGCGTGGGCGTGCCGCAAATCACGGCCGTGCACGACGCCTCGCGTGAGGCCGACAAGAAGGGCATCCCGATCATCGCCGACGGCGGCATCCGCCAGAGCGGCGACATCACCAAGGCCATCGCGGCCGGCGCCTCCTGCGTGATGATGGGCAGCCTCTTTGCCGGGCTGGAAGAGAGCCCCGGCCACCTGGTCATCTACAAGGGCCGGCAGTTCAAGGCGTATCGCGGCATGGGCTCGCTGGGCGCGATGGTGCAGGGCTCGTCCGACCGGTACTCGCAGGCGGGCCAGAAGCGCGACAAGCTGGTGCCCGAAGGCGTGGAAGGCCGCGTGCCCTACCGCGGGCCGCTGGCGGACTTCGTGTACCAACTCGTGGGCGGCGTGCGGGCGGGCATGGGCTATTGCGGCACGGGCACGATCGATGAACTCCGGCGCAACGCCCGCTTCATCCGCATCTCCATGGCCTCGCTGGTGGAGAATCACCCGCACGATATCTCTATCACGCACGAGGCGCCGAATTACTCCACCGGCTCGCTGAACCAGGAGTGAGAGCGGACATCGGGAATCGATATTAGATATCCGATATTAGGAAAGACGCCCGCGCGGAGGCTGTTCCTGATATCCAATATCTAATATCTAATATCTAACAATGACCTTCCATCCCAGCCAATCCAACCTCACGCTGATCGGCATGCCCGGCTCGGGCAAGAGCACCATTGGCGTGCTGCTGGCCAAGGCCATGCGCATGCACTTCGTCGACACCGACGTGTGCATCCAGGCCGGCGAGGGCAGGAGCCTGCGCGAGATCATCGATGCCCGCGGGCTGGAGGGGTTCCTGGCCGTCGAGGAGCAGTACCTGCTCTGCCTGGATGGCCGCAACAGCGTCATCGCCACGGGCGGCTCGGCCATATATAGCGAACCGGCCATGCGGCGTCTTAAGGCCAGCGGGCCGGTGGTCTTTCTGGACGTGCCGCTGGCGGAACTGCGTCGCCGGCTGGGCGACTGGCACGACCGCGGCGTGGTGCTGGCCGGGGGAGATGACCTCGAAACGCTGCTGCAAACCCGCCGGCCGATGTATGAACGCTACGCCGACTTCACCCTCGCCGGCCTGAACAAGTCCCACGAGCAGATCGTCACCGAAGTGATGCGGCTGCTGGATATCCTGCCGTAGCAAGTCCTGTAGGGCAGGCCGAGGGTCGCTGTAGGGTGGCCGATGGGCCCTGTAGGGTGGGTCGAGGAGCGAAGCGACGAGCCCCACCAATGCCGCCGGATCGGTGGGACTCGCTGAACAGCGCTCGGCCCACCCTACAGAACTGCGGTCAGGCAACCGCGGCCGGCCGCCTGGCTCGCTCCTGAATCTCCAACTCGCTTGCTGGATTGACGGCCACGGCAACTCAGCATAAGATAGATGATGAGATTGCCGTATGTTGCATCATCGGGTGAAGGCAATCGTTGCCTACCGCTTCAGGGAGACAAGCAATGGCGCGACGCTGTTCCTCAGGCCGTGACAGTTCAATCGCGAGCTTGGAGTCTCTTGAACCACGTCTGCTCATGTCGGGCAGCGTGACCGCCCCTTGGCATGACTGGCTGGGGGAACTTGACGAGGCTCACACTATGGGCCCGGTGTTCTCCGAACCGTACTGGCCCCAGCAATCGGGGCGAAATCTCCCTGCCCCCCTCCGCCGCATCTATGACGGACTCGGCCAAGACATCTTCCGTGACAGCGACATCCTGGATGCCAAGGTAGCGGATGTCTCACGTTCGGGTGCAGGACCCGACCAGTTTACCGGCTTGGTGTTTCAACGGTCAGGCGGGTTGTTTGTCGCTTTGGGTTACCAAATGACCATTTCATCATCTGGGCAGGTTTCTGGTCGGTCGCAGCAAGCACAGTTGGACAACATCACGCTGACCACGCTGGTGATCGCTTTGAGAAATGCCCACATAACCGCGAACGCTCGATACGACGCGCCGCAAACGATCTGTGATGGGTTTCAATACAGCCTCTCTTACCGCGGTCATGCGGTCTCATGGGATGACACCGCCGTTCTTCCCACAGCGATGAATAAGGTCGCCCACATTCTCCAACGTCTTAGTTTCCTCCTCGGCCCCGATCCTGCGTACGCCCAACGCCCGCTCAGCGCAGGCTAGCACGTCGAGCCAACCGGCCCCAACCTCACCCAGTCATCGGCACACGCGCAAAACAAAGGCCTGAGGCAAGCGGCCTCAGGCCTGAAGACTCTTCTTAACGGGGCGGCTACTCTTCCCGTCCGCAGAACCCTACCGTCACGCGGACCCTACCGTCGCGCCCTACACCCTACGCCCTGCTCTATTCGTATTCCTGCGGATTGACCGGGGCGGCGGGTCGGCTGGCGGGCTCGGCCACGGGGGCCGGGGCAGGCGCGTCGTCGGCCGAATCGGCCGCGGGCGCGGAGGGCTTGTCCGCGGGCTTGGCCGGAGCGGTCTTGTCAGCGGCCTTGGTCGCGGCCTTGTCGGCAGGCTTCGCGGCCGGCTTGGCGGCCGGGACATCCGGCGTCGCCGGCGGAGTCGTTGAGGGCACCATGCTGCCCGTAGCCACGCCCGGCTTCATGATGATGACCTCGTCGGCCTCGACAATGTACATGCCGCTCTTCTCATCGTACTTGGGCGTGCCGCTCACGCCGACATACTGCCCAACGTACTTGTCCAGATCAATGGCCCCGCTGCTCGACTGCACGTACGCCTTGACCAGCGGCGCGTTGCCGATAGTGTACCGCTTGGGTCCCACGGCCCCGCCGGAGTACAGCCCGCTGGGCTGCAACTCGCCCTCGACCACGAACGTCTTGCGGAGAGGAATGTTCGGCATGTCGGCCTTCATCCGCTCGCGTTCGGTCTGCATGACCGCCCGCTTGGCCTCCATGGCCATGATGCTGTTCTCGGCCGTCGACAAGTCCTGGGCCAACTCGATCTCGTCCGAGAGGAACTTGACCCGGGCGTCCACGTACGGCTTGAACGGGCTATTGTCGGCCAGTTTGATGTTCTTGTACTGCTCCAGCAGGCCCTTGAGATTCCGCTGCTCGCGCGGCTTGGCGTAGGCCTCGTTCAGGGCCTTCTCGGCCGCATCGAAGCTGCCGCGTTCTTCGGTAATGACCGCCAGGCTGGGCATCGAGGTCGCACGGCGAGCGGGCGTGGGCTTGACGCCCAGATCGGCCAGGGTCCTCTTGGGGCTGTTGGTCCCTGCCAGCGTCGGCATGCTGGTGGCGCTGGCGGCCAGGTCGGCACCGCCGGCGCCCTTGACGAACTCGGCGGAGATGTACAGGTACGCACCCTGCGGCGGGGCGATCTTGTAGAAATCGCCCACTTCGCCCATGATCGTGACCTTCTCGCCCATGTTCGCGCGGGTCTGGATCTGGTCCATGCGGTTGGGCGTCAGGTCGCTGCCGGCGCGGACCACCACGTTGGTGCCGGTGATCGTGCCGCTGGCGCCGTCGGCCTTGATGTACTTCTTGCTGACCAGGCTGAACGCGCCCTGCGGCGGCACGATCTTCAGCCAGCCGCTGGTCTCGCCGGCCACCTGCACGGTCGCGGGCGCCGAGAGCAGCAGGCAGGAATAATACGCCTGCCCGGGGCCGGAACGGACGTTCACATTCTGCCCGGAGATCGTAGCGGTTTGAGCCGTAGCAGCGGCCGGTGCAGGGGCGGAGGTCTGTGCGAAAACGGACGTCCCTGTCACAGCCGCAACCAAAGTAAGAATGATTCCCATTCGCTTCATGGTTGCTCCTTTTCGTCCAAGTGAGAGGTCGGCGAGCGCGAAACATCGCGCCGCCGGCCGCACGAACAACGCCCAGACAATAGCCACGCCCGATAAACCTGTCAACTACTCATCCCGGCCAATTAAGGGTGGCCACCTCACCACTCATTCCGGCCAATCCCGCCGCCCTTCCCGGCCAGTTCCACGTGAGTCTGTGTGGTTCCCGGCCTGGCCGTCTTCAGCCCGCCAGGGCGTAGCCCGTAGCACAGCCGCCCTCGGCTGTGAGGCCGAAAGAACAAGAGCCGCTCGGGGGGAGCAGCTCTCAAATTCGCTCTCGCGCAGATTCGCGTTCCGCTCAGGCCCGCCGCCGCAGCAGCGTCAGCCCGCCGGCGATGAGCAGGCCGATGCTGGCTGGCTCGGGGAGCGGTCTCGGGTCCGGCGGAAACCACCCCCCTTCGAGGCAAACGTAATCCTTGAAGTCCACCACGCCGTCGCCGTTGGCGTCGCCCATGGCGTTCGTGGCGTGAGTCTTGCCGAAGTTGCCTTCCAGGATGATGTAGTCTTTGAAGCTCACGAAGCAGTCGTGGTTGAAGTCGACACGCGAATACGAATGTGGCGAAGAGCCCGGGTCAAACGTGACCGTCATATTCGGCTGGGCCTCGGGAAACCCGAAGCGGTGGCTGTAGATGGTGCCGACGTGGCCGCCCGTGCCATCTTTGGCCATGTCTTCGACAAACTGAAAGCCGACGGCATCAGGGTTCTTCAGGGCGGCCCAGGCAACGCTGTCATCCAGCTTCCACGGCCGCAATATATTGTACCCGTATTCGTCGAACCCGCCGTATTTGTCAGCCATGCCCCACAATTCGGAGGTGGCGTTGACCACCATGAAGTTGGAGCTGCGCATCGCGGCCAACCCGCCCCACTGGTTGGCGCCATTGACGGTAGTCAAGGCGGCGCCGGTGGCATCGCGCCAGGGATTCGTGCCATCCGCCGTGACGAACGTGGCTTTGGACTCTACCCAGTTCTGGCCCTGGCTCAGCCGCACGGCCGAGGCGAAGGCAAACGAGAAGCCGTTGCCATCCGGCGTGGCCACGAGGGACCAGTCATTGGCGGGCTGGTAGTTCAGGGTGATGGCCACCTTGTACAGACCCAGTTCGCTCGGAGCAGTGAAGTGGAATGTACCGCCCTGAACAGCACTGATGGCGGCCTCAACCTCAGCCAGGGCGGCGGCGCGGGGACAAGTCCATGATCGACATGTCCGTTTCGCCGACCAAGCCAATGCGATAACCGTAGCCGGTGTCGGTGCTGTAGTTCACGTTGTACGCTTTGTTCCCGTACCCGCCGCCCGGATAGCCGCTGCTGCCCACGCAGATGTTCTTGGTCTCGGCGTAGACCAGCGTCTGGACAGTCGCCGACGCCGTCGCCGTCAGGAGGAACACCACGAGCCCAGCCATGAGAATGCTGTTCTTCATCGCGTATCTCCTTTCCTGATTTGTTCCGCGCCCGGCGCGAGCTACAGCATCGGGCGCTGAAGAATCAGCCCACTTTATTCGACCCCGGATTCAACATGAACGCCGCGCCGGATTGCGGTGCGTCACAAACACAATTCTAGATCGTTCCTGCCGATTGTCAATGAACACATGTGCGTTCATAGCGTCGGTGGCCGCCTACGCTCTTCGCCGCAACAGCGCCAGCCCGCCGGCGAGCAGCAGCGTTATGCTGGCAGGCTCGGGGCTCGGGGTCCTGCCGAAGTTGGCCTCCAAGATGATGAAGTCCTTGAAGCTGACAACACCGTCGCCATCGGCATCGCCCATGGCGCCAATGGCGTGGGTCTTGCCGAAGTTCCCTTCAAGGATGATGTAGTCCTTGAAGCTGACCTTCTGGTCGCCATCGAAATCACCTTCGGCCGGGCTGAGCGGCCAGGGATGCGGGGGAAAGCCCGGATCGGGCGGGCCGATCGTCACGGTCAACATTGGCCGGCACTCTTCGATGCCGGCATAGCGGCTGTACACCCGGCCAAGGCAGCCGGTGGTGCCGTCTCTGGCCGTGTCCTCGATGAGTTCAAAACCCACGGCGTCGGGATTCTTCAATGCCGCCCAGGCCACGCTGGTATCCAGCCTCCACGGGCGCAACTGGTTGTAGCCGTACTTGTCGAAGCCGCCGTTCTGGTCGGCCAGGCCCCATAGCTCGGAGGTGGCGTTCACGACCATGAAGTTGGACGAGCGCATCTTGGCGATGCCGCCCGAGGAGGCGTCGCCATTGGCCGTGGCCATGGGGCTGCCACAGCCATCGTGCCAGGGTTGGCCGGTGGCGGCCTGGTTGAAGGTAGCTTGGGACTCAACCCAGTCCTGGCCATTGCTCAACCGCACGGCCGGGGCGAAGGCGAACGAGAACATGTTCCCATCCGGGGCGGCCACGCTTTCCCAGTCGCTGCTGGGCATCAGACTCAAGGAGACGCAAACGTGGGCGGCGGCGAACTCGCCGGGGTCGGTGAAGTGAAACGATATCCCGTAAGCGGTACTGACGAGCCCTTCCAGATCGGCCAGGATGGCGGCGCGGTCGAAGTCCAGAATGGTGTAGTCGGTCTGGCCGCCGACGGAAATGCGGGTGTCCGAGCCCGTGCCAGGAGGGCCGCCCCCTACCTCGACCATTCGCGTGCTGTAGTAGTTAAAGCTGATGACGCCCGCCGACGCCGTCGCCGCTGCGAGAAGCATCACGAGCCCGCTCAAAAGAATGCTGCGTTTCATCGCAAATCTCCTTTTCCGATTTGTTCGAGCCCAAGCGCGACGCCACGCCGTCGGGCATTGAAAAACCGGCCCACCTGATTTGGAGCCCCAGATTTCACATGAGCGTCCCGCCGAACTGCTCAAATCGTTACGAATATAATTTTAGACTGTTTCTGAGGATTGTCAATGCTTGCACGGGCGCTGGCTAGCGTCAGCTGATCATTGACGTTCGGCCATGGCCAGCGCTGGCCAGACGTTGTCGATGATCCATGGGGCGATGTAGCGGCTGGTGAAGGCGGCGCTGGTGTCGGCGTAGTGCGGGTCGGCGAAGCGGTCCACCATGTCCTGCGTCACCCGCACCTGGTAGAGCTTGGGGTAGCCGCGGCTGAATCCCAGCCGCCCGGCCGAGTTCCCGTGGCCGCCGTCGACGTTGCCGAAGATCTCCGTGCCGGTCTTGAGCATCCGCACGTCGTCGAGATTGTAGAAGCTGACGATCCCCTTGCGGCTTTGCTTCATGGCCGTCGAGAGGTCGTAATCGGCGGACAGGCTGGCATCGAGCAGGATCAGGCCATCGACGGGCGGGGCGGAGGCCTTGGCCATGGCTTCGGCCGCAAAGACGGAGATTCCGCAGCCCGCGCTCTGGCCCACCAGATACACCGGCCGGCCTGGATACTGCTTCTGATAGGCCTGGATATCCAGCGCTATTCTCTGCCCCCAGCTACGGTCGTCCACGGTGTCCGTCTCGTTCACCACGCCGCACAGGCCCGGAACGCGACAGCCCCAGGGGTGGATCTTGACCGCGCACTGGATGCCCGAGCCCTGCAGGCCGCGGCGGATGTTCAGATAGTGATGTTGGACGCCGAAGACCCCCGGCAGGATGTACACGATGCCCCTGTCCATCAGCGCCGGCGTGGTGTACGGGCCGTTCAACATATCCTGCCCGGCGCAGCCAGCCAGAACGGCCAGCGACGCTACAGCCAGCACTGCCACCATCACTCGGTTCATTGCTTCGCTCCGGTGTCGCGGGCGTCTCGCTCGCGTCAGGAATTGCGATCTAGGTTCATCAACCGCCCGCGAGACGCCCGCGACACGCATTCAATGCCAGGTGCCATAGGTTGAGCCGCGCCGTTGCGGCTCTACCTATGCGAATCGCCCCTGGGCGGCCACCCGCTAGCTTCGCAGCAGAATCTGCAGCGCCTTGACCAGCGGCGCGGCCGACGCTTTCATCACGCCTTGGGTGGGTTGGGCCATCTCCATCAGCAGGAAAATCGCCGCCGATGCCGACAGGGCGCACAGCAACAGCACGACCGTCAGCGTGGCATTCCGCGGCGCCATCAGGCTAAAGCACGCAAACAGCACCGTCAGCCACGAGACCAGCACAATCAGGAACGGGAAGGGAATCGGGACCTGCGCCTCCTCGATCATCTGCCAGCGCGACATGGTCAGGTCGCCGGCCGTCTCCAGACACTGCAAGTGAACCCACCGCTTCGATTCGCTCTGGGGGGAGAGCTGTTGGATCTCCTCGAAGACCACATCCATGCCGCTCCGCCCGAGTGCTGGCGCGGGCTCCGACAGCGCCGTCACCCACGATACCGGGGCGGACGTGGGCTCCGACGCAGAGGCGACAACTCGGCTTGGCGCCGACGCGGACGTCGAGGCCCATTTCGCCGTTTGCGTGGACGCCGAAGGCCGCGCGGGCAAAACCGCCAGGGCCGCCAGGTCGATCGCCTGCTCCGGCCACCGGCGCTGGAGGCTGGTAAGGAGGTTGCGACGCAGGGTCAGGCGAATCTCCCTGGTCTCGGGGCCGTAATTGGCCAGCAGGCGATCCAACGCGATGACCTTGGCCCCGGTCTGGGTCAGGCCGTTGTTCATGGCGTCGAAGGTGCTCTTGGCCGAGCTGATGAGCAGACCCAGCGCAACGGCCGTCAGCGTGGCGATCAGGCCGGTGGAGGCCAGCACGACTTCCTTGGACTCCTCGCGCAGGTGATGCTCGGGCAACTTGGCCCGGGCGATCCAACCAAAGACAATGCCGATCACGGTACACGCAAAGGCGATTAACGCCACGATCATAGACGTCATGCTCAACTTTCCTCACACTCAGCGACGACACGGGACTGCCTGCCTGGCTGGGTGCGAGCATTGGAAAATGCAGGCGACCCAAACGATCCGACTATCTTACCCGATGGCGGGCCCCAGCGTGAATGGCAAGACGCAACCCCGACGGGACGGAACGACCTGTTTTTCTGGCAGCTGCTTGCCCCGGAGGGGCAAAGGCCTGTAGCCACGGGTGGAGCGCAGGCCGCCGGAGGCGGTCCGCAGCGCAACCCGTGGAAAGAGTTGTTGTTTCACCCGCCCCGGCGGGGGCGGAGGAAGGCCATGATTTCGACCGG
>CAITIS010000017.1 GCA_903892515.1 uncultured Planctomycetota bacterium | reverse complement strand
CTTCGGCCCGATGATCGGCCACACCATCGTTGCCGGGGCGGTGGTCTCCGTCGTGTCCGGCGGGATCGGGACGATGCTCGTCGTCGGCGCGGTGGCGCTTATCTGGCCGCAAATCCGGCGCTACGGGAAACTGGCGTAGTAGTACTACAACGCTACGAATGCAGACCCGAAGGGTCGGTACTACTGTAGCCGGGGGCGTAAGCCCCAGGTGTGCATGGGCTTGTGCGTGAGCCCCGAAGGGGCGACACAGTTGGCTTGTCCAACGACTCTGCCGCCCCGTCGGGGCTCTTTGCACTGCGGCTGTCTCCGTGGGCTTACGCCCACGGCTGCAATCGTTCCGGCCCTCCGGGCCTCCAATCCAGTCGCAGTGCCAAGACTCCATTCGTAGCGTTGTAGCACTGGCCCACGATCGGAAGCTATGAAATGCGACAAACCGCGATGATGATGCGTGGCAATGAAGTCGAACAGGCTTCAACATGTCGGCTGGGAAAGCTTTCGGCCGGAGTTATTCCTGGGCGAGCCGGGACGGTTGGGCCCCGATGTGGGGCCGCGGATGCTGTCGCTCCTGCGGGACTTTTCGCCCGGTGATCGCGTCGATCTGGATCGCACGCCCTTCACGGATCCGGCTCACCAGGAATACCACTTTCTCTGCCAGCAGCGTCGTGTGTCACGCGGCGGCTGATCACGTCTGCGGAACGGCCGACGGTGTGGATAACGCTTCGAAAGGAACTCACACTCTCCGCGTTCAGAACGTTCAGATGAACCACATCGCCCACGGCGGCGACTATTAGGCGAAAAGGAACGGATAGGTAAGTGAGCAATGGCCGGCAAGACGAGGACGACGTGCTGGTGCTGCGGTGCCGCGAAGGCGACGCCGCCGCCCTCGACGCACTGCTGGGACGCTGGCAGGAGCGGCTGTGGCGGCACGCCCTGCGTCTCACAGGGGATCCCGAAGCGGCCTGGGATGTCCTGCAGGAAGCCCTGCTGGTCATCGCCCAGCAGATCCGCAGGCTGGAAGCTGAGTCGGCCTTTGCCGTGTGGGCGTATCGAGTCACGACGCACAAGGCGAGGGACTGGCTGCGACAGCACGTGCGGCGGAAAGAGCGCGAGCGGCGATATGCGGAAATGCGCGGCCGGGCCGAAGTTGAAACAGACGATCCGCCCATTCGGCAAGCCGACCTGCGCTCGGCCATGCGAAACATGCCGCCCGCTGACCAAGCCTTGCTGAAGCTTTGTTACGAAGACGAGTTCACGATGGATGAGATTGCCCAGATGCTGGCTCTGCCGCCTGGAACGGTGAAATCCCGGCTTTATTCCGCCCGGCATCGATTACGTGACCTGATGGAGAACAATCATGAACACGACTGAACCGTTGGCTGACGTGCAACAGGCGCCGTTCGACGCCGAGCGAGCCGCCCATCTGCGATCCAGCATCACCGACAGTTTTGATGCCCGCTCGCGAAAACTCTGGCGCCGGCTATGCATCTGGCTACTGATTTGCGGCGGCTTTGCCGGCGTGCTGATCGTCGCGTTCTTCCAGAGCGATGACATCAAGCTGTGGATCTTCACCGGCATACTCTTCCTGGTGATGTTCACGTCGACGATCCTGATGAAGCTGTGGTACTGGGTGGTCAACAGCAAGCTGGGCATCCTCAAGGAACTCAAGCTGCTGCGCTTTGACCTGGCGCAGGATCGTTCCGCTGTGGATGCCCTTGAAGCCGTTGCCCGAATCGACAACCCCGCCCGCGTCTCCGGGGTCTCCAGGCTGGAGCGGTTCGCCTGGACCATCGCCATCGCGGTGGTATGGGCGTCGCCGTTCATCGGACACGACCTCTGGATTGGCCTTGGCGCCGGCGAGACGACGCGGAGTACCAACATAACGCTGAAGGCCGACGGCAGCGGCACGATGGAAACGTCCACCGAATACCTTCTGCTCTACCGGCCGGGAGACGTGCAGATGTACTCGGTCGGCTCCATTCCGGCCGTGCAACTGATTCCGGCCAACGAGTCACCTTACACCGACGGGTTCGGCCGCAGACTCGCTTTCCGTCGCGAGCCGGCCGGGCCGAACCATCGCGACGTGATTCCCTTTGCCGAGCCCGGCCAGCGGCACTTCCTCACGGAGACATCCAAGATTAACGCCCAGCGCGAAGGCGATCACTGGAAGTTTACGACCGGCCTGACCACGGAAGGCTCTCGCCAGCACAATCGCTATTCTGACACCGTCACCTTGCCGCCAGGGGCCGTGTTGGTCTCGGCCGAGCCTGCGCCAGTTGGGCAGGAGGTCCGCGACGATGCCATCGTCCTTCACTTCTACCGTGAAGGTTCGCCCAACCAGTCGTGGAAGTACATAGTCACGTACCGGCTGCCGGAGGCGACTACCCAGGCGACCAGCCAACCAGCCGCGAAATGAGCGAGGCCGCGTGTTGCTACGCGACCTCCGGCTGGTCGAACTGTTTCAGGACATGCCTGCGACGCCGCGTACTCGATCCCGGGCGGTTTTCGCCTGCCCCAGGATGCAGCGCAGAATCGTCAGGCCAAGCCGCCGTCGGCCAGCATCTGCGGTACGGCCGCCAGATCAGCACAATACAGCTTGGCCTCTGCGTGCGTCTTGCGGACGAGAATGGCCGGGATGCCCGCGGCGGCAGCGCCTTGAACATCGGCAGCAAAGCTGTCGCCGATCATCACGACCTTGGTCCAGTTGCCTATGGCCTGCAGCGCAAGAGCGAAGGCCTGAGAGTGCGGCTTCTCGTAGCCGGTCTCAGCAGAGTTAATCACGGCCTGGACGTGCTGGCCAAGGCCCAGGTGCTGCACGATGTCGGCCAATTCTGGCACGTGGTTCGACACGATCATGTGCCGCCAACCTGCGCCCGAGAGCCGATCCAGCGTCGGCAGCACGCCGTCAAAGAGCCGCCAGGCAGATGGCTCCACGTACACCGCCCGCACCTGAGCCGCCAGTTTGACCGCCCGCTCAGCCGGCACGCCGACGGCCTCATAGGCGCGCCGAAAGACCGGCTCCAACTCAGTCCACCATTGATCGGCCGAAAGGATGTGCATGTGTGGTCGCTGCGGTTCATGCCACGGAAACCCCGCCTGCAAGTGCGGACTGATCTGCTCTCGCACTACTGCCGTGGCCGGATCATGCCGCCGCAGCACCTCCAGCATGGATGCCGTGAAACTCCCGCCAAAGCGATAGCCCAAGGTGCCGTCAAAATCCCAGAGGAGCCATTTGTTGATCATAATCTCGCGCCTTGTTTGCCGCCGAAGAGCCTTAACACACCCGTCAGATCCGCCGAGACATACTCCGGCGTCAACTCCGGCGGCGATTTTCTGCCTTTCGGGTTGATCCACAGCACTGGAATTCCGGCGGCCCTGGCCCCGGCCACGTCGGCCGAAAGCGAATCGCCCACGTGCAGCGTGTCTTCCGGCGGCAGGCCAAGCGTCGCCAAGGCCTTTCGAAACGTCTCAGGCCGGGGCTTGTAGGACCGACACTCTTCGCTCGTGACCACCATGTCGAACCTCAGGCCCACGTGCTCAATCGCCGCCTGCAAGTCGTCACTGTCAATGTTGGACACCAGGCACACTGGGACGGGGCAATCCCCAAGGACCGACTTCGCGTCCGGCTGGATCTTCGGTCTTCGCCAGTACTCGAACTGCGGCTGGCACAATTCCTCGGCCGACAAGCTCGCTGCTCCGCACTCCTGCAACGTCTGCCGCAAGCTCTGCAACGCAAGTTGCCGCTGCGTTTGAAAGGCCTGTCCAAAGCTCTCAACACACAGGCGGGAAAACAGCCTGCCCCATAGCGTGGCAACAGCTTTGGCCGCAACTTGCTCACGCGATGCCGCTGCCACCTGCCGGCAGATGTCGGCGATGACCGCACCGTCCTCTTCGACCAGTGTCCCGTAGAAGTCCAGCAGCACAGCGCGAGGCATTCGCTTCAAAACGATCTCGTTGCCGCTCATCCGTTCGCTCCATCGCTTGGGCTGCAAAGCCGGGCCATCATCTGCAGGCGTTATCTCTCGAATCTCCATCCTGCTGATCCTTTCATGCCGTGCCCGCGGGCGAGGCGAACAGCACGCTGATGCTCTCGCGGTTGTGGATGCGACGGATGGCCTCGGCCAATAGCGGCGCAATTGACACCACCTGAACCTTGGCCGATGGCTTCACCGGCGTGGTCTCGATGGTATCTGTCACGAGCAGCCGATGGATCGGGCTGGCGTCCAGCCGGGCCATGCACTTGGGCGTAAAGACGCCGTGTGTGATGGCGGCAATGACCTCGCTGGCGCCACACTCCATCAGCTTGTCGGCCACCCTGGCCAGCGTCCCGCCGTCGATGGCAAAGTCGTCGACGATCACGGCACTTCGGCCACCGACATCGCCGAGGATGCCGTTGATGACCATGCCGCCACCGTGATCCAGCCGCTGCTTGTCAGCAATAGCCAAAGGTGCGGCCAGACGATCCGCAAACTGCCGTGCCTTCTTGGCGAATCCGGCATCGGGCGCAACCACGACCGGATGAGTCAATCCCAAGCCGCCTATCGCCTCGCACAGGACCGGCATGGCGTACAGGTCGTCGACCGGCACCTTGAAGAAGCCCTGTATCTGCGGGGCGTGCAGGTCCACCGTCACCACGCGGTCAACGCCGGCCGCTTCGATGGCGTCGGCGCACACGCGGGCCCGGATCGACACCCGCGGCTCGTCCTTCTTGTCGCCCTTGGCGTAGCTGAAGTACGGCACGATGGCCGTCACCGACGCTGCCGACGCGCGTTTGAAGGCATCGATCCAGAATAGCAACTCCATGAAGTTGTCATTGGCCGGATAGCCGGTGGATTGCACCAGGTACACGTGCCGGCCTCGGACGTTCTCCTGGATCCGTACAAACAGATTGCCCTCAGGAAATCTCAGCACCTCGCACTTACCTGGTTGGCTGCACACTCCGCTGGCCGAGTTCAGCCATTGGGGCCCGCTGCCGAGCCTGCTGCAAATGGCGGCAGTCAGTCCGGGACTGGCCGAGCCGCCGAATACCATCATCTCATCGTTCATGATTCCGATTCCTTGTGTTGTATTGCCGTAGCGAGAAAGCCTCGCGAGCCAGGGAGAAACCCCACGACCCGCGGATCGAGGCGCAAAAAAGAAGCCCGCTTCGAGGAGCGGGCTGTGAGAATCTCGAAAGATGCCTCGATCAGCGTTGCGGCAGCCCGCTCCTCCATCGATGGGCCAGATGGCCCGCATGGAAGTGCGTGTGCGCAGCAGCGTCGGCGAACGCCGGATTCATGTTGGCAGAGCGGCAGGTGACCGTGTTGAGGCTGGTGCTAACCATTACTTCAACGATCATATCATCACATTCGGCGCGGTCAATTGAAATTCTGGCGCGTTCTGCCGCGGCGTTGGATTCCACAATGGAACCGCGCCCGGGATTCCAGCGAAGGCGGTCATCTTGACACTTTCTTGATGCCGACGAGGGCTGTCTTGATTCAACTGCGAAGCGACTGCTCCCTAGTATTGCAGTGTTAGCAGAGCCTCTGGCATTGCCTGGCCATGTCGGGCCAGAGAGCCGTCAGCGTTCTGCGACAAGTGGATGAGGAACAAGGCATGTTTGAGTGGATCGTGGGCATCCTGACGGTTGGATTGCTGGCCTACCTGGCCGTGGCCCTGCTCAAGCCGGAGTGGTTCGCATGACCGCCCAAGGCATACTCCAGATCGTTTTGTACCTGGCAGTGCTGCTGGCGTTAGTCAAGCCACTGGGCTGGTACATGGCCCGGGTATACGAAGGCGGGCCATACGGACTGGACCGCGTGCTTGGGCCGTTGGAACGACTGATCTATCGCCTGGCGGGCGTGCGAGCTGCCGACCACGAGATGCGTTGGACAACATATGCCTGGGCCATGCTGCTGTTCAACGCACTTGGGTTCCTGGTCGTGTTCGGCCTTCAACTCCTCCAGGGCGCCTTGCCGTTGAACCCGCAGGGCATCGGCGCGGTGAAGCCCGACCTGGCCTTCAACACAGCCGCCAGCTTCGCCACCAACACCAACTGGCAGAGCTATAGCGGCGAGACGACACTGAGCTATTTCGTGCAGATGATCGGACTGACGGTGCAGAACTTCGTATCGGCGGCCACAGGCATGGCGGTTCTTGTGGCCCTGATTCGCGGCATCGTTCGGCGGTCAGCCAGCACCATCGGCAACTTCTGGGTGGACCTGACGCGAACGACGCTCTACATCCTGCTGCCGCTGGCGATAGTGCTAGCCATCGTGCTGGTGTCGCAGGGCGTGGTGCAGACATTCGAGCCATACCGGCAGGTTCAACTTGTCCAGCCGACGAAAGATGCCGGCGGGCAAACTGTAATCACAACCCAGACCATCGCCGTTGGCCCGGCCGCTTCGCAGGTGGCGATCAAGCAGCTCGGCACCAATGGCGGCGGCTTCTTCAACGTCAACAGTTGCCACCCGTTCGAGAATCCTACGCCGCTGTCGGGCTTGCTGGAGATGCTGGCGATCCTGCTGATCCCGGCGGCCTTGTGCTACACGTTCGGCAAGATGGTAGGCGACACGCGACAAGGCTGGGCGGTGCTGCTGGTGATGCTGATAATCTTCGTGCCGATGCTGAGCCTGTGCGCCTGGTCAGAATCGCAGGGCAACCCGGCATTGGCAAAGCTCGGGGCGGATCAGTCGGCGTCGGACTTGCAGCCTGGCGGGAACATGGAGGGCAAGGAGGTCCGCTTCGGCATCGCCAATTCGGCGGTGTGGGCGACGGCCACCACGGCCGCCTCCAACGGCAGCGCCAACAGCATGCACGATTCCTATACGCCGCTTGGCGGCCTGGTGCCGCTGTGGATGATCCAGCTTGGCGAAGTAGTCTTTGGCGGGGTGGGCAGCGGACTGTACGGCATGTTGATGTTCGCCATCATCGCCGTGTTCGTGGCCGGGCTGATGGTCGGCAGGACGCCCGAATACCTGGGCAAGAAGATCGAGGCGTTCGAGATGAAGATGGCCAGCCTGGTCATCCTCATTCCGCCCATGCTGGTGCTGTTAGGAACGGCGCTGGCGGTGACGACGGAAGCCGGGCGATCAGCCGTCGCCAACGGCGGGCCGCATGGGTTCAGCGAGATTCTGTACGCCTTCAGTTCCACCTCCAATAACAACGGCAGCGCGTTTGCCGGGCTTTCCACCGACCGGCCCTTCTACAACATCGCCCTGGGGCTGACCATGCTGCTGGGCCGTTATGGACTGGCGATTCCCGTGCTGGCGGCGGCTGGGGCGCTGGCGGCCAAGAAGTACATCCCGCCCAGCCCTGGCACGTTGCCGACCCATCAGCCGCTGTTTGTGATCCTGCTGGCGATCGTGGTAGCGATCGTCGGCGCGCTGGCGTTCCTGCCGGCCTTGGCGTTGGGGCCCATTGTCGAGCACCTGATGCTGTGGGGAGGACAGCTATGACGACTCCCCGCAAACATCAGGCACTCCTGACCTGGCCCGTTGCCAGGACGGCCATCTATCAGGCCGTGCGCAAGCTTGATCCGCGCAACCAAGTCCGCAATCCGGTCATGTTCGTGACGATGGTCGGGGCGGCCGTTACGTCGGGGCTGTTTATCCAGGCCATCTTCGGGATGGGCGAAGCCCCGGCGTCGTTCATTCTGGCGGTGTCAGTGTGGTTATGGTTCACGGTCCTGTTTGCCAACTTCGCCGAGGCGCTAGCCGAAGCTCGCGGCAAGGCTCAGGCCGAAAGCCTGCGCAAGAGCCGCCAGGATGTCCCGGTGCTCCGACTTCTGCCGGCGTACCTGGATGCCAGGGCCGCGGGGCTGGCGGCAGGCCGGCCGACAATTGATCAGATGGAATCGGGCCTGGGGTCGATGCTCAAGAAAGGCGACGTGGTTTTTGTCTACGCCGACCGGCTCATCCCCAGCGACGGCGAGGTCATCGAAGGTATTGCCTCGGTGGATGAGAGCGCCATCACGGGCGAGAGCGCCCCGGTCATCCGCGAAAGCGGCGGCGACCGCTCCGCTGTCACCGGCGGAACAAAGGTGCTTTCGGACTGGCTGATCATTCGCATAACGGCCGAGCCGGGACAGACCTTTCTGGACCGCATGATCGCGATGGTCGAAGGCGCCAAGCGGCAGAAGACGCCCAACGAGATCGCTCTGAACATCCTGCTGGCGGCATTGACCATCATCTTCCTGCTGGTGACGGCCACACTGCTGCCATATTCCAAGTACAGCGTGCAAGTGGCCCGACAGGGTTCACCAGTGACCATCACCGTGCTGGCCGCACTGCTGGTGTGCTTGATTCCAACGACGATCGGCGGGCTGCTGTCTGCCATCGGCATTGCCGGGATGGACCGCGTAATTCGGCACAACGTGCTGGCGATGAGCGGCCGGGCGGTGGAAGCCGCCGGCGACGTGGACGTACTGCTGCTGGACAAGACCGGCACAATCACGCTGGGCAATCGTGAGGCGGTGGAGTTGATCCCCGCCGACGGAGTGAAACTCTCTGAGCTGGCTGACGCCGCCCAACTATCTTCGCTGGCGGATGAGACGCCCGAAGGCCGGTCCATCATCGTTCTGTGCAAAGAAAAGTACGGCCTGCGCGGGCGCGAACTTCACGAGTCTAATGCCACATTCGTGCCCTTCACTGCTCAAACACGGATGAGCGGCGTGGACATCAATGACGCCACGGGCCGGATGGCGCACATTCGTAAGGGCGCCGCCGAGGCCATCGAGACGCACGTCGGGAAGCTGGGCGGTTCATTGCCCCAAGGAGTCCGCGATAGCGTCCGGCAGATCGCTCAGCAAGGCGGCACGCCGCTGGCGGTGTGTGACGACGCACGCATCCTGGGCGTTATATACCTGAAAGACATCGTCAAGGGCGGCATGAAAGATCGTTTCGCCCGGCTGCGGCGGATGGGCATCCGCACCGTGATGATCACCGGCGACAATCCCATGACGGCCGCCGCTATCGCCGCCGAAGCAGGTGTGGACGATTTCCTGGCCGAGGCGACGCCAGAGGCCAAGCTCCGCATGATCCGCGACTACCAGGCCGGCGGCCATCTGGTGGCCATGACCGGCGACGGCACCAATGACGCCCCGGCCTTGGCGCAGGCCGACGTGGCCGTGGCCATGAATACCGGCACACAGGCGGCCAAGGAAGCCGGCAACATGGTGGACCTGGACTCCAACCCCACCAAGCTCATCGAGGTCGTGGAAATCGGCAAGCAGTTGCTCATGACGCGCGGGGCACTCACCACCTTCTCTATCGCCAATGACGTGGCCAAGTATTTCGCCATCATCCCGGCGGCATTCGCTACGACGTATCCGGCCCTTGGGCAATTGAACGTGATGCACCTGGCGACGCCATCCAGCGCCATCCTGTCGGCGGTCATATTCAATGCGCTCATCATCGTGGCCTTGATACCGCTGGCACTGCGCGGCGTGAAATTCCACGCCATCGCCGCCGGCGAGATGCTGCGGCGCAATCTGTTGATCTACGGCCTGGGCGGCCTGATTGCACCGTTCGTCGGCATCAAGCTGATCGACATGCTGCTGGCGGCATTGGGCTTGGCTTAGGAAAGAGGCATGACCATGTGGAAGCAACTTCGACCTGCTGTCGTGATTCTGGCTCTGATGACGCTCTTGACCGGAGTGCTATATCCGCTGGTCGTGACGGGTGTGGCACAGGGGCTCTTTCCGCACCAGGCCAACGGAAGCCTGATTGAGCGCAACGGCAAGGCAGTCGGGTCGGAACTCATCGGCCAGTCGTTTGATGATCCCAGGTACTTCTGGGGCCGGCTCAGCGCGACAAGCCCACCATACAACGGTGGCGCGTCGAGCGGGTCCAACTATGGCCCGATGAATCAAAGCCTTGCCGGCGCCGCCAAAGCAAGGCTGGATGCCTTGCACAAAGCCGATCCTGACAACGCTGCGCCAGTTCCCGTGGACCTGGTAACATCCAGTGGCAGCGGGCTTGACCCGGACATCAGTGTCTCGGCCGCACTGTATCAAGTTCCACGAGTGGCCCACGTTCGCGGCCTGGACGAGGCCAGGGTGCGAGCCCTGGTGATGCGTCACGTGCAAGACCGGCAACTCGGAGTTCTCGGCGAGAAGCGTGTCAATGTGTTGAAGTTGAACCTCGCTCTGGACAGCGTAGAATAGGGGCCGATGGAAGAGCGGCGTCCAAATCCCGATGAACTGCTAGCCAAGGTGCAGGCCGAGGAACACAAGGCCGTGCGCGGGAGGCTCAAGGTGTTCTTCGGCGCTTGTGCCGGCGTGGGCAAGACGTACACCATGCTGGAGGCGGCTCGTAAGCAGGCCAGCGACGGCGTGGATGTGGTTGTCGGCTACGTCGAGCCGCACGCCCGGCCGGAGACTATGGCGCTTCTGAACGGACTGGCGTCGCTGCCGGTCCGCCAGGTCGAATACCGCGGAGCGAAGCTCACCGAGTTCGATCTGGACGCAGCGCTGGCTCGCAAGCCGAAGCTCATCCTCGTCGATGAACTGGCCCATAGCAACGCCGTTGGCAGCAGGCACGCCAAGCGGTGGCAGGACGTGATGGAGCTGCTGGAAGCCGGCATCGACGTTTACAGCACACTCAACGTCCAGCACATCGAGACGCTCAACGATATCGTGGCGCAGTTCAGCAGTGTTCGTGTCCGCGAGACCGTTCCGGACACCATCTTCGACCAAGCCAACGAAGTGGAGATTGTGGATTGTCCGCCCGACGAACTTCTCCAACGTCTGGCCGAGGGCAAGGTCTATCTTCCCGAGCGGGCGGCAGCAGCCCTTCAGAGTTTTTTCCAGAAGAGCAACCTCGTCGCCCTGCGTGAACTGGCCCTTCGTCGCACGGCCGAACGGGTGAACGTCCAGGCCGAGGCTTACCGCCATCAGGGCGGAGTCTGCCCAACGGCTGACCGCCTGCTGGTGTGCGTCGGGCCAAGCCCTTTTTCGGCCCGGCTGGTCCGGGCTACGGCGCGGATGGCCATGACGCAGCGATGTCCCTGGCTGGCGGTGTCAGTCGAGAAGCCAGGCTCGCGCATGAGCCAGGAGGCCCAGGATCGCGTGTGGTCGAACCTGCGGATGGCCGGGCTGCTCGGCGCCGAGACTGCCACGCTCTCGGGCCCCAACGTCGCCCAGGAGATCGTCGCTTACGCCCAGGCAAGAAACGTCACCAAGGTCATCGTGGGCAAGCCCGTCCATGCCCGCTGGCACGACTGGCTGCACGGCTCGCTCGTGTATGAACTGGTCCGTTGCTGCGGCGCCATTGACGTGCATGTCATCACCGGCGAGGAAGGCGTGCCGCCGCACCATGCCGGCGTGCGACGGCCGCGAGAGGTGCCGTGGAGACTCTATCTGCTTGCCGTAGCGGTCGTGGCCCTGTGCACCGTCGCCGGGAAGCTGCTGACGGCCTTTGACCTGTCCAGCACGATCATGGTGTACCTGCTGGGCGTGATCGGTGTTGCCCTCCGCGGTCGGCGTGGCCCGGCTGTGCTGGCATCCATCCTCAGCGCATCGGCACTGAACTTCTTCTTCATCCCGCCGCTGTATACGCTTGAGCTATCCAATCCGCTGTACTGGATTACGGTCAGCGTGCTGGCTGTCACTGGCATTGTCGTCAGCACGCTCGTGGTTCGCGTCCGTCACCAGGCCGACGCCGCCCGCCAACGCGAGCTTCGCACCGTGACGCTTTACTCCATGAGCAAGGATCTGGCCGACGTCAGCACAATCGCGCAGGCTGCGGAACTGGCCAAGGAGCATGTCGGTCGGGTACTCGACTGCGACGTGGTCGTCTTGTTGGGCGACGCAGGCGGCCGCGTTGCCGCCCAGGACGTGACGACCGTCGCTTTGCCGACCCCAACTCCGGGACCGCAGGATTTGGCCGTCGCCCAGTGGGTGCTGGAGCACGCCCAACTCGCCGGGCTGGGAACCGACACGCTCCCGGCAACACCTTGGCTGTTCGCGCCGCTGGTGGCTTCGGCGGCGCGCCTGGGGGTCATAGGGTTGCGGCCACATCATCAACAGCCGCTCGCGCCAGACCAGGTGCAGTTGCTCACCACCCTTGCGGCCCTGATCGCCGGGGCGCTTGAACGCATTCGGCTTTCCGACCAGGTGCGGCAGTCGCAGGTGCTGGTAGAGGCAGAGAAGATGCGCAACGCACTGCTGAGCAGCGTCTCACATGATTTGCGGACGCCGCTGACGGGCATAATCGGCGCGGCCGGAACGCTGGTTGAATCGGCCGACACGTTATCCTCACAAGTCCGCAGTGAGTTGTTGCAGACGATCTCCGATGAAGCTGAGCGAGTCAATCGCCTTGTGGGCAACCTGCTGGACATGACACGCCTGGAATCGGGACAGGTCACGCCCAGCCGGGAATGGCTGCCCCTGGAGGAAATGATCGGTTCGTCCGTACAGCGGTGCGCCAAACGATTGACCAACCATACCCTGAAAGTGAACGTGCCAGCAGATCTGCCGATGCTTTACGCCGATTCTGTGCTTATGGAGCAGGTGCTGGTCAATCTCCTGGACAACGCGGCCAAGTACTCGCCTGCCGGAGGCGAGATTGAGATCTCAGCCAGCGCCGACGCCGCGGCTGCGACCGTTTCAGTGGCCGACCGAGGTCCGGGCGTTCCCGTCGAGCAACGTGAACGCATCTTCGAGAAGTTCGTCCGCGGTCAGGACGCCGTCAGGAAGCCGGGGGTCGGTCTGGGCTTGGCCATCTGCCGGGCAATCGTGACTGCACATGGCGGACGAATATGGGTTGATGGTCGGCCTGGGGGCGGGGCGGTGTTCAGCTTCGCGCTGCCCCGCGATGTCGAACCGACCGTCACGGAGAGCCAGCCATGACCGATACCGAGCCGCTCATCCTTTTGATTGAAGATGAGCCACCTGTCCACAAGTTCCTGGGGGCATCGTTGCCTGCCCACGGGTTCCGCCTGCTGGGGGCCGAAACCGGCAAGGATGGCTTGGCCCGCGCCGCCGACTACAACCCCGACGTGGTGTTGCTGGATCTGGGCTTGCCCGACCTTGACGGCCTGGAGGTCACGCGCCGTCTGCGGGAATGGTCCAATGTGCCAATCATCGTCCTGTCTGCCAGGGGACAGGAGAAGGACAAGATCGCCGCCTTGGACGCCGGCGCTGACGACTACCTCACCAAGCCCTTCAGCACCGGCGAACTCCTGGCCCGCATTCGCGTTGCCATTCGCCACACAGCCCGTCTGGCCGACAACAGCCCCCAGCCGACATTCATCGTGGGTGATCTGCGTGTTGACCTGGCCGGCCGGCACGTCTTCGTCGGCGACACGGAAGTGCATCTGACCCCAATCGAGTACAAGCTGCTGACCGTGTTAGTGCGATACGCCGGCAAGGTGCTCACGCACCAGGCACTGCTCAAGGAAGTCTGGGGCCCGCACCACACGCAGGACACGCACTATCTCCGTGTCCACATGGCCCAGCTTCGCCGCAAGATCGAACCGGATCCCGCTCAGCCGCGATACCTGCTCACCGAAACCGGCATCGGGTATCGTTTCGCGGATCAGTGACACTCGCGCGGCGGCATCACTACCGAATCTCTTGAGTCAGCGTTCACACGCTTTCCTCCGGCAAAGTGAAACAGAAGCTGCTGCCTTCTCCAACCTTGGAGTCGATCCATATCTTTCCACCGTGCTGCTCGACGATCTTCTTGCAGATGGCCAAGCCGATACCCGTGCCAGGGTACCTCTCCCGACCATGCAGGCGTTGGAAGATCAGGAATACCTTCCCATAGTGCTCCGGGTCGATGCCGATGCCGTTGTCCTTGACACCGAACAACCATTGACGCCCCTCGCGACGGCAAGCGACGTGAATTCGCGGCGCCACGCCGTCCTGGCGGAACTTGATGGCGTTTCCGATGAGGTTCTGGAAGAGCTGCGTCAGTTGCGTACGTTCGGCCATGACCGTTGGCAGTTCATCATGCGTGATGCAGGCTTGCGATTCGGCAATGCTCAATTGCAGGTTGGACAAGGCGGCATCCAAGGCCTGCTGACAGGGTGTCGATTCATGGCGTGCATCGCGTGCGCCCACCCTGGAATAAGCCAGCAGGCCTTGCACCAGGTCGCTCATGCGGGAAGCCCCGTCATATACGAACTGGAGATACTCGGCCGCGCTGCCTTCGAGCTTGTCGGCGTGACGGTCGCGCAGGAGCTGCACGAACGCTCTCACCTGGCGCAGCGGCTCCTGCAGGTCATGGCTGGAAATATATGCAAACTGCTCCAACTCCTTATTGGAGCGGGCCAGTTCCTCGGCCGTCTGGCGCAAGACAGCCTCGGCCGCTGCCCGCTCGGAAATATCGGTGTTGGTGCCACACCACTGAACGACGCGGCCTTGGGCGTCTTTGAGGGGCACGCCCCGTGTCAAGAACTGGCGGAACTTGCCATCGGCGGAGCGCAGCGGGAATTCCATGTCAAACGGCTGCCCCGTGGCAATCGAGGCCTGCCACTGTTCCATCACGGCCGGCAGCATGTTGGGATCATGCACGCTTTGCCAGCCCCAGCCTTCCATCTGCTCGGGCGTGGTCCCGGTGTATTCGTACCAGCGGCGGTTGTACCAATAGATAAACCCATCGGCCTTGGCAACCCACGCGAGCTGCGGGATGGAGTCGGCCATCGTCCGGAGCCGATCTTCACTCTCCCGTAACGCCTCCTCCCCCCGCTTGCGCTCGGTGATATTGTCGAATACCGCGACAAAGTGGTCTTTTGCCGGGCTATAGACGGCGATGGAGAACCAGGTTTTCAACGCAGCCAGGTAAGTCTCCAATCGTTCCGGCTGGCCGGTCATGGCGACTCGGCCATAGGTTTGCAGCAACTCCGGGCTGGACTGGGCGATGCCCGGAATGACCTCGCTGACCTTCTTGCCAACGACATCCTTAAGCCCGGTCAATCGTTCGAAGGCATCATTGACGCCCAGGTAGACGAAATCGCTTGGGTTCTGATTCTCGTAGAGCATGCGGCAGTACGCGTATCCGTCGAGCATGTTGTCGAACAGGGAGCGATACCGCCGCTCGCTTTCCTGCAGCGCCTCCTCGGCCCGTTCGCGGGCGGAGCGCATGCGGATGGCGGTGATGCCATGGGCCAGATCGTCGGCCAGTTCCGTCAGCAAGGAGACCTCGTCCGGCGTAAACGGGTCGGGCTCCCGGAAGTAGATCGTCAGGGCGCCAAAGGCCTTGCCGTCGGATATCAGCGGCAAGACCAGAGAAGACGCGTACCCACGCTTAACGGCCTGTTCACGCCAAGGTCCAAAGAGCGGGTCGGTGAGCATGTTCCGGCAGAAGGCCGGCTTGCCCGTGCGGATGGCCGTGCCCGTTGGCCCGCGGCCAAGTTCGGTGTCCGCCCAAGTGACCTTGAGAGTCTCGATATACCCTTCGTCAAAGCCGAATGACGCCACTGGCCGGACGCTTTGGATCGCATCGTTCTCCGCGTAGCCTATCCACACCATGGCATGGCCGCAGTCTTCAACGATGATCCGGCACGCTTCGTTCAAGTAGTCTTCTTCATCGCGAGCACGCAGCATGGCTTGGCCGCTGCGGCCAAGCGCCTTGAGCGTGCGATTGAGCCTGTGGAGTTCCTCCTCGGCCCGATTGCGATCGGTGATGTCCCAGCAGATGCCGGTCATGCGGATCGGTCGGCCCGCATTGTCGCGGTGAACCATTCCCCGCGCGGCAATGTGATGAGTGCTGCCATCCGGCCAAGTCACGCGATACTCCGTCTCGTAGGGTGCCGTCGTTTCGACGGCCTTGGCGAGGGCAGCCTGCACAGATCGGCGATCGTCCTGGTGCAAGGCCTTGAAGAACTCGTCGGCGGTGCCGGTGAAGGTCTCCGGATCGGTTCCCAACAAGCGATGGACCCCTTCGCTCCATGTTCGCTTGTTCGCAAGGATGTCCCAGTCAAATGTGGCCATTCGGGCGGAATGCAACGCCAAGTCGAGTCGTTCCCGACTCTCGGTCAGCGCCTCCTCGGCCCGCATCGCTTCCAAGGCGTTGGAGCACTGGGCGGCGAGCCACTCGATCAGCCCGAACTGTTCCACGGTCCAGTGCTGCGGCTTGTCGCTGTAAAGACTGACGGCCCCGATACACTCGCCCTTGACGCGCAGCGGTGAAGAGAGCGACGCGGGAAACCGTGGATGGCCGGGAACGCTCAGGATATTCAGGTCCGGCCGAAGCGAGGTGTCCTCCAGGGAGGCGGTGCGGCCCTGCTGGATTACCATCTCGACAAACGAACCCTTCACCGGCCAGGAGCCAGGCACGGCAGCGCCGCCGAACCCGGCGTGAGCAAGAATCTGCAATTCCTGGCCGTGCCGTTCACAAACGGCCACGCCGATGGCAGGCTGACCGATTATCTCCAGGGCCGCCTGGCAAATCTTACCCATCACTTCCCGTTCGCCGATCGGCAGGCGGGCGGAATCCAACAGCGTCTGAAGGATCTTCTCCCGATGCGTAAGGTCCGCATTCAGCGTCTGGATTTCCTCGGACTGCGTCTGCAATTCCTCGTTTTGCTCGGACAACTCTTCGGACTGCTGCGTCAGCTCTTCCGTTTGCCGCGAGAGTTCCTCCGCCTGCTGGGTCAACTCCTCGTTTTGCTGGGCCAGTTCCTCTGACTGTTGCCGCAGCGCTTCCTCGGCCGTCTTCTGCCGGGTGATGTCGGTGCTGACCTCCAGGATGTCCAGCGGCTTTCCCCCTTCGTCGCGACGCAGCGCCCACAGGAGCGACACGGACAGAGGCGATCCGTCCTTGCCGCGCCGAGTCACGTCCCCCTCCCAGTGGCCTTTCTCCAAAAGCTCGCCGTGAATCTGTTCCAGCGGCTGGTCAAAGTGCGTCTGGAGCAATTCGTACGTCAACTGCCCCCGGGTTTCCTGGGCGTCGAATCCGTACAGCCGGTGATTACCCTGGCTCCAGTGGACGATCCGGTGCTCCAGGTCAAGCGTCATGAGGTTGCCCATGTCCATCAGGGCAAGTTCCTTCTCCTGGGTGACGCTTACCGCCTCGGCCCAGCGGGAGCGATGCACGCGTTCAGCCAGCACGCTCAGGAACAAGCTCGAACCGCCGAAGATGCCCAGCGCCAGCGCCTCGTTGGAAGAGCCAATGTTGAACTGGCCATAAGGAGGGAAGTACCAGTAATCGGCCGCCAGGACCGCCAGGAGCGTCGTCAGGACTCCCGGACCGCCGCCGGCGATGCTCGCCACCAACAGAACGGCCGGATAGAAGATGATGAACGGCGGCATGGGGCCAAAGGCACGTTCCATCCACGACCGCAGCGCCATGGCCAAGCCGACGACCGCCACCGCGAACGCGTAGCGAATGGCTATTCGGGGCCAGTTCCGGCCAGCGCCTTGCGACGATGCGTCGCCGTTCGCCAGCCGCATCGTCCGGGTGACAATGACGGCGGCCACTCCGAGAACCACCAAGGCCAGCAACACGCCCGCGCCCAGCGATACCATGGTTCGCTGAGTGACTTCGCTGGCGGCCCGATTCCGCACGCCCAGCAAACCCCGTTCACGCAACTCCATCTGATCGATGATCGCCCGGATGTCGTCCATGATCCGCCTGCCCCGGTCGCTGCGAATGACCGGCAAGGCCGCTTCTACTCCGCCCGCCTTGCGAAGCTTGACGGTTTCCTGCAACTCATCAAGCTTGTCGTGAGATAGCTTCTGAAGTTGCTGGAGGCTGCTCTGTTGTTGGGGACTGTCCTTGGTCAGGGCCGTAACCGCGTCGATGTCCTTCGGAATCTCTGCCGTGGCCGCGTTGTACGGCTCCAGGTAACGCTCTTCGCCGGTCAGGATAAAGCCGCGCTGCCCCGTTTCGGCATCCTTGAGCAGCGACGCGACGTGCTCCAAGTCCTCCAGCACCTCGTGAGAATGCGTCACCCAGCGGTTCGTATCGGTTAACCGCTGGATTCCCAGGTAAGATTGGATGCCCACGGTGCCGACGATCAGCAGGCCCAGCACGAACGCAATGGCGATCTTTACGCCAAGTTTCATACGGAAGTCTCCGAGGCCCGATGGCCCCTATGTTTCGTCGGTCGCGGTCGAGATCCCGCGACGGCGACTACGCCCGCGGGGCCAGCATGGTAAAGGCACCTGCTCGCACAGATCAAAGACAATTCCGCCGGCGGCCGCTCCGCTTTGCCCACCACCAGCACGCCTTCGGGAGACAGGGCCCCAGCCAAGCCCTGCCAGATGGACTGGGCCGCTTCGACCGTCAGGTAAATGGCCATGTTCCTCCACAGAATCATGTCCCAGGGGCCCTTTTCGACGTGCCGGGCCAGGTCCGAAACCCTCCAATGGACATGCTGGCGGACCGGCTCGATTGGCCGCCATAGGCCGCCGACCTCTTCGAAGTACCTGTGGCGATTCGATGTTGCGATCTTGCGGAGATCGTGGGACTTATATACTCCCGCTTGGGCGTGCGCTACGGCGTCGGGGCGGCAGTCGCTGCCCAGAAGGAAGCTGCCCTCCAACAGGCCCGCCTCAGCCAGCAAGATCGCCAAGCTGTAGAGTTCCGCGCCGTTGGAACAGCCGGCACTCCATATTCTCAATGGCCCGCTGCGGTGGGCCCATTGCGGGAGCACATCGGTTCGCAACGCCTCGAACACCGGCTCGTCGCGAAAGAAATCCGTCACGCCGATTAACAGGGTGCTGATCGCGGTCGGCAGCAGGTCAGGCCGTTGCTCCAGGGTCTGCCGGGCCTGTGCCTCCGTGTGGGCATGCAGTGCCCGCAGGCAGGGAGAAAGTCGCCGCCCCAACGGTTCGCCGCGGTAGTTTTCCACGGCCAGCCCTGCGCGCTCCAAGACCCACGAGATGAATTGGCCAGGCCGCTCCGAAGGGCGCAGGGCCACCGGCGAGCGCGACTTGGCACGATGCTGCGATCGAGACACGGCATTCGTTGGCCGGCCGGCAAACCTCACGTGTCGAAATGCGCCTCCGCTGGGAGCAGACTCATCCATGGGCCGAAGAAGCCTCTTTCAGTAGATTGCACAGGGTATCGGGCATAGTGCCCTCTCACACCAAGACCTGCCACGGTCGCGAAATGGCCATTGACGGCTGGGCTCATCAACCAGCAACATAAAGTGCCATCCAATCCACGGCTGACCTCAATTCTACCCAACTCCGGCCATCGTGACGATCAACGATTCCGGCAGATCGGCAGGCCACCGGCACATTTCTCCCGGCCATGCCGCTGCCGCTGATACTGTTCGGATGCGTCTGATTCTTGTTCATCTCCATTCAAACCGATAGACTGAACGGGTCCGCTTCTTGGAGGATCGGCTGCCGTGGTAAAGGCTCGCGCAATGACGGGAAGACATCTGGGGTATCGCCCCTGTATTCAGGCCGGTTTCGTCGGCCAGCCCAGCATGTGCCCCGCCAAGCGCGATCACGCCGGCCCGATAGCCTGCATGGAGCAGCTTGAGCCTCGCCTGCTATTCAGCGCGCCCGACGGACTCTCGCCAGCGGATATCCGACAGGCCTACGGGATCGACAGCGTGAGCTTCGGCTCCATCGCCGGAACCGGCGCGGGCCAGACCATCGCCATTGTCACCGCGTACAACGATCCGTACATTCTCGCCGACCTGCGCGCCTTTGACCGCCAGTTCAATCTGCCAGATCCGCCCAAGTTCACCGTCATCGGCCAGGATGGAACCACGACTTTGCCGGGACCTGACCCGGACGGACCGGGCAACTCGTGGGTGTTGGAGACATCGATGGATGTGGAGTGGGCGCACGCCGTAGCGCCCAACGCGAACATCTTGTTGATCGAGGCTAACTCGTCCGCCGACAGCGACCTGCTGGCCGCCGTCGACACGGCCCGAAAACACACGGGCGTCAGTGTCGTCTCCATGAGCTGGTCCGAAGATGAATTCTCAGGCGAGTCGAGCGAGGATAAGCATTTCACGACGCCATCGGGGCATACGGGCGTGACCTTCATAGCCCCCACCGGCGACGACGGCGCCGGCATGGCATACCCAGCGGCGTCACCCAACGTGCTGGCGGTGGGCGGAACGACGCTCAGGCTCAGCGCCGGCGGGGACTATATCTCTGAGACCAGCTGGGGCTATGGCGACGCGAGCCTCGCCAACGGCGGTTCGGGTGGAGGCATCAGTCGGTATGAGAAGCAGCCGGCGTATCAGCACGCGCTCGTGACACAAAGCAGCACCATGCGGGCAGGGCCGGACGTCGCGTTTGACGCCGATCCAGACAGCAGCCCGGTGGCCGTGTACGACACGTGGGACAACGGCGCGTCCTCGCCTTGGACGCTGTGTGGCGGGACCAGCCTGGGTGTCCCGGCGTGGGCTGGCATCATCGCCATTGCCAACCAGGGACGCGTGTTGGCAGGCATGGGGACTCTCTACGGCCCGACCCAAACGCTGCCGATGATCTACGCGCTACCAAGCGGAGACTTTCACGACATAACCACGGGCGATAATGGCTTCTCCGCTGCACCAGGGTATGACTTGGTGACGGGCCGGGGAACGCCGATTGTAGACCTGCTGGTAAAAGGCCTGATCCCACCGCAGGCCGTCAACGACTCGGTTGCAGTGCACGATGACGGCAGCGCCAGCCGCCTCGACGTGCTGGCCAACGACGAGGATTACAACGACTCCGCCATGATGATCACTGCCGTGGGCGCCGCTTCCCACGGCACGGTGAGCTTATCCGGCGGCCAGGTGTTCTACACGCTGGACGATCTATCCGCTCGAAGCGACAGCTTCACCTACACCATCTCCGACGCGTACGGCGGCGTGTCCACTGCCACGGTGAACCTGATGGTGCAGTTTGATAATCCCTGCCTCGCCATCGGCGACGGCCAGACGGCCAAGTCCTTGACGTACACCGACGCTGACGGCACGACCGTGACCATCTCGATTGCCAAGGGCACCGCCACCCTGTTGCTGACGGGCAGCGACCTGACCATTCCGGGGACCACAAAGCTGACGGTTGACGGCACGGCCGAGTTGGCCCAGGTCGTCCTGTCGAGCGCTACGCTCAACAGTTCCTTGACCATCACCACCAAGGGCGGCGCCGACGGCTTGGCCACGGTCGGCCAGATCAGCGGAGCGACTCCCGTCGGAAGCTTCAGCGCCCCTGGGATCAATCTTGCCGGCGTCGGTGTGGCCATGACGAGCAGCGGCTACATCCGCTCGCTGACGCTGCACGATATCGATGCCGACATGACGATGCCCGGCACAGGCGCCGCCGCTGGAGTGACTATCGTCGGTAAGTTGATCGATGCCAGCCAGATCACGCTGGGCTCGCCCTTGGCCAGCCTGTCGGCCAGCCAGTGGAACAGCGGAGGCCTGATCGCCCCACGGGCCACCACCATTGCCTTGGTCGGTGACAAGAAACGCTTCCTGCCGGGCAACCTTGGCGCGGACATAACATTGAACTCAGCGAGCGTCAAAGGCGTGGCCTTGGGCAAGCTCAGCGTCTCTGGAACAATCGACGCTGCCGTCCTGGCCCAGGGCGGTAGCGTCAGCTCGATCGTGGCGGGCACGTGGGCCGACGGCTCGCTGACGGCCAGAACAGTCAAGAGTCTTACCATCAAGGGCGACTTCGACGCCGACCTGTTCATCGCGGGACAAAACCCAGGCAGCGTCGGCGCACTTGGCCTCACCAGCGCATCGATCACCGGCAATATTGGCGGCAGCACCTGGAGCATTAAGGGCGCTGTCGGCAGCGTTACGGTGGGTGGCGCGGTGAACGGTTGGACGATGCAGGGGCTCGACGCCGCCGACCCGCTGACGGCCGTCAAGTCACTGGTAACCGGCGACGTCACTTCCAGCACGATCGCCATCGATGGCACCATAGGCACGCTGAACGTTAAGAGTTGTTCCTCGGGCGATATTCACGCCCGCGTACTGACCTCGCTCATTGCCAAAGGCAGTTTTGCGTCCGACTTGAGCCTGGATGGTTCAGCCACACCGAAAATCAAGACCCTGGGCGCCGCTCGCGTGGCGGGAGCGGTCTCGGGCACATGGGCCATTACAGGCCTGGCCGGTGCTTTGGGGATCGGGTCCGCCACCACCGCCTGGAACGCCACCTTCACCGGCTCGGTGGCGGGCTTGACAGTCCAGCACGACCTGTCGGGGCAATTCCGTGCTCTCTCGACCAAGCAGATCACCATCAAGGGCAATCTCACTGCCGCGGTCGTAACGCTGACGGCTGCGGTGCCGTCGGCCCGGTCACCGTCGACCGCGCTAGGTGGCCTGTCTGTCACGGGGCGAATGGTCGACAGCACGGTCGATTCCGCCGGCAACATCGGCGCCGTGACCGTTGGTGCCATGGAGAACAGCCAGCTTTACGCCGGCCTGGCCGAGGGTTGGCAAGGCATGCCCACAGGACGCGGCGATTTCAGCGCCGCGTCGGACGATCTCCTCCCACGCATCAAGAGCTTTACCGTTCGTGGTGTGCAAGGCCAGGTGTTCTCGTTCGCAAGCTCGATTATCGCGGCCTGGCGCATCGGCCCCGTCAAGCTCATGAACGTACAGGCCGACACTCCCGGCAGCACTGACTCGTTTGGCCTGGCCGCCAACGGGCTTGCCTCGTATACCCGGCGAACAGGCCCCGCCGCCAGCTACACGTGGCGCAAGGCCGCCGCGTCAGGTTGGCCTGCGGACGACCTGGGCGATTTTCGCATCATTCACCTTATGTAACTACTCTTGGGCACCGCTTGGCCGATGCATCGCACACGCTGACGAATCGGCCGCTAGGCGTTCTTCACTAATCAGCTTTCCTGGCGTCGTCGATAGCCCGGAACATCGCCAGCACGTTCTCCAGCGGCACGTTGGCCTGGACATTGTGCACGCTGTTGAAGACGAATCCGCCGCCATCGTTGAAGATATCGATCCGCTGGCGAACCTCGCGGTACACCTCTTCGGGCGTCCCGAAGGGCAGCGTTCGCTGCGTGTCCACCCCGCCGCCCCAAAAGGTGACGTGGCGGCCGAACTCCTGCTTGAGCCGCTTTGGCGACATGCCCTCGGCCGATGCCTGCACGGGATTGAACACGTCAAAGCCCGCCTCGATGAGGTCCGGCATTAGCTCATATATCGAGCCGCATGAGTGAATGAAGGTCTTCCACGTGGTGTGCCGGTGAATGAAATCGTTGACCCGCCGATGGAATGGCTTGTACAAATCGCGGTAGACCAGCGGCGAGATAAACAGCCCGCGCTGGGTCCCGAAGTCCGTGCCGGTGACAAAGGCCACGTCTACTTTTCCACCGACCGTCGCGGCCAGTTCGGCCAGATTCTTCAGGGCGATCTCGCACTGGGCATCGAAGACCTTGTACACGTAGTCGCGCCGCAGGGCCGTCGAGATGTACCACTCCGTCACGTCGCGAACGCCCTTGGGATGCTTCATCCAAGGCCCGGGCACCAGTGCGATGTCGCCAAAGGCGGTGCCCGGCACGCTCAGGATAGCGCCGCGCCCGCTGGCTTGGGCCGCATCGGCGCCACTGCGGAAGTGCTGTAAGTCAGAAACACTCAGCGGGCCGAATTCCTCGAGATTGTCACAGGGGTCGAGGCGGTCCTCGTCGATTGTATCCTGACGGATGATGGTGTCGAAAAAGTAGCCGCCCCTGGGCATCCGGCCGCTGGGCCCTGCGGACCGGTCGCCCTCGGGATAGATCAGCCAGTCGCCATTGGCGTCGGAGGTGATCTGAAAGTCGCCAGGCACAAGCGCCTTGGTGCCGTCGAAGAGGTCCAGCGGCTTCCAGTCGCGATTAGCGAAACCAAAGATGTTCTTGGGCCCAAGCACGCCGACGACGTCTACGCCCAGTGCCTCCTGCAAGGCCGGGTCAATCTCGCCCAGCATCTGGTAGGGCTCGATGACCTTTACGCGGTGTTCCTGATCGCCCAGCACTTTTCGCCGCAGCCGGCTGACGGTGGAAACGTGAATGCCGGTGACGGCCGTCGAACCGAAGTCGACGCAGACCTGATCGGGTTGCTGGTGGTTGAGTGTTGCTTGCAGACGCTCGCGGGAAGTCATCGCCCTCTCCATCTTCGACCGGCTCGAAAGTCGCTAGAGGTCGGAACGTTCGATTCGCCTAAAGCCGGTTTCATGACCGGTTTGGCCCGTGGCACAGCCGCCCTCGGCTGTGGATGTTGCGGCCCAACTCGACGTCTTCTCACGCGGCTCACACCCGAGGGCGGACGTGAGACGGTTATGATACCAGTTCTAAGCGTTCTGTCTCAGATTCGTCGCTACGATAGCGACAGGTCGGGCCTGCCTGTCAAGCGGGCCGCAACCTTGCGTCCCACGAACAATTGGCCGCCGTCGCGCAACTTCCCGATGCGATCCTGAACGATGATCTCGACAGCACTGGCGCTGGTGCCGGCCGCTCGCGCGCAGGAAAGCACCACTTGGCGAAGGGCCTGCACCGCGTACTGGTGGGCCTGGTCGAAGTCGCGAAATGACGGCGCGTTTTCCAGCCCGCGGACGCTGTAGCGACCGGCATCGTCAGGAACGATCTCGGCCTCGCGGCAAACGTGGATGGAACTGGTAATGGCGCCGATGGCATTGGCGACGTCGGCATTGGGAGGGATCACGGCCCGCGTCTGGAGAATCTCAGCCGCCTGGGGCAGGAACAGGTGAACCGGCGCGCCGATTCCGATGATCGGGCGGCGGAGCTGTACCTGCACGCGGAAAGCCTGTGAGCCACCCGAAAGCATGTTCTCGATCATCGCCTGGGCCGCCGGAGAAGCATCCAGTTCGTCGGCCGCCGCGTCGCCCAGTTCCTTCTTGAACAACTCCACGGCCAGATGGTGCACGAATTGCCGCAGCACGTGCTGCGCGAACTTGTCGCTGTCCATCCCCGCCAGCATGCCGTACAAATCGGCCATGTTCTGGGCCGCGGCGGGCTCCCACAGCGAGACCTGCCCGGTCAGATGCAACAGATCAGTAGGCGTGAGCCCGCACCGCTGCACCAGGTGTCGCTCTTCCAGCCGGGCCACCGGCAGGAAAGTCAGTGCCAGGCTGTCGGTTCGAGACACCAGTTCATCCAGCGACATCGGCCGCTCATCGAGCAGTTCCAGGATGCGCCGTTCTGCATCGTCCAGTTCGCCTTCGGAACTTCCCGCGGTTCGCACCAGCAGTTCCATGCCCGCCGTGGACGAAACGAAACCGTCCAGCCGGCGTTTCAACCACGCCAGCGCCTCTTCAGCCCCGGCGTAGCGAGAGGCCATCCAGCACACCGGCGCCACCCGGCGCGGACCGATGCGAATCTGACCATTCTTGCGCGTCACCGCGCTGTCGCCGCCCAGGCCCAGCGTCCGCATATCCAATGCCCGAACATGCGTTCGCCATCGGCCCACGCTGGCCCCGTCTTCGCACGTCCGCACCGAACCGCCCGAAATCGTGGCGGTGTCGGTGGTGGTGCCGCCGATATCCACCACCAGCGCGTCAGACAGTTTGGCCAGGTAGCTCGCCCCGGCGACGCTAGCGGCCGGACCTGAAAGGATCGTCTGAATCGGGCACTGCCGGGCCGTCTCGACGCCCATGAGCGAACCGTCGCTCTTGACCACCATGACCGGGGCCTTGATGCCGCGCCGTTTCAGCGAGTCACACGCCTCATCCAGGAACTTCTCCAGGATGCGGATGATGCGGGCGTTCAGGGCGGCCGTTTCAGCCCGCACGCGGTAATTCACGCCCTCGCTCACCTCGTGGCCGCAGGTCACAGACAGGCCCGTGGCCTGTTGGATGATGGCCTTGACCTCCAACTCCTGGGTGGGGTTGGCGTGGCTGGCGTAGCCCGTGACGGCAAAGGCGGACACGCCCTGCTTGGCGACCATCTCGCGCACCACGCTGGCGACCTGGTCGCGATCCACCGGCTCGATGACCTTGCCGTCGATCTCCAGCTTACCTCGGAGCACGGCCAGCGGGCGATAGCTGATGTCCTGAGGGTCGAACAGCCCGTATGGCGGCATGATCAGCAGCCCGGCCTTCTGCCCGCGCTCCTCGACAATGGCGTTGGTGGCCAGCGTGGTGGAGATGCTCACCAAGTCCACGAGCGACAAGTGATGCGGGTCGAGTTGGTCCAGGGCCTCATCGATCCCGATCATGTAATCCCACTTGGTGGTCAGGGCCTTGGCCTTCTGCACGACGGTGTCGGCGACGAAGTCGTAGACCACGATGTCGGTATATGTTCCGCCGGCGTCGATGCCGAGTCCAAGACGCGCCGGCTGGGTGGCGTCAGTGTCAGCCTGGGTGGCCTGGGGCTCCTGGAGGCCCAGCGTTTCTGCTGGTTGACCGCCGCCTTGCGCGCCATCGACGTCCCAGATGGGCATGGCCGAGAGGCCCTTGCGAACCGGGTCGTACACCGTCACGTGGTGCGGCAGGACGACCAGGATGTCGTCGGCCGATTCTCGCTGCGTGAGCAACCGGCTGAGCAATTCGCCGCTGCCGGTCAGTTCCTCGTACTTCCAGCCAAATTCCTCGGCCATGGTGCGGGCAATGCGGGCGTACTGCTGCCGGCCCGCCACGCCGGTGTCGATGAAGGCGGCACGCTGATAGTTTCGCTGCCAACTGTTAAGGAAATAGCGAATCGCCTCGGCATTTTCCTGGCCGTGGCGGGATACGAGCTGGTCAAAATCCGGCCGATCCGGGTCAGGCTGCTCCTTCGATGTGCCGCAGTCTTGAGGATGCCCCTTCTCCTGCACCCAGCCGGCGGAGATGTAGTACGTGCCTGGGTAACGCGCGAATTCGGTTCGATACGCGGCATCGGAACCCAGGAACAGGGCGATGCAGTCGTTCACGCGCGGGATCACCAGCGGAATCGAGCGGGCGTGCAGCCCGACGGTTCCCAGGCCGCACACGCCGTACCCGATGGCCAGCATGTCGCCCCGTCGCTCGGCCGAGGCTTGATCGATGGCGCTCTGCAACTGCTGGCGCAGCTCGCGCGGCCGGCTGTGCAGCCCACCGGGCAGGAACTCCATGGAAACATCCATCTTGAGCCTGTCGGCGACGGCTCGAAGATCCGGCGCCAACACGCCGCAGGCAATGACATGCACGCGAACAGGCAACTCCACAGCCGTACCTCCATGCCCGACGGCTACACGCGTCCGCCAAGGCCTGTCCGTCAATGTAGCAGGATCATGGCACCTGGAGCAACAGGCAGTGCCGCGCCCAGAGTGCGCCGACACGAAGCCTCGGCAGCCTGTCTGTGCCGTGGCCATTCGATCAGCCTTCCAGACCATCGGGCCCAACGACTTGCGAAATCCGTGCTTCTTGGTATACTGAGGTTACGATTCGGCTGACGCGTATCATCGTGTCTGCGTCTAAAAGGAGATCGGCCTGTGGCGGCTGCAGGTAGCTGCCTTCGTAACGGCCGGTGACGCTGTCGAATTGGTCGCCCAGAGTAACTTGAGGAGGATACATGTCGTCTACGCTTCGCGCATCCAAGCGTCGTCACACGCTCCGTCACACCGCGGCCTGCATGATGGAATCACTTGAACCTCGGCTGATGCTGTCGGCTCTGCCACCGTTCGTGGACAACGGCATTGGCGGCGGCGGCGGGATGTTCCAAGTCACGATCTCCCCCTACGACAGCAACTACATGCACATCGCCTGCGACATGAGCGGCGACTACGCCTCCACTAATGGCGGTGGCACGTGGCAGATGATCAACTACAAACAGATCGACACCTCCAACGGCCTGCGCCCGGCGTTCTCGGCCACGCGGACGTACTGGGCGGACCAGGGCCAGGGCGAAGTTCGCTACAGCACGGACAAGGGAGTCACCTGGACGCCGCTGCTGAGCGGGACTGCCCCGTGGTCGGGCTCGGTCACGGAACTGGGCGTCATCAGTGGCAGCCCCGACAAGGTTTTCGTCGGCACAACCAGCGGCTTGTGGGAAAGCCAGGACGGCGGCACGAGTTGGGCGCAAGCAGCCAGCGGCAACTGCACCGGCATCATAACTATCGGCCAGCGGGCATACTCGACGATCGGCACAGCCCTGAAGGACAGTCTTGACGGCGGCCTGACCTGGAACACGATCACCGTCACCGGCGCCGGCACGCACAATCTGCTCAAGGTGGCCGGGGCGCAAGTTGGCTCGGACGAGCCGTACCTGTTTGTTATTGCCGACCAGGTCGGCGTGATCCGTTCCACCGACGGCGGCTCGACCTGGGGACAGGTGCAGACTTGGAACAGCCAGTCCGACATCCTGATGCCGCAGGGGCAGGTGCAGAAGTTATACACCGTACAGTACAACGTCGGCACCGGCTTGGTGTGGTCCAGCACTAACGGCGGCACGACGTGGACGAGCATCTTCCGGATGGGCAACAACGTCACTCGCTCGTGGCTGCAAACGCAATTGGTCTGGGGCTACTCCATCATGAGCGGCGGCTTGGGCGTGGCGCCGTCCGATCCCAACATTCTCTTCGTGGCCACCCAGGGCGACCTGTATAAGAGCACCGACGGTGGGACGAGCTGGGTTCCGGCGATGGCTGTGGACATTGCGGGCGGTCGCCACCAGTCCATTGGCATGGAAGTTACCGCCTGCTGGACGTACGAGTGGGACCCGTTCAATTACAACACCCGGTACGTCGGCTACAGCGACATCGGCCTGACCCGCAGCAACGACGCCGGCGCGTCCTGGCTGTGGTCTGATTCCGGCAACCCCTGGGGCAACTGCATGTACGACCTGGAATTCGACCCCAGCGTTTCGGGCAAGATCTACGGGGCCACCAGCAACCTGCACGAAATTCCCACCTGGATATCCATCGAGAATGTCAGCGGCTCGGGCGGCGGAGTCGTGGTCAGCACCAATGGCGGCGCGTCCTGGGCCAAGCTGGGCACGGGCCTGCCCAGCGAACCCTGTACGGACATCATGCTCGACCCCACGTCGCCGGCCTCGGCACGCGTGCTGTACGCCACCATGTACTATAGCGGCGTGTGGAAGTCCGTCGACGGCGGCCAGACGTGGGTGCACAAGCCCGGCGTGGGCTACGCCAACAACCAGCACGCCACGCACATCTATCGCGACGCCGCCTCGGGCGCCCTGTTTTCCGTCGTGACCACGACCCGCAGCAACGGAACTTACGTTCCCGGCGGCGTGTGGAGGTCCACCGACGGCGGGGATAGCTGGATAAACATCACCGCGGGAGCGTTTGTCTACCCGACAGACGTGGCGGTCGTCGATATCAACACGCTGTACATGAGCACCTGCTCGGCCGGCATGTATCAGCAGGGCGGCATATGGAAGTCAACTAATGGCGGGAGGGCCTGGACGCAGGTGCTGACCGACCAGACGTTGGAGGATTGGCACACGCACTCCTATGCCTCGACCTTCAGCGTCAAGGTCTTTCCCGACAACCCCAACATCGTCTACTGCTGCACAACGGACGCCGGCCTGTGGGTCAGTCAGGATGCAGGCGCCACGTGGACGCCGTTCACAAACCTGGCCTCCCGCTGCCCAACAAACGTCCAGTTCGACCCGCATGACCACACGCAGATCTACGTCACCACCGATGGCGGCGGCGTGTGGTCGGGATACTACCTGCCAACTCTGGCGGGCGACGCCAACCAGGATGGCACGGTCAACTTCAAGGACTACGTCGTCCTGGAAAGCAACTTCGGCAAGACGTCTGTCATGAGCTGGGTGCAGGGCGACTTCAATGGCGACCAAAAGGTCGACTTCAAGGACTACATCATCCTGGAATCCAACTTCAACAAGTCGATCAACGGCGTTCCGACCTCGGCCCCGGCCCAACAGGTCCTGACGGCGAGTATCCTTGCAACGCCCCTGTCGGCCACGATCACGAATGCGGTCGTGCCCGCCACTCAGGAGCAGGCCAGGCAGTTCCTGCTGCCCTCCGCCATGACGGGTTCAGCGGTCAGGCTCCCGGCCAGCCTGGCCAAGTTTCGCGGCCTTGACAAGACGCTGCGAAATGCGTTGAGTGTAATCTGATAGGATATTGCAGAAGCCTTACAAGAACGCCGCGGTCTTGGACTGCCTCCTTGCCCGCGGGCGTGCCTGGGCATTCCGATCCGCCGAGAATACGGCGCAAGAGGAGACGTCTGTCTTTGAAGAAACTCCGTGTCCAAGACCTCCGCCCCACCGCTGACCGTCTTCTGGGCGATCTGCTGGGCGATGCCCACGTCGTTAGCGGCGGGATATACGTTTTCAGGCCAGGCGAAACGGCCCATCCTGAGTCGGTCCACGTGCACGACGTTCACGAGGTGTTCATCTTTGTAGAGGGCACCGGCGTCCTGCCCATCAACGGGCGCGATTACCCGATCCAGACCGGCGACGTCTTTATCGTCGAACCGGGTGAGGATCACCACACCCGCAGCAGCATGGAAAGCCCGCTCGTCTCGGCATGGTATGTGATGGACCGCTGAAGTGCCGGCTCACCATCTCCCATGACGCAAGAAGCACCGGCCTGACGCAACAGGCTCCACCGCATGAGGAACATAATGAATAATCAGGACAGGACAGTCATTCGTGAATTGGCCGTCCGTGTGGCCGAAATTGCCGCGCTACCGGTGCAGGAACAAAAGCGATCGCTGTGGCGCAAACTCAACGCTCTGAAACCTGACCGGCCGATGGTGATGATCGACCAGGTCTGCTGGAACGAGATGAACACCGACGACGAGCTAGCCCTGCGCTGCGTCGATCCGGAGTGCCGCCACTACGAGGAGGCACTGCGCCGCAAGCTGTACCAGTGGAAGCATTTCCCCGCCGACATGGTCGTAGAGTCCTTCATCCGCGTACACAAGGCAATCCGCAATACCGGGTTTGGAATTGGCGTCCAAGAGCACACCGCCGTGACCGATCCGGCCAACGCCGTCGTCGGACACGAGTTTGTCAACCAACTGCAAACAGACGATGACCTGCAGAAGATCCAGATGCCGCGAGTCAGCCACGACGCCGCCGAGACGGACCGCCGTTTGAGTGCGGCCCACGAGTTGTTTGACGGCCTGCTGCAGGTGCGGGCCGACGGTCAGGATCCGTACCTGGGGCTGTGGGATCCGATTGCCACCTGGATGGGTGTGGAGAACGCACTGTTCGCCATAATCGACCGGCCGGAGTTCATGCACAAAGTCGTTGGCCGGATGACGGACGGCTGCTTGAGCATGCTCGATCAATTGGAGCAGCAAGGCCTGCTGTGCGGGCCGCAAAGCCTCATTCACTGCACCGGCGCCTACACGGACGAATTGCCCGCCGCCCTCTACGATCCCGCCAAGCCACGCACCAAGGACCTTTGGATGTTTGGCCTGGCGCAGATGCTCTCGACGGTATCGCCTCAGATGTTCAAGGAGTTCGAGGTGGACTACGCCAGCCGCATATGCGAACGATTCGGCATGGTGTACTACGGCTGCTGCGACCCGCTGGACCACAAGATGAAAGAAGTGCGCATGATTCCCCACGTGCGCAAGATCTCCATGAGCCCGTGGGTGAACCAGCAGCGCGGGGCGTCCGAAATTGGCCGCGATTACGTGTACTCGCGCAAACCCAGCCCAGCCGATCTGGCCGGTACGCGTTTTGACGCCGCACGTGTCCGCGAAGATCTGCTGGCGACCCGGCGCATCTGCGAGAAGAACGGCTGCCCGCTGGAATTCATTCTGAAGGATATCAGCACCCTCCGCTACGAGCCGCAACGGCTGTGCGAATGGGCGCGCATCGCGGCGGAAGTCGTCGAGATGTGATAACGCGCGGGGTGCGCGTCGCTGCCTGCTGAATTGATGCCTATCCCTCGGGCCCCAGGTTCAGGTCGAGCATGGCATGCGGCAATACACGCGCATTTAATCCAGCCACAGCTTCCTCTTCATCTTCTCGGGCAGGTACGTCTCGGTGATGAAGGAGAAGTCCTTGCTGCTGAGTGACTCCAGTTCCATCTTCACGCCGCTCTTGAGCATCTGTTCGATTTCCTTCTGCCACTCCTCCTTCTCTTTGAACCAGGGATAGTTCATGATCTCGCGGGCGCGGCTCTTGTCCTCGTCCTTCAGCGCGATCGTCACCGAGTGGCTGATGTTGAAACGCTGCACGTCGAAGCTGCTCATGCCGATGAAGCGTGCCTTGGGCACGGCCATGCGCGCTGACTCGAAAGCCAGGTTAATCGAGCCCTGCTTGACGACGCTGTAGATGTAGTAGCCCCAAGGATCGTTGTCGGTCAGCACGTACACCGGCAACTTCAGTTCGTTGTGCAGGCGGTAGATCAGCCGGCGCACGCCGCGCGGGGGCTGGCCGCCGCCGTGCAGGATCAGACACTTGTGCTTTTCCCAGTACCGGTCCTCGTTGAAACGCTTCCAGATGGCAGCTTTTTCAATCAGCAGGATGAACTGAGTTTCATGCTTCTTGAACTGGATAACGTCCTTTTCCACGATCGACGGCACCGACCAGCCACCCGAGCCCATGCGGCGCAGGTCGATCGTGTCGCCGTCATCGACGATGGTCATGGCCCCGACCATGGAACCCTTGTTTTCGGCGAAGAGCCCCAACTCCTCACGCAGGCTGCCGATGGCGACCTCCAGGTCCTCGATGATCGGATCGCTCTCGGATTGCTCGTCGAAGGTGTTCTCTTTCGTGCCCTCGATGGTGTGCTTGCAGTGGTAGAAAAGGTCACGGATGCTGGTGGTCTTGCCCTGGTCGTTGAGATCGTTGCAGCCCGAGGCGATCAGCATCGTCTGCATAAACTTCTTGGCCTGCGACAGGTTGAAGAAGCTGCGTGTCTGCTTGGCGTCACCCAGCATGATAATCTTGCGCTTCTCATCATAGATGGAGTTGGACAGTGCCCGGGTGGGGATTTCGATGTTCGGATCCCGCCGGAAGCGAGCCGCCTTGACGACCACCTGGGCCAGGTTTTGCAGCTTCTTGCCGACCGCTTCGTGCTCTTTGCGTGATTTCTTTGCCATGTTTAATTCGATCCAGCTACTGCCTGTCGCGATACGTTCGCCTATTCGCCCACGGCCGGGTCGGCCCGCTCGACGACGAAGACGTTCTCATCCTTTTCCGCGGGCTTCTCAGCCAGCTTGATGAGATTTCCCTCGTCATCGAACTGCGCGTCGGCCTTAAGGGTGCGGCTATTGGCGATAGCCTGCAATTGTTTGTACAACTCGGCCTTATTCACGCGCGTCATCTTGGAACAGGCCGTCACAACCTCGCCGATATACTTCTCGAAGATGTGCCGCCGCTGGCCTTCGTGGGCCGCGTGCTGCCGGCGACGAATATACGTGCTGAGCTTCCGCCCGCACTCCTGCAGCGCCAGTTTGATTTCTTTGATGATCTCGTCGTAACTGGCGATGGCTTCCTTCGACTCACTGGTGAATGGGACCCACACGCTGGCCATGTGCACGAAGATTACCAGCGGCCCTTCCGGCGGGCCGTTCCGCGGCTGGGTCAGGCCGTAATTCCGCCAATTCGCGTCAAGCACACTCTTGGTGATGGCACACGCGCTGGGCTGGTACAGCAGCGGCACACGGTTGGCAAACCGGATTACGCGGGCGCTCTCCTCGGTGGGCAGTTGCCCGCCATACGCCAGGCCCACCTCGATCTGGAACGGGTTGCCACGGTACACGGCCGGGTCGCGCGTCTCTGCCGCGTAGAACTCGGCCTTGATCTCCTTCAGCAGCCCCTTAAGGATCTGCTGGGGACCGATGGGCACCAGGCAGTTCGTCGGGGGGGCCATGATCTTGGTTTGCTGGATGGCCACATGAAGGCGGTCGGCCTGCTCGCGGGCAACCTGGGCACACCAGGTCATCGTGGTGAGGCCGGCTTTCTGGCAGATTTCCTCAGCCACGGCGGGCGAGACTCGGGAAAATTCCTCGTGCAGGAACGCGCCCAGGTGCTTGTGCTTGGTCTCTTTGAGCATGCGGATCATCACGCCCAGTTCCACGCCGTAGGGATGCGGCTTAATCGCGGAGGGGCTGCGCGGGACCTCATTGATCTCGCGCGAAAAGAGACGTTGCAGTCCGTCCGGCGCAATGTAATGAATCTGGGCGTGCGGATTGGCGATGGCCGCCTGTTCAAGATATTCATCCACGGAGGCTCGCCCGCGCTGGAACCTGGCCTCCAGCACGATGCTGACCTCGGTGCCGTGCTGGACCTCTTCAATGGCGGGATCGGCCTCGAAGGCGGCCACGGCGTGGCGCCAGGCGGCAAAGCTGAGTGTCTTATCGGTCTGAACGGCAGCGGGCTCAGCCGCCAGGGATCCCTGCACCGTGGCGTGGGCGGCGACAGCAGCCGCTGACCAGCCTGCTGGCGGAAGCGGCTTCCAGCTCGCCTGCTCCTGATCGACGATGATCTCGGCCCGATTCTTCTGCGTGTCCATCTGCAGCTCGAAGCGGTGGGCCGGTTTCTTCTTGCCCGTGCGGGAGATGATCTCGACGGATCGGCCCGTCGTCAGCAGCCCATACATGCCGGCGGCGGAGATGCCGATGCCCTGCTGGCCGCGGCTCATGCGCAGCCGGTGGAACTTTGAGCCGTACAGCAGCCGGCCAAACACGTGCGGAATTTGCGTCCTGACGATGCCCGGGCCGTTGTCACGAACGGTCACCCGGAACCGAGTCGCCTTGGCCACTGACGGCGAAACGCCGTGCGGCATCTCCGGGTGCACCGCCTCCAGCAGCGACGGCTGGGTCTCCTCGCTCCTGGACCTCTTTGAAGCCAAGCCTTTGAGCGGCGCCGCCTGGTTGTCAGTGCCTTCGGCGTGCGAGTGGCCGGCGCTATGCAGGGCTTCGACGATGACCCAGACTTCCGGGAGAATGCCCGCTTCCTCGCAGGCATCCAGAGAGTTGTCGACCGCTTCCTTCACGCAGGTCAGCAGCGCCTTGCGCGGGTTGTCAAAGCCCAGCAGATGCCGGTTCTTGGCAAAGAACTCGCTGACCGCGATCTCCTTCTGCTTGCCGGCCATGCTCTCGGCCGTCTCTCGCGGAACGACTTTCTTCACCGGCGGCCTCGGTGCTTCGGACACTTCGGCCGGGGGCGGCTGGACGGCTTGACGCGGCGGTTTGTCCGCCGCTTTCACAGCGGGCTTGGCTTCTTTGTGATGCCTCTTCTTCATGGCCAGCAATAATAGCTAACATGCCGGCGTCTGACGAGATGCCGGCCGGCGGAATCTGTCATGCCACCATCGGCCATGAGATCCCTGGTGCCAGGGTCGCACTTGGGCTATTGTGATGCCCTGCCGGCACGCCTGCTGCCGGACGTTCTTCAGGATGTTCGATAGGTTTGCCTCACTACTCAAGACAATCAGGAACCTGTCTTATGCGAAACAAGCTCGTTGCGGCTTGGCTATTGATCGCGGCGTGTGTGGGTCTTCTTTCGGGTCAGACGCTGCCTCCGGCGGCCACGTCGACCAGCGTTCCGGCCACAGCCAAACCGGATCGGGTGCTGCTGGTGTGGTCGGACGACCCGGCCCGCACGCAGACCGTCACCTGGCGAACCGACGTGCCGTGCGAGGGGGCGGTGGCACAAATCGTTCCGGCTGCGGCGGCGCCGGGCCCTGACTTCGTCGATGACGCCTCGATCATGCCCGCTTCGACCAAGCCCGTTGCGAACGCTTCGGAGGGCGGCACGACCGTGTACTACCACCAAGTGAAGTTCACCGGCCTGGAGCCCGCCACGCGGTACGTGTATCGCGTCGGCGACAAGCAGAGTTGGAGCGACTGGAATCTCTTCACGACGGCCGACGGCAAGCCCGCGCCATTCCGCTTCATCTATCTGGGCGATGAACAGTACAAGGCCTTCAGTCTGGTCTCGCGCGTCGCCCGCTCGGCCTTTACGGACTGTCCCGACGCCCGCTTCATCGTCCACGCCGGCGACCTGGCCGACACGGCCGATGCCGACTGGATGTGGCGGGAATGGTACGAGGCACTTGGCTGGGTGTATCGCACCGTCCCCAGCATCGTCTGCCCTGGGAATCATGACCAGAGGCGAGGCGGTGACAAAGGGCTCTCGATCTACTGGCGGGTTCAGTTTCCCGCTCCGCTCAATGGCCCCCAAGGGCTCGATAGCCTGTGTTACTACCTCGACTACCAGGGCGTGCGCGTAATCGTGCTGGACGGGAGTATGCGGCTGGAGGACCAGGCCGCGTGGCTGGACAAGGTCCTGGCCGACGCGACGGGCATCAACTGGACCATCATCGTGATTCACCAGCCGATCTTTTCCAGCGGCGAGGATCGCAACAGCGAAGAGAACCAGCGTATCTTCCTGCCGGTGGTCGATCGCCACCACGTCGATCTCTTCCTCCAGGGCCACGATCATACCTATGCCCGCACGCACAAGGTCCGCTTTCGCGAGGTGGTGGGCGACAAGGAGCAGGGCACCATATACTGCACGTCGGTGGCCAGCCCCAAGCAATACCCGTGGAACCCGCGGTATGAATATGTGATGAGCCGCATCGGCCAGGACAAGCAACTGTACCAGATCATTTCAGTCGAGCCCGACAAGCTGAAGTACCAGTCCTTCACCGCCAGTGGAGAGGCGTATGACTCCTTCGAGTTGAAGAAGGACTCCGCCGGCCAGACGCAGCTGCTTGAATACGACGGCGCTGCCAGCCGACCCTCGGTGTCGGCCACGCGACCCTCACCGGTTACCAAGCCGGCGGCTGTTCCAGTGGCCAAGTAGACACGCTGGGCAACGGCGATCTGCTTTGTGAAGTCGGCCAAGTCGTCGCAACGCCGGCGATGAAGACGCGCCGACTATTGGCCCTTGCCGCCGGGACGTTTGATCTCTTTGAGCTTGCGCCAGAGGGTAGCTGCGCCGATTTCAAGAATCTGCGCCGCCTTGCTGCGATTGCCGCCGGTGCTCTCCAACACCGCCAGGATGTGCTCTTGCTCGACCTGGGCCAGTGAACGCTGCGTGTCGCCGCCACCGGGCCGGGCCGTCGTGGACTCCTGCAGAATGTTCCGCGGCAGATCTTCCGGGCGGATGATCTGGTCCTTGCACAGCACGGCCGCTCGCTCCAGGGCGTTCTCCAATTCACGCACGTTGCCCGGCCAGCGGTAGGCTTGCAGGTAGTCCACACAGGTGGCATCCAGCCGCAGGTGCGGCAGCTTCAGCTTCTTGGAGAACTGGATGACGAAGTTCCTCGCCAGCGGCAGAATGTCCTCGGTCCGACTGCGCAGCGGCGGCAACTCGATCTCGATGACGCGGATGCGAAAGTACAGATCCTCGCGAAACTTTCCTTCCGCGACGGCCCGCTGCAAGTCGCGATTCGTGGCGGCGATGACGCGAACGTCGATCTTGCGCGGCTTGCTCTCGCCGACGCGCTGGACCTCGCGTTCCTGCAAGACGCGCAGCAACTTCATCTGCATGCCGGGCGAAATGTCGCCGATCTCGTCCAGGAAGATCGTCCCTTTGCCGGCCTGCTCGAAGAGCCCGACGCGGTCCTGACTGGCGCCGGTGAAGGCGCCGGCCTTGTGGCCGAACAGCTCGCTTTCCAGCAATGTCTCGGGCAGGGCCGAGCAGTTCACGCCCAGGAGCGGGCCGGAGGCGCGGCGCGAGAGCCGGTGCATGTACCGGGCCATGACCTCCTTGCCCGTGCCGGTTTCACCCGTGATCAGCACCGACGAGTCGAAGGGCGCAATTCGCGCCGCCAGATCCATGACCTGCCGGAACGCCTGGCTGCGAACCTCGACGAAGGCGATCTTGGCTTCGTTCGGCGGCAGCCCGAGTTGGCGCCGCTGCCGGGCGAGTTCCCGGCCCTTGCGCCGCAACTCGTCAGTAAGAAAGCGAATCTTGCCCTGGATGTCGTCGCCCTGGAAATACGGCAGGTGCGGCTTGATCTCGTCCGACCAGCTCTCTCTATCGCGTCCAACCGCCTGGCAGATGCGGTCACCGCGCGTGCGGCACTTTTCCTCAATGAAGTACACGTCCTCGTGCAGGCAATACGAGGCGTAGCCGCTGGCGTAGCCGGTGAGGATCCAGCAGGTCGGCTGCTCGGACGTACCCAATTCGGCCAGGTACTCCCCGGCCGGGCCAGAATCGTGCCAGGTCAGCTTCATCTCAAACCGCCCCGTAGCCGGGTCGCAGTGCAGTTCCTTGAGCACGGCCTTGGCGAGCCCCTGCAAGCTCTGCAGCCGAACCATGGCCTTGAGCAACTCCTGCACGGTCTCCCATTCGAAGATGCGTTCCATGGCCGCAGCGTCAGCCTGGCCCCAGAAGTAGCCAAACCGGGTGAGGATCCGCCGCGTCTGGTCGGGCCCGACCATTTCCAGCAAGTCGCGACAAAACTGTGCCCAGGAGCGCAGGTCGCTGATCACCAGCCGCCGGCCATGCAGGCTCACCCGGCCTTCGGAGAAGTCCACCAGTTCCTCAATTTTCAAATCGTCTGCCTTCACAGCAATCCTTTCATAATGAAAGAACATGCTATCATTCTGATATTGCTTTTCATAGTGAATAGACCGGCAATTTCGCTAAGCCCCGGCCAATACGCTACTTTTCGTCAATGGCACGGCCGTTGCTATTCCATATCCCAGTTCGTTTGTGTTTCCTTACAATTATGGAGAATTGCGATGTACCAGATGTTGCGTTTGAAGAACACGTGGTCGGCTCCCCGAGCCGTCGAATTTACCCAGAAGCTTTGCCAGGTCAAGAGCGTTTCGTGCCAGGAATCAGCCTTGGCCGATCTCGTCGAGCACCAGATGAACATGATCGGCTTTGATCGTGTTGTGCGCGACTCAGCCGGAAACGTGGTGGGCCTGATCCTGGGACGCACCGGCAACCCCACCGTCCTGCTCAACTCCCACATGGACACCGTCGATGCCACCGGAACGGGGTGGCGGCACCAGCCGCTGTCGGGCCGCATCAGCGGCGGGCGGCTGTACGGCCTGGGCAGCAGCGACTGCAAGTCGGGACTGTCGGCCCAACTGTTCGTGGCCGAGTTGCTCAAGCACAGCCTGTTGCCGCTGGAGGGCAACCTGGTCGTGGCCGCCACCGTGGCCGAAGAGAACGGCATGGGCTCGGGCGTACAGACTCTCATTGAGCAGACGCTGCCCGAACTCTCCATCAAGCCCGACTACGCCATCCTGGGCGAGCCGACCGACATGGGCTTGTACTACGGCCACGACGGCTGGATCGAGATGGACATCACCATTGAAGGCAGCAACCCCTTCCAGGTCGACGATGCGGCTGAGGCAGTGTACGAGGAGATGCAAGCGGACGAAGGCGTGTCCACGCTGCGGCCACGGTTCGAGCAGACCCAGGGCCGGCGCCGCGCCGTGCTCCAGGTCAGTCGCCGTATGGCCATGCAGGACGATGCTACGACCACGGTGAACCAGCTTCGCCACGAGGCCACCCGCGTGGCCCAGTCGGTAGGCACGCTGGCGGTGGAAGTGGGCATCTGCCAGGAAACGCGACAGTTGTACAGTGGCAAGACCACGGTCGTCCGCCGCGCAACGCATGCCTGGATGACCGACCCGTTTCACCCGCTCATCGAACGTTCCCGTCAGTCGCTCACTGCGGCTGGCTGCAATGTCAGGCCTGGCAAATGGCAACTGGGCAAGTTCGGCATGGGCACCGCCGGCGGAATCCTGGTGAATCAGTACAAGATTCCGACGATCGGCTACGGCCCGGGCGAAGAGGCCCAGGCCCACGCTGAGGACGAATCGGTCGCCGTGGACAGCATTGGCGAGTGCGTATACGGCACGGCCGCCATTGTTCACAGCCTCATCGGCACGCCCGTGTTTGGCTGGACCACCGACGAGATATAAGCCCGCTTCGAGTACGTTTGAAAGGTGATGTGTCGTGAAAGTGCTTACGTTGAATTGTGGCAGTTCGTCGCTGAAGTATCGGCTGATAGAACTGCCTTTGGAAAGTGAACTGGCGGCTGGGGAGGCGCAGCGTATCGGCCCCCCCACCGCCGAGCCATCGCGGATCATGTATCGTCAGGGCGACGGAAAGCCGCAGACTCTGCTGGTGCCAATGAGCGATCATGCCTCCGCGTTTGCCGAGATCATGAAGCTTCTAGCTGGGCAAGATGGCTGCGTGCCCGAGGCCGTGGGGCATCGGCTGGTGCATGGCGGCAGCCGGTTTGGCGACCACGTGATTGTCACTCCGGCGATGCGGGATGACTTCGAGCAGATCAAGTCGCTGGCCCCGCTGCACAACCCCCCGGCCATCGACCTGCTGGTAGCCTGCCAGCAGCGCTACCCGACGCTGCCGCAGGTCGCCGTCTTCGACACGGCCTACCACTCGACCATTCCCGACTATGCGTATACGTACGCGCTGCCCAGAGGACTGGCCAAGCGGATGGGCATCCGCAAGTACGGCTTCCATGGCACGAGCCACCAGTACGTCGCCTCCGAGGCCGCCAAGATGCTCGGCAAGCCGCTGAGCGAACTCAATCTCGTCAGTTGCCACTTAGGCAGCGGCGGGGCCAGCCTGTGCGCGATCGTCGGCGGCCAGAGCGTTGACAACACGATGGGTTTCTCGCCATTGCAGGGGCTCATCATGAGCACCCGCTGCGGCGACCTGGACAGCGGCGTGGTGCTGCGGCTGCTGTCGCAGTCCATGGGCGACGAAGAGGCCGTTGAAGCCCTTCTGAACCGGCACAGCGGCGTGCTGGGTTTGTCAGGCCAGTCCGCCGACATTCGCGACGTGCTCGCCCACAGCGGAACGGGGCTTGCGCCTCGGCTCGAACTGACGCGGCAGGTGTACTTGTGGCGGATTCGCAAATACCTGGGCAGCTACCTGACCGTCACTGCCCCCACCGACGCGGTGATTTTTACCGATACGATCGGGGAGACGTTGCCCGAGGTCCGGTCGAGCGTCTGTGCGGGTTTGGATTGCTTTGGCCTGGCCATCGACCAGGGACGGAATCAATCCCTGACGCGATATCCCTGCGACATAGCGACCGACGGCAGCCCGGTGCGTGCGCTGGTCATTCAGACGAACGAGGAACTGGCCATCGCGCGCGTGACGTACGGCTTGTTGGAGCAAGGGAAGGAAGTGGCGGCATGAACGTGTTAGTGCTTAAGCCGGGAAGCCGGCACCTGGGATATGCGTTGTACTCGGTCGGCAAGGCCGCGACGGTCATGACTGGCGAGGTTCGCGACTATCGCCGCGGCGGAGAAGACCAGCAGGTCATGGGCGAAGCGATGGCGGAGCTTTGGGAGAAAGCGACTCACCGTGGCGCAGTTCTTTCCCTCGCCGTCGAAGTGACCAGTGGAGGTTCGGAATTCGGCCCCTGCGTGCTGGCGGACGAGGCCGTGCTGGAGCAATTGAGCAGCCAGGCCGGCCAGGCCCCGCTGCACCTGCCGGTCGTGATCTCGCTGGTGCGTGCCTGCCAGCACGTGCTGCCGCAGATGCCGGTGATCCTGACCTTCCAATCGGCGTTCTTTGCCGACCTGCCGGCACGCGAGCGATCATACGGCCTGGACCCGGACATGGCGGCGCGACTTGGGCTTCAGCGAACCGGCCAGTACGGCCTGTACCACGCCGCCGCCTGCTCGCACCTGGTGCACCTGCACAAGGACGAAGCCAAGCCGCCCCGAATTATCTCCATCTGCCTGGATCATCAGAATGAACTGGCGGCCGTGCTGGGTCGACGGCCGCTGCTGGTCACGAGCGGCGCGACGACATTGGAGGGCCTGCCAGGCCTGACCACCACCGGCGAGATGGATCCGTCGATCACGCTGACATTGGCACGGGAACTGAAATGGGGCCCCGAACAAATCAACCGCGTGCTGACACAGGAAAGTGGCTTGCGCGGGCTGGCGGGAGAACCCGTCACGACCCTGGCACTGTTCCGCTCGAGGGCAAACTCGTCGAAGCTTGCGCGAGACGTGATGCAGTACCGTTTGCTGCTGGCCTGCGGTTCGGCCATCGCGGCCATGGGCGGCGTCGACGAGATCATCTTCACGGGCCGATACGCCGAGGCTGGAAATCGTCTGGGCCCATGGTTGTGCGAGAGGCTCACGCGAAGCCGCGGCATGGGCAACGTGAGCTGGCGTCTGTGTGCTCAATCGTTGGAGCAGATCGTGGCGGAATTGACAGTGACGACCTTGGCGGTATCTACAGACCAAGCTGCATAGACAACACGAGGTCCGGGAATCGGTTCAATAGCCGGTTTGCCCCGTGGCACAGCCGCCCTCGGCTGTGGGTTTTGCGACACTGCCAGCTGTCGGCCAGTGATCGTTTTGATCTACGGCCCTGCACTATATCGGCCTGGACGCCTGCGATTCCTGGGCGGCGCAGATGGTCAGTGCTTACCGCCAGAGCCGGCTACCAGCAGCGAGCCATGCGCCGGCAGATGCACGTAGGACTTGCCAATCCTGGCTTTGCTGGACCAGGCAGGATGCAGCTTGCGCCAAGTGGGCATGGCATCATCCAGCATGTGAGTATCGACCCGCGCGGGCTCATCCGACCAGTTGATAACCGCCGCCAAAGAGTTTCTGCCCGGCGCCTGCGACAGCCATAGCGACGGCGGACTGGTGATTCGCCCCCGGCTCACGTCCAGCGCCCGCGTAGGCCGGAGCGGGTCGCTGAACTGGAGGCAGCGGTTCATGATCGCCACCTTCTCGTCATCCAACGCCACTAAGTCGCCAGCGATTTCGATGGCCCCGCCCGAAATGGCGCACAGCGTCATGAAGGTGCGCCACTGCTCGGGCGTGAACAGCGGCGAAAACCCGATCGAGTCGACATTCGGCACCACCGGCCGCTGCTGCATGAGCATGTTCGTGTTCACAGTCCACAGCGCGACGCGTTTGAGCAACGCCCAGCCGCCATGGCTGATGTCCTCGGCGTACCGGAAATAATCGGCCGACCCCATGAACGGGCTGCCGGTGCCGACGGCGCTGCACAGCCCGAGAAAGCCGTCCTTGACCATGTACTTGCGGCACGTGTCAATGAGCCAACGCAAATGCTGGCTGGCCGTCTGCGAGCCGCGACGGAACCGCGCCCGCCGGATGTGGAAAGCGAAGCTGTAGAAGTCGAGCTTGAGCCCTTCAAAGCCCCACTCGCGAAAAACCGTCTTGAACACGCGATCCAAATAGGCGCGGACGCCGGGAACGGATGGATCGAGCAGGCACAGTTCGACGGGCCGAGCAGTATTGGCCGTGAACTTCGTCGAGTATGTCAGCGGTCGGCCCATGTCGTCGTGCAGTATCCAGTCGGGGTTCTGCTTGACCATGGGCGACGCACCGGCCGCCCAAAGCCCCAGCCACGTGGCCGGCCGCAAACCGGCACACTTGATCTGCTTGACCAGTTCGCCCGGCCCGCCGCGAAACTTGGCGCGGTCGTACGATCCCCCGCGTCCGTACAACAGGTCGATCTGGGCCCGCTGGCCCCCTGGATACACGCGCTCGTAGCCGTGATCAACCTGCACGAACCGCACCGTGGGGAACCGCTCGCACAGAATCGGCAGCTGGCGAAGAATATACGCCTCGTCCACGTCCTGCATCGGGCCGAAGTTCCACGAGCCCCAAATGTGCTGTCGCGTCAGCGGATTCTGGGCCAGACGCTTGAACACGCCCTGCCCATGCAGCCAGCGGTAGTACGGGCCGGTCGCCTGCTGCGGGTCGTTGGTATCGGCGATGGAGAAGAATACCCAGTCCCCCGTGAAAGATTCACCCGGTGCGATCTGGAGCCACGGCAAGCCCTGCGGCGCCTGCTCGATCTCGAAATTCCACGTGTTCTCGCCGTCGCCGCCGTACAGGCGAAAGCCGGTGGTTAGGACGTCGCCCGAACCGGCCGCACAAAACAGGCCCAGCGGCTCGCTGGCGGCAGAGATGAACAAGCCGGGGAAATACACGTCCTCGGTAAAGCCGATGGTCACCATCTCATGCGGCAGGGGCTTGAAGAAGTGCTCGCCTCGGGTGGTGGCCGTGCCGAAGTAATCGCCGCGGAAGTTCTCGGTGGCGAAATACTGGGGTTCCAGCGTGCGTGGGAAGCGAAGCACCGCCGGTGCCCACAGTTTGGCAAAGTCGCTGACCCAGCGGATGGCCTGGAGGCGCAGTGGCCTTGGCCCCTGGTTGGTGATGATAGCTCGGGCCGCCAAACCGCCCGACTGCCGGCGAGCTTGCAGCCGAACGCGGCATCGCTCGCTACCTTCCGGCGAGACCGGGCGAGGCGTCAGGCCAACCCAGCCGATCGGCCCCTTAAGATACGTCAGTGCCTGCGTTCGTCGATCCACGGTGACTGTTCTTGTGGGCATGGCCACAGCGTTCCACAGGCCCGACACGCTGTCAAGACGCAACCGCGTAGGAGTTTCTCGGCTCTGCGTCCTTGGCTGTTAGATGTCGTCCACTACGCTGACGTCAGATACGTGCGCATGGCCGAGGCCAGGGTTTTAAAGATCCACTGGCGTTTCTGGTCGTCGCACTCCAGCAGCGTGATGCGATATCCCGGCCGCTTGCAGCAGAAGCCCGTCAGCGGCACCACGCAGATGCCGGTGGCGCCCATCAAGTAATAGACGAAGCGGAAGTCGTTGGCCTGGCCCTTGATGAGGCCCTCGACCATCTGACGCACCTTCGGGTCGGGAATCTCCAGCTTCTGGCGGTCGTTCAGCACGCCGTCCTCGAACAGGATCGTCACGTAGAACGCTCCGCTGGGCATGTTCACGCGCACGCCGGGCACATCGCCCAAGGCCTCGTGCGCCTCGCGGGCGCGGGCTTCAAAGATGCCCGCCCGCCGCTTGAGATGGGCCGGGTAGCGTTCATCGCCCATCACGCGCGGGACCACCAACTGCGGCATGGTCGTCGAGCACACCTCCAGCCGCTTGCTGGCCAGCAGCGAATTCACGTACGTGTTGAAGGCGGCGTCGCGCGAGCGGTTCAGCACCTCGATCCAGCCGCAGCGGCTGCCGGGCCAGGGGAATTCCTTGCTGATCCCGCGCATGACCAGCCCGCACACGTCGCCGATCACCTCCGACAGGTGCAGCGTCTTGTGGCCGTTGTACACGATGTGCGTGTAAATCTCGTCGGCGATGACGAACAGCCCGAACTCGCGGGCGATATCGACGATGCCTTCGAGCAGCTCGCGCGGGTACACCGCCCCGGTCGGGTTGTCCGGGTTGATCAGCAGGATGGCCGCGATGGAGTCGTTGTACTTGACCTTCAGACGCAGGTCTTCCAGGTCGGGCATCCAGTTGCTGTACGGGTCCAGTTCGTATGTCAGGTGCTCATAGCCGCTGTGGGCCGCCTCGGCCGAGGAGTGCGTGCTGTACGCGGGCGTGGGGCCGATAACGCGAGCCTCGCGGCGCAGGAAGCCGTACACCTTGGCCACCGCGTCGCCGATGCCGTTGAAAAAGATGATGTCATCGGCCGTGACCTTGGCCCCGCCGCGCTGGTTGACCTTCTCGGCCAGGAATTGCCGCGTCTCGGGCACGCCGGCCGTGTCGCAGTACGCCCAGGCCTGATCCTGCTGCACGATCTCGGTCAAAATGTCGCGAATCCAGGGGGCGACCTTCTCGCCCTTCTGCACCGGATCGCCAATGTTTTCCCAGGTGATGGTCTGGCCAAGTTTGCGCATCTGATACCCGACCTGCACGATCTCGCGGATCGCGTACGTCAGGCTCTTGGCCCCGCTATGAACAATATCTCTACGCATGGTTTCTTACTTTACCGTTTCGTGCACTGTCGAGCCAGACTGACACAACGAAATTCACGACCAGCAGGATACAGGGTCGCCGATTCTTAATTGGTGAAAACGTCTTTATCCCGTGCATCTCCTGCATCCCTGCTGCCGTAGTTGCTTGGCTACTCGACCCGCAGCTCCGTCCCGGCCGCGTAGCGCGGGCAGACGTGCACCGGGCGATGGCTGCCCACGATACAGCAATGAGTTCGGTACGCCAAGTCGGGCGTGTTGTTCGTCTCGGACAAGTGCGATAGCGCCACCCATTGCAGCTTGGCGCCGGTGCGGGCGGCAACCAGTTCGCCGGCCTCGATGTTGGAGATGTGACCGTGCTCGCCGGCGATGCGGGCCTTGAGAAATGCCGGGTACGGGCCGTCGCGCAGCATGTCGGGGTCGTAGTTGCTTTCGAGAAAGGCCGCGTCCAGCCCGGCCATGAGGTCGCCCAGGCCCTCGAAGAGATTCCCCAGGTCCGTCAGCATGCCCAGGCGGCATCGGCCATCGGTCACAACGAATGCCAGCGGCTCGGCCGCGTCGTGCGGCGTGGGCATGCACTGGATGCTCAGGTCGCCAAAGACCAGCGGCCCGGATGGGTCGAACAACCGAAGATCGGCGATGGTCCCCAGCGAAGAATAGCTCTGAGCGGCCTTGTACGTGCGAGCCGTCATGTACACCGGCAGGCCGAATTTGCGGGCGAGAATGCCGGCCGAGCGAACGTGGTCGCTGTGGTCGTGCGAGATGACCACCGCGTCGATGCGGCGAATATCCCGGCCACGGACGGCCAGGCGGTCGGCCGTCTGCTTGCCACTGATGCCGGCATCCAGCAGCAGCCGGGCGTGATCGCTCTCAACGTAAATACAATTGCCGTTGGAGCCGGAACTGACCGAAAAGCATCGCATGGGGAGATTGTAGCAAGGCGGACGGCAGGCGGGTAGGGATTAGGCACTCCACGGCGGCCTTGGCAATCTGGACGGTTAGTGCCTGGGCGTACGTTGTCTTTTGTAGCGGCGGGCGGGCTGTTACTCGAGGTTCGCGTGGTGGGCGCGGAACGCCGCCAAGTCCAGCTTCATCCGCTCCGATAGGACGTTGAAGACCGCATCCAGGCAAAGCCCGGCCACATGCTCGAACACGCACGCCCTCACGACGATGTTGGGTTCGTCGACGGGGATCAGCACAAGCTTGTCGGCTTGCCTGGCCAGGGGCGAGTCGGGTGTGGCCGTAAGCACTGCAACTCGGCACGATACCTGCTTGGCCCGTTGGGCAAGGTAGTGCGTCACGCCGATCTGGCCGGTGCAACTGATCGCCACCAGCAGGTCGTCTTTTCCGGCCGCCGGGGTTATCGTTTCACCAGGTATGGACGCTGTCAGCCCCGCGTGCATCAGCCGCATGCCGAAACTGCGGGCAACCAAGCCACTGCGGCCAGAGCCCGCCACGAACGTGCGGCGCACGCGCGGCAGCAGGTCGGTCAACGACAGGAACGCGTCCCAATCGACCTGCTTCATCGCCATGCCGATGCGTCCCAGCAGGTCCCCGCCGGCCTCTTCGAGGGCATGGCGGTCCGACATCACCCACCCTCCCCGCCGCCGCGCTTCTCCCAACGTTTGAGGTTGAGCACACGCGACAAGGTGCTGCCGGCTCGAATCTCCGTCCGCCACCGGTTCTCGGCCTCCAGGACATCGGCGGCGCGGTTGGCCATTTCGGTGGCCTTGGACTTGGGCAGCACGATCACGCCGTCGTCGTCGGCGACGATCCAGTCACCCGGACAGATCCGGCACGAGTCAATCGTGACAGGGATGTTGATCTCGCCCAGCCCGCACGGGTCGCCGGCGTGGCTCGTGACCTGCCGCGCCCACACCGGGAAGTCCAACCTGCGAATATCGGCGGAGTCGCGGACGGCGCCTTCGCAAACCAAGCCCGCCAGCTTGCGGACAACGGCTGATTCCGTGGCCAGTTCGCCCCACACCGCGGGCGGCTGGCCCCCGGCGTCGATCACCAACACATCGCCCTCGCAAGCCACGTCGATGGCCTGAACCGGCTTGGAGAAGTCTCCCGGCACGGTGCGGACGGTGACCGCCGGGCCGCAGATTGCCCTGCCGGCAATCAGCGGTCGCAGGCCCACCAGGCAGGGGAGGCGGTGCGCCCCGTCGGAAATGTTGCTGGTTCGCACCCGCGAGAGAAGTTCGCGAAGATTGTCGGCGGAGGACCGCTTAAACAACTCCGTCGGTATGGCCGATTGCGTGTCGATGGCCTGGCGGATATCGGCAGTGGCTTGCCTGGGATCGATGGCCTTGGTGATCGCCCCGCCCACAATAATGACGTCGGCCCCGGCCTTGGCCGCCAAGCCGGCGGTTTCGCTGTTGATGCCGCCGGCCACCGCCAGCACCAGCTTGCTGGCGCCGCGCAGGGCCTTGAGCGTCGCTAACGGGTCCTTGCCCTCCATCTGCGCGTCGATGGGGCAATGAACGTCCAGCCAGGCCACGTCCAGTTCCTCGGCCGTCGCGGCGAAACTCACGGGATCGGCCAAGCCCAGCAGGTCTACTGCCACCTGCACGCCGTAATGCCGCCCGGCCTCGACGCACTCGCGAATGGTAGCGGGCGAGGCCGTTGCCGACACCGTCACGACGTTGGCGCCGGCCTTTGCGGCCGATTCCGTTTCCAGTCGCCCAGCGTCCATCGTCTTCATGTCGGCGATGATAGTCTTGCCGGGAAACAGCTCGCGGAGCTTGCGGACGGCGTCCAGCCCCTCGCTCTTGATGAGCGGAGTGCCGACCTCAATATAGTCCGCTCCACCTGCCACGGCCGCCTGGGCAATCGCGATCGCCCGTGGCAGCTCCAGAAAATCCAGTGCAATCTGTAACTTAACAGTACCCATAGCCCGCTGATTCTAGACTCCAGCCCTCCGCAATGAAAGTCCCCACTCATTCCAACGGGCTGCCACCATGCGGTCTTCATGGCGTCAGACACCGACATGACGGAGCGGCACCGGTCGGGCGGCGCATCGCCGTTTTGCAGGCCTGCGCCGTCGCCGGGGGCCGTAAGCCGTCCTATAATAAGGACATGACTAATCTAGGCCGGCAGACCGAGCGCGGACACGAGACGCCCTTCCTGAGGCACTTTGCGCTGTTTCTGCCCAATCGCGTCGGCCAGTTGGCCGAACTGCTGAGCATGCTGGAGAAGGAGCAGCTTTCGCTGGTGGCCATGGCCATCGTCGACGCCACCGACTGGGCGGTGGTTCGGCTGATCTTTTCCGATCCGCTGCGGGCCCGCGAGAAGCTGCTGGAAAACAACGTCGCCTTCACCGAGTCGGACGTGCTGGGCGTGCTGCTGGATGAGCCCGACACGTTCACCAGGGTGTGCAAGAGCGTGGTGGCGGCCGAACTGAACATCTTCTATGCCTTCCCCCTGCTGATCCGCTCGCGCAACAAGCCGGTGATGGCTTTTCGCGTCGATGACGAAGTGCTGGCCATCCAGATCCTTACCAAGCACGGCTTCACGTTGCTTGGTTACGAGGACGCCAAGGGCATGGACGACGCGGACGAGGATTGACTAGTTGCGAAGGTCCCGGTTCTGAGCTCTGAGTTCCTGGAGCGGGTTCATAATGGGTTTGACCCGTAGCACAGCCGCCCTCGGCTGTGGCTGTTGCGGGCTAATCGACGTCTCCCCGTGAGGCTCACGCCTGATGGCGGGCGTGTCGCGGGGATGAAACCGCCGCCCAGGCATGTCTCAGCGGTAATCGCGGCTTTGGCGGGCAAGCTGGCCCAACTCGGCGCTGATGTCCCACAGGCCGCTGACCAGCACGTGGATCACCTCGCCGACGCGTTCAACCTTCCCAGATGCCAGCAGCACCGAGCCGGCCAGGGCCTTTTTGAACTGCGTGGCCAAGGCTGGGCGAATCACGAGATTAGCCGAGCCGGTCTCGTCTTCCAGCGTGACGAAGACCACGCCCGACGCCGAAGAAGGCCGCTGCCGCACCAGCACCACGCCGGCCACGCGGGCCAGCGCGCCGTGCGGCTTTCGGGCCGGATCGCGCACCTCCTGCGTTGTGGCCACGCGGCGTTTTTCGAGCGAAGGCCGGAGAAACGCCATCGGGTGCTTTCGCAGCGACAGCCCCAGCGAGGCGTAATCCTGCATCACCTTCTGAAACTCCCCCACCGCGGGCAATTGGTAGGATTCGGAAGCGGGAATCGGGAATCCGGAATCGGGAATCGGGAACGACAAGACTTGCCGCAGAGGCGCAGAGGACTCAGAGAAAGCAAAAGCCTTTGAAAGGTCTTGGAAAGGTTTTCTCTCTGCGCTCTCTGCGTCTCTGCGTCGGCAGGTGTTGTCTTTGATTTTTCCCGATTCCCGCTTCCCGATTCCCGATTCCCTCCCCGAATCAAACAGCGGCATGGGCTCGTCGCGTAGGCAGCGGATCTGCCACAACGCCGCTTGTCGGTCCAACCCCATTGAGCGGAACGCATCCGCCGCCGCTAGTTGCCGCAGACAGGACTTGCCCACGCCGCTGGCCTGCTGAAGCCATGGAATCGTCCCAAACGGCCCGTCGCGCTCCACGGCCTGCTCAATGGCCAGAGCATCGGCCTGCCGCACTCCCTTGACCATCCGAAGGCCAAGACGGATCGCAAAATTTGGAATTGGGGATCCCGAATCGGGAATCCGGAACGGCAATACTGGCCGCGGAGACGCAGAGGCCTCAGAGAAAGCCTTGAACGGCCTCTCCGATTGCATTCTCTCTGCGTTCTCTGCATCTCTGTGGCCAGTTTCTTTTTTCTTTCCGGATTCCAGATTCCGGCTTCCGGATTCCGGCTCCCCGGCTCCCGATTCCCGCTTCCCGCCTCCCGATTCCCGTCTCTCCAATCGACAATCCCAGCCGCTGCGATTGACATCCACCGCCCGCACCTCCACGCCGTGGTGCTGGGCATCTGAGACGATCTGGGCCGGAGCGTAAAAACCCATGGGCTGGCTGTTGAGCAGCGCCGCCGCAAACGCGGCCAGGTAGCGCCGCTTCAACCAGCACGACGCGTACACCAGCAGGGCAAAGCTGGCGGCGTGGCTCTCGGGAAAGCCGTACTCGCTGAAGCCATGAAATTGCTGGAAGCAGCGACTGGCGAAGTCCAGGCTGTAGCCGCGCTCGAGCATGCCCTTGACCAGCAAGCGGCCAAGTTCCTCCAACCGCTCTTTGCCGCGCTTGGATGCAATGGCTCGGCGGAGTTTGTCCGCCTGGTCGGGCGTGAACCCGCCCGCCACCATCGACAGCCGCATCGCCTGCTCCTGGAACAGCGGCACGCCCAGGGTCTTGCCCAGCACCTCGCGGACCTGCTCGTTGGGATACTCGACCTTCTCCAGCCCTTGCCGCCGACGCAGATACGGATGCACCATGTCGCCCACAATGGGCCCTGGCCGGACGATGGCGACTTCGATCACCAGATCATAAAAGCATCGTGGCCGGAGCCGCGGCAACATGCTCATCTGCGCCCGCGACTCGATCTGGAACACGCCGACCGTGTCGGCCTGGCAGATCATGTCGTACACCACCGGGTCTTCAGCCGGGATCGTCGCCAAGGTCAGGTCACGCCCATACTGCCGCCCCACCAGCTCAAAGCACTTGCGAATGCACGTGAGCATGCCCAGGCCCAGGCAATCGACCTTGATCATGCCCAAGGCGTCGATGTCGTCCTTGTCCCACTCGATGATCGTGCGATCCGGCATGGCGGCGTTTTCGATGGGCACCAAATCGCACAGCCGCTCCTGCGTAATGACGAAGCCGCCCACGTGCTGGGAGAGGTGGCGTGGAAAGCCCATCAGGTCATCGACCAGCAGCACCAGCGCCGCAGCCAAGGGATCGCGCATGTTCAGCCCGGCCTCAGCCAGCGTGGCTTCGCTAACTACATGGTCCTCGTCGCGCCCGGCGATGAGCCGCTCGATGCAATCCTCACTGAAACCCAGAACCTTGCCGACTTCGCGGATGGCCAGCCGGCTGCGATAGCTGATGACCTCAGCCGTCAGGGCCGCCCGGTCCCGGCCATATTTCCCGTAAATGTATTGAATGACTTCTTCGCGTCGCTCGTGCTCGAAGTCGATATCGATGTCGGGCGGTTCGTTCCGCTCGCGGCTGATGAATCGTTCAAAGAGCACCTCGATGCGATCGGGATCGACGCTGGTGACGCCCAGGCAAAAGCACACGGCCGAGTTGGCGGCAGCGCCGCGGCCTTGGCAAAGAATGCCCCGCGAGCGAGCAAAACACACCAGGTCATGCACCGTCAGAAAGTACGGCGCGTACTTCAGTTCATCAATCAAGGCCAACTCGTGCTCGAGCTGCTTGCGAATGTGATCCGGCACGCCGGCTGGGTAGCGCTGGGCCGCCCCGGCCCAAGCCAGGTTGGCCAGGTGCTCGATGGGCGCCAGACCCGGCGGACAGACTTCGTGCGGGTACTGGTATCGCAACTGCTCCAGCGAGAAGCCACTGGCCCGGCGGGCGATCTCCACGCTGCGCGCCAGGGCGGACTGATGGCCGGCAAAGAGCCGGGCCATCTCGGCAGGCTCCTTGAGGTGCCGCTCAGCATTGGGCAACAAAGCCAGGCCGGCCTCGGCCAGCGTGCAGCCATGTTTGATGCACGTAAGCACGTCCTGCAGCGCCCGCCGCCGCGGGATGTGATAATGAACGTCATTGGTCGCGATCAGCGGAATGCCGGTCCGGCGAGCGAGTTGAGCGATGCGATCCAGGCGGCCTCGATCGTCGGGACCATACAGGCAACTGGCCGCCAGCGAAAGCCGGTCATCGTCAAAGGCCTCTTTCATCGCGCCGAGAGAGGCGCAGAACTCATCGGTCGGTTCGGACGGTGCGACCACGACCGCCAGCAGGCCGGCGTTGTCCTTGAGCAGATCTTGCAGCTGCAGGTGGCACTGGCCTTTGGGGGCCTGACGCTTGCCAAACGTCAGCAGCCGACACAGCCGCGAGTAGGAGGCCAGGTCGGTGGGATAGACCAGGACGTCCAGGCCAGGAGCATCCAGGAACGTCAGACGCGTCCCGACGATGAGCTGGATGCCGGCCTCCTTGGCGGCCACGTGGGCGCGGACGATGCCAGCCAGCGTATTGGTGTCGGTGATGGCGACGGCGGCGTAGCCAAGTTTGGCGGCCTGGGTCACCAACTCATCGGGATGGCTGGCGCCAGTGAGAAAGGTAAAGTTGCTCGTGACGGCCAGTTCGGCATACTCGTGCGACACGGCCACGGCGTCGGGTGGCATGGTCAGGCCGCCGTTGGCCTGGCCATGTAAAAACCCAGCGTTGGGTGGCATGGTCACGCTTTCGTTGGCGTGACCATGTTCTGACGCACCGCCGGTGTTCTTCGCCGGATGCGAGCGGAATTTGATGGGCTGTTCCGGCATGACTATTCCCAGAATCCGTGGATGTACCAGCGATTGTCGCGAAGCTGGCGGTACAGCCAGAACCACCGCCCAGCCTGGTCCTGAAGCTTGAAATAATCCCGTGTCGAGAGCGGGTCATTAGCCGCGGCTGGCGCCATGGCCATGCGGGTGGGTGGCATGGTCACGCTTTCGTTGGCGTGACCATATTCGCCATGCATGCCGCGAGCATCTTGCACGTGGGATGGGTCCGGGAACAGCAGGGTCGAGACGACCCTGCGACGCATGGGCGAGACGCTCATGTCACCCAGATGCCACCATTGCGGCGCGATCCGTTCAGGGCCGAAGCACGTGCGCACCAGATGCACATCGGCCTTCCAGCGGAAGCTGGCCACCGGGCCGTCCGGGCTCAAGGCCGTCACGTGAATCAGCTCGGGCCGGCCCAGCAGAACACTTGGCCGGTCGGCCAGTGACGCGGTGCCGCCCTCGGCTGTGGACCCGTAGGGCGTGCAACTGGTTGCACGCGGGGTTTCGCGCGGGCCAGACTTCCGTGACACGCCCGCCCTGCCGGCCGACTTCATCTTCTTCGTCAATCGATTCAGCACCTCGCCAGCCGGCTGAGGCGCAAAGGCCCGCTCCGGCAGGTGCGAGGCCACCGGTTCAATGGCCAGCACGCCCTCACGCCCGACCCGGCTGGCCAGGATGTCCACCAACTCGCCCAGGTGGCGGCTGAGCCGGCCCGATGGGCCGCGCGGCAGCACCTCGGGCAACAGCGGCATCTGCGTCTGCTCCAGCAGCGCCACATCTGCCGCCGACAGGTACAGCGCCTCCACGCCAAAGCCCATGTTGATCCGCTCGACCTGCGGCAAGAGCAGCTTCCACAGGTGCATCTCGTCGCCGCTGGCATGGGCCAGACGCAGGGTCAGTTCCAGCGGCGCCGCGTCGGATCGCTTGACGACCAGGTCCAGCCGATGCACGCCCAACTGCCGCGGCGCGAGTTGCGAAAGCAGCTTGGCCAGCAGATGCCGCACGCCCAGTTGCACCGCCGCCAAGTCCGAGACCGGGCCGGCCAGTTCCAACTCCGCCCGCGGCACGCTGGCGGGCGAGACGGCCTTGATGGCCTCCCAAGCTTGGCCCAGCGCTTGCTCGATGCGTTTGGGCAAGGCCGGACCAAAACGCTCGCGCAGGGCCGATGGCGGCACGGTGAGAAGCTGGCCGATGAAACGCAGCCCGACCTCGGCCAGGCCGGCCACCGTGGCGTCATCCAACCGCAGCGCCGAGGCCGGCAGGTCGGCCAGCACCTGCGACTCTCCGCCGTCCGGAACGATCTCCATGGACCTTCGGCCAAAGTGGGCCATCGCCCAGGCACAGCCCAACGTACCGGCCGATGCGACTCGCGATTCCAGCCCCAGCCGCCTGGTCGAATCCATCATCTGCATCAGCAGGTTCGGCTCGCCGTGAAAGAGCCGCTGGCAGCCCGTGATGTCCAGCAGCAGCCCGCCCTGGGCCAAATGGCTGTGCGGGTCCACCTCCACCAGCGGCGAGAATCGCAGCGCCCACTGGGCCAGAACGTCCAATGCCTGACGATCCCGCGCCGGCTGATGGGGCTGGATGACATATGCAGGCACAATTTGTTGCCCGGCCCCAATCTCGCCCAGCAGCGCGCGGGCATTCGCAAGGGGCATGTCCGGCCGGACGCCCTGGTCCTGCGCCCACCCGCAGCAGGCCAGGATGACTTGGCGGTTGTCCTGCCGGCAGACGATAACCAGCGCGGGCAAAGGGAGGACTCCCACCACGGAAGGCCGCGATGGGAGCCCCTGGCCCGAAGGCGGATGCATACCCTTGGGAGGACCGCCTTCAGCCGACGCGCGAGTACTGGCGAGCCTGCGGGTCTGCCGACGGAGCACGTCGATCGACCACTGCGGCAGAAATAGTGAGACAAACCTTGGCACAGTTCCACTCCAGCGGCCAGGGGCCGATCTGGGCAGGTTGAAACTCGACATCCCCCACCGCGGCAGATTGCGATGGGAGCCTGGTACGAAACGCGCCCGCGGCCCCTTGCCCCAACTTGCACCGCAGCACTTCCAACGTCCAAGCCGGGTGGGCGGAATCCGACAGGCGGCGATGGACCGCCCAGCGGCTCAGTGCGGCCGAAGGCATGGCGATCTCCCGAGCGGGCCGACTCAGCAGCACCAGGCCCTTGGCCTCGCGTGCGGCCAATTGCAGCCGGCGGGTGGCGGAGATGTTGAATCCCGCAGCGTCGCCCACAACGGCTGCAACCGCAGGAGAACGCATGGCCAGTTCCATCGCCCACAGCCGCGTACCCGCATCGGAGGCGTCAACAAAGAGCGAACGCTCCAGCAAACGCTGCCGCGTCAAAAATTGCGGATTAGGCCAGCACCGCCGGCCAATCCAAATAACCTCTCCGTCGATGGTCTTGGCGGCCTGGGCAGCCAGGTGAACCAGTACGCACAGCGGCGAAAATTCCGTTTGGGTCTCCGGCGATTGGCCCTGCGGTGATGCATTTCGTGGCGCAGCCGCCCTCGGCTGTGAAGAAGCTGGCAAGCCCGCCAGCCCAACCGCATAGGTAGAGCCGCAAACGACGCGGCTCAACCTATGGCATCCATCGGAGACCGGTGGTGGCGACGCGGGCAACGGGCCGAAGAATTCGTGTATCGTCCCGGCCGCCAAGCCGCCGCCGATGGCCTGGTCTAGCTCCGCCCAGGCTGTTGAAACATGCTGGGCGACAGGAGGATGCGATTTATCCTCCACGGCCTGTATCATGCCGCTCAACCGTTGCAGCACCTGTTGCCTATCCGCCAGTGCCATATCAGTATGTTAGCTATTTGTTAGGTATAGTTCAAGTGGAAATTCCTGAAAAACAGGGCTTAGCTCTGAGGCCAGAGGTCGGAGTGAAAACAAAGGACAGCAAAAAGATATGGCCCATAGATTCCGAAGGGGTTCTTGCGGCGGATTCTGAGTTTCAGCATGTGCGGGTTTCTCAACCTCAGGCCGGCGGACACAGGCTTCACCGCTCAAAATCTCAAATCTCGAACTTTTTAATCTTAGATCAGACTCTGGCCTAAAGCATTGCCCCTTGGCCCTCTGTTGAACAAAAGGCTTCAAGAGGTCGATATAATACAAGCCCATCGGAAGCACCGGTTGCTGGGTCTGCTCACACGCCGTACAATTAGTTAACGGCTGGGCTGTTTACCCAAGCCGATTACGGGCGGCCACCGAAAGGTGAGGGAGAAAAAGAAGATGTTTGAACGCTTTACAGATCGTGCCCGCAAAGTGATGGCCTTGGCCAACCAGGAGGCCCAGCGCTTCAACCACGAATATATCGGGACTGAGCACATTCTTCTGGGCTTGGTCAAGGAAGGCACTGGCGTCGGCGCTAACGTGCTCAAGAACCTCGACGTGGACCTGCACAAGGTTCGCCTGGAGGTTGAGCGTCTGGTCAAGAGCGGCCCTGAGATGGTCACGATGGGCAAGCTGCCGCAGACGCCCCGGGCCAAGAAGGTCATCGAATACGCCATCGAAGAGGCCCACAACCTCAATCACAATTACGTCGGCACTGAGCATGTCCTGTTGGGCCTGCTGCGCGAGAAGGAAGGCGTGGCCGCCCAGGTGCTGATGAACATGGGCTTGAAGCTCGAAGACGTCCGCGAAGAGGTGCTGCAACTTCTCGGCGCGGGCATGGAGACCGACCAGCCGGCCATGGGCCAGGCCCCGCGCAGCGAGACTGGCGAAGCCCGTCCCGCCAAGGGCAAGAGCAAGACCCCGGCCCTGGACAGCTTTGGCCGCGACTTGACGGAATTGGCCCGCGCCAACCAGCTTGACCCGGTGATTGGGAGGACCAACGAGATCGAGCGTGTCATCCAGGTGCTGTGCCGCCGGACCAAGAACAACCCGGTGCTGCTGGGCGAAGCCGGCGTGGGCAAGACCGCCATCGTCGAAGGCCTGGCGCAGATGATCATCTCCAACGAGGTGCCCGAGATCCTGTACAACCGCCGCATCGTGGCGCTGGACTTGGCCATGATGGTGGCTGGCACGAAGTACCGCGGCCAGTTTGAAGAGCGAATCAAGGCCGTGATGAACGAAGTTCGCAGGGCCCGCAACGTCATCCTGTTCGTGGACGAGATGCACACGCTGGTGGGCGCCGGCGGAGCCGAAGGCGCGATCGACGCAGCCAACGTGCTCAAGCCCGCCCTCTCACGCGGCGAGATCCAGTGCATCGGCGCCACCACGCTGGATGAATATCGCAAGTACATTGAGAAGGACGGCGCCTTGGAGCGTCGGTTCCAGACCATCGTGGTCGAGCCGCCCAGCAAGGAAGAGTCCATTGCCATCCTCAAGGGCCTGCGCGACCGTTACGAATCGCACCATCGCGTCCGCATCACCGACAAGGCGATCGAGGGCGCGGTGGAACTGTCCAACCGGTACATCACGTCCCGCGTCCAGCCGGACAAGGCCATCGACGTCATCGACGAGGCCGGGGCGCGCATCAGGCTCAAGAGCATGAGCAAGCCGCCGGATCTGGCTGGCATCGAGGAGCAGATCGAGAAGCTCCAGGCCGATAAGGACGAGGCCGTGCGGGCCGCCGACTACGAGCGGGCCGCCGAGCTGCGCGACCAGGCCGAGCAACTGCGTCTCAAGAAGGACGAAGTGCAGCAGAGCTGGCGTGAGAAGGCGGCCGAGACCGAAGGCATCGTGGATGAGGAAGTGGTGGCCGAGGTCGTGTCCAAGATGACCGGCGTGCCGCTTCGTCGATTGGAGAAGGAAGAGTCGCAGCGGTTGCTGGAACTGGAGAACGAGCTGCACAAGCGCGTCATCAGCCAGCACGAGGCGATCAAGGCCGTCTCCAAGGCCATTCGCCGCGCCCGCAGCGGTCTGAAAGACCCGCGGAGACCGATGGGCAGCTTCATCTTTGTCGGCCCCTCAGGCGTGGGCAAGACGCTGCTTTCCAAGGCGCTGGCCGAGTTCATGTTCGGTGACGAGGACGCGCTGGTCCAGATCGACATGAGCGAGTACATGGAAAAGCACAATGTCTCGCGGCTGATCGGCGCGCCTCCAGGATACGTCGGATACGAAGAGGGTGGCCAGTTGACCGAGCGGATTCGCCGCCGGCCATACGCCGTCATCCTGCTGGACGAGGTGGAGAAAGCCCACCCCGATGTGTTCAATATGCTGCTGCAGATCATGGAAGAAGGCCACCTGACCGACAGCTTTGGTCGGCGGATCGACTTCCGCAACACGGTGCTGATCATGACCAGCAATATTGGCGCCGAGTTGATCCGCGCCAAGGGCGGGTTCGGCTTTGGCCGGCGCGACGAAGAAGCTACGTACGAGAAGATGAAGGACATGCTGAGCAAGGAAGTGGAACGCTACTTCCGGCCGGAGTTCCTCAACCGGCTCGACGACGTCATTGTCTTTAAGCCACTGGTGCGCGAAGACCTGGTCAGCATCGTCGAATACGAACTTCGCAAGGTCCGCACTCGGCTGGCAGAGCATCAGCTCACCCTGGAACTCGACGACAAGGCCAAGGAGTTCCTCATCGATAAGGGCTACAACCCCGATTACGGTGCCCGCCCCCTGCGCCGGGCAATCGAGCACAACGTCGAGGACCCGCTGAGCGAGGATATCCTCCGCGGCAGCTTCAGGGAAAAGCACCACATCCTGGTGACGGTCAAGGAAGAGGCCGACGGCAACAAGCACCTGTACTTCGAGGCCGTGGACAAGGAAGAGGCGACACCCGAACCGGTCGTCGCCGCGGGCAAGACCGAGACGACGTAAGGCAGCACTGCCGCCCAAGCGGTGAGACAACTGGTTGCTATGAGACAAAAGCCCCGGGATCGCATCCCGGGGCTTTCTCTATGGCCGGTGGCGCGGTCTCGCTGCTTTGGCGTTACCGCTAGGGTGGGTGGCACCCTACGCCGCAAAGTAATTTGGAGCTCTGGGCGAGCCCCAGGCCTGTGCTGCCAGCATTTCGGCGTGTGTGGCCGTGCGGATTTTGGGGCGTCCGGCGGGGCGTTCGGTCTTCTTCCGCGGGTAGTGGCGGGCCTTCTTGGGGCGGCATCGCTCATAGGAGTCTTGAACGGCCGCCCGCAG
>CAITIS010000016.1 GCA_903892515.1 uncultured Planctomycetota bacterium | reverse complement strand
TCGGCCAGGAAGGCGCTGAGGCGGTCCGTCACCAGCTCCAGGTACTTCCGGCCAGCTTCCTTGTTGGCGCCGATCGGGTTGGACGTGCCGCAGCAGTCGGTCATGCGGGCGAAGTCGCGGCTGGTGCGGACCCAGCCTTGGCGCAGCGCCTCAAAGCGGAAGGGCTTGACCTTGGGCGCGGCGGCCTTGTCCATCTCGACGAGTTTGCCGAACAGTTCCAGGCCGACGGAGCTCTCGAACTGGCCGGCGTGATCGTCCGGGGCGGTGAAGATCTCGTTGTAGCGGTCGCGGCCCATCATCCACCAATCGACCAGGAAAACGTGTACGTCCAGGTCGTACTGGAACTGGCGGACGAAGGGCACAAAGCTGTTGCCGCCGTGGCCATTGACGATGACGAACTTCCGCAGGCCGTGATGGCGCAAGGAGGTGAAGATCTCGCCGACGAACTTGTCCAGCGTGGCCTGCGTGACGGAAACCGTCATGGGAAAGCCCAGCAGGTTGCAATCGACGCCGAAGGGGATCGTCGGCAGCCGCAGCACCGACTGGCACTTGGGCCAAGCCTTGCGGCAGCTCTCGGTCGTGACGTACTCGGTGTGGAAGAAATCCTGGCCATACGGCAGGTGGACGTTGTGGGGTTCAATGGCCCCGGTGCCCAGGACGGCCACTTCGTATAGCTGCTTGCGCGTGCGCGACAGGTTGGTGGTCTGCAAGTCCCATTCGTTTATCTGGTTGAAGGTATTCATGGCCCAGAGCATACGGCGCGCCCGGTTCGGGGGCAACAGTCGATGAGTGCCATAGATTGACCGACGAATCCGTTGAGGTGGGTGCCATAGGTTGAGCCGCGTCGTCTTGCGGCTCTACCTATGCCGAGTCGGGCCTGCCTCAGCTGGAGCGTCGCATAGGTAGAGTCGCAACATCGCGACTCAACCTATGGCACCCAACCCACAAAACCCCTTGGCAGGGGCGTCCAAGCAGCGTAAGATGGTTTCATCATGAGCATTCCTACGGTGTATTGGGTGTGGCGCTGGCCGGGATGCATGAGCCGCTAACGTAACGAACGTGGCACAGCCCTTCCAGGCTGTGCAGCCACGGAAAGCCCGTGCCACGAGATTCATCCGGCTCCTGCGATCTCGGCCTACTCAGCTCTGTCGGGCTCGGAATCGCCTTTGGCGATCCTGGTCGAGTGAGCCCGGTTTCTTTTCCCTTTGTCTCTAGTACTTTGCGCGAGAAATCCAATGAAACACTATTACCCTGACTTCACCGAGTTCTGCGCCCTGACCGAAAAGGGCAACGTCATTCCCGTGTACCGGCAGCTTTTGGCCGACGCCCTCACGCCCGTCAGCGCGTATCAGCGGCTGGCGTATCCACCGGGGTTTGCCCAGGCCGCCAATTCTTTCCTGCTCGAAAGCGTCGTCGGCGGCGAGCGCGTGGCCCGCTTCAGCTTCGTGGCCGTCGATCCCGAGGTGAGTTTCACCGCCCGGCGCGACGAGATCACGCTCCGCCCGCGCGGCGGCAAGGCCCAGGTCATCAATTCGCACGACCCGCTGGGCGAGCTGCAGAAAATGATGGCCGGGTACAAGGCCGTGCACATGCCGAACCTGCCGCGCTTCACCGGCGGCGTGGTCGGTTATGCCGGCTATGACATGGTGCGGTACTACGAGCGGCTGGGTGAAGGTCCGGCCGATGATCGCGGCCTGCCGGATCTGAGTTTTGGCCTGTACCGCACGATGGTGATCTTCGACAACGTATCCAAGACCATCAAGGTCGTGTGCAACGCCCACGTGAGCGACGACCCCGGCACGGCCTACCGCCTGGCCACCGAGAGCATCGAGCGGACCATCGAGCGGCTGCGGACCGGCAACGGCAAGGGCAGCGTCGGCGAGATCCAACTCGATCACCTGCCGCAGGTGCCGTACGAGTCCAACTTTTCCAAGCCGCGCTTCGAGCAGGCCGTCGACAAGTGCAAGGAGTACATCAAGGCCGGCGACATCTTCCAGGTCGTGCTCTCGCAGCGGCTGGCGGTGCAGACCAAGGCCAAGCCCTTCGACATTTACCGGGCCCTGCGCGTGGTCAACCCTTCGCCCTTCATGTTCCTGCTGAATACGCCCGAGGTCACGCTGGTGGGTTCCTCGCCGGAAATTCTCTGCCGCGTCGAGGACGGCGTGGTGACGAATCGGCCGCTGGCGGGCACCCGGCCACGCGGCAAGACGCCCGAAGAGGACCTGGCCCTGGAGAAGGAACTGCTGGCCGACGAGAAGGAACGCTCCGAGCACATCATGCTAGTGGACCTGGCTCGCAACGATGTTGGCCGGGTGGCCGAACCGGGCAGCGTGCAACTGGCCGACGTCATGGCCGTGGAACGCTACAGTCACGTGATGCACATCGTCTCCAACGTCACGGGCAAGCTGGCGGCGGGGCAGACGGCCTTTGACGCGCTGCGGGCGGCCTTGCCGGTGGGCACGGTCAGCGGCGCGCCCAAGGTGCGGGCCATGGAGATCATCGACGAACTGGAGACCACGCGCCGCGGGCCCTACGCCGGCGCCATCGGCTACGTGGATTTCTCGGGCAACATGGACACGTGCATCGGCCTGCGGACGATGGTCATCACCGGCGGCAAGACGTACTTGCAGGTCGGCGCCGGCATCGTGGCCGACTCCGTGCCCGCCACCGAGTACCAGGAGACGCTGAACAAGGCCCGGGGGCTGCTGCGGGCGATCGAATCGGCCGAGGCGGGATTCGAGGCGTAGGGCATCGTCGATTTGCGATGTCGGGCGAGATTAGCAGGGATGCATGGGATACACGGGATAAAGAACAGGTTAATAACAACATCCCCTGCATCCCTGCGGGTGGGTGGCATGGTCACGCTTCTTTTGGCGTGACCATGTAAGGACGATCCTGAGCGCAAGGCATCCATGTTTCTGAGTCCGCGACAAAGCAATACTGGGCCAGGCGACGCTGTATCCGTGGTCCAGCCGGGAGTGCCGCAGGGCGCAGATTCAGACGCCCAGCGGCGGGTTGCCTAGCCCCACCCGGTCACTGCCGGCTTGGTTGGTCACGGTAGGGCACGCGCCGGCGGAAGCTGTCCGCCAGTGTATTCAGCGCCGATTCCCGTTCGAGATCGTTCTGACTGGAAGCCAGGCTTGCAGCCTGTTGGGCGGTCTGGACAGCCTGGTCGAATTTCCCGTCCTCGGCGTATGCGACAGCCAGAGCGCTCAGCGAGAAGACGTCAGCGTTGTGCGTCTGGGTACACGCCCGTTGGGCGAGCGGCACGGCCTCAGGGCCGTTGCGGTAGCGGGCGTCGGGAGACGTGGCCAAGATCCACGCCAACTCGGCCGAGGCTTTGTAGTAGTTTGGGCTCAGGCGGAGGGCCTCGCGGTATTCCTTGATTGCCTCGCCCACGTTGGGCTTGGGCTCCAGCCGCAATGCGCGGGCCAGGCTGTAGTGCCCTTCCGGGTGTTGCGGCCAGATCGCCAGGGACCGCCGGAAGTACTCGATGCCGCCGGCGACATCGCCATGCGTGGCCCGGGCGATGCCCAGGTGCTCATAGGCTAGCCAGCACTGGGGATTCTTTGCCAGCGTGTCGTTCCACAGGGTATCGGGGTCCTGGTAGATGTGCGCCTGACGCCAAGTCACGGTCCCCAGTGCCGCCAGCACCGCCACCAGAACAATTGCCCCGGCCTTGTCACCCGCCGATCCCCATCTCGCCGCCAGATGTTGCGCAGTGCCTACGGCCAGCGCGATGATTCCGATGCTGGCCAGGTATTGAAAGTGATCCGCCACGAAAGAGTATCGCATCGGAAAGACGTTGAAGAAGCCCAAAGCCGGCACCAGCGTGCCGATAAAGAACAGCACCGCGACCAGCGGCGCCTTGCCGATCCGCCGGCGCAGCAGCAGGAGTAACAGGATGGCCAGCACGAGCGCAATTGGGAGCAGCCTCTGCCACCAGATGGACGGGTCAAGCTGCCAGCGCGGATATATAAATGTGAGCGGCCAGGGCCAGAACACCTTGCCGATGTAAAACCAGACCGCACGCCCGGCTACGAGCAGCCGCTCAACGAGACTGAGCGAAAACTCCGCGCCGCTGGCGCCGACGTGTGCCTTTTCCAGCCAGGCTGTCAGCAATCCCATCCCGGCGCCCACAGTGCACAGGGCCAACAATGGCAGCACGTCGCGGCGAATGTCCAGCCAGCTCAGCCGTGGCCGCTTCCACCAGAGCAGCAGGATGACCACCGCCGGCAAGGTGGCCGTCACGGTCTTGCTGAACAGCGCGCAGGCGAAGAACACGCAGCCCCATGTGAAGTGCCGCCATCGCGCTGGTTCATGGACCTCGCAGAATGAAAGCAGTTGCAGCAGCGCCAGCAGGTAAAAGAGCCCCGAGAGCGTGTTCTTCAACTCGCTGATCCATGCCACCGACTCGACGTTAACGGGGTGCAGGGCGAAGATGGCCGCCACCGCCAGCGCGCCCGGCGCTTCCAGACGTTTAAGCGCTACCCACAGGGTGTACGCCACGCCCAGGTGCAGCAGGATGTTCACAACGTGATAGCCCAGCGGGGCGGGGCCCCACAATTGGTACTCAAGCCAGAAGACCGTCTGAGTTAACGGATAGTACTGCTGGGTGGCCGATGGGTCAGTCCAGATTGCCGCAAGCCCGCGCAGCCCGCCCAGGTGGGCGTTGATGCCGACATGGGCGTCGTCGTCCCAAATGAAGGCCCCTCCCATCGCGGGCCCGTAGGCCAGCAGCCCGGCTACGGCCACCAGTGCAAGGGCCAGAATGGCTTTCTTCCGCACCGGGTTCGAACTGCGATCCGAATCGACCTGAAGAGCATCGCCGCCGCATTCACTCACTGGGTTTTCCCCAATTCGGTATCCTGACGTTGAGAAACCGCTGGACAGGGCTGAATTGTACTGCGAGAGGTCCGGAATCTCTACTGCCTCTGGCAACAAAGCCCGCCCGCGTTGCAGGCGAGATTGCTGTCATGCCGCCGGAGACTCTGTCCTGGCAATGCCGGGGCTTCAACACAGAACGGATCGCGTGCAACCAGTTGCACGCCCTGCTTCCGTGTATAGTCTTTCAAATCCACAACCGAAGATCGCAAACCTCCGCCCGGCCACGTGCCGATAGCATAAGAGCGGGCCGTTGCCAGGCGTGGGCGGCGATGGTATAGTGTTTGCGCCTCGATGTAAGGTGCAACGCAGTTGATGAACCGCCGCCCCGAATGCCGCTGGGGCAGCGCCCGCAGAGGTGTCTTCATGAAACGCCGGCCAAGCCTGTCCTGCCAATTGGAATCGCTGGAGCCTCGTCTATTACTGGACGGCGTCACGACGGCCGATCCGACCCAATACGCCCAGTACATGCTGCAGGTGCTGAACTATGTGCGGGCCCACCCGGCCGCCGCCGCCACCAGCTATGGCAAGGATCTGAACTCCGGGCTGCCCTCCGGCACGATCACCACCGATGCCAAGCAGCCGCTGGCGTTCAACCCCTCGCTGGTGTTCACGGCCTTGAATCACGACCAGTGGATGATCGCGAATAACGTCTTTTCCACGGTCGAGAGCACCGGTCCGTACGCGGCCTTGAGTTCCGGCGCTCGCATGCACACGGTTCTGCCCACTCTGCCCGCGGGCAACACCGGCGAGAACATCGACTGGATGGCCGTTCCTGTTACGTTGCCCCAGCAGTTCGACCTGACCAGCGGGACCATTGCCCTGCTGAAGGATATGTTCATCGACACCAGCAATCTGGCGCGTCGGCTGAACATGATGGACGACCATTTCAAGGAAGTCGGCATCGCCATCGCCCCGACCTCATTGTTCGCCGGCAAGCCGGCCATCGTCACGACGCTGGACTTCGGCTTAGAGAGCGGAGAATCGTTCATCACCGGCGCCGCCTACACCGACTTGAACGCCGACTTGTTCTACACGCCGGGCGAAGGCATCGGCGGCGGCATTACGGTGACGGCCACCAGCATCGATGGCTCGGTCACCCGAACCACCACGGCCTGGTCCTCAGGCGGGTACAGCCTGCAAGTGCCCGACGGTAGTTACAACCTGGTCTTTTCCGGCGGGGATCTGACGCAGCAGTATCTCATCCCCACCGTCGTGGTCAGCGGCAGGAACGTGCAGCGGGATCTCGACACAACCAACCCGCCGCCGCAGATCGACCTGACCGTGCCCAACGCTGCCAAGAAGGTTCTGTACAGCCGACCGGGGACCACGTTTACCTTCACGCCACCGGTCGCCAACGTCGGGGCGCTGGGCGATACGCAGAGCTTCACGGTTTCGCTCTACATCGGTTCGAGCAGCACGGTGACGACCGACGACACGCTCTTGGACAGCTACACCATCGCCAGCCTGGGCGCCGGCAAGACGAACAAGACTGTGCGGACGCTCACGGCCCCGGACGCACCGGGCGTCTACTACTTCAACATCCTGGCCGACTCGGGCGAGAAGATCACCGAGGGCAAGGAAGGCAACAACTGGGGCAACGTCGTCAAGCTGATCGTGGGCGAGCCCGACCTGCAAACCCAGATCACCAAGACGACCTTTGCCGGCCTGATGGTGCCTGGCGACTCGGGATCGGTGACTTTCACGGTCAAGAACACCGGCACGATCACGGCCGTGGGCAAGATCAACATCGAAGTGTGGGCGGTGGCCGATGCCTCCACGCCGCATGCCGACGTTAAGCTGACGACGCTGGTCAAGAGCATCAGCCTGGCCCCCGCGGGCTCGTCGGGCGCTTCGGTGGCGGTCTCGGCGCCGATCAAGCTGACCGACGCCCTGCCGGCAGGGCAGTGGCACTTTGAAGTCAAGGTCGATACCACCAACGTGATCGACGAGTCCGACGACACCAACAACAGCTTCACCGCCGCCGATGCCCACGAACTGGTGTGGCAGTTTGGCACGTTCGCCGGCCGAAAGAACGTCAAACTTACGCTGCATGACGCCTCGGCTCATGCCGTCACCTTCGGCCTGACCGGCGGCTATGGCGTGGTATCCGCCGGCAGCGGCCTGGGTGATCTGACGCTGTATGACACGGGCGTCAAGTCCATCTTCACCGCCACCGCGCTGGCGAGCGTGCACGTCGGCATCGGCAACTTGACGGTGCTTGGGCACATCAACACGATTTCAGGCGCGGCGCTGGACGTGGCCGGGCTGGTCGATGTCAGCGGCGGTATCGCCGTGCTGAAGTTGGGCCGGCTCGACTACGCGACCGACCAGCCGCTGCTGCTGTACTCCGACCCGCTGTTGGTGGTGAGTCCTGCGCTGCGAACGACGGTGAGCCTGGGCTACGTCCGCAACGTCACGCTGGACGCCAATCATCTGTTGCTCAAGTCGCTTTCGGCCGTGGCCTGGGACGACGAGCCCGGCACGACGCCTGACGCCCTCTTGGCCGGCGCTATCGGCAGCATCACCGTCAAGGGCAAGAAGGCCGCCGTCGGCTCGCCGGCCATCGTGGGCAATTTTGCGCCGAACCTGACGATCGATCACGCCATCGGCGCGGTAACCGTCAGCGGCAGCGTGAGCGGCGCCTGGTCGGCTGAGAAGATCACCTCGCTGAAGATAGGTGGCGACCTGAGCAACGACCTGACGCTTAGCCTGCCCTTCAGTGCCAAGATATCCGACCTGGGCTCTCTGACGGTGGGCGGCTGGATTCGCGACAGCAAGATTCGCGCCGCCGGCAAGATCGGCGCGGTGACCGCGGCTGGGATCGATTCGAGCTTGCTCTTTGCCGGGCTGGACCTGGCCGCGACGGATTTGCCGACGTCGTTTGGCGTGCAGGCGTCGATCGCGTCGGTGAAGATCACCGGCAAGGTTTCCAGCACCGGCTACAGCGTCATTCACCCGTTGGTCTCGGCCTATGCGGTCGGGCCCGTGAGCCTCCGCTACGCCGCACCGGCCAACGGGACGGCTTGGGGCATCGCCACGCACAAGCTGACGAAGTTCAGTTATGTCAGTTCCGGCCTGAGCTACACCTGGCCCAACAAGAGCGACGCCAAGCCGATCGTGCCGGGCGATATGACGATGAGTGTCATCTAGCTTGGCACGAAATAGGGACGACATCACGCGGTGCAGCATCTGTGGCAAGGCGCCCGTCGGGGCGGAGCTGCCGCGCATCGTGTGCCGCCGCTGCGACACGCTGGCGTTCAATGACGCCGCTCACCCAGCCGCGGTGGGCCCAGGCGGAGAATCCGGCGACAACCCCGTGTACATCGACGCCAAGCAATGCTGGCGCATCTACGGCCTGGGTGGCTACGTCACCATGCTGGACGTGAACAACTGCCGCGACCTGGAAGAGTTCTGCCGGCTGAACAAGCTGGCCCCGCCGCCGGAAAACTTCTGAGAAGAGCAACGGAGGGATTAGATATTCGATATTCGATATTAGATATTAGGAACAGCGGGAAACGGCGCCAGGCGGACGCTGCTGTCTTTCCTGATATCTGCTATCTGATATCCAATATCTGTCCCAATCAGCTCAGCCAATCCGCCAGGTGTTGCCGCACGAAGTCGTCGTCGATCAGGTGCGGGTATTGGCGGCGGACGCGTTCGATTTCGTCCTGCTGGCCGGGGGAGAGTTGTTCGCGGGCTTCGAGGCAGCGCATCGAGCCCAGCAGGCCTTGCCGCCACAGCACGTACTGAATGCCCGCGATGCAGCCGGCGAAGCCGTTGGCCACGTCGAAGATGGCCGCGTTGGAGTCGGTGACCTGCACGCCCAGCGAAAGCAGCTCGCTGGGAATGGCCGGCTCGAAGACCGCTACCGAGCGAATCTGCTCGAAGATCTCCGCCGCGCGTTTCGTCCACACCGCCCAGTGGCCCAGCAGCCCGCCGACCATCCGCTGCGCCCGCACGCCTGCGGCCGTGGGCAACTCGTACCGCGTCAGCAGGTCGGCCACAATGTTGTCATCGTTGCCGGTGTACAGGGCGACTTGGCCGGCCCGGGCCGATTCCGCCACGCCGCGGATCACGTCCAGCGTCTGGTAACGGTTGAAGGGGGCCATCTTGATGGCCAGCACGTTGGGGATCTCCGCGAAGCGCCGCCAGAACTCGAACGACAGCCGCCTGCCGCCGACGGCCGGTTGGAGATAAAAGCCCATCAGCGGAATCTCTTTGGCCACCGCCTGGCAGTGCCGCAGCAATTCGGCATCGTCGGCCTGCTTCATGGCCGCCAGCGAGAGTAAGCCGATGTGATAGCCCAGGTCGCCGGCCGTCTTGGCCTCGCGCACCGCCTGGGCGGTCTGGCCGCACACGCCCGCCACGCGGATGAGTTGCTGCCCGGCCTGGTCGAGTTCGTCCAGAACCTTCTGGGCGGTTTGCAGCACTGGCACGTACAGGTTGATGGCCGGGTCGCGAATGGCGAACTGCGTGGTGTGCACGCCCACGGCCAGCCCGCCCGCCCCGGCCGCAGCGTAGTACCGGCTTAGCGCCCGCTGATGCACCGCGTCAAAGCGGCCCTCGTCGTCCAGCGCCAGCGGATGGGCCGGAATGATCGTGCCCTGCTGAAGCTTCGTTATGACCCAATCGGGTGTCGTAGTCGCCATGCGATCCTCATGAGAAGCGGGATTCGATATTCGATATTAGATATTAGGAGGGACGGGCACAGGGCCGCGCAGCCGCTGTTCCTGATATCGAATATCTGATATCGCCTTTACTCCGTGGTCTCCGTGTTCTCCGTGGTTCAACGGCCTCTTCCGTCCGCTAGTATTTCCCGTCGCGCGTCTGGAAGTGCGTGGGCTTGTTCAGTGTCTTGCCGCCGCAAGCGATCCAATTGGCCGTCCATTCGATCAACTGCGCTTCGGAGACTTCGGGCCGGCCCATGATCTCAAATGTCCGCGAGGCGTCGTTGAGCAGCGCCGTCGGGGCTTCCTGGCCGGCGATCCGCACGGGCTTGCCCATCAATCGGCCCATGGTCAGGGCGGTTTCGCGCAGGCTCAGCTTGGCCGGGCCGGTGAGGTTCATCGGCTTAGCGGGCACGGCCACATGGTCGAGCATCCGCAGCGTCATGCGGTTGGCGTCGCCTTGCCAGATGACGTTGAAGTAGCCCATGCCCACGTTGATCTCGCGCCCGGCCTGGATGTCCGTGGCCAGGTCCACCAGCACGCCGTAGCGGAGATCGACGGCGTAGCACAGCCGCACCATTACCATGGGCGTCTGGTTCAGGGCGGAAAAGTGCTCGAAGATCCGCTCGCGGGCGACGCAAGCGTTGGAATACTCGCCGATGGGCGTCAGCGGGTCGCCCTCGCGCGAGCCGGCCGATGCGACCGGGGCGAAGTCGTACACGCAGCCAGTGGAGTAGGCGACGATGCCGGCATGGCGATACCGCCGCGAGGCATACGCCGGGATGAGGGCGTTGACCGCCCATGTCAGCGAGGGGTTAGACTGGGTGCCGAACTTCTGGCCGATCATGTAGATGACGTGGGCGGCGTCGGGCAGGGCAGCCACGGCGGCCTCGTCCATCAGGTCGGCTGAAATGGCCCGAGCCCCGCAACTCTCCAGTTCGGCCTTGGCCGCGGCGTTGGAGAAGCGGCTGACCACGAAGACTTCCTGCTTCGAGCCCGCCTGGTCGCGTGCCCGGCAGGCCATGCGCGCCAGCGACGGCCCGATCTTCCCGCCGGCGCCCAGGATGGCCAAGGGGCCCTTCAGGCGGGCAAAGAGTTCCACCACACGTTCGTCCGGCCGGCTGAGCAGCTCTTCAAGTTGTGTTTCGTTTTCAATCATGTTTTTAGCAGGGATGCAGGGGATGCACGGGATAAAGACCTAGTTTTTCAACGACAAACGGCGATAGTACAGTTTCGGCTGGCCGAAGTTAAGCAGCATTCCAACGGGCAAGCCGGTTGCTTTCAGGTAGTTCAGTATTTGGGCAACGTGGACCGGTGCGTTCAGTTCGGTGGCCTTGACCTCCACGATTACTGAATCGGCGACAATGACATCGGCACAATACTCGCCGACCAGGACTTCATCGAAGTGCACGCGGAGCGGCACCTGGGCCCTGGCTTGAAGGCCATCCTTGGAAAGCGCCACCGTCAACGCGTTTTCGTACACCTTCTCAAGGAATCCGCAGCCCAGCGTATTCTGAACGCGAAATGCACACTTGAGTATCCGCTCAGTAATGTCCTCATGCACGCCGATTGACATGCTTCTCCCCTTAATTCCTGAATGTCTTTTATCCCATGCATCCCCTGTATCCCTGCTAATCTGTGCTCGCTTCGCCGCGGAGGAGTCTGGCTACCGCATCGAGCACGCCGTTGATGAAGCGCGGGCTCTCGGCCGAGGCGAACTCCTTGGCGATCTGGATCGCCTCGTTGATGATGACGCTCTTGGGCGTGTTTTGCGTGCGGAGTTCCCACACTGCCAGCCGCAGGATGTTGCGGTCCACCAGGGCCATGCGGGCGACGTTCCAGTGCTGGGCCTGGCTGACCAGCAGGGCGTCGGCCTCGTCGCGCTCGTGGTAGGCGCACAGCAGCCAGTGCCGGGCCTGGGCGAGGATCTCTTCGTTCTCGCGGCTCTCGTCGATGAACTGCAAGACCAGGTCCACGGCCTTTTCGCCCTGCACGTCCAGGCTGCACAGCCCCTGCAGGGCCAAGCGACGCACCCGATGATAATCAACCGCAGGCGCCACTAGCAGACTTCAGGAAGCTGGGACATCAGGTTGGCCATCTCGATCGCCGCCACGGCTGCGTCAAAGCCCTTGTTGCCGGCCTTGGTGCCGGCGCGTTCCACAGCCTGCTCGACGGTATCGCACGTCAGTACGCCAAAGATGCAGGGCACGCCGCTGGCCAGCGAAGCCGACGCCACGCCCTTGCTGACTTCCGCGGCCACGTACTGGTAGTGATCGGTGCCGCCGCGAATGACGGCCCCTAAGCACACCACGGCGGCGTACTTGCCGCTGCACGCCAGGCGCTGGGCCACGACGGGGATTTCGAAACTCCCCGGCACCCAGGCGACCTCGACGTTGGCCATGTCCACGCCGTGACGGGTGAAGGCGTCCATGGCTCCGCCCAGCAGCTTGGAGCTGATGAATTCGTTGAAGCGGGCCACGACCACCGCAAACGTCGCCTTGGTCGGGGCTACCAGTTGGCCGGAGTACTCTTTAGCGCACATGGGCAGTTCCTTCGAGCCGGTTTCATAACTGGATAGACCGGCGACACAGCCGCCTGGCTGTGCGGTCTCTTGGCAGCGTCGCCCAAAGGCGGACGTGCCACCGTTATGAAACCGGCTCGTAGCTCTAGTGGCGTCCATGATACCGGAGGACGCCCCAAACGACAATAACGCTTCGGTTTGCTATGGCGTACCGCTGGGATTGGGGTTGTCGATTTGGCGAAGCGTGGTAGAATCATCCACACGAGCCGAAATGTGTAACCGACGTCATCTTGCCCTTAGAGTTATGGACGGAGACGGCATGCGTGCGTGTGTGATAGCTTTGGTTGTGTCATTTCTCTGCCACGTGTCGCTGGGGCATCCGGGTTCGGGTGCCAATTGCGGCGCCTGCCATAATCACATGGGCTACGCCCCCGGCGTGACCACGGTCAAGAACTTCACGCTGACGGCCGACCCCAAGGAAATGGCGGGCAAGACCGACCTGGGGACGCTGAAGGTGTACCAGGTTCCCCGCGGCGGTACGGCCACTCTTACCGTCGAAGTGAATGGGCTGGCCGCCGGCAATGCCTACGCCACCGACCTGGGCGACTTTGGCCAGACCGGCGTGGTTGGCGGCAATAGCCTGGTCTTCAGGGCTGACACCACCTGGACGAAGCTCTCGTCCCAAACGCCCAACTACTACGTCACGCCCAAGTACACGTTTGACGTCCCGCGCACCTTCACGTACACCATCGGGGTCAATCCCAGCACGCTGCCGGACTACTACGAGATGTTCTTCCAGACCGGCGTGCTGAGCACGGTGCCCGGCATCCACGGCATGGAGCAATTCTATCTCCAGGTGCTGCCCGTCAGCGACGCCAGCGGCGATAGCATCGTCGATTTCAAGGACTACATCGTCCTGGAAGGCAACTTCGGCAAGACTGGCGCGACCTGGCAGCAGGGCGACTCCACCGGCGACGGCGTGGTGAACTTCCAGGATTACGTTAACCTGGAACTGAATTTCGGCCAGACCGTTCCCGAACCGGCCACACTCGCCGTGCTGGCCATGGGCGGCTTGGCCATGCTGCGGCGGCGAAAGTAGCGCGGCCGGGCGCTGGGTGCCATGCCGGGTGGGCATGCTTCTGCGCCGGGTGCCGTGGCCGCGGTGTCCAGCGGCCACGCTTGACGATGACCAGGTCAGGTGCCATGCTTCTGCGCCGTTGCAGAAGCATGCGAGACTCACTGGCGGTATCGTCCACATGCTTCCGCATACGACAACGGCGCGGAAGCATGGCACCCAACCGAGCGAGAGTTCGACTATGCAAACCCAACAAGCGTACTTCTGTGCCGAAGAACAGGGCGTGTTTCTCGTCAGTATTGATCTCGTTCGATGCCAGGCCAGCGAGACGGTCTGGTCGTGGCGGGCGGCGGATTCCCCCGAAATCCCAGCCGAGCACAAGGGCCTGTTCCGAGGCTACGACGAGTGCAAGCCCGCGCTGGACGGCTCGTGCGTACTGGTGTCGAGTTCCTGGCACGGCGCCGCCGCTCTGATCCGCCAAGCCGACAAGAAGTGCCTCTTCTACGCCCAGAACAAGGGCGCCCACAGCCTGGAGTTGATCGACGGCCGGTTCATGGCCGTGGCCACCTCCAACGAGGACGGGCAGGTTCGCCTGTATGACCTGGGCGAGCAATTCGCCACTTGCCCCGTGCTGGACGCCCAGCCGGCGTGGGCGCTGGACCTGCCCTGCGGCCACGGGGTCGTCTGGGACGGGAGGCAACGCGTGCTGTACGCACTGGGCGGCGATGAACTGCTGAAGCTGCGGCTGGCGACTTCCGCCGGCAGATCCATATCGGCCGAAGTCGTCACGCGCTGGGCGCTGCCTGGCCCCAGCGGACACAACCTGTCCTGGTTCGACCACGAGCACCTGGCCATCAGCACCGACCCAGGCTGCCACCTGTTCGACATTCGCGACGGCAGCTTCACGCCTCTGCCGGGCCTGGAGAACGTCCAGCACGTCAAGAGCATCAGCCGTGATCCCGCTTCGGGGGTGGTGCTCTACACCCCGGGCGACGAACACAATTTCACCTCCGGCCTGAGCTGCCTGCCGCAAGGCTTCATCGCGCTGCCGTACACCACGATCTACAAGACCCGGTGGAACGTTGACGATTCGCCGCGGTAGCCGCCGCCGACTGGCCTTGACAGCGGGAGGCTGCCGCCAATACGCTGGCGTCTGACCGATGCCCGCAGAAGGTGGGCTTGGCTTGGAGAATCCCATGTCGCTGAAGCTTGCCTCATTGAATTGCGGCACTTGTTGGAAGAGCCTGTTCGTACTGGCGGGCCTGTGCCTGCTGAGTTCGGGGTGCGGGAAGAGCCCTTCTGTGCAGGTCAAGCCGGCGTACGTGTGTGTTGAGGATCAGGGCGTGTTCCTCGTCAATATAGACTCGGTTCGCTGCCAGGCCGGCGAAACGGTCTGGTCGTGGCGGGCGGCGGATTCGCCGGAGATTCCACCCGAACATAAGGGCCTGTTCCGCGGCTACGACGAGTGCAAACCCGCGCTGGGCGGTTCGTGCGTGCTGGTGTCAAGCTCCTGGAACGGCGCGGCCGCTGTCATCCGACGCTCCGACAAGAAATGCCTCTTCTACACCCAGGCCAAGAACGCCCACAGCCTGGAGCTGATCGATGGCCGGTTCCTCGCCGTCGCCGTTTCCGGCGAGAAAGGCCAAGTCGCCCTGTACGACTTGGGCAAGGACTTCCCGGCCCGAGCCGAGCTGGACGCTCGCCCGGCGTGGTCGACGGAACTTCCCTGGGCCCACGGTGTCGTGTGGGACGGCCAGTCACGCGTGCTGTACGCCCTGGGCGAGTCGGAACTGCTGAAGCTGCGACTGGTCGATGTCGCCGGCAAGTCCATATCGGCCGAGGTCGTGACGCGCTGGAAGCTGCCTGGCGACGGCGGCCACGACCTGTCGCGGTTTGACGAAGCCCACTTGGCCATCAGCATGTACAAAGGCTGCTGCCTGTTCGACACTCGTGACGGCACTTTCAAGCCTCTGCCGGGCCTGGAGAACGCTGCTGACGTCAAGAGCATCAGCCGCGATCCCGGCTCGGGCCGTGTGATTTACACCCAGGCCACCACCGGCAACTTTGCCTCTGGGCTAAGTTGCCTGCCCACGGGCTCCGTCAAACTGCCCTACCCCGCGATCTACAAGGTCCGCTGGAACATCGACGAGGCATCGCGGTAACTGTCGGACAACAAGTAGGGTCCGCAAGTTCTCGAGCGCAGTTGCGAGAGGTCTTGCGGACGAGAGGACCGACAGTGCCCGTCCGCAGAACCCTTCGCAACGGCGCGAAGGAACCTGCGGACCCTACTTATCTCGGTGGCAAGCTCGACGCATGCTTCCGCATACAACCACGGCGCGGAAGCATGGCACCTGACCCGTGCCAACCGCGGCGTCCTGCCTTCCTTTTCTTCCTCTACTGCTTCAGCGTGCCGATGTGCTTGAGTCGGTCGCGGATGGGCAGGTGTTGCGTGCAGCGCCCTTCGCACAGGCCGCACTCGGTGCAGGCCAGGGCCGCATCGGGCCCGACGCCCCAGTGATCGCTCAGCCGCGACAGCAGGCTGGCGTCGCCCTGGTCCAGCAGCGAGCAATTGAAGGCCTCCATCAGCCGCGGGATCGGCACCTCCGACGGGCACGGCAGGCAATACCCGCAGCCAGTGCAGAAACCATCGAAACTGCCGCGAATATGCGCCTTGAGCTGCTCAATGTGCTGCGGCGGATACGGCTTAAAGTTCGCTACCGCCGACACCGCTTCATCGATCTGCTGGGTGTTGGCAAAGCCCACCAGCGCCGACGTGATGGCCGGCTGGGAGACGTTGAAGCGCAAGGCCGCCTCGACCACGCTGGCGTCGTTGGGGCCCTTGAGAAACTCCAGCCGGGCGGCATTGTTGGGGATCAGCCCGCCGCCCAGCGGGTTCATTGTGACTACGCCAACCTTCGCCCGGCTGGCGGCCTCGAGCGCCTCGCCGCGGAAGGGGAAGTTCAGGGCGTTATAGCCGATGGTCAGGCCTTCGACGGTGCCCTCATCGACCACCTTGCCGATGTCGGTGCCGTTGAGATGCGCCGACGTGACCACGTGGCCGATCAAGCCTTCTTCCTTGGCCTTCAGCGCCGCCGCCACCGCGCCGCCCTTTTTCCGCGCCTCCCAGTCCGTCGGATGCACCAGGCACCAGATGTGGAAGAAGTCGATCTGCTCGACGTTGAGCCGCTTCAGCGAACTTTCGATGCTGGCACGGAACACGGCCCCGTCGGCCTCGCCGCACTTGCTGGAGCAGTAGAAGCTCGAACGCGGCATCTGCTTGAAGGCCGCGCCCATGATGTCTTCGCTCTTGTCCTCGCAGTAGTACGGGGCGGTGTCGAAGTAATTGATGCCCTTGGCGTGGGCGTACAGCACCAGCTCCGCCGACTTGGCGATGTTGGCGGGCTCGGGAAATCGCATGCCGCCAAAGCTGATGACGCTGACATTCTTACCGGTTCGGCCGTAAGGCTTGGTCCACATAACAACCTCAAAAGTGGTGAATGAGTTGGTCCGTTAATCAGTTGACCCGTACATCGGTGGATCAGGTAAACAGTGTACCCGGCCGCGGGGGCAGAAAGAAGTTCCCGACCGTAGGGCGTGCAACTTGTGGCACGCGTAGCACAGCCGCCCCCGGCTGTGTCGGTGGTCCCAGGGTGCCGTGGCCGCGGAGTCCAGCGGCCACGATGACACGCGAATGGGTGCGACAGGTTGAGCATGGGTGCCATAGGTTGAACATGGGTGCCATAGGTTGAGCATGGGTGCCATAGGTTGAGCCGCGCCGTCTTGCGGCTCTACCTATGCCAGACGTCGAAGGCTCAAACCGACCCGAATCGGAACCAGGCGGAACGGTTCGGAACCAAACGGAACCAAGCGGAACCAAACGGAACGAAACGGAACGAATTGGAACCGTTCGGAACAGTTTGGCACGCAGGCAAAACGCCGCAGCATGCTGGCTGTCAGAGTCTTGCGGATTTGACCATGTGTCTTCCGCTGCGGTATAGCCCACGAGCGCACCCCATGCGCACAGCCGCGCAGTGTGCTGTGTGTCTTCTTCATTCGCGTAGCTCGCTCTTCACTTGTGAAACGCCTCCCCCGGCCCCACATGGCCGGAGGGTACATCTATAGAAGAACCCGGGCGCACCTCGCTGCGCACAAGAGCGATCATTACGGCCGAATCTCCCGGCCGGCGTGCGTGCTTTTTGTGATTCGATCAGGGCCATTGCCGGCGCGGCCCAGCGCGCGGGGTTGTCGCCACCGGGAGGTCGGAGAGCTAGGCCTTCGCAATCATGCCCCATAAGAATCGAAGTTTTCACAGGTTGCGAACGGCGACGATTCTGACTGGAAGGACCCTAGCGTCATTCATCGAAAGTCATGGCGAGTCGTTGGTTGCGCCAGAGGTCATATCGTATGGTTGAAGTATCGTTGCGGTGATTTGCGGGTGCTGGACAGAGCAGGCAAGGTCAGAGCCGCCGACAGCGGTGGAAAGGTGTTTTGAGAGTACTGTGTCGAGTTTGGGCTCCCGCGCGGTGCGGGTTCCCAGCGCCGGCCAATTTGGAGGTTTTGCGATGAAAGGATCTGGCTTCACCCTGGTTGAGATTCTGATCGTGGTCGTAATTTTAGGCATTCTGGCTGCAATTGTGATTCCGCAGTTCACCGATGCGGCCAGCGATGCGCGGAACTCCTCCGTGCAGTCGGACTTGCAGACGGTGCGTGGCGCCATCGAGTTGTACAAGGTGCAGCACACCGCCCTGTTGCCCAGCATGGACGCCACCGGTGCCGACGATACGGCCAACTTCGTGGCGCGCCTGACCAGCAAGACCGATGCCGACGGCGCGATCAATGCGGCCGGCGTGTGTGGCCCGTATCTGCAGAAGTTCCCGACGAACCCGAATTCGACGACGGCGGCGATCGGCCAGACGGTGGAGTTCGGAAACACCGATCCCACTGCGGCCAGTGCCACGGGCGGCTGGTTCTTCAACACGGTCAGCGGCAAGCTGACGCCCTGTGCCTCTGTCGCTCAAACGGCTTGGTAAGCACCTGGGTTGGGTCAGGGTGCCATGGTCAGCCCATGCTTTGGGCTGGCCATGTAGTCTGTCGGGGAGAAGGCGTGGCCAAGTGCCATGCCTTTACGCGTTTCTGGGGGAAAGGCCAGGCCCCATGCAACGCCGCAGGGTTGACGGCGTTGGGTGCCGGGTGCCATGGCCAGGCCGTTGTCCAGGTCTGGCCATGTGTAAGCAATTCCCATATCGCCATCGCCATGTTAGTCCCCGGTCGACGCATGGCCAGCCCAAAGACAGGGCTGACCATGGCACCGGGCCCGTCCGCAGAACCTTTCGCAACAGCGCGAAAGAACCTGCGGACCCTACGCTTCGATCCCCCCTTTACGCCGGCGTGGCCGCACAGGTCAGGGCTACGTTGTCCCACAGCAGCTTGATGTTGACGTTGCGCCAGAGCATTTCCTCGTAGAGGGCCAATTGCCCCAGCAGTTCGGCCAGGGCCAGCGGCGAGGAGCGGCGGGCAATCGTCCCGATCAGCGTTTTCTGGTCGGCGTGGATCAGTGGCGTGGCTGGGCCTGGGGTGCCATGGTCAGGCTGTCGTTTAGCCTGGCCATGCGTAGATGCTGATGCCGGGGTGACGGCTTGAGTGGTGTTTTCGGCGCTCGCATGGCCAGCCGCGAGTACGGGCTGACCATGGCACCCGGCGCCAGTTGACGCGTCCGCGCCCGTGGCCACGTGCAGGGCGTCGCGGTAGACGCTGACCAGCAGCGAAAGAATCGTCTGTCCGGCCAGCCGGTTGGCCAGCGTGGCGGCCAGGTTGGAATCTTCGCCTTCTTCCTCGTCTTCGGCGTCGCCGCTGGCCTTGTCGGCGGTCTTATCCTGCGTCTTGGCGGCCTTGGTGAGCCGCTCGGCCTGTTCGCCCATGGCTCGCACGAGCAACTCGGCCAGGTCGGTGGCCTTGGCTTCCGACAGCCCGGCCAGCGCCCCGACCAGGTCGCGCTTGAAGGCGAACAGCTTGTTCTGGCTGGCGTGCAGGCTTTGGCCCAGCGAGCCGCCGGTCATGGCCGCCCAGAAGCGGGCCTCCTCGGCCGACACGCCGGAAGCCTCCAGCCGCTTGGCCACAAAGTCGATGGGCAGGGCGTGGAAGCGGACGACCTGGCAGCGGCTGCGGGTGGTGGGCAGCAGTTCTTCCACGCTGGTGGAAAGCAGGATGATGGTGACCTGGGCGGGCGGCTCTTCGAGCGTTTTGAGCAGGGCGTTCTGGGCCTCGACGCTCATGAGTTCGGCCTGGCGGACGATGAACACGCGCCCGCGCCCGCCGAAGCTGGTCATGTGGGCCGGGGCGATCAGGAAGCGCTGAATGACGGCCAGGCCAAGCTCCTGCATCTTGCGGCGGCGAACGCCCGCGTCGTCGTGGAAACGGGCCAGTTCCTTGAAGATGAGGATCAAGTTTGGGTTCGTGCCGGCGCTGGCGGTCACGCACGACGGGCAGCGATTGCACGGCACCAGCAGCGGGGCGTCCTGCGGCAGTTCTGCCAGCCGGCCGGAATTGGGCCGCTTTACGGGCGCTTCGCACAGCAGCAGCTTGGCCAGTTGCATGGCGGTAGTCTCGCGGCCGACGCCTTCGGGTCCGGCAAACAGGAATGCGTGCGGCTGGCGGCCCGATTGCAGCGCCCGCTGCAATTGCCCCAGCGCTTCGTCCTGGCCCACGATGTCAAGCAGTTCAGGCATGGCGGTCACGCATCCTCAATGTAGGGTCCGCGGCACAGTTGGGCCCGTAGCACAGCCGCCCTCGGCTGTGGCCTTTCGATGTAGGGTCCGCAGGTTCCCGAGCGCTTTTGCGAGGGGTTCTGCGGACGGGGGGGAGTCCACCGCCCGTGGCGGAGTCTATTCCTCAAACTCCCCGAACGTTCCCAGTTCCGCCAGCACGTCGGCGAAGACCTTTTGCACGTCGCCGCCGGCCGAGACGTAGCTGACTTGGCCGGGGTAGTCCTTACATAGCGAGGCGAATCGCTCGCGCACGGCCTGGTGATATTCCAGGGTGCGGGTCTCCATGCGGTCGGCCTCTACGTCGGTGCCTTCGCGCCGCTTGGTGGTGCGGTCCAGGCCTTGCTGACTGGGCAGGTCGAGGATGACGGTGATGTCGGGCCAGACGCCGCCCACAGCCACGTTGGCCACCTCGATGATGGTGCGGACGTCAACGCCCAAGGCGCCCTGGTAGGCCACCGTGGAGGAGATGAAGCGGTCGCACAGCACGATCTTGCCTTGGGCCAGCGCCGGCCGGACGCGCTCATCGACCAGCTCGGCCCGGCTGGCCATGAAGAGCATCATTTCGCACATCGCCCCCAGCGGCACCTCACGCCGCAACAGCAGCAGCTCGCGAATCTTCTCGCCCATGGGCGTGCTGCCGGGATCGGCCACTACTTCGACCTGGCCGCCGAGCGAACGCAGGTGTTCGGCCAGCATGTTGATCTGCGTGCTCTTGCCGCAGCCATCCGGGCCGTCAAAAACGATGAACGTGCCGGCAAGTTTTTCCGCCAGGTTTGCTTCTTCCGCATTGTCCATAAGGCCATCTCCGTTTCAGGCAACACTACCAGCAGGCATGCAGGGGATGCACAGGATGTTTCATACCGGAAATCGCCGCCGGGTGCATCTTCTGAATCTCCGCCACTCTTTGCCGGCCGGCCCTCACCGCTCGAAAATCAGATTCGGCGTGCTGGCGCCGAGAGAGACCAGGGCGTCATTGATGTCCTGGACAAATTTCCTGGGGCCGCAGACATAGAAGTTCTGGGCGAAGTCCGAGACGGCCTTCTTGAGGAAGTCCGCGTCGATGTGCCGGCTTTCGTAGCCGACGCACTGGTCGCGCGTCAGCGTGAAGATCGCCCGCGGGCCGAAGTAGGCTTCCAGTTCGCTTTGGAGGATCACGTCGGCGCGCGTCCGGTTGGAAAAGAGCAGGCTGTGGCCTTCGACCTGGCCGGTGACGACCAGTTCGCGCATCACGGCCAGGAACGGCGTGATGCCCGTGCCGCCGGCGACGAACACGCCCTTGTCCCGATAGTGGATCTCGCCCATGACGGCAGCGGCCAGCACCTCCGTGCCGATGGGCAGCTGGTGCAGCCACAGCGTCATGCCCTTGTGCTCGGGATAGCACTTGATGAGGAATTCCAGCACCTCATCGTCGCGCGACGAGACGGGGGAAAACGGGTGCTGGTCGTCGGGGTTGTCCGGTTGGGCCAGTAGGAACGCCTGGCCGGCCTGGGCTTGCATGCCCTGGGGCCGGGTGAAGATGAACCGCTTGACGTCGTGCGTCACAAACTCCTTGAGCAGCAGGCGAATGTTTGGCATTGCTTCATCCTCATAAGAGAGACGGCGACAGCGGAAGCGTAGGCTGGGCCGACGGTTCTTTTCTGAGGCCCACCTTTCTTTCGTGGGCGCGCTCGTGGCCGCTGGACTCCGCGGCCACGGCACCCGGCAGCAGCGCGAAAGAACCCGCGGACCCTACCGCCTTTCCCTTTCCCTACGCCCTACGACCTATGACCTACGACCTTGCCGCAACCTACGTCCCGCTCTGTTCCAGCATTCTCTCCAGCGCCACTTTAGCATCGGCGGCGATGGCAGGCGGGACGCTGATGCGGTTGACGACCTTGTCGTGGCAGAGTTCCTCCAGCACCCACAGCAGGTGGGGCGGGTCGATGCGGTCCATCATGGCGCACAGCGGCGGGGCGTCCGAGAGCACGCGCACGAACTTGTCGGGGTTGTTGGCGGCCAGCCGGCGGACCATGTTCACTTCCGTGCCGATGGCCCACTTGCTGAGCGGCGCCGAGGCCGAGACGGCGCGAATGATCTGCTCGGTCGAGCCTGACTCATCGGCCGCCTGCACCACCGCCTGCGAGCACTCGGGGTGCACGATGATGCGGATGCCCGGCGTCTGCACGCGCACGGCGTCCACCTGCTCTACGGTGAATTTCTGGTGAACGTAGCAATGGCCCTTCCACAGGATGAACCGGGCCTTGCGGATGGCCTCTTTGGACAGTCCGCCGTCGGTCTTGCGCGGGTCGTACACCACGCAGTCGCTGCCCTGGTAGCCCATGGCAAAGGCGGTATTGCGGGCCAGGTGCTCATCGGGCAAGGCCAGAATCTTGTCCGCGCCGGCGCCGCCCTGGTCTTCGCTGCGCAGCGCCCAGTCGAACATCTTCCGCGCGTTCGACGACGTGCAGCACGCTCCGCCCCATCGACCCGTCAGGGCCTTGACGTCGGCGGTGGAGTTCACGTACGTCACGGGGATGACGTTGGCCTCGTCGCACACGCGTTCGATGAGCCGCAGGGCGTCCTCGACGTCTTCGGCGTCGGCCATTTCCGCCATCGAGCAACCCGCCGACAGGTCCGGCAGGATCACCACCTGGCCCTCGTGCCGCAGGATGTCGGCGGATTCAGCCATGAAATGCACGCCGCAAAAGACGATGAACTTCGCCGCGGTCTCGGCCGAGCGCTGCGAGAGCTTCAGGCTGTCGCCGGTGAAATCGGCGAAGCGAAACACCGAGTCGCGTTGGTAGTGGTGGCCCAGGATGCACAGTTGGCTGCCCAGGCGTTCCTTGCATTCGGCGATTCGCCGGGCGAGTTCGTCCTCGGGCATCTCGGTGTATCGCGCTTCGATTGGCGGCTGCATCCGCATGCGAAATTATTCTCCCAGGCGACGAGTCTTGCGGAATTTTATGACGGCTCATCGACGATAGTACTGCTGGCGGCCATCTTGCGCCAAAACAACGACGGAAGCAACGAATGCGGCAGGATACCAAAAATGCGCTTGGCTTGGCGGGGTTTCTGACCGCAACCTTAGGCTCAGGCCTGGTGATCGCCTGGCTTACCAGCGCCGGCCCCGGCGACTGGTATCACAGCCTCAACATGCCCATCTTCATTCCGCCGGCGTGGATTTTCCCGGTGGTCTGGACCGTGCTATACATCTTCATGGGCGTAGCGAGTTGGCTCATTTGGCTTCAGCGGCCGGCGCCAGGGGTGAAGCTGGCCTTGCTCTTCTTCTTCGTCCAGCTGGCACTGAACATGCTCTGGTCGCCGCTGTTCTTCGGCCTGCACAACTTCGCCCTGGCGACGGTGGACGTGGGCCTGCTGCTGCTGGCCATCCTGGTGACGTGCCGGCTGTTCTTCGGGCTTTCGGGGCCGGCCGGATGGCTGATGCTGCCATATTTCTGCTGGGTAGGCTTTGCCGGCATGCTGACGATGTTCGTCTGGCGGCTGAATTCCTGAGGCAAGACAGGCATGAGGTCAGAGGTCAGAGGCCAGAGGTCGGAGGCCGGAGGGCAGAGGGAAGAAGGGGGTCTCCCAAGCTGCCACAGCACTGGTCTGAGCCCCAACGGGGCGGGACGATTGTGGCCGGGGGCGTGAGCCCCCGGTATTGACCCCACACGAGGTGAGCCCCGAAGGGGCGGCACCGCCAGGAGGAAGTGCCGCCCCTTCGGGGCTCGGTCGTTCCTCGGACACTCT
>CAITIS010000015.1 GCA_903892515.1 uncultured Planctomycetota bacterium | reverse complement strand
ACCCTGATCGATGGACACGGCAAGCCGGATTTGCAAGCGGCTCGTGGCCGATGGTCGCGTCGGCCGACGCGACCCTGATCGATGGACACAACTGCCGCGTGCTGGGCCAGTCCGGCGACGGCGTGTCGCGTCGGCCGACGCGATTCTGATCGATGGACACTTGGGGCCATCACACCACTACCGTTCCGCTGTCAGCTTCGGGAAGGGATGGTCCGAGGATCGCGGCGGACTGGCGAGCGGCGTCTTCGTTACTACCCAGATCAATGATCAAGACTTGATCTTCTTTCAGGTTCATTGTCTCGCGAAGCTCATTCTCCAGGCGAACGCGGTCGATGCCTTTGAGCGTGCAATAGAACACCGAGTACTGCCATGCCTCGCCGTAGGCTTTCATGAGCTTGTGGACACGACGAAGGCGTCTGGGGTGGCGAACGTCGTAGCAGACCAGGTAGCATCGCCGCATAGTTCACCGTGTCGTCAGGAACGCCAATGTCGGCACCTCGCCCAGCAGCCAAGCGGCGATAAGCCGGGCATGAAGCATGATCATGCGCCGGTAGGACAGGCGGTATTCGAACACAGGGTGCGTCACTTCCGTGTCCATCCGCCGGCCATACGCGGAAAAGAATGCTTTGCGGCCCGCATCTGTCATGGCGCAGCCGGAGGCAGTGTCGAGGAAATGCCCTTCCGTCAATTCGCCGCGATTGATCGCCGAGACCGCCACGGAATCGGCGATCAGCGGCCGAAACGGTTCCATCAGGTCGAGTGCCAGTGCCGGCCGTCCCGGACGCGTTGCATGAAGCGACCCGATTGTGGGCTCCAGGCTCGCCAGGCGCAGTGCCGCAACGCACTCGTTCGTAAGCATCGAGTACGCAAACGAGATTATGCTGTTGATCGGGTCCAGCGGTGGGCGCCGCTGGCGGCCGTTGGCGTCGAAGCGGGCACCGAGTTCCTGGACTCCCTGTTTGAACATTCCGGCGAAGTTGGCAAAGTAGATGGCGGCGGCATTGCCCTCATGGCCGCGCAGTTCATCTATCGACGTGGCTCTCTCCGCCGCGTCTACGCTGTTCTGAAGATCGCCGGCAACCCGCGATGGCAGGTCTGCATGGTTGCGCATGAGCAGCGTTCGCTGATTGGCGATCTTGGCGAGTGTCACGGCCCTCGCGAGTTCCAGGGCTCTTTCCGGCAGGTCCAGGACGCGAACCTGCGCCGTCCGCACGGCCGCGCTGGTCGGTCCCATCGGGTCCATCATCGCCGTCAATCGCCCCGCGGCGGTAAGAAACGCCACCGGCACCTCCTGATCGGCGAAGACCACCAAGGCCTGTGTCGATATCTGGACGCCGCCGAGCACCGCCAGTGACTCCACGTTCGCCAGTGGGAACTCACGCACTGCCTCGCCGTTCTTGTCGGTGATCCGCACAGATTGCCCGCGTACCCCAACCCGTACGCCTTCCCGCTGAAGAATGACATGAATGCCGTCGTCTCGCGGAGGCCAGAGTTTTCGGGGCGTCACTTCCTCCGCCCCGCCCCCCGCGCCAGCCGCCATCCGCTGATGATTGATCTCGTCGGGCAGACAAATCGGCTGAAGCGAGCACTTGGGGCACTTGGGGTCGTTCAGCAACGGTGAAGGCCGCGGGCCTTCCGCTGTCTGCTTGGCGGCTTCGAGCGCTGCAAGTGCGTCATGTCGCAAAGCGTCATCAACGGGCACGGGTAACCGCAGCTTCTCGGCCGCGTAGTAGAGGTAAGCTTCCGGTACCGTGTACCCGGCCTCTTCGAGCAGCAACACCTGAAGGCCGAGTTGCACGCGGTCTGTAGGCCAGGGGTGAGGCGTCTGCAGGAGTTGCGGCTCCTCCATCATCTCGTCCGCCGGCCTCGTGCTTGTGAGGCTGTCGTGCCTGGGCCGGCCCTTGCGATACTCCACGGGCACCGCCTGCGTGCCCTCGATTTCAGCCAAGTCCAGCGTTGCAGTCAGGCCAAGGCGCTGGCTGGTCAGTGCCAAGCTTCTGATGGAGCGGGGGCGATCTGGATCGTCTTCTGCTTCTTCCAGCTTCTCGATCTGCTTGCCCGTGCCGTTGGCCTTGGCCACCTGCGGCGCTGCTGCACTGGGCTGGTCCACACGCCGATGAACACCGACGCCGTGCTCCGTGTCGGCACTAGGCAGAAAGATCCCCTCGACTGTCATGTAGTAGAACAATCGAGGGCAGTAGGCATACTCAGCAACACCCCGGCATTGCCATAGAGTCCCGTCCATAGGAATCACATCGGCCAGCCGTCAAGGCGTGTTGAGGTTCTCACGGCGCCGGTTTTGAGGGAGTGCTTGCTAGAGCAACCATGTTCTCTCGAAACGCGGGGCACCAGGCGAGCAAGCTCATCGGGCGAATTCTCGCAAGTCACGGCAAGACAGCAGCTTGATTGCTCTCTGAGACGGGGTTTGGACTAGTTGGGGCTGGACCAAACCCATCAGAGAGTTTCGCGCTAAAGAGAGAGAAAAGCGGCGAGAACAGGGCATTCTGGGGCGCAAGTAGTCCAAAGCAGCGGCGGTTGTGATGGGCACCGCGAAGCCCGAAACGGCTTTACCCGTGCGGAGTTAGCGCGATGGCCCGCCGGAGCGAACCAACGAGCCGTAATCGTCGAGAGAGCGTTTCGCTCCCGCCGCGTTACTGGAGGTTGTGCTCCTGGGAACGAAACAGCCTCTGTTTTCACTGGCCCGGCCTATGTGCCCAGCCGTCCAAAACCACCGACCACAAGAAGCACTGCCCTCTTGCGGCGCCCTGATTCGGCCGCTACTATCCGCTATAGATTCGTCTGCGTAAAGGGCCATAAACTATCCCCCTGCGCAGACAGAGTTGGAGGCTACAATGCCCGCAAAGACGATGGCCGACTGGGTTGACGAATTGCAGGCCCGCGGCCGATACACGTTCCTCCGCCACGAAGCGGTCAGCGGTAGCGGCCTCTCACCGGAGGCCGTCAAGAAAGCCCTCCAGCGGCTGACTCGCCGCAACCGCGTGGCGAAGGTGAAGGACTACTTCTACGTCATCGTGCCCCTGGAGTATCTCGGTCCCGGCGGCCCGCCGCCGTCATGGTTCATCGCCGATCTCATGGCCGCGATGAAGTTGCCTTACTACGTGGGCTTGCTCAGCGCGGCCGCGATGCACGGGGCTTCGCACCAGCAGCCCCAGGAGTTTCAGGTAATGACGGACCGATCGGTTCGCCCCATGCAAGTGGGCCGCGCGAGAATCCGATTCCTGGTCAACAAGAACCTCGCCGACACCCCCTTGGTCAACATCAAGACGCCCACGGGTGCTGTACGTGTGTCCTCGCCGGAGGCGACGGCCGTGGACCTGGTGCGGTTCGTCCGGGCCTCCGGACATCTGGACCATGTGGCCACGGTCATCAGCGAATTGGCCCCGCGTATGAATCCTCGGAAGCTGTTGGATGTGGTGCGCCGTGCTGAAGATCTGCCCAACGCGCAAAGGTTGGGGTATCTGCTGGATCATGTTCGAGCCAGAGACCTTGCCAAGCCACTTGGGCAATGGGTCCGGCGGCAGCAACCGCACGCCGTGCCGTTGCGTCTGGGCCGCAAATCGCCCGTCACGCCGCCGGACCATCGCTGGCACGTGATGGTGAGCCAGCCGCTGGAGGTTGAGGCGTGATTCCCCAAGCCAACATCACCGCATGGCGCTCGGTTGCTCCATGGCCCGACGACGCCCAGGTCGAACAGGATCTGGTGCTTACCCGCGCGGTCGTTGAGTTGTTCACGGATCAGGGCTTGGCCAGCACGTTCGCCCTGCGAGGAGGCACGGCACTGAACAAGCTGTACGTTCAGCCGCCGTCCCGATATTCCGAGGACATTGATCTGGTACAGACACGCGCCGCCCCGGCCGGTGTCATGCTCGACGCCATCCGCAGCAAGTTGGACCCATGGCTCGGCAGTCCCCGGCGGTCGCGGGCCGAAGGCGGCGTGACGCTGTTGTATAGTTTCGAATCGGAGATTCCGCCAGTCCGGCCCTTGCGGCTCAAGATCGAAATCAACACGCGTGAGCACTTCACCGTCCTGGCGTTCATCCGGCGGACGATTGCCGTGCAGAACCCCTGGTTCACCGGTACGGTCGACGTGACCACCTACGAATTGGACGAGTTGATGGGAACCAAGCTGCGAGCCCTCTATCAGCGCCGGAAGGGACGTGACCTCTTCGACCTTTGGCTGTGCCTTGAGAAGAAGCTCATCGATCCCGAACGTGTCGTCACCTGCTTCGGCAAGTACATGGCCCATGGAAACCAGCAGATCTCACGCGCCCAGTTCGAACGGAACCTGCACGAGAAGCAGGAACACGCAGCATTTCAAGGGGACATCCAGCCGCTCTTGGCGACTGGTGTTGCCTATGACGCCGAGACGGCCATGTTGGTGGTGCGTAAGGAACTGATCGAGCGGCTGACTGGGGAGCCATGGCGAAAACCGGCGGAACCCCGCACCGACAGCGATCCACGGCGCACACATCAGGGGTGAGGTTCGAATGAAACAGAAGATGAACAAGGGCCAAGCCCGGCAAATGCCTGTCCCCGTGTTTTGCTCATGGGCTTGCCGCTGGCACTGAGCCATGCACGCCATCGTATGGGGACGAACGCCATCGCACCTGAACTTCGGGCACAAGCTCGTTTCGTCCAATACGCCGAGCCCAGCCCCGCCATGCCGTCTTGACTTAAGCAGCGGTCGGACCTTCTCTCTGTGCTGAACGAGTTGCGGCTTGTTGCGTTGGCGATCGATCTCCTGTAGCCTCTGGCGACTATGCCGCGAATCGCCAGAAGGTCGAAGCGGCCATTTCCGCCGTGCCCGGGAGTTGACGCCATCGCGACTATGATCGCATCCTCTTGGAGATTTCAATGAATATCAGGTGGATGAAGATGATCGAGGCCCTGATTCGCGGCCGCCGGCCCTCGGCCGACATTCTCGTGCCACCGGGCAAACTGATCTGCCGCCGCTCCTCTGACCTGGTGGCCACCGTTCATCCCGACTTGGCCGAGGCCATCCGCTTTATTCACAGCAACGCCGACAAGCCTATCTTGGTGCGCCATGTGCTCCAGGAAGTGCATGAGCCGGCGGAATCTTGAGACGCTCTGCCAGAGGTACTTCGGGCTCACGCCGCGCGAGCAGATACTGCTGGCGCACTTGGAGCGTGCCCGCGACCTGCTGGCCAGCAAGGAACTCACCGTGGAAACCGTGGCTCGCATGTCCGGCTTCACCAGCCACCCAGCCTTTTCGCGGGCATTTCGTGTCTGGGCCAAGTGCACCCCGACTCAGTACCGCCGCCGATAGAATCGGCTCAGGCCCAGCCCGCTGATAACCAAGCGAGGCATGGCTTGGCCGCCAAGGCGTCGGATCGGAGTTTGTAGCACGCCGTTGGTCATCGCAGGATCGAGTGGCACAGCGCGATTGAAGGCCAACCTGCCGGAAACGAAACAGCCTCTACTGCCGACCCGACCCGAGAAGATCCGATGCGAGTGGCACGGCTGATCAAGCGGATTCCGTCCGAGTTGTCCTCGTGGGCGGCAGCAGACGGCGACGGTATTGGCCAGGCGTGCAGCCGACGTAGCGTTTGAACAGGATCGACAACGCATTGTGGCTGGTGAAGCCGCTCATCGTGGCCACATCGGACAGGCTCAGGTCATAGTCCGCCATCAGAACCTTGGCCCGTTCCACGTGGCTGCGCTGTATCTGCTGGAGGGGTGTGCGTCCGAGCATCTTGCGGCATTGAACTTCGAGATTGCGTCGCGAAATCGGCACGGCTTGCAGGACATCCCGGACGGTGATGGGCTTGTGGGAGAAGTTCTGCATGAAGCGGATGGCCTCGGCAAGCTGAGCGTTATCCAGGGCCAGAATGTCGGTGGACGCGCGGGCGATCACGTTCCCGGGCGGCAGCACAAGGGGCTCCGCCGGTCGCTTGCCGGTGCGGATCATCCGCCTGATCACTTCCATCGCCTTGTAGCCAATGTTCTGCGGGCAGGTGTCGATGCTGCTCAGGCCCACCGGACATCTCTGCCGGAGAACATCATCATCGGACACGCCGATGATGGCAATGTCGTCCGGGACGGCCAGTCCTATCTCGCGGCAGCAATACTCCAGCGGCACAGCGCACCCGTCCCACCAGCAGAATATGCCGGCCGGCTTGGAAATACTGCCAATCCACTGCGCGATCATGCGCTGTTCGGCCCTGGACCAGGGCATCTCGTCTCCAGGCCAGTCGATAACGGAGCAAGAATAGCCGTTTGCAGCCAATTCGTCGACGAACCCCTTCTGACGATGGAGGGCCGCCAGCGGCACGCGATCGCTCCACATTCCAAAGCTCTTGATCCCTTTCTCCAGCAGGTGCCGGGCGGCCAGCCGTCCGACCGCCAGGTCGTCCGAATGAACGCTCACGATCTGCGCGTGCGGCCAGGTGCCGCCGACATCCACCACCGGCGTACTCAGGCGTCGGAACCGCTTTACCTCCTTATCGTCCCAGGCATTCGTGATGATTCCGCGGACGTTGTATCGCTTGAGGTCACAAGCGGCCGATCGCGGCAGGCCCCTGGCGCCGGGGCCCCACGAATGCCAATGGTTCCAGATGAGGACATCCATGTTGCCGTCCTGCGCGGCCCACTTGGTCATGCCGTCAACGACCAGGCGGTCCCAGCCCGTCCACGGCGGAAAGATGCCCAGCACTCGCACTTTTGTCATAGTTGATCTCCGCCCCGGGCCCTGCGAAACAGGTCGCCGCAGCCGGCCCTCAGCCGGCACCATTGAAGCACTCCGTCGCGTGCGATACAAGTCTGCGCGGAAAACAAAATCTTCTGCGCAGGGAGACGTTGACAGATTTCGCGGGCGTGGGACAATAGTGCATGAGCCGGTGTTGGGCAGCAGGCGGTCAGTTGAGTTCCGACGAATCGAGGTAGGTTTTGTCGCAGTGGCCGCCTTGGCGGTCTGTGACCCATCACAGCACAGGAGGTTCGGCATGAAATTCGTTCTGTTGACGTTGGTTGCGTTGTCTTTTGGGACGCTGGCTGCCCAGGCGTCAGACTGGGCCTATCAGGGGGCCGATCCTGGCTTCACGAAGTACTCGCCCGACAACCTTCCCGCCAGCGGCTCCTTCCAGCAGCTGTACTCCAAGCGGTTCTACTCCAAGTACAGCGCCGACATCAATCCAAACTACAATTTCTCGACCGGCGTGCTGGTCCGCAACGGCCAGGCGTGGGTCATCAGCAACGACCAGGCCGACAACGGCAACTGGTACTCCCCCATCGTGGCCACTGGCTTTGACTGGACCACAGGGGCCACCCTGACGCACAGTTCGCTGCCCGGCTACGGTTCACCCACCAGCCCACGCACTTTTCACCCCAACGAGAATGACGGTGAGCTTGACGCATATCACTGCAATTTTCCAGCCTTGTGGGCCCCAGATGGGCGCATCTACGCTCGCCGCGGTGGCGACCAACGCTGCCTGGGGGCGATGAACCCGACGACCGGCGTCTGGACGGTGCTGCCCTTTGACGGAGGGTCCGACCTGACCAATGGCTACGATACGCCGGGTTTCATAAACTGGTATGGCGACAAGCTGCTATACCACGGCGGCTATGCCGGTGGCCCGTGGGGGTACGCGGCTGTTGATGTTTCCGCGGCCGCCTGGAGCAACGGAACTCAGGGTCAGTACCTGTTTCAGGTCAAGAATGCATCGCCATACCACAGCCTGGGTGTCTGGTCGATTGACTCGTGGCGAGACGGCGACAACCCCAAGGCCGCTGCGAACGTAGGCGTCCTGGCCTCTTGGTCCACGGACCCAAGTACGTCCGCAACCACAATGTACGTGACGGCCAGCAATCTGACTACCGGAACTCAGATGTGGACCAAGAACTATGCCACCAATACCTGCGGCCAGATGGGCAAGTCTACCGCCACCAGCGATTACTGGCGCTACATGGCCACTGAGGACGGCAAATACGTGTACTACGTTCGCAACGCTGGCCAGACGCAACTGCACGTTGCCAACCTCACTACGGGCGACGATCTGTTCTCGCCGCTGTCGCTGGTGGCCAATTCCGATCCGCTCATGGCGTACCACGCAAACTACGTGTACGTTGCCGGCGCCCATGAGCAGATGAAGATCGACGCCGCAACCGGCGCTGTTGTGTGGCGCCAGACCAACACGTTCTCCTCCGACGCCGGCTATATGCTTACCCAGCAGTCCACATATTATTCGTCCGATCCGCTGTACCGGCCGGTGGTGCTGACCAACGATGGCATGTGGTGGGTGGACGGCTACAACTCCGACAAGGGCCGTTTGATCGAGATGAGCACCGCCGACGGCAGCATCCTCCAGAACATCGATCTGGCGGCGATGGTGAAGGCCAAGAACCCCAATGAACGGCTCATCGCCGTCAACGACCTGATGGACGCCAACGGCAAGTTGGGCCTGCTGCTGGACATCGGCGACATCACCGACCCCAACTACATCAGCGGCTACACCAACAAGGTTAAGTACCAGGACCTGTACGTCTTCGGCTCTAAACTGCCGGGCGACGCCAACGGCGACAACAAAGTCACCTTTGCCGATTACATCGTGCTGGAGCTGAACTTCGGCTCCACCGGCGCATCCTGGACACAGGGCGACTTCAACGGCGATGGCAAGGTGGACTTCAAGGATTACATTATTTTGGAAGGCAACTTCGGCAAGAGCGTGCCCGAGCCGGGCATGATGAGTCTGCTGTTTCTGGGCGGCCTGGCGGCACTGCGCCGCCGCTCGGCGTAAGTTTACGTTCGGACGTGTGAGTCCGATAGAGCAAGAGTCGATCAAGAAAAGGAGAGGATTATGAAGAGAATGGGACTCAGTGGGGGCGCTGCCATTGCGGCGATTCTCGTCTTCACCGCGCTTGCGGGCGCGGCGTCCGTCACGTGGACGGGTGCGGCCGGCGACAACAAGTGGAGCAACACGGGCAACTGGTCGGGCGGCGCCTTGCCAACCGTTGCCACTCCGATCGTGTTTGACAATGCGGCCCCGACCTCGCCAACGGGAGTGCTGATCGACGTGACCGGCGCGGGCAAAGGCGTCACCATCACCGCCAATCACGATGTGACGTTCTTAAAGGGCGGCACCACCAGCACCTGGAACCAGGAATCCAACAACGTCATCACGGTTGACCCGGTCGACGGCCTGGCCCACACGTACACCATCGGCGATGGCACGGCCGCCAACAATCCCGGCTTCCCGCAAGCCAACACTGGTGACGGCTTCAGCGATGCCGTCTGGACCATCAACGGGACGAGCAAGCTGGTCGTAAACATAGCCATGCCAACCAACGGGAACAGTTGGACCAAGGATGGCACGGGCACGCTGCAGATTGGTACAGGAGGCCTGTATAACGCTCCCTTTTCGATGCAGAACGTGTTCAACATCAAGGCCGGCGTGGTGGACGACCAAGCGCAGTACAACAGCTACTTCACCGCCAAGTCGACCGGCAGCACGATCAACATCTACAGCGGCGCCACTCTGCTGTGCGAGTCGAACAGTGTCCTGACCAACACGATCACCTTCGCCGGAAACGGCAAGATCGTGATGAATACCAAGCTGGACGGCAGCGGCACGGTGAAGACCATGGCCAGCAAGGGCGCGATCTGGACGCCTGGCACTGACGGCACGGCCGGCATGCTGACGTTGCTGGGCAACACCACCTTCTCCCAGAACGGCACGACCAATGGGATGCTGAAGATTGACATCACGGGCAGCGGCACGACCGCCGGCGTCGACTTCGACCAGTTGAACACCAACGGCACGGTCACAGGCATCGCCCTGGCCTGCGATCTGGTCGTAAACGCCTCCGGCGCTGTCGCCGGCAACACGTACAAGTTCCTGACCTCCAGCAATACGCTGGTCGGCCAGAACTTCCACGCCGTCACGGTGAACAACACGGCTCTGCCGTATACGCTGACCGGCACAACCACGGGCTACCAGATCACCTTCACCCCCGAGCCCTGCACGCTGGGCTTGCTGGGTATCGGCTGCCTGATCGCCCTTCGCCGCCGCGCTTAAGCAAAGGCAGTAAGCACGCTGGCCGAGTCTCTATGGCTCGGCGGCCAAGAAACATGGGACGTTGGCAGGCATGTTCGGGCCTGCCAACGTTTCCCGTGGATGTAACAGACAGGCTTGATCCTTACAAGAGATCCATGATGAGCAGGACTGCGTTTCTTGTTGGTGTGCTTGCGTTGACGGTCGTCGCCACCGTAGCAACGGCCGGTGATCAGACCATTTCGACCAACACGGTTTGGTCTGGCACAGTCACGGTGGACGGCACGGTCACGGTGAATTCCAACGCCAACCTGACGATTCAGCCGGGCACGATCGTAAACTTCGTCGGCACGGGCAACATCAACTT
>CAITIS010000014.1 GCA_903892515.1 uncultured Planctomycetota bacterium | reverse complement strand
TGAGGCTGCGATTCGTGGACCCCAGCAACGCCTCGTCGGCCGCCAACACCAACGGTCCGTAGAGCACAGCAACCTTGCCCTGATTCTTGTGATCGCCCACCACTACGCGTGGTTCCAGCTTGAGCTGTAGCTCGAGGCGGTCGCTCTTCTCCCACTTTCTTGTGACTGCGGCGTAACCGTCCGCCCCGGTGGACGCCGTGACGGGTTTGCCGTTGACCTGCACCGACCAGCTCCCACACCAGGCCGGGATTCGAGCCTTCACAGCGAATGTCTTGGGCTCGGCGGGATCAATGATTATCTGAATTCGTTCATCACTGGGATAGCGCGTGTCAGTGGTCAGCGTGATGGGCGTGCCGTCGCGCAGCTTGAGCTTGGCCGTGCCGGCATCGAAGAGGTTCACCACCACGCCGTCGGCATCGGTGGTGATGGCGAAGCTGGGGATGAGCGCGACGCCGCGCGGGCCGCTGGATAGGCAGCAGTGGCCATCGAGGCTGCTGCTGTAGGGCTTCTTGCCCTCCATCTGCACGTAATAGCCCCAGGCCGAGCCGTCGCAACGCTGCGCGCCGAACAACTGATTCAGGACGACATGCTCAAGCTGCTCGGCAAATCGCCCTTCGCCAGTCAGCCGCAGCAACTGGGCGTTGAACTGGAGCCAGGTGACTGTGACGCAGGTTTCGCCCACGTTCGCCACATTGGGGAGGTCGAAGTCGCCGTGAAACAGCTCGCCGTAGCTGGCAGCGCCGGTGATATAGAGGCGGTTGCGCACGATGTCATCCCAGGCGTTCAGGCAGGCCGTGAGGATCTGCGGATCACCCACGGTCCGGTAGTACTCCAGGGCGCCGTTCAAGCAGGAGAGCATCTCGTAGGCCTTGCCGTTGCCGACCTTGTCCACGCGCTTGGCCGTCAGCAGGGTCGAGATGACCTTGGGGCCGTTGGGCTGCTCCCAGGCGCGGAGGATGTATTTGCAGAAGTCGAGGTAGCGCGGCTCTCCGGTCAGGCGGTAAAGCAGCACCATGGGCTCCAGGACGCTCGTCGGCGCCAGGCCCACGTGCTCCCCGGCCTTGATGATGTCCCGCTTGCCGGGCTCATCGCCAAAGGTCTGGCACAGCAAATCCCCCATCCGACGGCAGGTGGGCAGCGGCTCCAGGTTGCCGGTGTAGCGCATGTAAGTGATCAGGCCGATCAGGTTGTACTTGTGTGCCCAGACGTCCCATTCGGTCCAACGATTCTTGTCCAGGTAGGTGCCCAGGTAGCCGTCGTCGAGCTGGCACTTGGTCAATTCGGCGGCCACATAATCCAGCTTCTCGCGCAGCGCTGCGTCGGCGGTGTAAACCCAGGCCAGCGTGGCGGCGTGCAGCCACTTGCCAACGTGCTCGCCATCCCAGGACTGCCGGCCCGGACGTTTGCGATAGCCCTCCAGCAGGCGTGTTGGGTCCAGCTTCACGAGACGGTTGGCTTCATTGGCCTCGATGCGCAAGCCCACCCAGCCGGTCAAGTGCAACCGGTCAGGTATCTGAAAGTCCTGCCGGTCCGGAACGACGGGCGTCACCTTGTCCGGCAGAAGGGA
>CAITIS010000013.1 GCA_903892515.1 uncultured Planctomycetota bacterium | reverse complement strand
AGCAGGTTCAGGGCGATGCGGGACAGGCGGGCGAAGTTCTCGGCCCCGTGTCCTTTGCGAATCCGCCGTTCGTCGTCGGCGAAGCTGATGTCCAGGCACCAGTGCAGGCTGTTCTCCACGCCCCAGTGGCCGCGGATGTATTCCAGCAGACGCTCGGGATTGTCGGCGCTCAGGCTGCTGATGTAATACCGGTACTCGCTGCTGGTCTGGCTGCCGATGGTTCGCTTGGCCTGGACCCGAATGAGGCCGCGCAGGTTCTTCCACTTGCCTTTTTCGGCAAACCAGCCGATCTCAGAGGTCGCCCAGATCTGCCGCTCTTCGATCCGGCCATGCCCGCGCAGATAGCGATCGTGAAAATGTCCGTGAGACTATGCTTCTTGGTTCGGTCCATGCGGGGGTCTTCCAGTTGTCCAAACGCGAGCAGCCAAAGCCGCGGGGCTTCAACGTCCATGTTGACGCTCCTTCCAGCAAGAGAAAAGTGATTGCTGGTAGGCCTCACCGTTCCGCTGGCCTCAGGCTACCCGCGCGCAAGACCTGGCGTCAGCATGTTGTCCGGTATATATGACAAATTCGACGGCAGGGAAACGCTCAGCCGAAAAATTAAGATGCAATTGCCCTGGGGCGCTGGCGGCGCCGCCGGCAGCAGCGGGCGTGCCCAAAAAAAGAGGGCCGCTCACGGATGAGCAGCCCTCGTATTCATTGTGGTTCACACTTGGCCGTGCGGGCTATGCCTTGCGCCGCAGCAGGGCCAGTCCACCTGCCAGCAGCAGGCCCAGTGTGGCCGGCTCGGGCACGCTCTTGCCGAAGTTGGCTTCGAGCAGGATGTAGTCCTTGAAATTGACGATGCCATTGCCGTCGAAGTCGCCTTCCGACCAGCCGCCGCTGTGGGCAAAGTTCAACTCCAGCAGAATGTAGTCGGCGAACGTGACCCTGCCGTCGCGGTTGGCGTCGCCAGGCAGCGGGAAGCCGAACAGATACAGGTCCTGGTACTTGACCTTGTTGGCTACCCCGCTGATGTAGTTCGGATCGGTTACGTCGCCAATGTCCACCAGCACGCCCAACTGCCCGTTGGCGTCCATCACGTCATTCACCGCGACCAGCCGCTCATTGGCGTTCTTGGCGGTAACCATCGCCGCCAGGTCGATGTTCTGGACAATCGTGCCATCAGTCGTGGACATGCCGATCAGGTGGCCGTAATTGATGCTGGAGCCATCCACCCACCACATGGTGTCGTTCGTCAGCACCACCGGCCGGTACAGCGGATCGATGTATGTCATTGAGTACTTGGCGTAGAACTGTGTGAGAGTATACCCCTTGTCGGAGTTGAACTGATTGGTCTGCCGCCAGATGACCGCACCCGTGGTGGCGTCAATCTTCATCTGCTCCTTCGCCCCGCCGACGTAGATGTAATTATTGTTATAAGACATCAACGGATCAGAATTGGCCGCCAGGGGAACCGTACAGATCTGCTGCCCGGTGGCGATATTGTCCACGTGCAGCGTGGTTGTGCCGCCATTGCGGACGTAATACATGTACTTCCCGTCTTCGGAGGCGATGTAACGCCAATAATCGCTGGTGGCGCTGTAGGTTCCGCCGTCCCTGGTGCCAGTCTGGCCGCAGGTGTCCGTGGCGTAGTTCTTGGTCCAGGCCTGGGCTCCGGTGACTAGATTAGTGGCCGTCACATACATGGTGCTGGCGCCACCGGTCGGGTTCGTGGAATAGGAAGACACCACCGCCATATTGGCGGCCGCCTTGGGGGTGTCGCCTTCTCGTCGGCAGTTGATCGTCCAGGCGCCATACGGAGAGTACGTCGGAGACGTGTTGGAGAGGTTGAACCTGAACTGGCCCTGAGTCCCGTTGGTCCAGGCGGCCGCGGAAATGTCGCTGACGGCGAAGCCGTAAATCCCGTTGGAACCGGCATAGCCGCCGTGATAGATGAGATTGTTGTTGTAATAGTTAAAGCTGGCGGGAGTGTCATAGCCGTCGCCTTGAGGAGAGTTTCCGTCCTTTGGCAGCATGGTCCAGGTGCCGGTGGCGGGATCCATCGCCCCTAAGCAGCGTTGGTCGCCGCCACGGCGGGCATAGATGCGTCCGTCCGGCGCCCATAAGGCCGGGAAATTGCAGTGATTCGTGTCAAGTTCACCGGAGCACTCGTTGGGATGGAAGGTGTAGGGGCTGCCGGCATATCCATAGCCCGGCAGGTTGCTGTGCGACAGGGTGTTGCCTGTGGCCCAGTCAAACTTGGTGGCCACGATAGGCGAGTACCAGTTGCCGCTGTCTACCGCGTCGTTGCTAATGACCCACGCCTGGCCGTTGCGGACCAGCACGCCGGTGGAGAAGTTGTAGTTGGGGTTGATGTCGGCGCTGAACTTGGAATAGAACCGCTTGGTGTACACCTGCTGGAGGGCGGCATCGCCACGGATGTTGTCCGAGGCGTACTTGGTGTAGCCCGGATCCGAGCCCTGGTAGGCCCAATCCGCCGCCTGCGCCGTCATGGCCATGCACGAAAGCACGATCAATACTGACAGTCCTAGCCTCATCGCAACTCTCCTTTTGACAAGCCTGACGTGCGGGCGTCCAGAGTACAGAACATCTCCATTCGGTATACATCATATCGCATATACGCAAAGTGTCAATACCGATACCGCGCAGATGTATATCGCGTTTGGCGCTAAGGGCGCACTGGCCTGGCGAGCTTCAAAACGCTATAGTGCGCCCATGCGATCCGACGAACACGAGCCCGAGGCCTTTGCCAACCTTCATGCCCCGTGGCGCATGGAGTACATCCGGCTGCTTTCGGGGTCCGGCGATGGCTGCTTCCTCTGCCACGCCCGCGACGACGCCGCCCACGAGGCCGAAAACCTCGTCCTGTGGCGTACCGCAAAGTGCATCGTCCTCATGAACCGCTTTCCCTACGCCGGCGGCCACCTGCTCATCAGCCCGCTGGAGCACGTGGGCGAACTTGGCCAAGTGCCGCCCGAAACACTCACCGAGATGATGGCACTGGCCAGCGATTCCACCGCCGTGCTGGCCAAGGTGCTGCGGGCCGAGGGCTTCAATATCGGCCTGAATATTGGCCGCTGCGCCGGGGCGGGGCTGCCGGGGCACCTTCACCTGCACGTGGTGCCGCGCTGGAACAACGACACCAACTTCATGGCCGTGCTGGGCGACGTGCGCGTCATCCCGCAGGCCCTGGAGGAACTGCGGCAGCACCTGCTGCAAGAAGGCCTGCGCATGAAACGCCCCAAGGCACTGTATGAACCATGACATCCGCAGCCAATTCATCGCCCATCAGCAGCACTGGCTGCTGCCCTGCGCCCTGCACGAAGCCGATTCGGGCGGGCGGACGCATGCCGAGGTTGAACACGCCTACCGCACCTGCTACCAGCGCGACCGCGACCGCATCACCCACTGCTCGGCCTTCCGCCGGCTGGACGGCAAGACGCAGGTCTTCGTGCCGCACGAGTTGGACCATCACCGCACCCGGCTGACGCACACGCTGGAAGTCGCCCAGGTCGCCCGCACCGCTGCCAGGGCCTTGCGCGCCAACGAGGACGTGGTCGAAGCCGTCGCCTTGGCCCACGACCTGGGCCATCCCCCCTTTGGCCACGCCGGCGAATCGGCCTTGGACGAACTCATGGCCAATTACGGCCACTTCGAGCACAACAGCCACTCGCTGCGGGTGGTGGATTTTCTCGAACACCCTTACCCGGATTTCCGCGGCCTGAACCTCACGCGCATGGTCCGCTGCTGCCTGGCCAAGCACGCCACGCCATATGACGCGTCGAAGTCCGGCGAGTTCGACGACGGCTTGCAGGCCCCGCTGGAAGGCCAGATCGTGGACTTGGCCGATGAAATCGCCTACACCTCAGCCGACGTGGCCGACGCCCTGGTGGCCGGCTGGATCGAGCTGGATCAACTCATGGACGTGGAGCTGTGGCGGGCCTGCTGGGACAAGGCCTGCCGGGCCATGCCCACCGCCCGCGAGGTGCATAAGCAGATCCGCTCTTGCGGCATCGTCCTGAGCACGCTGCTGGACGACGCCCTGGCCGAGACGCAGCGGCGGATTCACCAGCTCACGCCGCGCAGCTTTGGGGACGTTCAATCCGCCAGCGGGCGTTGCACCGGCTTTTCAGCCGAGCTGACGCCGCAACTGCGAGCGCTGCAGAGCTTCCTGCTCAAACACGTCTACCACCATCCGCTCTCGCTGGAAAAACAAGGCCGGGCCAAGAAGATCCTGGCCGACCTGTTCAGCGCCTACCTGGCCGACGAACGGCTGCTGCCGCCGCGCTACCGCAAACGCATCGCCGAGCAAGGCCCCCACCGCGTCATCTGCGACTACCTGGCCGGCATGACCGATCATTTCTGCATGACCGAACACGAGAAGATCGTGGGCAGTGGATGAACGGACGTGGATTCGTGGGTTCGTGAATTCGTGAACCGTAGGGTCCGCAGGTTCCTTCGCGTCGTTTGCGAAGGGTTCTGCGGACGGGACGGACAGGGCCGAGCGGCCACGCTGACGTGAAGGCCCGTGCGCGGAGCGTTCGTTCCATCGCTACGCTCTATCCTGCGCCTCGCGTTTGGCCAGCCAGGCCGTCGAGATGCTCCAGTACAGGTAGATGACTGAGAACAGCGCGAAGAACCCCCAGCCCGCGCACAGGTTGGCCACAATGTCCGTGCGATTGAAGTCTTTGGGATCCAGCAGCGCCAGCGCGTACGGCGCCGACAGGCTCACGATGGTCTTGTTCTCCGCCGCCAGGCCAATGGCCAGCGGGATCACCGTCAGCACCAGAAACATCGCCAGCCCGCCGGCCTTGCCCGCCCGCTTCCAGAAGACCTCGCCCAGCAGGAACAGCACATTGGCCTGCAAAAGGAAGCCCAGCAGCGAGACGAAAGCCAGAATGGCCGCGACGGCCTCTTCGCGCGAGCCGGAGTTGCGGCGCAGCACCCACAGCCCGTCGGCCACCAGGAACCACATCAGCAGCACCAGCAGAGCGTTGGGCGAGGACAGTCGGAAGACCTGCGTGAACATTTGCAGCGGGCGGGCGCCATAGCGGCGCGTCCACTCCAGCAGCCGCGGGTACGTCAACTGCGTGGCCACCGACCACAACAACAACAGCATGAAGAACGCCGCCAGCCAGACCCGCGTCGGCTCGATGCCCGAAAAATCGGTCCGCCAGAAAAAGCCGATCAGCAGCGCCTCCAGCAGGGCGAAAAACAGCAGCGTCAGCCCGCGCGGCAGCGGCGGCAGCGATGGTCGGGAGAGCTTCTGCCGCGCCACCAGGTACGACAGCACGGACAGGTACGCCAGGCCGATCAGCGTTGCCACCTGCCATGGTATCGGCTGGCCAAAGAAGAGCAGCGCCGGCGGCGTAAAGCCCGGCTGAAGTGCCATTTCACACACTGATGCCGGAGAAGCAGGCAGCAGCGGCGCCAGTGCCGACAGCTCACTCTGCCGATTCAATCCATTCCTGACATCCCAGATCGCATCATGGAACAGGGCGCCATCCAGCCCGCTACTGACGATGAATAGCAGCACTGCCGCCAGCACGGAAAGAATCCCACCGGCGGCAGAACTTATCGCCAGCCCGACCAGGCTGTAGCAGAGCATGAACGCCAGCACCAGGCCGCTGGCAATCAGCAGGTCACTCATGGCGACCCCGGCGATTGTGCCGAAGACCAGCAGCAGCGGCGTGAGCAACACGTAGCCCAGCAGCGGGTAGAGGTTACAGCCAATCAGCAGGCCGTGGACTTTCTGCGCTGGCCGCAGCGGCAGCGTCACCAGCAGGTCCAGCGTCTTGCGAATCCGCTCGCCGCCGATGCTCTCGGCGCAGAGCGCAAACGAGCCGTAGATGCACACCAGCAATTCCAGCACCGACACGACTTGCAGCATCGCCTTACCCAGCCCGATCCAGCCTTGACACTCGCTGACAAAATGGCTGTACGAGGCCGTATAGGCCGTGATGAGGATCGCCGCCAACGCGCCCAGGAAGGCGATGAGTTTGCGGGCCCGAAAGGCCGTGTGCCAGTGGCGGTAGACCAGTGCGTTTTCAAGCATGGGTTCTCCCCTGCCTTTCGGCGATGGCGAAGTACACTTCCTGCAGGCTGGTGCGGACTTCCTCGGCCAAGGCCAGCCCCACGCCGGCTGCTACCAGCGCGGCGTTGATCTCGGCCAGTTCTTCATTGGCCCCGTCGAAGCGGAAGCTCACCCGGCCATCTGCGCCGGCAAGGTCCGTCACGCCCTGGTGTTGGGCCAGCAGATTCATCGCCGTCGCCATGTTGCCCGTGACGACCAGCGTGATCTGCCGGCGCGGCTGGACCTTGCGGACGATCTCGTCCGTGGGCCCGGCTTCCAGGAACACGCCGCGGTCCATGATGCCCACGCTGGTGCACAGCTCCGACAACTCGCCCAGGATGTGCGAGGAGATCAGGATGGTCGAGCCTTCCTCGTGGCAGCGGCGCAGGGTTACAAACAGGTCGCGCCGCGCCAGCGGGTCCAGCCCCGAGGCCGGTTCGTCCAGCAGCAGCACTTGCGGCCTGTGAATGATCGCCCGCCCCAGCGCCAGCCGCTGCATCATGCCGCGCGACAGGCCCCTGACGAAGCCCTCGGCCTTGTCGGCCAGGTCGATCACGTTCAGCACTTCCTTCACGCGGCGATTGAGTTGGCGCCCCACCAGGCGATGCGCCATGCCGAAGTACGTCAGAAACTCGCCCACTTTCATGGCTTCGTACAGGTGGAAGAAGTCGGGCATGCAGCCGACGCGCCGACGCGTGGCCGTCGGGTCGTCCCAGATGTCGCGGCCAGCGAGCGTGGCGCGACCGCTGGTCGGCTCCAGCGTCGTCGCCAGCATGCGCAGCAATGTGGTCTTGCCCGCGCCGTTAGGGCCAATGAGACCGAGGATCTCGCCGGCGTTCACGTCCAGTTCCACGTCGCGCACGGCCACGACGTTGAGGTACTCCTTGCGCAGCTTCTCCAGCCGGATCAGACTCTGTTCCATGAAAGTTTCCCCTAACAGTGCGGACCGCCAGATTCTCATTGGCCCAGGAGAAAGGAGCAAGGGAAAAGAGGCAGGTCGGAGGCCAGAGGTCGGAGGTCGGAGGATTCGTGGCACAGCCGCCCTCGGCTGTGGTCGTGTGCCGCCGCACGTAGGCTGGGTCGAGGAGTATTCTCCGAGGCCCACCTTTGAACGGGAAAAGGGTAGGCTGCAAACGTGGTTGCTCGCGTTGCTCGCAAACCACGGCACCTGGCAATGTGTGATGCACGAACTATCGCGTGGCGGCTTGTAGGGTGGGCCGAGCGCCGTTGCGAGCCCCACCATGTTTGCCCGACGTGGCCGCTGGACGCCGCGACCACGGCACCCGGATTTTTCCGTATGTCCGGGACAAAGCCCACAGCCGAGGGCGGCTGTGCCACGCGCCCTACGCCCTACGCCCTGCCTTACTCCGCGATATTCGTCCGGCCGGACTTCTTGTAGCCGTCGTCGGCCTCGGCGCTGAGCCGCTCAACCAGATCCTGCAGATCGTCACGCAGGCTCTTGAGCTGCTCCATGTTCTGAGTCAAGGCGATGGCCTCCTTGAGGCTCTTCACCGCCGCCCGCAGGTGCGTCACCCGCTCCAACATGGCGGTGCGCCATTTCTCCTGGCTCTTGGAGGTCAGGTTCCCGCTGCCGCCATAGTAATAGATGGTGCCGTCGGGCTTGGCGCGGTCGGCCGCTTCCATGTGCTTGCGGAAATCCCGGCCGATCCGCTTCATTTCTTCGTCAAACTTCGACCACGTCGTCTCCCAGTGCTTGGCCAGCAGACTGCCCCAGCCCTGGCACTCCTGCCAGCCATCAAAGCCCATCTGCTTGCCCAGGGCGGCGTAGTCCTCGGCCACGCCCTTGGCCAGGCCGTACTCGACGGCCTCGTTGGCGGTCATGGTCAGGACGTTGCCGCCGTGACAAATCAGCTTGCCGCTCTTTTCGGACTTCGACTCGACCGAGCGCTTCTTGCCGTTCTCCTCGACCAGGTACAGGTCGTTCTTGTTCTCGATCATGGCCTGGGCCATGCCCGGGTCGTGCCCGCCGGATTCAGCGGCACTGCGGGCGGTCGCACGCCAGACCGACTGCATCTTCTCTTCCAGCTTGGCCGGCAGGAACAGGTTGTCGGGCACGTACGAGGTGGCGGCGCCCATGAGCCCGCCGGGCTTGAAGTAGATTTCCTTGCAGGAAAAGGCCAGCACGGCCGCGGCCGAGAAGGACTTGCTGGAATAGACCACGATCCGCAGCTTGTCGCTGTACTGCCGGATGATCTCGATGATGTCGGTAGCTTCGCGGCACAGGCCGCCGGGACTGTCCAGTTCCAGCACCACCACGGTAGGCTTGCGCGCCACGGCGTCGTCGAGCGACTGCTTGAGCATGTTCGTCAGGATCGTCTTGCCGACCTCGCCATGCAGCGGGATGACGTAATACGTCGGCGTGCTGTAGGTCTTGAGGGCTGGGCACGCGGGCGGACACGGCATGGAGGCGGCCTCAACGGGCTTGTCTGCCGGTCGCGCCGCGGGCGGCTTGGTTTCGGTGCTCTTGAGGACGGCCGGGGCGTCGGTCGAGGGCTTGGGCGTTGCCGGCGCGCTGGCCGGGGATGGCTGCTTGAGGGCGCCCGGAACGATGACGTCCACGTCCGAGGCGTCGAAGTCCTTGGTGTAGACGATGCCCGAGCCGCGGACTTCAAACGTGACCTTGCGGGCGTCCTTCTTTATGAGCACACCTTCGTAGGTGCGTCCGTCCTTAAGCTTCAAGGTGTCGGCCGGCGCGATGGCCGCCATCCCGATCACCGCACAAACCCACGCCACCACAATTTTTTTCATGTGTAGCCCCTGACCCGAGTTGACCGCCGTCATTTTAGCCAATCCGCTCTCAGGCTGACAAGAGACAAAGTGGCAAGATTGAACCACGGAGGACACGGAGGACAGCTGGAAACGAAACCACAAAGAGCTGTGTGCCATAGGTTGAGCTGGGTGCCGTGGTTTGCGCAGCGAAGCGTAGCAACCACGCAGGCGCCCGGCTGGGTGCCGGCAAGGGTGCCATAGGTTGAGCCGCGCTGTCTGGCGGCTCTACCTATGCTCGTTGAGCAAGCAAAGGTGGGCCTCGCCAGAAAACGCTCGACCCAGCCTACGTGCGGCGACACACGACCACAGCCGAGGGCGGCTGTGCCACGCGCCTTCTGCCCTGCGACCCGCGATCTAAATCAGCCGGCCCTCGGCCAGTAGATCGCGGACCGTCGCGGCATCGACCTGCCCAAAGCCCTTGAACAGACTCCAACTCGCCGTCGCGCGAGGCCGCTGCTGCAAGGCCTGCGGGGCAATGGGCCCCACAAAGTTCTGACTGACCGCAACGGCCTGGATGGGCGTGTTGCCCAGCAACGCCGACAACGGCGCCGCCGCGGGCGCCTGGGCCGTGCTTGACCTGCCGAAGTTGGCTTCCAGCACAACGTAGTCTTTGAAGTTCACCTTGCCGTCGCCGTTGAAGTCGCCATCGGCCCATGACCCGCTGTAGCCAAAGCCAAGTTCCAGCGCGACATAGTCGGCGAATTCCACCTTGCCGTTGCCGTCGGCATCGCCGCCCAGCAGGATCGTCACCTGAGCGGCCGCCGACACGGTGCTCAGGCCGTGGCCATCGTCCACGCGCACCCGCGCGCTGTACACGCCGATGGCCGAAAGCCCCAAGGCCTGCAACTGGGCCGCACTGACCGTGGGGTTCACGCCGGCAGCGTCGGTGTAATCGCCGTCGCCGTTGAGATCCCAGGCGTACGTCAGGGCGTCATGGTCCGGGTCGGCCGAGGCCGCGGCGCTCAACGTCAAAGGCTGGCCTTGCCCGCCGAAATACGGCCCGCCCGCCGAGGCCGTGGGCGGATGGTCGGTCGTATTGAGAAGAATCGTAAGACCATTTCCAAAGGCGTTGGTCGCGGCCAGGTCGATTCTTCCATCGCCATTGAAGTCCGCCGCCGCCACGGAATTGGTTTCCGAGGCCGTGGCAAAGTCCGTCTTGGCGGCAAAGCGACCGCCGCCCTCGCCCAGCAGCACGCTGACGCTTCTACTGCCGAACTCCGCGTTCGCGACGGCCAGATCGATCTTGCCATCGCCATTGAAATCGGCCGGCGTCACGGACGTGGGGGCTGATCCCGTGATAAAGTCCGTCCTAAGTCCAAAGCGACCATTGCCATCGCCCAGCAGCACGCTGACAGAGTTGCTGCCGAAGTTGGCCACAGCCAGGTCGAGCTTACCATCGCCGCTAAAGTCCGCAGCCGTGACGAAAACGGGATTCACGCCCGCGGCAAAGTCGGTCTTGGCCCCAAAGCCGCCGCTGCCGGTGCCCAGCAACACGCTGACCGTGCCGTCATCGAAATTGGGCACGACCAGGTCCTTCTTGCCATCGCCGTTGAAATCCGCAGCTATCACGGATTCAGGCCCGACCCCGGTGGCGAAGTCCGTCTTGGCCCCAAAGCCGCCGCTGCCATTGCCCAGCAACACGCTGACTGTGTTGCTGTTCCAGTTGGCTACGGCCAGATCGAGCTTGTTGTCACCGTTGAAGTCCGCAGCGGTCACGGAAATGGGATAGGTGCCGGTGACGAAATCCGTCTTGGCTCCAAACCCGCCACTGCCATTGCCCAGCAGCACGCTGACCGTGTTGCTGTCGTGATTGGCCACAGCTAAATCGAGCTTACCATCGCCATTGAAGTCCGCTGCCGTCACAGACACCGGATCAAAACCCACGGCGAAGTTGGTTGAAGCGCCAAAACCGCCATTGCCGTTGCCCAGCAGCACGCTGACGGTGTTGCTGCTGTTGTCGTTGGCCACAGCCAAGTCGAGCTTCCCGTCGCCGTTGAAGTCCGCGGCCGTTACGGAATAAGGGTGTGCCCCCGTGGGATAATCAACCCCCAGTTGGAAGCTGACGCCCAACAGAACCGTCAGTTTTCCGCAAGCCGAGACGGGGCTGTGGCCCTGGCCGTCATCCACGCGGACGCGGACGTTGCGGTACACGCCGGTGGCTGAGAGTCCCAAGGCCTGCACTTGCGCCCACGTGAGCGTTGGGTTCACGCCGGTGGCGTCGGTGAAATTGCCGTCGCCGTTGATGTCCCAGGCGTAAGTCAGCGCGTCGTGGTCGCGGTCGGTCGAGGCCGAGGCGTCCAGCGTCAGGGGCGAGCCCTGCCCGATGAGGTACGGCCCGCCGGCCGACGGGACTGGCGCCCAATTCCCAGCCGTCGTATTCACGAACACCGTGGCCATGTCCGCGGCGCTGTTGGCCACGGCCAGATCGGGCCGGCCATCGCCGTTGAAGTCGGCCGCCGTCACGGAGATGGGGTACACGCCCGTGGCCAGGTCGGCCCTGGCGCCGAAGTTGCCATTGCCGTCGCCCAGCAGCAGGCTGATGCTGTTGCTGCTCTTATTGGCCACGGCCAGGTCAATCTTGCCATCGCCGTCAAAGTCCGCCGCCGCCACCGAGACGGGGCATCCGTCCGTGGCGAAGTCGGTCCTGGCCCCAAAGCCGCCGCTGCCATCCCCCAGCAGCACGCCCACGGTGTTGCTATAGAAATTGGCCACCGCCAGGTCGAGCTTGCCGTCGCCGTTGAGGTCGGCCACCGTGACGGATTCGGGGTTTGAGCCCGTGGCGTAGTCAGTCTTGGCCGCAAAGCCGCCCTTGCCGTTGCCCAGCAGTATGCTGATGGTGTTGCTGCCGTAGTTGGTTACTGCCAGGTCGAGCTTGTCGTCGCCGTTGAAGTCCGCCGCCGCCACGGACAGTGAATTTGAGCCCGCGGCAAAGTCCTTCTTGCCGCTGAACCAGCCCGTGCCGTCGCCCAGCAGCAAGGTGGCCGTGCCGCTCCAGTAATTGGCGGTGACGATGTCGAGATTGCCGTCGCCGTTGAAGTCGCCCAGCGTGCCGGAAAGCGGATTCAGGCCGCAGGTGACGTCCGTCTTGGCCGAAAAACCGCCGCTGCCATTGCCCAGCAGCACGCTGACCGTGCAGTCGTACCAGTTGACCGTGGCCAGGTCGGTCTTGCCGTCGCCGTTGAAATCGGCCGTCATTACGAAGACCGGGTGCGCGCCCGTGGCCAAGTCCGTCTTGGCACCAAAGCCGCCCGCGCCGTCACCCAGCATTACACTGACGGTGTTGCTGCCGTAATTGGCCACGGCCATGTCGCCCTTGCCGTCGCCATTGAAGTCCGCCGTCGTCACGCCAGAAGGTGATGCGCCCGCGGCGAAGTCCGTCTTGGTGGCGCCAAAGCCGCCCGCGCCATTGCCCAGCAGCACGCTCGCGACGCCGCTGCCGCTATTGGCCACGGCCAAGTCGGCCTTACCGTCGCCGTTGAAATCCGCCGCGATCGCAGAAACGGGAGACGTGCCCGTGGCAAAGTCCGTCCTGGCCGCAAAGCCGCCGCTGCCGTTGCCCAGCAGCACACTGAGGGTGTTGGCGTAGTTGGTGGTGGCCAGGTCGAGTTTGCCGTCGCCGTTGAAGTCGGCCACCGTTACGGAGGCGGGGCTTGCGCCCGTGACGAAGTCGGCCCTGGCGCCGAAACTGCCGCTGCCATTGCCCAGTCGCACGCTGACAGTGTTGGCGCCCTGGTTGGCCACGGCCAGGTCGGCCTTGCCGTCGCCGTTGAAGTCCGCCGCCATCACAGCGTACGGAGCCTTGGCCGTGGTGAAGTCCGCCTTGGCGCCAAAGCCGCCGCTGCCATCGCCCGGCAGTACGCTGAAGGTATCGCTGCCGCTGTTCGCCACGGCCAGGTCTAGCTTCCCATCGCCGGAGAAGTCCGAAGCCGCCACCGAGATGGGATATGTGCCCGTGGCGAAGTCTGCCTTGGCTATAAAGCCGCCGACCCCATCGCCCAGCAGCACGCTGACGGTGTTGCTGGCGAAATTGGCCGTAACCAGGTCGGCCTTGCCATCGGCGTTGAAGTCCCCTGCCGTCATGGCGACGGGAGAGCCGCCTGTGACATAATCCGCCTTGGCGCCAAAGCCGCCGTGGCCATCGCCCACCAGCACGCTGAGGGTGTTGCTGCCGTAGTTCGCCACGGCCAGGTCCGTCTTGCCGTCGCCGTTAAAGTCGGCGGCGATCACGCAACAGGGATATGTGCCGGTGGCAAAGTCCGTCTTGGCGTCCAAGCCCCCGCTGCCGTCGCCCAGCAGCACGCTGACGGTGTTGCTGCCCTTATTGGCCACGGCCAAGTCGAGCTTGCCGTCGCCGTCAAAGTCCGCCGCGGTGACGGATTGCGGGTTCGAGCCCGTGGGATAGTCGATGCGGTCGGCCGCGAACGTAGCGCCGCTAAGCAAGCAGCGCTCTTCCAGCGGCTCAAGAGCCGTCAGTGTCCGATGCGAACCGCGAAGTCCTCGAATACCGCGTGACTTGGAAAACATGCCTCACTCCCTTTGCCAGATCCTCCCCCGGCCTGGCCCCACGGAGGCCAAGACGTTCCAGAGGTGGACCTCTCCTGCGAACAAGGGTCGCCCAGTAACCGCTCGACGATCAGAGATGATTGTACCTCGAAAGCCAGTTTTGACAAGAGCGTAGCTGGAATGCGCAGCGGTCAAGTGCGCTCTCTGGGGTGCCGTGGTTTGCGCAGCGAAGCGGAGCAACCACGT
>CAITIS010000012.1 GCA_903892515.1 uncultured Planctomycetota bacterium | reverse complement strand
TCGCCCTGAACCTGCTCAAGGCCCAGACCAGGCACAAAGTGGGCATCAAAACCAAACGGCTCTGCTGCGGCTGGAGCCACGACTACCTCCTCCGCGTCCTCACCCGCACCGACCAAGGACTTTAGATGCGATTGCCCTGCATTTCCGCCGGCCCGCAATTGCGGCGACGGGGCTCAGCCTGTAGACTTCGCCAAAGGAAACTCAGTCAACCTGGGCATTTGTGTAGGCGACCATGACCCATCGAAACGAATCGGCAAGTTCCGCGTCTCCCGCTCCTGCTGCCATTGCGGCATTGCCGCTTGGCGGCAAAGTTCACACGGCCGGCACGCTTCGCTATACCGCTTTTGGCTTGATCATGGTCATGGTGTCGCTGTTGTGGGGCGACTTCGTCTGGACGATGCTGGACCAGAACCTGCCAGGCATCCTGCCCTTCAAGCTCAAGGACATGGGCGCCAGCGACTGGACGATCCAGATCCTCCTCAAGACGGTTCCAGCCGCCGTAGTGTTCATGTTCGCTCCGGTAGTGGCCTTCAAGAGCGACCGATACCGCAGCCGCTGGGGCCGCCGGATTCCCTTCCTGGCCTGGAGCACGCCGTTGGTCGGGTTGTTTCTGATCCTGATGGGCTGCTACGAATCAGTGACCAACGTCCTGCTGGGCGGGGCCGAGTCGGCCAAGATTCTCGGCCTCACCATGGGCAGATCCGAGCTGTACATCGCCATCCTGGGGGCGATGATCATCGGCTTCACCATCGTCAACATCTTCGTCAATTCGGTGTACTGGTATCTCTTCAACGACGTGGTTCCCAAGGAATACATGACGCGGTTCATGGCGATGTTCCAGATCGTCGGCCGCGCGGCTGGGATCATTTACTCCAAGTGGGTCTTCCCCAACGTGCTGCAGAACTTCCGCTTCGTGTTCGTGGTGGCCGGGGTCCTGTTCACGCTGGGCTTCCTGGTGATGTGCTTTACGGTCAAGGAAGGCCGCTATCCGCCTCCACCCGAAAACGCCGGCAACCGTAAGGGCGTCATTGCTGCGATCAAGACCTACTGCAGGGAATGCTTCACCCACCGTTTCTACTGGTACTTGTTCCTGGCCAACACGCTGTTCTTTATGTCTTACATGTCCACCACCTTCTCGGGCCTGCGTAACCGCGACTCGCTGCACTTGAATCTGCACCAACTTGGCGACCTCGGCTTTTGGGGTGGCATCGCCAGTCTGATCATCATGTACCCGGCCGGTTGGCTGGCAGACAAGTTCAACCCCGTCAGGGTGTGGGTCTGGCTGTCGGCGGTGCTGCTGCTGGCGGTGCTGTCACAGTGCATCTTTGTCTTCACCGACTTCGGCCCGCACGGCAACTTGATCGCCATCTACATCACGAGCCTGGCATTCCTGCCGATTAACGCGGTCCTGGGAGTAGCCGAGCTTTCGGTGAGCATGATCCTGCTGCCCAGGGACCGCTACGGGCAGTTCGCCTCCGCCGGCGCCATGATCCGATCCTTTGCAACGATCTTCGGCAGCATCCTGGCCGTTGCCTTCATGAACTCATTAGCGTGGATGGGCGACTGGCATTATCGCTTTTACGCGGTCTGGCAGGCCGGCTTCCACATCCTGGCGCTGGTGTTCATGTTCCTGCTCTACCGCGAATGGAAGCGACGCGGCGGGGCTGACGGCTACACGCCGCCGGGCGTCTGATCGATTGGAGGCCACGTGGCGGGTTGGGAAACCCGCCACGCGGAAACCTATTTCGGCCGGGGTGCCCTGGTGCCGTGGTTTGCGCAGCGAAGCGTAGCAACCACGTTTCGCTCAGCCCTTGGGTAGTGCGTCGTACTCTTCCGCGATCTACTTCCAGCCCAGCGCCTCGGCCATTTCGGCCACCATGGCGAAGTAGGCGACCGTGTCGACGCTGCTGCTGGTGGGCAGGATTCGCGCGCTGTAGCCGGGAACGTCTACAGTCTGGTCCGCCGGCCGCCAAGGCAGGTCCAGCCATATGAAGTTACGGTGGTTCTTGAGCTGCGCCGGCCGGCCGTAGGGAGAGCAGTGAACGAACCGCACGCCGCGGTCCAGAACCTGCCGCACATGATCCACGTTCACCGGGCCATAGCCAAAATGCAACGCCACATCGCCTTGGCCCAGCGTCGGGGGTACGGCCGCCGGAATGCCGCTGGCGGCTCGGCCCCACTCGATGGGATAGGTCTCCTTCGAGGGCCGCTGAAGGATGGCGGGGTACGAGTGACCGGCGGCGACGGAGTGAATCTTGTGCCCGGTCCTGGCGGCATCTGCCATCCACGCCCCGGCCTTGGCCAAGGCGCCGGCCTGTCCCGCCAACACGCCAACGATGCTCTCCACCTCGCGCAGGAACTCGCCGGCGACGAAGCCCCGGCCCAGCGCCGGGACGAAGTAGTCATCGTGAAAGAGCGGCGCATTGGGCGAAGGCTCGCCGAGATTGCCCATTCGCATGAAGCAGGCGTTGCGGGCAGCGGCGCCTTCCAGCCAGATGCTCATCCAGATCACGGGCATCCGGCCTGCACGCGTGAACGCGGCGATAAGTTCGCCCGTTGTCACCCAGCCGCGGACAAGTTGCTCGAAGGGCCGCAGCGACGCCAGCGGCCGGACGCCGTCGTGGCCATACAGCCCGTCGTCGGCAGCCACGTCGCCCGTGAAGCCCGCGAATCGCCCGGCCGGAACGCCAGCGGGCAAATCCTGCTTGCGGCCAAGGACGAACAACTGCCCATCGCCGTCCACGTGCTTCTTCAGTTCCTGCTCGGCGCGGGCGTCGGGCCGACGCGGATCAGTCAGCGCTAAAAAGCCCACGTCCTTGCCGGACTTGGCTTCGAAGGACCAGCTTTTCACGCCCATCAGGCCGCCCGCCCGGCCACAGAATTCGCTGGGCCAGTAGTCCGCCACGTGCGGGATAAACAGGGTCCCGCCCTCCAGCAGCGGCTGGGCCATGCGTTCGGCCAGACGGGTGATGGCCGGCGTGTCCTTGCGAATCGCGGCGATCCGGCCATTGATCATGCTGATGTACTTCAACGCGGGCGTCTTGCCAGCGGCGGAACGACTGTTATTCTTCATGTTTACCCATTCGTGCTTCACACCGAGGCCACGCAGGCCCGGCACAGCGGCGACACTCCCGGCCCCTCCCACTCACGACACTTGCTGCACTCAGATCACAGGTACTTCACGCGGTTCTTGTACCGGTCCAGCAGCCGGGCGTTGAACTCATCCCCGCCCGGCAGGTTGGCGCTGCGAAAAATCGGCGGCTCCAGGCCACGGGCCTTCATCTCGCTCACCGCTTCCATCACCATGCGATGGGCGATGTACGCGTCCACCATGGTCGACGTCGGCCCGATGGGCACATCGAAGCCTTCGACGAAGAAGTCGGCGTCGCCGAAGGGGTTCTCGTCGTCGATGCACAGGTCGGCCAGGTCGAACAGGTGCTTCTTGCTGGGGTGGCGAATCTTGTGGTCCAGCGGCAGCTTCTTCTGCCAGTCGCTGGAGGAGATGGCGATGATCTTGGCGCCGCGGGCCTTGGCCTCCTCGGCTGCATCAATGGTCGTCGGGTTCATGCCGATGTTGTGAAAAATGATCAGCAGGTCGTCCTTGGCCAGGTCGTAATAGCGGATGAGGCAATTGCCGTACCCGGTCAGCCGCTCGACCTCCAGGTACTTTAGGGCCTGGCACATGGGGCTGATGTCGTGGCCAAGGATGGGGTTGACGTTGGCCAGGCCGCCGGCGCGGAAGAACATTTCAAAGACCATCAACACCGTGTGCCCGCCGCCGCCATACACGTGCAGCAGCCGATCCTGCTGGTACGCGTCGGCCATCATCTTGCCGGCCTGGCGGAACTTCTCCGCCTGCTTGGCCTCGATGGCTTCGAGCTTGCCCGTCACGTTCGCCAGGTACGCCGCGCCGAGATTCGTTGCCATGCTCTCTCTCCTCAACGTGCATCGTTACTGACAGGATCATGGGCGAGACGCCCATGGCACACATGGCCGAGACGGCCATGACACGTTAGAAATACCGCTCCAGGTGCCGCTGGGTATGACGGTCGAGTTGGGTGACGTCTTCGACCTCGTAAATATTGCCGTCCACGTCGCGGAAGATCGCCCGCTTCGACGACAGCGTCCGCACGTCGTCCCGGCTACGGATCTGAAAGGACACCTCGCCGCGATCCGTCTGGGCCGATATGGTCACCACGTCGAATTCCGACTGGTGCGACTTGACCTTCAGAATCTTGGGCACGAAGCAGCGGTCGCGCAGCTCCTGCTCAAGGAGGGCCCGGGTGCATGCATCGCAGCCTTCGCTGCTTTCCAGCAGGGCCACTTCCTTGCCATCCTTGTCGCGAATGGAAATGTACCGGTCCTTCATCGACCAGGGAAAGCAGCGGGCGACCTTGACGTTGACCACCGTTCGGCCATTGATTTCGGCGTCGATCTCCCCCCGGCCACTGCGGCGCAGATGCACCTGCTCGGGCGGGGTGACGGAACTGGCCTCGCCGCCGAGGTTATTGGTCTGGCCAGCCGCTGATTGTGCGCCTTCGTTCACCAATGCCTGGTCCTGACTCTGACATTTCAGACCTGATATCCCATGTCCGAGATATCAGGTCCGAATTCCAACTCTGAGATTTCAAATCTGAAATCTCAGATTTTCAATCGCTAGATCGCCTGTGCGACCATGTCGCCAATCTGCGTCGTCGAGAAGCCCATCTTGCCGGCCGACTGGGTCTTCATCTTCGGCGTCACGGACACGACGGCCTGCTCGACGAGTTCGCCGCCGCGCATGGCCTTTTCGTCGCCGAGCTTCCGGCCGGTTTCACGCAGCAGCATGCCCAAGGCCGCGATGGCCGCAATCGGGTTGATGACGTTCAGCCCGGTGTACTTCGGGGCCGAACCGCCCATCGGCTCGTACATGCTCACGCCCGCGGGGTTGATGTTGCCGCCGGCGGCCACGCCCAGCCCGCCCTGAATGACGGCGGCCAGGTCGGTGATGATGTCGCCGAAGAGGTTGTCGGTCACGATCACGTCGTAGTGCTCGGGGTTCTTGACGAACCACATGCAGCACGCGTCCACGTGATTGTAATCCTTCTCGATCTCGGGGTATTCCTTGCCGACTGCCTGGAAGGCGTCAAACCACGTGCCACCGGCGAAGGTCAGCACGTTGGTCTTGTGCACCAGCGTCAGGCGGTGCTTCTTATTGTTGCGCCGCCGGCACAGGTCGAAGGCGTAGCGGATGGCCCGCTCGGCCCCGAACCGCGTGGTGCAGTTCAGCTGCGTGGAGACTTCCGCCGCCATGCCCTTGTACTGCACGCCGCCCATGCCGGTGTAGATGCCTTCGGTGTTTTCACGCACGACGACAAAGTCGATGTCCTCGGGCTTCTTGTCGCGCAGCGGCGACTCGACGCCCGGGTACAGCCGCACCGGCCGGAGGTTGATGTACTGGTCCAGCTCGAACCGCAGCCGCAGCAGCAGGCCCTTTTCCAGAATGCCCGGAGCGATCTTCGGGTGCCCGACGGCGCCCAGGTAGATGGCGTCGAACTTGCGCAGCTCGGCGATTTCCGCATCGCTGATGACGGGAATGGAAGGCTTGGTCGGGTCGCCGCCAGCAGAAAGATACCGCTCGCCGCCGACGTTGAAATCGGTCAGGGTGTACTGAAAGCCGGCCTTCTTGCTCGCCTGGGCGAGAACCTTCAGCCCCTCAGCCACAACTTCGGGCCCCGTGCCATCGCCGCCGATTACTGCAATACGCATAGCTCGTTCGTCCTTTCTGGTTCGATACGTCGCACTCAAATCCCCGCCCGCTCAGGCGGACGGGAACGGGCCATTCTAGCGGGAAACCCGCCACAGGCAATAGAAAGAGAAGATGCCGGGTGCCACACCTGCGGCGTGTGCAGTGTGTGTGCGTTCGCACGGCTGCAAACACCGCAGCCGTGGCACCCGGCAGAACACCTTACACGCCGAAAGGAAAGGTCTGCTCGGTCCGGCCACCTCGCTCTTATAATGCCGCACATGGATTTGCTGCGACAGGCTGAGGAGGCTGCGATTGCCCGCAACGCGCCGCTGGCGGTGCGGATGCGCCCGCGGAGCGTCGACGAGATCGCCGGCCAGCAGGATTTCCTGGGTCCCGGCAAGCTGCTGCGGCGCATGTTGCAGGCCAACCGCATCAGCAGCCTGATCTTCCACGGCCCGCCGGGCAGCGGCAAGACCACGCTGGCGTACGTCATCGCCGAGCAGATCAATTGCGTCTTTCATAAGCTCAATGCCTCCAGCACGTCGGTAGGCCAGGTGCGTGAGATCATCGAGCAGGCCCGCACCGCCCTGGCGGCCACCAACCGGCGGACGGTCGTGTTCATCGACGAACTCCACCGCTTCAATCGCGCCCAGCAGGACGTGCTGCTGGAAGATGTCGAAAATGGCGTCATCCTGCTCATCGGCGCCACGACGGAGAACCCGTTCTTCGCCATCAACTCGCCGCTATTGAGCCGCTCGACTGTCTTCAAGTTCTCCCCGCTTTCCGAGCAGGACATCATCGCCCTGCTCCGCCGGGCCATCGCCGACAAGGAGCACGGCCTGGGGCTGTACAACATCCAGGCCACCGACGAGGCCCTGGCCCACCTGGCCACCATCAGCGACGGCGACGTCCGCCGCGCCCTGACGGCCTTGGAGATCGGCGTACTCAGCCAGGCCAAGAGCGGCGCCCAGGAGATCATCTTCGACCTGGTGGCCGCCCAGGAGTCCATCCAGCAGAAGGCCCTGCAATACGACAAGGCCGGCGATCAGCACTATGACGCCATCAGCGCCTTCATCAAGTCGATGCGTGGCAGCGACCCCGACGCGGCCGTGTACTGGCTGGCCCGCATGCTGGTGGCCGGCGAGGACCCGCGCTTCATCGCCCGCCGCATCGCCATCCTGGCCAGCGAGGACGTGGGCAACGCCGATCCGCGGGCCATCATGGTGGCCTCGGCCGCGTATGACATCGTGGAGCGCATCGGCATGCCGGAATGCCAACTCACGCTCGCCCAGGCCACCGTCTACATGGCCTGCGCCCCCAAGAGCAACGCTTCGGCCATGGCCATCTGGCAGGCCAGCGGCGACGTGAAGGAGAACCGCACCGTCCCGGTGCCGGTCCACCTGCGCAACGCCCCGCACCCAAAAATGAAGGAAGTCTACGGCTACAGCCAGGGCTACCAGTACAGCCACGACTTCCCGGGCGGCATAAGCCCCGACCAAGACTACCTGGGCGTGGGCAAGAGCTATTACACGCCCACCGACCGCGGCTACGAAAAGCACATGGCGGCGTACCTAGAATGGGCCAGGAAACTTCGTGAACCCGGCACAGACAAGGACAAACAGGCTCAGCCGTAAAGAGCGCGGGCGGCCCAGATCGGGCGTTCTGGTTCCCGGCTTGGGGATTCCGGACGCCCATCCTCTTGCATCGGCGAGCTGAATCAGGTTTGATATGGTCGTGAAGAAAAAACTCCGAACCGAGATTCGTCAGAAGCTCTCGGCTCTTGACCCTACGGTCGCACACGCCAAGAGCATGGCCGCCTGCCTGAAGCTGGTGGCCCAGCCGGAATTCGCCAAGGCCCGGTCCATCATGATCTACCTGCCCATGAGCGGCGAGGTGGACATCGGCCCCATTGCCCTGCGCGGCTGGCAGGACCAGAAGACCATCGCCGCGCCCAAGCTTGCCTGGGACCAGCGGCACATGATTCCGGTGGAAATCCGCTCGCTGGAAACCGGCCTGGTCAAGACCGACCGGCCCGCGGTGCCCAACCTGCGTGAACCCGCCACCGGCGAACCTGTGCCGGTGGAGATGCTTGACCTGGTGATCGTGCCGGCGCTGGCGTACGACCGCAAGGGCAACCGCCTGGGTCGCGGGGCGGGCTTCTATGACCGCTTCCTGGCCCAATCGCACTTCCACGGCGTTTCGGTCGGGCTGGCGTTTCATGAGCAAGTGCTCGACAGCCTGCCCGTGCAGGAAAATGACATACCCGTGAACATGCTCGTGACCGACGAAGAAGTCCTGCGATTCAACATCAAGCCCCCCAGCGACGACCGCAAGAGCGGAGGCCGTTCGTGAGACGTAGTAAGGCCCGGTTTTTCATTGCCCTCATCGTACTGGCCGCCGCGATTCCCCTGGGACTTTGGGCCAAGAGCCGTTTCTTCGCCTCGCATCGCCCTGACGCCGCCTTAGCCCAAAACGACGTCCTGAACGTCGACCTGTTGCCGGCGGCCGGGCAGGAAGAGGCGGCCGCTGAGCCCATGGCCACTTCACAGCCAGGGGCAACTGGGACGCTGACTCACCCGCAGCCCGGGACTGGTCCAGCCACCGGATCGCCAACTTCCGGCCCGGCCAGCTCGATTCCCGTCCCAACCTTTATCCCGACTCCCCCGCCGGATTCTCAACCAGCTTCGGCCCCAGCGCCTGCTTCCAGGCCGACTTCCATGCCGACGTCACTGCCGACCTCGCGAGCGACCGCCCCGATCGTGGCCTCACGCCCCACCAGCACGCCGGCCACCGCCGAGCCGAAATTCTCCGGCACCTTGGCCGAGGCTCAGCGTCTGCTGGCCGCGGGCAAGCTCGTAGCGGCGCGGACGATCTTCGCCACCGAACTCAACTCGGGCAAGCTCTCCGACGCCGACAACGCGCTGGTGCGGCAGAGCCTGCTGGACTTGGCCGACCGCATGATCTTCTCGCGCGAGGTCGTGGCCGGCGACCCCTGCACCTTCGGCTACCAGGTCAGGCCCGGGGACATGATCATCCGCATCGAACGCGAGCAAAAACTGCACGTGCCCACGCAACTCATCACCAGCATCAACAACATCAAGGCCAACAAGCTCGTCGTCGGCCAGACGCTCAAACTCATTCGCGGCCCCTTTCACGCCGTGGTGTACAAGAGCCGCTTCCTGATGGACCTGTACCTGCAGGAGAGCGACAGCGGCCGGATGATCCTGGTCAAGAGCTTCAAGGTCGGCCTGGGCAAGGATGGCTGCACCCCGCTGGGCAAATGGCGGCCGGCGCTGGGCGGCAAGATCAAGCAAGCGCCCTGGGCCGCGCCTCCCGCTGCCGGGCAGCCCACCAACCGCACCGTCCGCTGGGGCGAAGAAGGCTACCCGCTGGGCAAAGAAGGCTACTGGATCAGCTTGGAAGGCATCGAGGGCAACGCCCTGAGTTCCGGCGACGGCTACGGCATCCACGGCACCAACGAACCCGACAGCATCGGCAAGGCCGCCTCCATGGGCTGCATCCGCCTGTCAGACCCAGACATTGAATCCGTCTTCTCCCTGCTCTACGAACAATGGAGCACGGTGACGATCCTGCCGTAGAGAGGCGGGGAATCGGGAATCGGGATTCGGGATTCGGGAATCGGGATTCGGGAATCGGGATTCGGGAATCGGGAATCGGGAATCGCGTGGGTGGCATGGTCACCCTGCTTTTGGGGTGACCATGTTAAGACCTTCTCATTGGCAAGACCTTCTCGCCACTCAACGGTCAAACATGGTCACGCGAACAGCGTGACCATGCCACCCACCGCGAGTCGGGAAGCGGGGGCCGGAAAACCGTGAAATGGGTGCCATAGGTTGAGCCGGCCGTCTTCGGCTCTACCTATGCAAAGCCCTGCGTGATGGCCAAGCCCGGTGCCGTTTGCGCGGGAGTTCACACCAAGTCACCGCGGCACGAGACGGCGCGAAGCGGAACCGACTGGAACCAACCGGAACGAAACGGAACGAAACGGAACCAAACGGAACCAAACGGAACCATTCGGAACCATTTGGAACGATTGGGAACGTTTCGGCACGCTCGTTCGCAGCCGCAACCCATTGCCCGCCTGCCACATCCATCCATCGCCCCGCCCACGGCAGATGCAGAATCCCTAGGCGCGCTACCCATGCGCACAGCTGCGCATCTGACCCGCTCGTATGCACTTGTCAAGGCCGGTGAATCCGAAGAATCTCCAGCCAGTGCTCCTCTACATATGGACGACCGCGCGGGCCTTGCGCGCACGCAGACGCATAGCATCCGCGAAACTCTGCACAAAAGCAGCGCAGTCGCAGCCCGGTTTTGCCCGCCAGGCGTGAGCGTGCCTGCGCGCACCAGCACATCTGCCGCCCTACTTCACCGGCGTGTATTCCATCTCGATCACGGCCGTGAGGCTGGTTTCGTGGCGGTCGTGGGCTTCCCAGGCCCCCGTGTCGCCGTCGCGGCGGAAGCGGGCCTTGCGGATGTATGGCCCCTTGAGGTCGGGGTAGGCAAACGATCCCCGCTGCGCCTTGAGTTTCTCAGCCGCTCGCTTGGCCCCCTCGCGAATGAGCCGCCGCGTCAGAGTCGGCGAGGAATGCACCGCCCCGAGCTTGGCAGCGCGGTACTGCTGGGCGTCAAGATGCTCCAGGCCGTCGGGCAACAGGCCGCGCTTGACGGCCACGGTGACGACGCCCGGCGTGAGCCCGGACGCCTCCTCGGTCAAAGCCAATTCGCCCGCGGCAAAGATGGTCGGCACGCCGCGCTCCATCGCGACCAAGGCGCACTGGCCATACTCGCCGATGCTGATACCGTTAATAGACAGATCGATATAATTGAACCATTGTGTGTGCGTGATATGCGAGAACGGCGTGCCGGCCTTGGCATGCTGGCCGACGAACGCCAGGCCGGCAAAGCTGCCGTCGAGTTCGCCCATGAATCCGCCCGGGTGCCTGCCGCGCTGCAGCGTCGCCCGCTCATCCAGCAGTTCCGGGTCGATGCCGCCCTTCCCGTGGCCATCCAGCACCTGCACGTGGGCCGCCCCGCCGTCAAAGAAGCCCGCGATAGCGGCGTTGGTCTCCTGCGTGAGCAGTCGCACTCCCTTGTCGTAATGCCGGCCAGTGGGCATCACCCAGTCGTCGTGATTCAAGATGCCGGCACAACCTTCCATGTCCGTGACGATCATGATCTTCATGTCAACGCTCCATCGTGCATACCACAAACAGGACTCTTGGCCGACATGCTACCGCGCAGCAGCGCCGGCGGGAATTCGGCCCCCGCGGGGCCGAGGGATGTAGCCACGGGTGGAGCGGCGGCGGCAGCGCCGCCCGACGCGCAACCCGTGGATACGGTGGGTCTCTACTTTTCGCCCCGGCGAAGCGAAGGAAGCGCACAGCCATGACACAGCCCGTGCAGCCTGATTGAGTCTCCTCCGCCAACTTCGGGGCGGAAATCCACAATCCACCCTCTACCACGGGTTCCGCTGCGACCGCCGCAGCGGTCTGCGCTCCACCCGTGGCTACAGGCCTTTGCCCCGCTGGGGCAAGACGCGACACTGGCTGTTGATACGACACTGGCCGTTTGACACGGCGATGGTCGTTGGTACGGCGCTGGCTCTTGACGACACATGCGTTCTTGCCGCAGACGCAGTTGGCCCGCCTTCTGCAAGGCCTGCATGGCCCCTCGTTGGCATCGCCGTAGCCCGTCGTGGGCATCAGGAATGCTCAATCTAGTTGGAATACTACCTCGCGGCGCCGCGAAGCCTGCCCTTCCACAAACGCCGCAGGAGGGCATGGCACCCGCCGCCGAAAGCCAACAGGCCAAGCGTCGCCGGCTCGGGCACACTGCTGCTCTGGCCGAAGTGGGCTTCCAGGATGATGTAGTCCTTGAAGTTCACTCTGCCGTCGCCGTTGAAGTCGCCCTCGGCCCATCCCCCGCTGTAGCCGAACCCAAGCTCCAGCGAGACGTAGTCGGCAAAGTCCACCTTGCCGTCCCGGTTGGCGTCGCCCGGAACGAGGGAGCCAAACCTGATCTGCAGGCCCTGCCCTCCGCCAGGCAATGCTGACACCGCGTAAAGCTGCGGCGTTCCAGTTACGGTCAGACTGTGAATCGTCTGCGTCGAGAGGTTATTGGACGAGGTCAGGAGCGTGTAACTCTTGCCGGCCACATCCAGCCCGCTGGCAACGTTGACGAGCAGATCGGCAGTGCCCAGGCCCAGCACGCTGCCGGCGATGCTCAACTGGTCAAAATCCGCTCCTGCGACATCGCCGCTGCCGGTGATGTCCATGGTCAGCTTGTTGTATCGCGAGGACTGGATAGTGAACACCGTGTTGCCCACGATGCTCAGCTTGCCGGCCTGCCCGTTTACCATGCCCGGGCTCCAGCTCTTGCCCGTGCTGTTCATCTGGCTGGGCGTTCCGGTGCCGTCCAGCTTGGTGTTCATCACGATCTTGCCGTTGCCGGCGAAGGTGATCAAGCCGTCCATGCTGGCGTCGCGCTCAAGCTGCACCACCGCCCCGGCTGCGATATTCATCCTGCTGCCTGCCGAGGCGCCCGCGAGGTACACCGATGAGCTCTGATCGTCGATGACACCTTCGTTCACATTGAGCACGGACGGAATGTACCACTGGCAGAAGTTCTGGAAGTTCGTGCCGATGCGGAGCGTGCCCGTCCCGATCTTGGTGTAGCCGGGGGCATTCTGCGCCCACCACGAGTTCAGCGCGAAGATGCTATTGCCGCGGACGTCCATCGTGGGATTCGAAGTGGCGTCGCTGCTGATCATGGTCATGCGATGGGCGGCTGGGATGTCTCCCCACGAGACGGTGTGCGACTGACCGTCAGACGGGTCGATGATGAGCGTCGTGTCCGTCGTGGAGCCGACCCAGGAATCGCCGCTGCTGGGGTCTCGCTGCAGCATGATGTCGCCGGGCTTGGTGATCAGCAGCGTCAGGCAGCGTCCTTGGCCCAGTACGTTGATGTAGTCCGGCGCGGCCGAACCGAGCAGTGCTACTTCGTTGCGAGCGGGCGCATGCCCCAATGACCAGTTTGCCGCGGTTTCCCAGGTTTTATCGCCGCCCAGGCCGGTCCATGTATTCGTCACGGCCCAACTCTGCCCGGCCAAGACGCTCCCGACCACCGCGACCATCACAAGTCTGCATATGGGCTTGATCATTGTTCTATCCCAGCCAAGGCAAAGCCTTGCTTAGGGGCCAGATCGGGACATGGACCATCGCGCAACACAACTGCGGCACATCTTGCAGGCAAGTCAACGTTTCCAACTCACCGAACGCCTGCCTCATATCATTCTGCCTTGACATGATACCACCGATCGACGCAGCCGTCTAGAGACGAATTGCTGAAACGACTTCTACTTGGCCGTGCTGCCGGCCAGCTTTCGCGCCAGTTCGGCAGGAATGCGCATGCCGAGCTCGCGAGCCTGCTGGGCATCCTCAGCGGCCTTGGCAAGCTGGTTCATGTCGGCGTAGATTTCCGCCCGCGTTACGAAGGTCAGCCCGGCCGGTGCAATCCGCAGCGCCCGCGAGGCATCGTCCAAGGCCCGCGGCAGATCGCCCAGCTTCCGCAGCGTCTCGGCCCGCATGTGCAGAGCGGCCACGTTGTCAGCGTTGTACGTCAGCACGAAATCGAGATCATCGCGGGCATCCCTGAGACGGCCCATGTCCATTTCCAGAATTGCCCGCCTGATCCGCGTTCGCAGATGCCGCGGCGCAATGGTCAGAACCTTGTTATAGTCGTCCAGCGCCTGCTGCTTCCTGCCCCACTGCTGGTACATCACGCCGCGGTTTATGTACGCTCCGAGATCCCGGGGTTCCAGTTCGATGGCCTTGGCGTAATCCTGGGCGGCCTGGGTGTACAGCCGCTGCCGCTCCGACTCGGACTTGCTCGCCTGGGCCATGTGGACGAAGGTGTCCGCCCGGCCGCTGTAGCCGTGGGAATACTCAGGACCCACCTGCACGGCCCGATCATATTGCTTCAGGGCGTCCTCGAACTGCCCCGCTTCCAGGTACACGCTGCCCATGTTCTGCAGCAGCCGCGGGCTATCGGGATAGTCGCGATTAGCCTGCGTCCACATCCGCTCCAAGCTCTGGTAATCCTCGTTGCGCATGATCGTCCGCACCGCCAGCAACAGCAGCACGACGGCCAGCACGCCCGACAGCCCGACCCGGCCCAGCAGCCAGCGGCTGTCTTCGCTGAGCTTGAGCCGGCCCATCAAGCGGTCCCATAGCCACGCCACGGTCATGACGGCCAGGACTGCCAGCGGCGCCAGCGGCAGGTACATGCGATGCTCAGCGGCCGTCTGGTTCACGTTGGGCACGAAGCTCGATGTCGGCGCCAGGATCATCCAGAACAGAATCGCCAGGAAACCCACCCACGGCCGGTAGCAAATGGCCGCGGCCGTGCCCGCCAGGAGCAGCAGAATTATCGTCGCATACGGCCAAATCTGCCCAAAGCCGGTGATCAGGCCCTTGCCGTAATCTAGCACGAGCGTTCCAGGCCAGATGGTCTTCCACAGGTAGCGGCAGATCCACACGGCCTGGGTCTGCATGTACCCCCAGACGGTGATATCGCCGGTGAACCCGGCCGAGCCGCCGCGGGTGGAGTTGGTGAGAACCTCGACCGCCAGGATGCCCCAGGTCAGGGCCAGGCCGACGTAAAGCATCCAGCGGCGCCGCAGCGTCTCCTTGAAACTATCAAAGAGAAAGAAGCGATCGAACAGCACCACCGCCAGCGGGGCAGAGACCATGACTTCCTTGCTGCCCATGCCGGCGGCGCAAGCGGCCACCGCGGCCAGGGTCCACGGGACGGTGAGCTTCAGGCTATCGGTAAAAGCCCGCAGCGAGCAGTACAGGGTCAGCAGGTAAAACAGGCCCATAAGCGACTCGGCCCGCTGCACGATGTACGTTACCGACTCGGTCTGCAACGGATGCAGCGCCCAGATGGCGGCGGCGGCAAAGGCCAGGTCGGCGGCGTTGGCGTCGAACCGCCCCTTCCATTTCGGCAGCAGCAGCGTGCGCCGCATCAGGCCATACAGCGTCAGGGCAGCCAGCGCGTGCAGCAGGGCATTGACGACGTGGTACGAGAAGACGTCCATCCGGCCGATAGCCCAGTTGACGGCCAGGCTGAAGTTGACGATGGGCCGGCCCGAGACGGTCGCACCGCCGGTTGGCGGCAGGAAGGGCCGCCAGATCGGCCAGAGGCTCTTGATCGTGAGGTTGTCGGCGATGGAATCGCTATCGTCGAAGAGGAAGACGCCGTGTAGGCTGTTGAGGTACACGGCCGATACCAGCACGACCAAGGCCGCCGCCAGCGGCCAGGACTTTTTGACTTGTGGCTGATCCAACTCCACGCTGTTCCTCGATCCTGTGCGGTCAATTCCGCCCGGTCGTCCGGGCGGGCAGGTGCAGCTTGTCTTCTATGTCCGGGTGAGCGGCCTCTCCCAGCCGATAGGCCTGGGCCAGATCCTGTCGCGCCTCGGGCAGGCGTTTCAGGTCCGCCAGGATGCTGGCGCGAACGGCGTAGGCCGGGCCTGACTCAGGCGTGATCTGGAGCGACTTATCCACGTACGTCAGGCCTTCTTGGGGCTTCCCCTCGGCGCGCAGGATATCGCCCATGTACCGCAGCGCCCCGGCGTCGTCGGGGAAGAGCTGCACAAGTTCGGCGCATTCACCATGGGCCTGGGTGAGATAGCCCTCCTCCAGCAGCAGGCCAATTCGGTTCAAGCGCGCAAACTCGTTCTTGGGCCGATACTGAAGGGCCGTGTCGAAGTCCTTCATGGCCTCGGCCTTTCTGCCCATTGCCCGATACACCGCGCCCCGCCCGCTGTACGCCTGAACCAGTCGCGGATCCAACGCGATGGCCTTGGTAAAGTCGCGGATGGCATCTTCCTTCTTGCCCAGCCGGCCCCAATGCGTCCCGCGATCAGACCACGCCATCGCATACTCAGGGCTATGCTCGATAGCCTCGGTGCACTTGGCCACGGCGCTGGTGTACGCCTGGACGCTCCGTCGCTTGAGAGCCTGGGCCTTCTCCTTGTCGGGTTCCTGCAGGGCCATCTTCTCGAGCTGACCCGCCCCGTTGGAGAGCATGTACGCCACGTTCAGATATCCGCGCGGATTGTCGGGGTAGTACCAGACGATCTGGCTCCAGAGAACGGCCTCGCGGCCGTAGTCACCGTTGCGGATCCACGTTCGGTATCCCAAGGCCGCCAGCACCACCAGCAACGTCCCAGCCGGCAGCGCGCGATCCAGCACCCAGCGGCCATCCTCGCTGGCAGAGCGCCCCGAAGCCCAGCGCTGATACAGCACGAACAGCCCCACCACCACCAGCGCCACCAGCGGCGCCAGCGGCAAGTACATGCGATGCTCGGCCGCCACTTGATTGACGTTCGGCACGAAGCTCGAAGTCGGGGCCAGCAGCATCCAGAACAAGATGGCCAGGTATCCCGCCCAAGGCCGGTAACGAATAGCCGCCAACGTCGCAGCCAGCAGGCCCGCCATCAGCAGCGCGTACGGCCAGACGCGCTGCAAGCCCGTGATGAGGTTTATGCCGTAGTCCAACACGAGATGGTTGGGCGGGAACGGCCAGAAGGCCAGGCCCAGGTAGCGGGCGATGAAGACCATCTGCGTCTGGAAATACGCCCACGCACTGATGTTGCCCGTGAACCCGGCGGTGCCGCCGCGCGTGGCGCTCTGGCTGACCTCGTAGACCAGGATGGCCCACGTGACCGCCAGGCCGGCGTACAGCTTCCACCGCCGCGCGATGGCCTCTTTGAAGCTGCCAAACAGGAAGAAGCGGTCGAAGAGTATCACGGCCAGAGGGGCTGAGACCATGACTTCCTTGCTGCCCATGCCCAGTGCGCAGGTGCAGATGGCCGCGGCGGACCAGGCCCAGCCGTGCTTGTCGGTGAAGGCCCGTAGCGCGAAGTACAGCGTGGCCAGATAGAACAGCCCCATGAGCGACTCGGCCCGCTGCACGATGTACGTTACCGACTCAGTCTGCAGCGGATGGATCGCCCAGATAGCGGCCACGGCCAGGGCCAGTTCGCCGGCGCAAGAGCCGAAGCGCCCGCCCCACCGCTCCAGCAGCAATGTCCGCCGCACCAGCCCAAACAGCGCCAGCGCCGCCAGCATGTGGATGATGAAGTTGCCGACGTGATACGAGTACGTGCTATTGTACTGGTCGATGGCCCAGTTAACGGCCAGGGTCAGATTCAGGACGGGCCGGCCCTCGACCGTGATGCCCTGCCCGCGCGGCGGATTCAGCGGCCCGGTGATGGGCCAGAGATGCTGGATGGAGGGGTTGTCGATGAGCGAACCGGGGTCGTCGAAGACAAATGCCCCCTGGAAGCTCTGCCAGTACACCGCCAGCGTCACCAGCACCAACGCCGCCACCAGCGGCCAAACCGATGAACTCTTCGGTGCTTGCTCGTCCGGCAACGATGGGCTTGCTTGTACTTGCTCGTCCGTCAAAGGTCGCTCCTGAAAAGACAAGTGATACCATCATAATCGGCAAGGACGGGACGACAAATGCCAATTGAACTGCCGTTGACGCGCGAATTCGTGAACGCGTGAACTCGCGAATCCGCAAGCCGCTCGTGAGTGAAGCGAATTCGTGAATCGACGAGCACGAGTCTAAGAGTTCACGAATCCACGAGTCACGTCTTCGCCGCCGCCATCATCTCGCGAGCGGCCGATATCACGTCAGCCGGCGCGATCCATTGCATGCAGCTATCGTGCCAGCACCTGCGGCGCAGACAACCCAGGCAGTCAACGGTCGGTCGCAGCATCCGGCCAAGCGGGCCGTACGGGCCGGTGCGCTCGGGCCGCGTCGGGCCGAGCAACACCAGGTGCGGCGTGCCCACGGCCGGGCTGAGAAAGTTCGCCGATGAATCGCAGCAAATCACCAATCGCGCCAGCGAAATCAAGGCCGATAGCCCGCGCAAGTTGGTCTGGGCGGCCAGATCGACAATGCCAGGCCCAGCCAGCGACTGGCACAACTCCCGCTCGGCCGGTCCGCCGGCCAGCACCACCGGCCAGTCGCGCGCCAGCCCTTGGGCCACTTCGCGCCATAGCCGTGCCGGATACGTCTTGCTCTGCCAGCGCGTGCCGGGAAAGAGCAGCACGAACTGCCCCGGCCGGACGGATTGGCCAGCCAGCAGCGCCTCGACCTTCTGCCGCGCAGCTGGGTCGACGTGCAGATGGAAGTCCTCGGCCCGGGCATCGACACCCACTGCCCGCGCCAACTCGATACTGCGGTCGATGGTGTGCTCGCTGCGGCAGGCGATGCGGCGATTGTAGAAGATCCCCGCCGCCTCGCGCGCATCGGCAAAGCCCGCCCGCAACGGGGCCTTGGTCTGCCAAGCCATATAGCCGCTGCGGAACAGCCCTTGCAGGTCCAGCACCCAGTCGAAGCGCCGGGCCTTGAGTTGCCGGCAGAACTTCAGAAAAGCCAGCCCCGCCGCTGGGCTGGTCAGCATCCGGCCATACAGGCGACGGTCGAACAGGATCACCTCGTCCACATCGCCCTGGTTGGCCAGGATGTCCGCACAGGCGGGCGTGACGAGCCAGGAGACGCGACAGTCGGGAAAGCTCCGCTTGATACCGGCTGGAATCGGCAGCGCGCTGACCACGTCGCCCAGGCTGGAGGGCTTGATGATAAGCACGTTCCGCGGCGTCGGCGATGGCGCGGGCGCCGCGAGCGTCACAGGCGTCACATCTGAGATTTGAGATCTGAGATCTGAGATTTAAGTCGTCTCCTGCATCAGCCGCCAATACGGTTTGTGGTCGGTCATTTCGGACAGCCAGCCCAGCAGCATTCGCAACTCGTCGGCCCGGCTAATGGCGCCTCTGGCTCGCAGCGATGCCACCAGCCCTTGCAGCACGCCGAAACGCCGCTGCAAGCTTGGCCGGCCGATGCGCCACTTTGACTGGCCACACAGCGCTTCCAGCCCGCTCAGGATGAACTGTCGCCGGTGGTCTTGGACCTGACCAGTCTGCCCGTCGCGGCACACCAGCACATTCTCGCAGTTCAGGCCCTCCAGAACAAAACCTTCCTCCTGCAACCGGCGCAGCCATCGGCCAAGTTGCCACGCCAGCGGGCGGCCCGGATACTGCAACTCGGCCGCAGCACTTGATACGCCCCTCCGGCGGCATTGACGCAGAGACTCGCCCAGCGGCCTGCCCGTCTGGCGTTCTGTGATGAGGATCGTCTCGACTCGGCCTCGTCGGCGTTTTTCGAGCACCGCCAGCGGCACGGCTGTGAAAAAACCGCAGTACATCAGCCGGTGGCCCATGACAAATGCCCGCAGCGCGGCCGAACGCATCGGCCAGCAGCAGGTGTATTCGCGCCGGCAGATACACACATTCAGATTGCTATCGGCAATGCGCAGCCTGCGCCCGTCCTGCAATGCATCGGGCTCGCGCAACACCGCCTGCCACTCCGCAGCCGTGGTTTCGCGCGTGCATGCCAGTGACGACGGCACGCGGCATTTCGTTCGCAGCAGGGAGTGAACGCGATAGCCGGCGATTCTCATTCGTGCGAAATAGCCGTTGTTGCGAAGAATGCGTCGATTGCACTGGCTCAGGTATCGCCGCCTGAGACGAAACGCCGCCGGCTCGATGTAGTCCAGCCAGAGCCCGACCGACATCGGCCCGCCCGCGTGCTCCATGTACCGCCGCAGGAATCGCAGCCGCTCGGCGGCGGTGGTCCAGGCAAACCGATTCCCAAGCAGGATCGCCAGGTTGGCCGCCCGGTTCCGCAAGCTCAATCGACGGTGCCGGCCCATGCGATGCAGATCGATCAGCACCAGCTCAGGCCGCTCGCCATCCGTCCGCACCAGCACGTTGCCCAGGTGCAAGTCGGGATGCGTTACGCCGGCCTGGTGCATCCGCGCCACCAGGTCCGCCAGCGCCAGCGTGGCCTGGCGAATCGCCCGCCAGTTGCCCGCCTTGGCCTGCTCGGCGTGCCATAAATCGCCGCTCTGGGCGGGTTCCACACCCTCGGTGATGAGCCAGTGCGAGCCCGCCGACCAACAGGCCGCCAGCGGCGTCGGCACGCTCACGCCGGCAGCACGCAGCCGAGCGATGCACTCGTACTCCATCCGCGCGTCCATCCGCCCCAGCCACTCGCCCAGCCGATGGCCCAGCGACTGGCTGTGAAAGTGCTTGAGGTACAGCGGGCCGCGCGAATCGACCGCCCGGTACACGCTGCGGGAGGCGTTGCGTTTGATGAGCGACCATTCCAGGCGATCCCGCACCACGGCGGCGAAACGGTCGCGCGCGGCCGGATCGGGAACATGAATCGCAGATTCGCCAGCGGCCTCCAGCAATGGCTGGGGGGCGAGAATCTTCGCCTTGGGCGCCGCCCCGGCCAGTGGCTCTTTAGCGTCCGGATGCAACGCTGGCCTCGATGTGAGAAGACGGCGACAGCCCGCCATAGAGCTGCGTCCATTGTTCCCGGACGCCCGCCGCCTCGAACTGCTGGCCGCCAAGCCGAGCCTTTTCCGTCAAACTGGCCGCCGCTTCGGGATGCTCGATCAGCCGCAGCAGCGCCTGGGCCAGAGCCCGCGGGGATCGGCCCGGCACGAACAGCGCCGCATCGCCCAGCAAGGCCCGGGCCGACGGCGTGTCGGTGGCCACGATGGGCTTACCCACCGACAAAGCCTGCGCCGCCTGGAAGGCCGAGAGTTCCTGCTCGTCGCCGAGCAGCAGCACGTCGCCGATGGCCGCCACTTCAGCTCCCGACAGCTCCGCCGGCATGAGGCAGTCGCCCGAACCGCACTGGGAGGCAAAGCGGACCAGCTCGCGGTACGGGCCGCTCGACTTGGCCGCCAGCGGATCGGCGGGAAGGACCAGTTTCACGGGAAACTCTGCCACATGCAAAATGTCCGTCGCCCAGAAGGCGAAGTAGTGCCCCGAGGTCGCGGTCACCGCCGGCGGGACCGCCAGCACGATGTCGCCAGCAGCCAGGCCGCACTGCTTCCGCAACTGGACTCGCCGTGCGAGATGGACGCCGGAGGCGCCGATGGGCGGAATGCACATCATCTGCATCACCGTTACTATCGTGAGTGCGCCCCCGGCCGAACTGAACGAGGGCGGGCAGGCGCTACGAGCCTGCGCACGCAGCGACTCACTGTCGGCCACCACCAGCAAACGCGTCTCGCGGCTCAATTCCCCAAGGCAAGTGGCCTCCGACGCGTCCAGGGGGCTCGTCAGTCGCAGCACAGTGATGAAATAGTTCTGCGCCAGCGCACGCTTGGCCGACTCTGCCACGGCCAACGCCAGCTTGACCGACCAGCATTGCAGCACGGGATGGGCATGGGTGCCATAGGTTGAGCCGCGCCTTCTTGCGGCTCTACCTATGCGCGGCATCACCACAGGCAAAGCCGCCTCGGGAGCCGCGGCGCACAGCCGAGCGAGGTCAATATTCTTCATGACCAGCCACGGGGATTGTTGCGAAGTGGAATGACGTTCAGGCTGCGTGCCGACCCAGACAAGCCGGCCGCTCTCAGCCAGCGCCTGGGCTTCGGCCACGGCGTCCGGCCGGCAGGAACGATCCACAAAATGCCACACATGCTCCATCGGCGGCATGATACGAGCCGTGCCGGCGCAATGCAAATGCACTGACAGCGCGACAGCATCCGCAGATGACGCAGATAATAGTGCGGGGCGCGTGCCACAGGCCAAGCCGCGCCCGTTGGGTGCCATAGGTTGAGCCGTGCCGTCTTACGGCTCTACCTATGCGGGGCACAGCCGGAACCACACGACTTACGTGAGGGAGCCAGTTCCCTGCTGGTAGGTCGGCATGGCCAGCCTTGTCTTCGCCCGCGGCTCAGACAAGTCAGGCCATGGCACCCATCAGAAAACGCCAAACACGAAGCTCGCCACGACGCCGGTTGGGTGCCATAGGTTGAGCCGTGCCGTCTTACGGCTCTACCTATGCGGGGCGTGGCCAAGGCCACACGACTTACATGAGGAAGCCAGTTCCCCGCTCGCGGTTCGGCATGGCCAGCCTTGCCTTCGCCTGCGGCTCAGACAAGTCAGGCCATGGCACCCATGAACGCGCCACTACGGACGAGGCGCCTCCGGCCCGATCAGTGATCCAGCTCCGTTTCCTTTTCCTTTGGCCGGCTGCGACGTTCTTCGTGCGAGTCGAAGAGGTAACAGATTTCCGTGCCGGCCTTGTTGCACAGCGCCTTGGTCAGCACGCCGCCAAAGCCGGGCGAGGCATTGTCAGTGGTCGGCATGCCGCACTTGAACGGAAAGCCGGCCGACTCATCGGGCCAGGTCCGCTGGCCGGTGTGAGAATCGACCACGCGAACCCGCCCTTCCAGATTGGCGTGCCAGATCGTGTCGGTGGGCGATTCCTTCAGGTCGAACCGCTCGATGTTGATGTAGATCACGTAGTCGGCCCCGAGCTTGCGCCCGACCGTCCCGACGGACATGCGATTGAAGTTCGCGTCATCGGCCTGCAGGTCGGCCAGCCGCTGATACGGAATCACCTCGCCGGTCAGCTTGTTCTGGCGGAAGTACTCGTTGATCTTCTCAGCCAGCTCACGCTTGATCGGCGGATAGCTCACCGGATTGGTCATGTCGTCGGGGAAGACCAGCACCGACTTGTCCTTGGGCAGCGTGTACTCAGACTTGATCTTCTCGTTGGGAAAGGCCATCTCCGCCAGCACGAAAGGCAGTTGGCAGCCCGTGCAGCAGCAAGCCAGAAGCGTCAAAGACAGCAGACAGACCGTTTTTGCGATTGGCGACATGGTCATGACCTATCCAGCGGTTTCTTGTTGTCCGGGACTGTGTGAACGTAGAAGTTCTTGGCCAGCTCGTCGGCGAAGAGCTGGGCGGTCTTGATGCGGATAACCCGGTCATCGTTGACCGGAATGCCCTGCGGCGCCTCGGGCGGGTAGACAATCTTGATCGTCTCGGACTGCCACGTCGGCTTGACCGGGTCGCGCGGGTCGGAGTTGGGAGCCACCGCCGGCCACAGGCTCGCCTCAGCCAGCGCCTTGCCGCGGTACAAACTTATGCTGGAGGGCTCGCGCGTCGAATACTCCAGCAGCGTGACGATCAGCACGTAATCGGCGTTGAACACGCCAGCCAGCTTCTCCGGCGCCATCGAACCAGCCTTGGGATTCTCATCGAGATACCGCAGCACCCTGCCCGGGGCAACGAGGTTCAGATCCTTGACGTTCTTCCTGAGATTGGAGCCCACCGCGTCACTGAGTTCCAACTGCACTTCGTGGTATTCCAGCAGCGTGTGCGGATCGGCCAGCACGACGATCGCCAGCGTCTTGCCCTGTAGCCCCGCATACCTGGCCTCGACCTTGGTCTCGTCCTTTTCCGGGGTCAGCGCGTACATCATAAAGCCCATTTGCTGGCACCCAGCCAGGAACGGAATCGCCATCAACGCCAAGTACCGCAGAGCTTTCCTCATCTTCTGATCTCTCCTACCGCAACGGCAGCGTGCCGCTGGCCAAGCCGACCGCTAACCGCAATGCCCAGGCCATCGGCAAGCCCAGCACCAGGCCATACGCCCACCACTTGGGCCTCAGCCCCGCCAGCAGATTCCGCCCCGTGGCCAGTTCGCCGCTACCGGCCAGAGCCAGCACGACCGCCCCCAGCAGCAGCACGATGCCCGCGGGATTGGCCTGCCAGGCCAGGGCCAGGTCCAGATGGGCCGTGGCGCTCACCGAGGTCGTCAGCCCGCACGTCACGCACGGCAGGCCGGTGCGCATCAGAAACGGGCAGGCGCCCAGCCCCAGTTGCGTGTGCGTGCCGTAATGGCTGGGGTTTGGATGCAGCCACAGGGCCACTCCAAACAGCCCCCAGCACAGCGCCGCCACGATCAGGCCGCGCACGCGAATCGGCCGGAGGGACGGACGCACGGACGCCTCGCCTCCAGGGGCATTGGCCAACTGGCGGGAATCAGCGTATGAGGACGGTTCAGCCATAGGCAAGCAAGACGTATCATACGAATTGCATGCCCGACGCGTCAAGGCTTGCGCATGTAGTGTAGCGTGTCACAATTCCTCACCGTTACGTCCAGGTTGTGGCCAATAAGCAGCGGGGCGATTACGCCCGCTCGGACCACTTGGGCTCTGAGCCCCGTTTACGGGGCTTTCTTCCTATTAGGCCGCCGCTTGAGCGGCGGTGCGACAAGCCGCTGGTTGTAGCCATCCCGTTCACGGGCTTCCCCGAATGCAGCAAAGCCCGTAAACGGGCTCAGCAGTCTGGAATCGCATTTCCTACCCCCGCCGAAAGCGGGGCCTACCGCTTCGCAAAGGCACGATAATGTTCAATCTGAATGACGCACTACAATAGCAGCAGGTGGCACGCCCGCTCACCGGGTATGCCACCTGCATTGCTCAGACACGGCTGGCCGTCAGCGGGCCTAGTAATCCTGTTTATCCTCGGGCGGGGCCTCCTCCTCGGCTTCATTCCGGCCTTCCTTGGGATAGTACTTGTCGATCCAGGAATTGACGATGGCGCGGCTCAAGCCCCAGGCCTTCCACTTGGGCCCCAGCCCGACGGACTGGTACGTCCGGCCAATGCAGATGGCCTTGCCCACCACGTTCCCGCCGTCCTTGTCCACCAGCTCGACGCGGGCGACGACCTCCTCGGTCGGCCCCAGCGCCTTGTGATACGAACTGACTCCCTGGTACGCCAGCACGTTCACCTTGATCAGCAACGTCTTGCCCGGGTTGCCCACCGACAGGCCCCTGCCGACCAACTGCTCCTTCAACTTGCCCGGGAAGTACTCAATGAATCGCTGGCTCAGGTCGGGAAACTCGCTCTGGATCGGCGCAGCCAGTTCGAAGTTCTTGTACGCCGCCAGGAACGCGTGGTCTTCCGCAGGCCACTTGGGGTCCATCGGCAGCACATACCCTGTCGGGCCCAGGGCTTTCTCCGTTCCCTCGCTGATGGCCCGGCTAACGCAGCCGGTGGTCATTGCGGCAAAAGACAGCACGGCAAAGATAAGCAGTCCTTTCATGGCATTCCTTTCGTGTTGGAGTGACGCAGAATCGTAGCTCCAAGCCGCGCTCAAAATCGACCTGGCGCTCGCCAGTGCCGGCAGAGGGCCGAACGTCCATCGTGAGGCGTGCAGCGTAGAGGCTGCGTATGCAAGTGTAGTGCATCATTCAGATTGAACACTAGCCTTTGCGAAGCGGTAGGCCCTCGCTTTCGGCGGGGTATGAAATGCGATTCCAGACTGCTGAGCCCGTTCACGGGCTTTGCTGCATTCGGGGAAGCCCGTGAACGGGCTCAGATGCAACCAGCGGCTTGTCGCACCGCCGCTCAAGCGGCGGCCTAATAGGAAAAAAGCCCCGTAAACGGGGCTCAAAGCCCACGTAATGGGAGCCCGCGTAATCACCCCGCTTCTCATTGTCCACAACCTGCACGTAATGGTGAGTAATTGTGACGCACCACACTGGCAAAGCCAACTTCGGCGCATAAAAGAAGCCCTTGTAAGTCTGCCTTACAAGGGCTTGTCCTGCGCGGCCAAGGACTCGAACCTTGGACCCGCTGATTAAGAGTCAGCTGCTCTACCAACTGAGCTAGCCGCGCGAGACCAGCAGTGTACTGATAACGCTCATTGCGTCAAGCAGAAATCATCTCCCCGGCGTCAAAATCATAGGCTTACGCTGCCCTCGTCCGTTCGGCCGGGGGCGCGCAAAAACCGGCCGGTGAGTTTGCCCCGCCGGCCGGGTGACACTCAGGCATCCTCGCCTCACTCACATCCCCGCCTCTGCGAATCTTACAGCGGCGGCGTCACGGGCAGGGCGATGTGCTCATGCTCGTGCTCTTCCTCTTCGTGACGCTCGCCCCATGGCCGGGGGCCCCATTCGCGGTAGCAGTAGCCCTCGGCGTCGCATCTCCAGTAGCGGAATCGGTCGCGGTCGCCGCGGTAGTAGTGATCATCGTCCCAGTCCCGGTGATCCGTCCGCTGGTAGAGATCGTGGCAGCCGTTCATGGGCGTCTTGTCGTCGGGCGTTGCGGCCAGGCCCGGTGCGGTCACCAGAGCCAGCGGGACGATCAGTCGCTCTCCCCGGCCGCTCCGGCCCTCGCCACGGTACGGGTAGCCGTACCCGCGGTCGTCAATGTCGCGATACCGGCGATAGCCGTCATCACCGTAGCCCCGGCCCCACCCGCGGCCATCGCCTCGGCGATCCATGTCGCGGTAATGCCAGCCCCATGGCCGATCATCGTCTCGGCGGAAGTCGGTTTGGCGGTAGTAACCGTCCCCGTGGCCCATAATCCGCTCATGGTCGTCGATCAGCGGGCACTCTGGCAGCAGCAATACCGGGCAGGTCGGGTCGCTTGGCGGCATGACCGGCGCGACGACCAACTCGGGCTTAGCCGGCGGAACCGGCGTCAGCGGCTGCTCGTCGGGGAAGGGGGCACTTGGCGGGTTGAGATTCCGATCCTCATCTGCCGGCGGAGTCATCGGAGTCATCGGCCAGTTGCCCTCATCGCGCATTCCGCGTTGGGGATCGAAGCCCGGCTGTTCGTTAGGAGATAGCGTGGGGTTGCCCTGGACTTGCTCGATCTTAGGCGGTGCGGGTTGGTTCGGCGTTTGCCTGTCAGATTGGGAAGAGCCTGAATTGCACGCGCACATGTCGGTGCGCTGCGGTTGAAAGCCCGATGCCAAGGCGGATAGCGCCCCGAGCGTCAGGCTGACGAATACGCTTCGAAGCATAGGTTGCACTCCTTACAAGTCATCTAGCTGAGGCGGAAGCTTCATCGCCCAGCTACTCAATCTTATGCCGACGAGGCCGCGTCACACAGGCGGCGAAGACTCCTCGCGGCAGGCAAAACGTGCTATAGTGCGGGCGTCTCCAACAGGTGAACTATGCGCGACATACGAGTGGCCGCTGGGCAGTTCGAGCACCGTGACGCCAACAAGGCATTCAACCTAGGGCAAATTCAGGCCCTCACCCGCCAGGCCGCCGACCAGGGCGCCGAGATCGCCAGCTTCCATGAATGCAGCATCACCGGCTACACGTTCCTGCAAACTCTGAGCCGGCCTGAGCTTGCCGGCCTGGCCGAACCCGTGCCCGATGGCCCCTCCACCCGGCGATTGATGCAACTGGCCAAGGAGTATCACGTTGTGATCCTGGCGGGGCTCATCGAGTCCGCCGGACCCAAGTTGCTCAAGTGCTATGTGGCCGTGGGCGAGCAAGGCTTCATCGCCAAGTTCCACAAGCTGCATCCGTTCATCCATCCTGACATCTCACCGGGCGAGGGCGTGCAGGTGATCGACCTGCTGGGTATGAAGGCCGGCTGCCTGGTCTGCTACGACAACAACCTGCCCGAGAACGCGCGGGCCTTGGCGCTGATGGGCGCAGAGGTGATCTTCATGCCGCACGTGACGGGCGGCACGGCCTCGGTCATGCCCGGACGCGGGCTGATCGCACCGGCCTTGTGGGCCAATCGCGACCGCGACCCGGAGCGGCTGAGGATGGAATTCGAGGGCCCCAAGGGCAGGGCCTGGATGATGAAGTTCCTGCCGGCGCGGGCGTGGGAGAACGGCATCTACGGCATCTTCAGCAACGCCGTCGGCCGCGACCACGACACGATCAAGCCCGGCAACGCCATGATCCTCGACCCCTACGGCGACGTGATCAGCGAGTGCCACGAACTTGGCAGCGGCCTGGCGGTGGCGCTGCTGACGGCCGAGAAGTACGACAAGGCGCCGGCCCGGCGCTACCTGCGCGCCCGCCGGCCTGAACTCTACGGCAAACTGGTCGAGCCGCATCCGCCCGGTCACGTGGCGCAAACCCAGCCCGGCTGGAAGCGGGGATTCGAAAAGTAGCCGCACATCGCCGGCGTGCTTGAGGTCAGCCTGCGCGACCAGCGAGCCCGCGCCGCCCTACTTCCGCCGCCGCTTCAGCAGCGTCAGCGAGCCGCCCAGCAGGAGGGCCATCGATCCGGGTTCGACCCCCAGCGGGCCCGCACCAAACACGAAGGTTGGCGCAACGACATTCCCCGGTCCCACCCAAGAGCCGACCTGACCGCCCAACACATTGCCGACGGCGAATCTGGGCAGGAACCCCAGGTCACAGTTTATCCCCGTGCCCTGCGCGATAAGGACCGGCGCGGAAATGGTCTTCAGGGCGGTCGTGCCGTCATAGTCGTACGCCTTGGCATCGGTGATGCCGATGCCCTGGATAACCAGGCCGGTGTTGTAGGCGTCGGTCGCGCCGCCATCGGCTGTCCATAGCGTGCCCTGGCCATTGCTGATGTCATAGACGGCACCGTTGGAGACATCGCCGTTGCTGCGCAGGCTGGAGGCGAAGCCAACAGAATCGCCCACGCTGTTCTTGACACTCAGGTTTTGGCCGGGGAAGGGCATATTCAGCGACTTGCCCATTTGCGTGGAGGTCAGCACCTGGCCGTATGCCCCACCGCCAAAGCTGATGTCGAAGCTGGCCAGGCCGGCGCAGTCGCTGCTGACAGAAGCGTATAGCTGCCAGGTCGTGTTCGTCCAGGACATCGAGAGTGTTACAGTCGGTGTGGCTTGGGCCATTAGCGCCGATACGGTCAGAACCAGAGCGACAAGTGCGAGCTTCTTCATAAACCGCCTCCTCTGCTCAATTATCGATGTGCGTGTTCGCTTCCGCCCATTTGCGAGCAAGCTTCGCCCCGGCGAACGAATCAGGACAGCTAATATCGTACCGCGCAAGTTCGTTCTGTCAAGTAACGATGCGGGAATGGGTTACATGGGGTGTGCCCAAAGTTTCTGGCACCGGCTTTTCCTAGCTCGAAGAGCGTTTGAAAGTAGCCCCGTCCCGACCGAAGGGAGGGCGGGGTTTACCGGCGTCAGCATTCGGAGCCCTTGGGGGGCGACTGAAGCTCAGGGGCGGCGTCCGATCCTCAGTCGCCCGCAAGGGGCTCTTAGCAAAGCCTGCCGTCTTCCCCGCCCTTGCTGCGCTACGGGCGGGGCTATTTTCAGACGCCCTCCGGGCTAAGAATATACTTGCACATATGTTAGCATATGCCAGAACACCTTGCCACGCCTATTGCCTGCTCGTCTAACAAGACCGTCGCATTCAACGCAAACGGCTTCACGCCTGCGTGGCGGGAGCGTACTGGCCGTGGTCAAGGCTAGCGCGGTACATGGCTGAGAGGTTCTCCTCGGGGCAGCCTGGCGGCAGGTTGTTGGCCTCGCGCAGGGTGAATCGGCCGCCGCGCATCACGCCCGATTGCAGGATCTGCGCAGTGCGTTCGTACACCCGCTGGGCCGAGCCGTGCAGCAGCAGCGCCACCTCCGGCCCGCCGTGGATTTCCACCTCGTCGCCCAACTCCTGCCGCGCCCGGCCGAGATCCACGGGAAAGCCCGTGTCCCAGGAGCGCACGCCCAGTTCCTTGATGATGGTCGGCATGTGCCGCTGCACGTCGCCGCAAAGGTGGATGAACCTGGCCGAGTCCTTGGGCCAGTTGTCGTAAAACCGCCGATGCAGCGGCAGAATCCACTCCACGTACATAGGCGTGGAGATGAGTTGAATCGAGTCGTCGGCAAACCAAGCGTCGCCGGTGAGGTACTGCCGGCCAAACGCCTCGTGCGTGGCCTTGTTGCGGATGATGGCGCCGGCCTGGATGAAGTCCAGCAGCTTGCGCACGTACGCCGGATCTTCGTAAAAGTCAGTGTACAGTTCGGGGCCGCGCAGGTTCGTCGCCACGGTCAGCGGCCCGTCGAAGCCTGCCAGCGGCGGGCTGACCTTGTACTTGATGCCGTCATCGGGCAGCTTGGCCACGGCGGCCTTGAGCTTCTCGTAGCGGGAGAAGAGGTCCTTCATGAACGGGTTGTCCAGCGGGCGGTTGATATCAATGTCGAAGATGTGGTTCTTGCCCTCCCCGGCCAAGTACGGGTGGATGTCGCACACCTGGCCTTCGCGGAACTCCAGCGGCCCGCCGAAATAGGCCGAGTCGGTGACGTTCTGGCAGTCGGCGTAGAAGCCCCATTCCTTGGGCTTGCCCGTTGGCCGGTCGCAGTAGTTGTTGAGGTACTCGTGCTGGTAGTCGAGGAAGCCGCGTTGAATCTCGATGGTGGCGGCGGCATCGTAGAAGTACTCTTTGAAGCTGATGCCGCGCCTGTTCCACTTGGGGTCCAAGGCCACGACGCGCGGGTTTACGCCATACACAACCGGCACGCGCGTGGGCTTGTGGTCACGATACGCCTGCCAGAGTTGCTCTTTCTCTTGGTTGGTGGGCATGGGCGGCATTGTAGCCGCCGGAGGGAAAACTGCAATCGGAAGGGGCTACCTATATCGCTTCGGGGCAGCCCTAGAAGTTTCGGCCGGTCTGGCTGTTCAGAGCCCCGGGCAAAGCTTGCGTCGCGTCGGTGGTGACCTGCTTGGCGGCGTGTTCCTTGATGTACGCGACCGCGGCCTGCGGCACGCTCGTGCCGTCGGTCTTGGCCTTGGCGGAGATTTCCTCCCCAGTGGTAACGGTCTTCTGCCAAGCGTCCTTGGCATAGGCGAAGACGTCGGGGCTATTGGGCAACCGGCCAAGGTAGTACCCGCCGGCGAATGCACCGATCAGGAAGGCCAGTCTTAGTATCCGCAGCATGATCGCCCTCTGTTTCTCTTCGAGTCTTGCAACAACGCCACCTTACGAATGCCACTTGAACTCTACAATGTCTTTACGGGCCGGACCACTGGGCCAACGCGATTTTCCACAATTGGTTAGTGGCATGGTCTGCCGCTCGGGTTACGCCGGTGCTGGAGGCCAGGGCAATCTGGCAGTTTCGTAGTGCCAAGCCCGTGGTGTCTGCGGGGGTGACGGCCTAAACTGGGCACCCTCCCAGCCGGACGTCCGCACTGGTCGGGTGCTACACCTGCGGCGTGTGCAGGTGTGCCAGCAACGGCACGGCTGCAAACTCCGCAGCCGTGGCACCCAAGTCTGGCACGCCATACTGAACCCTAAGGTACCTTAACTCCTTCGAGCTGGAGCATCTTGCGCTTCAGCTCGACTCCCCCTTCGGCGGAGAAGCCACCTAACCGGCCGCCGGCGGAAACCACGCGGTGACAGGGCACGATCAGCGGAATGGGGTTCTTGCCCATGGCCGCACCGGCGGCACGCGCCCCGTCGGGGTTTCCCGCGGTCCCAGCCAGCCAGGCATAGCTTCGCGTCTGGCCATGCCCGATCGCCCGGCACGCCCGATACACCTTGCCGCTGAAGGTCTGCTCGTCGGGCATGTTGCACAGGACGGAACTGAAGTCGGGCTTCTGGCCGTTGAAGTATTGGCGGGTCAGCTCGATCAGCGCGTCGAAGGCGGAGCGATCCTCCTGGCCCTGCTTGTACTCAAACGCCAGCAGTGCGCGCAGGTCGTTCAACTCGTAGTGAGGCAGGATGACGCGGATCAGGCCCTTATCGCTCGAAACGGCGCCCATCGGCCCCCAGGCGGTAGGCCAGGCAGCGTACTTGATGTTCTCTTGCGGCATGAGGCCATCATAGCGGCAGGAGGAGGAGCCAGGAAGCGGGAATCGGGATTCGGGATTCGGGATTCGGGAAGAACGGATTCGGTGGGTGGCATGGTCGCCCTGCTTTCGGGGTGACCATGTTGAGACCTTCTTACAGTTAAGACCTTCTCGCCACTCAACGGTCAAACATGGTCACGCGAACAGCGTGACCATGCCACCCACGGATCTGCGGCTTCCGAGTTCCGTCTTTCCCGATTCCCGATTCCCGCTTCCGGCTTCCCGATTCCGAACCTACGCCGAATCGGCCCGGCGATGGCTGCTGGCCCGCTGGAAGTCCAGCACGATCTGGCTGATGCGGCGGATCATCTCGCGGCCCTTGGCCGTATCGTTCAGGGCGATGAACTGATAGCCCAGCATTACGCCGCCCTGGCCGTCGTCGTCTATGTGCCGAAGCTGTGCCTCGGCCAGGACCGGTTCGTACTCGCTGCCCACGTCGATGCGGATGCCGGCAATGTCGCCGGGCTCCAGTGCGGGCATGGCGTGCAAGCTGCCGCGCACCTGCAAGCCGCCGGCGGACAGGTTGATGACCCAGCCTTCCCAGGTCAGGGCCATACCCTCGGGCGAATCCGAGGCCTCGGGCAGCCCGCCCTGCCAGAATGTCGCCAGCACGGTCCGGCTGCGCGGCACCTCGGCTCGGTTGTACGCGCGGCGCTGAATCCGCTGCATGCGCCAGGGATAGCTGATGCACACCGACCGCGTCTGCTGGCCGGTGATGGCAAGTTCGCTGATGGCCTCGACCGTGCCAATGAAGACGTGCTTGTGATGCTTTACCTTAAAGGCCAGGCTCAGCGTCTGGCCGGTGCGGATATCGGGCATGGGGGTTTCGTCGGCCGTCGGGTAGGCCAGCCAGAGCTTCTGGTCGGTCCGCTCCACCACGTGGCTATGAACCGCAAACCACGCCTTGCCCAAGCGGAAATTGACCGTCAGCGGAGCCTGGCGGCGTATGAGTTCGTCCATGCATTCGTCGATCTGCCGACGCGAGAGTTCCTGGATAACCGGCATAACGCAAACCTGCCTTTCCGCAATGAAAGTCGGCACGGCAGGAGGCGAACTTGATTATAAAACGCTGGACGCTTGGCCGCCTTCGAGTTCGGCCTGCATGTCACTGCTCTTGGGCCGCTTGGGCCCCGTCACCGCCACCACCAGGCCCGGCAGCGAGACCAGCATGGGAATCAGCCGGGCCACCAGGGCCAGGGCCAGAATCTGGCTGGCAGAGACCGTCCAAGGCTCAGAGCCCGAAGGAGTGAAGAACATCACGTAGAAGGTCTCAGCCACGCCCAAACCTCCGGGGCTGATGGGAATGGCGGCGATAATGTAAATCAGCGGCACGTACAGGAAATACTGGTACCACGGCACGGGCAGACCCAGGCTCAGCCCCGCCAGGAAGATCGCGCCAATAAAGAAGAACTGGCTGCCGAAGGTGATGGCCAAGGCCTTGAACAGCGCCCCGGCCCTCTTGCGATACAGGTTAGCGGCCTCGGCGATGATTTGCAGGTGCTTCTGCATCGGCAGGCGTTTTACCAGCCAACTGACCCGCAGCATTCGGCGCAGGCCCGGGCTCAACAATAGCGACAGACTGCCGGCCACCATCACGAGCACCACGACGACCATGATGGCCGGGGTGCGGAAGCGCGACATCGCGCCCACGCCCGAGGCGAGCATCACGACCATCACGACCGCCGGCAGGATGGCGAACTCCAGCAGCCCGATTACCCGGTCGATGAACACGCTGACCAGCACGGCCGCTTTGCGCGGCGTGTGCTTGGCGACGTACCAGGCCTTCACCAAGTCGCCCGATACTGTGCCGGGCACCACGAAACTAAAGAACTGCCCCAGGAAGGTGAGCCTGACGACCTCAAAGCCGCCGACGTGGATGTCCAGGATGCTTAGCAGGTACCACCACCGCAGCGATGTGATCAGCAGCGGCATGACGGAGAAGATGGCCGACAGCCCCAGCAGCCACGGCTTGGCGGACAGCAGCGTGTTGCGCAGGCCACGGGCAATGTACTGTGCGCTTTTGAGGTCGATCTGCGCCGATGTCAGCCAAAGCCGCTGGCCGTCAGGACGCTGAATCTCATATTGCTGCGGGTGATCCCAGCCTGGCTGGGCGTTCTGCACGCTGGCGTTCTTGCCTTCCCACGTGACGTACAGCGGGCGGAAGCGCTGGGTCCCCTGCCACTGGCCTTGCCCGGCGGAGTCCTTGGCGAAGAGCTGGCCGGGATGAGCGGCGGAGTCTGTCGTCGGCAGGACGGGAACATACTCGCCGGTCATGCTCACGGCGTAGTCGTTCCAGTAGACCTTTCGGGCCACCAGCCACAACAGCCCGACCGCCACGGCGATCTTGGCCAGCAGGACGATGAACTTCCGCACCTTCTTATTCATAGGTGGGTAATGTAGCGGCAAGCGTGGCCGACGTGGATGGAAAAACAGGGATCGGTGTCATACCTGAGGGGATGGGTGCCACACCTGCGGCGTGTGCAGGTGTGCGAGCTACAGCACGGCTGCAAACTCCGCAGCCGTGGCACCCTGCTCGTCGTGCCCTGCCCTAGTCGCGTCTAACATGGTCACGCCAACGACAGCGAGACCATGCCACCCATTCCAAGACCATGCCGCCCGTTCCGCTGTGCTACTTGCCGTTGATGTTCTGGGCTCGGCGGGCGCGGTTGATGGCTTCTTCGACGGCCGCCTGGGTCTTGGCCGGCTGGGCGATGGACAGCCAGATCAGCCGGGGCGATGGGTGCGCGGTGTCGTTGAAGTACAGCGTGCCGACGCCCAGGACTCGCTCGGGAATCGACTCGGCCAATTGCACCTGCTCGATCTCCACCAGCGGCACAAAGGCGGTCTGCACCTTCACCAGGCCGCGGATGTTCAGCACGCGAAGATTCGTCAGCAGATACGTCTGCCCCAGCCACTGCCACGACGCCACCGTCAGCCGCAGCAGCGTCACGACGATGGCGAAGCTGTACGCCAGGCGGTCACAATCCACCCCGCAGTAGGCGGTGGAAACGTACGCCAATGCCGCCACCACGCCCGCGGCGATCAGCACCGGCAAGCTCACCAGCAAGACGAACCACGGGCTGGGCTTGAGCGCCAGCAGAATGATTTCCCCGCCGGAAAGGACATCCCGTTCGGCGGTGGCCGGGGCGGCGATAGTCGGCTGTGAGGTCGGCTCAGCCACTGGCATCCGTCATTTCTGTTGAAGGACCGCGATGTCGGGAATGTTGCGGTACAGCCCGTCGAAGTCCAGGCCATACCCGACGACAAACACATCGGCAATGGGAAAGCCGATCCAATCGGCCTCCACCTTGGGCTTTTCCGCCCGCTCTTTTCGCAACAACACGCACGTGCGGCAACTCAACGGCTTCTGACGGCGGATGGTCCGCAGCACCGTCGCGAGCGTCTGGCCGGAATCCAATATATCATCGACCAGCAGCACGTGCTTGCCGGCGACGTCCGCCTGCATTCGATGTATCCACTGAATCTTACTTGGCTTGGTGCTCTTTCCACGGTAGCTGCGCAACGTCACAAGTTCCACTTGCAGCGGCTGTTCCAGCCGGCGGAGCAGGTCGGACAGAAAGAACAACGCCCCACTCATCACGCCAATGACGACCAGTGGCTGGTTGTCATATATGCGGTGAATCCGCCGGGCCAGTGCGGCCACGCGACGCTGGATCTCGGCGCGCGGAATCAACATCGCCAGCTCGTAGCCGGGGTGCGAACTGCCATGGCCGATGCGTCCGTTGCTCATCGCGGCATGCTACTACCTGGCTTGCACATCACGCAACGGCCGTTTCGGATGCCATGCCCGGGGCGATGCGCCGCCCGGGGTGGCATTGGTCACTCGCGTCGCTCAGCGATGACCATGCTGAGCCCCTGACATGCTGAGCCACGTGAACATGGTCACCGCCCAACGACGGGCGGATGACCATGCCACCCAACCGCTGGCCGGGTGCCGTGGTCGCGGCGTCCAGCGGCCACGTTGACCGGTGGGCCGGCACCCCAAAACATCCCACCGCAACGAGCGTGCTGGCCATAGCTTACTCGCACGCCTCCGCATGCGTTTTGGCACGCGCATTGCATAGAATTTGATGGCGATGATATGGATCAACGTCAAATATCCGCGCGGACGCGGCAGGCCGATGCAAGGCCTCTTGTGGCTGCGCCGGGAAGATCTGGAAAGGAACCGAACAATGGCACACGAAATAGTGCCCAGGAAGACAGAAGGGCCGATCTCCACGCTGCACCACGAAATGGACCGCATGTTTAACGACTTCTTTGGCGGCCTGAGCGAGTGGTTCGGCGAGTCGCGCGTGGACTTCGTGCCCTCCGTGGACGTCAGCGAGACGGACACCGAGATTCACGTGACGGCCGAGGTGCCGGGGCTGGACGAGAACGACCTCCACACCTACTTCGACCGCGGCGCCCTGATTTTGGAGGGCCAAAAGAAGCAGGAGCACGAGGACAAGGGCCGGAACTATTTCCGCATCGAACGGTCGTACGGCGCGTTCCGCCGCGTGGTGCAGATACCGGCCGAGGTCGAGACGGATAAGATCAGGGCCGAGTACAAGAAGGGCCTGCTGACCATCACCCTGCCCAAAAGCCCCAAGGCCCAGAACGAACGCAAGGAGATCCCGGTGCAGACAGAGTGAGCGGACACGCAACGAGTTCTTAGTTGTTAGTTGTTAGTTCCTAGTAAAGCCAGGAAACATGAGCGTCTTGTTCAGCGGCCGTTCACCAGGAACTAACAACTAGGAACTAGGAACTAGGAACTAACAACTCGTCTTCTCACGGCAGCTCATAGAAGCCGTGGCCAACGTAGCGGAGCTTGCCTTGGCGGACCAGTTCCTGCCAGATGGCGTCGGGCCATTCCATCGGCGGGATGATGGCGCTGCCGCGGGCATCGGCGCCCTTGGACAGCGGACTGTGGCTGCTGATGCGTGACTCGTCGTCCAGCTTGGTCAAGGCCATGCGCTTGCGAAACGCCCGCAGTGCCCGAGAACAGACCTCCGGATCGGGCGCGTCGACCGCCCCAGCCGCCTCAGCTGGGGCGCGAAGTGTTTCAATCAGCTCGACCAGGCTCGGCACGTCGCGCATGCCCACGATGTGCGTGACGCGGGAGCCGGGCAGGTCAGTCTTCTGCAGCAGCTTGTACGCCTGCTTCCATTCAGTTGAGGCCCTCCGCGGATCGTCATAGCCGCGAATCGCGGCAAGCAGTGCGTCCAGCGCCGCCAAGGTCGATGCATCGCATGTCATAAGTCTGTGCCCTTCATGCTCGCGGGTTGCAGCATTCTATCGCAAAGCCCAATCGCCCGAACGACCACAGGCGAGGGCGTGCTACCACTCGCCAACTGTTACATAGTCCACAGCCGGTAGCCGGCGGTGGCGATCAAGTACGGGCCGATCGCGCCCAGCAGCACGTACACCACGGTTGAGAAGGCCCGCTCGTTGATGCGGTTGTGCAGAAAGATTCCCAGCACCACGCCGATCAGCAGGGCCGGCACGAACAGCAGATCGGCCTTGAGCACCGGCGATGAAAGCAGGTTCAGGTTCCAGTACGGCACGAGTTTGACCTGGTTGCCGATCCAGTAGTACAGCACCGTGGTGGCCTGGAAGGTGGCCTTGCCCATGCCCTGCGGCAGCAGGTACATGTTGGTGATAGGACCGGCCGTGTGGGCCAGGGTGCTCACAAAGCCCGCCGACGAACCCGCCGCCAGGCCGCCGAACACGCCGGGCTTGTATACCCGCGTGTCCTTGCGCAGCCAGCGGATGACGTGCAGCAGGGCAAACCCCACCGCCACCAGCCCCACCGACAGGTTCAACCAGTTGTCCGCACGCTCCCGCCCAACCGTGTCAGCGCCGCCGTGGAACATGTAATACAGCACGATCCAGCCCACGCCGATACCAAAGACCATGCCCGGCACGAGCAGGCGGATGTTGCGAATCTCCCACTGCCGCCACCAGTACACCATGGAGGCGTAATCGCACGCGATCAGGATCGGCAGCAGGATGCCCGTGGCCATGGCCGCATCGTGCCCGCAGGCCAGGATCATCAGCGGCGTGGCCAGCATGCCCACGCTGCCGCCAAAGCCGCTCTTGGCCGCTCCCATAAGAATGGCCGCCAGCGAGCCGACGATGAGAAACGTTGTCTGATCCACCTGGCCCGGTACGCCGAAGAACTGTCCGAGAATCAACATCCTTTGTCACGCTCCAAAGAAAGGCCCGAGGCCCTCGGCCAACAAGCAGGCTCAAGGTCGAAGGCCCAAAGCAATAGCGTAACCGGCCAGAGAACGCACCCAAAGCGAATAGAACGAAACACGCATGCGTGAGCGGCCTGTTCTGATGCGTCTTGCCGGCATTGTGGTGCGTTTTGTCGTGTAACAGGCCCCCGCTTCAGCGGGGGTGCAAGGCAGCGAATCTGTCTCCCTCAGCCCGCTTGGGCGGGCTTGAAGTCGTGCCTTCAGGCACAGTGGCTAAAGCCGGTCCAGGTAAGCCCGTTGAAACGGGCTGCAAGCACAATATGGGGCCGTTTCACCCCCGCTGAAGCGGGGGCCTGTTACACAACCCTCTCTCGGTCTGCGGCAGATCGTCGGCACCTTGCCTCGCCAGAAAGAACGCTCGCCGGAAAGACGGGGCGCTCACCGCACGACCCCGCGGACACGAACTTGGCGGTTGCATGTGCGAGGGCAACAGTGGAATACTGTCGCTGCGGATTGGTATCATCACGTCCCTTCGGCCCCGCCGATGGGCTACCCGCCCGACGGGCCGCGTCTAACCTTGAAAGGACAAGGAGTTCAGTATGGCCGACAAAAGCGTTTCTACAGAGTCGCTGAAGTTGGACGATGGCAAGAAGGTCTCGGTGGGCAAGAAGCTGCGCGTGGCCATCGTTGGCTGCGGCGGCATCAGCCAGACCCACCTGACCGCGTACAAGGAGATGCCCGACGTCGAGATCGTTGCCGGCGTGGACATCGTGCCTGCTCGTCTGAAGCTCATGAAAGAAAAATGGGGTGTCACCGCCCTGTTCGATAACTGGAAGACCATGCTCAAGAAGGTCAAGCCCGACGCGGTGGACGTCTGCACCCCCAACGGCGTGCACTGCCAGCCCGTCGTGGACGCCTGCAACGCCGGCTGTCACGCCATCACCGAAAAGCCGATGGCCATGACGCCCAAGGAATGCCAGCGGATGATCGAGGCCGCCAAGAAGAGCAAGGTCAAACTGGCCGTAGGCTTCCAGCAGCGCTACCACCCCAACACCCAGTTTCTTACCCGGGCCCGCGACGAAGGCCAGTTCGGCAAGATCATGTACGTCAAATGCCAGGCCTTGCGCCGCAGAGGCATCCCCAACTGGGGCGTCTTCGGCCAGAAGAAGCTCCAGGGCGGCGGCCCGATGATCGACATCGGCGTACACGTCATTGAGATGGCCCACTTCTTCATGGGTTCGCCCAGGCCCGTGGCCGCCAGCGGAAACATCTGGACCTACATGGGCAACAAGCCCAGCAAGGTCGTCTCTCAGTGGCCAGGGTGGGACCACAAGACCTACACGGTCGAGGACTTGGCCGTCGGGCATATCCGCTTCGAGAACGGCGCGATCCTGCAGATCGAATCCAGCTTCGCCGCCCATATCGAAAAGGACGTCTGGAACTTCACCGCCATCGGCGACAAGGGCGGCTGCTCGTGGGACCCGGCCGCAATCTTTACCGACCGCGCCGGCACGATGATCAACAGCACGCCCTCGTTCACGGGTGACTGCAGCTGGACCTACCTGTTCAACACCAAGCTGCGCAACTGGGTCGATGGCTGCCTGAAGGGCACGCCCCTGACCGCTCCGGGCGAGGCTGGGCTGGATGTCCAGAAGATGCTCGACGGCGTCTACCGCTCAGCGGCCGCCGGCAAGGAAGTCGTCATCGCGTAAGCGGAATCAGCAGCTCAGCAGCGTCCAAACATGGTCACGCGAACAGCGTGACCATGCCGCCCTTCCGGCCACGTGCCACCGAGTTGTCCATAGGCTTGCCGCAGCGGCAAGTCTATGGATAGCTCGGCGGATGTATCAATGTCAGCGCCCAACGCTCTGTCCGGCCTAGGTTCTCGGGTGCCACACCTGCGGTGTTTGCAGGTGTGCAAGGGGCACGGCTGCAAACGCCGCAGCCGTGGCACCCACATTTATCTCGTGCCTTCCAGTTTCTTCCAGTAACTCTTGAATGCCTTGGCCACCGCGGCGTAATGCGCGTCGGTCATCTCTTCGAGGTATGGCCGGACGAAGGGGCGTTTGTGCCAGACGTACTTGAAGTGGTACAGGCACGGAATGCCCCAGCGGAGTTGGGCCTGCATGATGTCGATCCAGTTGTCGCGCACGTCGTACAGGAAGGCGTGATCCGTATCAATGGGGCAGCCTGGCTGCGTGATCGAGAGGATCTTCGCGCGGTGAATCATCGTATCCTCCGGCGAAGACTTGACGCTGAACAGGTCGGCGGTGCGGACCACGTCGCTGAACTGGGCCATGTACGGGTTGGCTTGGAAGGCCCCCACCCAGGCATCGGGCTTGTGCTTCTTGAGTTCGTCGTACACGATGCCCATGTACGCCCGCTGGAGTTCCAGGCCCCAGACGTTGCCGCAGTTCTTCAGGCCCGGGCCCGTCGGGCAGCCCATCTCGCCGTCGATCTTGACGCCGTCGGCGTTATAGCAGCCCTCTTCGCTGCTGACCAGGCGGCGGATCATCGCCCGCAGCCGCTTTTCGTAGGCGGGATTGGTCGGATCGACGTTGACGGCCTTGCCCTCGGCGTTGGTGATGCACTCGCTGTCGGGCACGCCCTGGCGGTTCCACGCGCACATCCACAGGATCGTCCGCAGGCCCTCGCTGCGGCGCTGGTCGATCCAGCCGCGCAAGTCCGGCCAGCGCTGCTCGTGCGGGAACATGTCGCCGATCGTGCCGTCGGCCTGCCAGCCGGCGTCGATGATGAGCTGGCCGGCGCGGATGTCGTGTTTACGCAGGATATCCAGCCACTCGTCATGGGCGGCCTGGGTGCAGTACTTGTCAACGTTGACGCCTTCGAGGTTGCCCTCGTGCTTGTAGCCCAGGCTCATCTGCTCGCCCCAGCCGCAAACAATGGGCGTTCGCCACCACTTGGGGAAGCGCCGCTTGCGGTTGAGCTTGATGCCGTAATCCTTCTCCAGCACGGCCACGTAATCTTCGAGCCCCTGGTACGGATCGCTGGCTGAGCCGATGACCATGTGCGGCGATTCCCACTGCCCGTCGATCTCGAACTTGCCGTTGAAATTGCAGTCGAAGCCGCCAGCGCCATAGATGCGTTTGGTCTCGTTCGTGTTGTAGGTGAATTCTTCGAAACGATGCTCCCCCGGCCGGACGCCCAGAGCCGCCCATACCCACAGCTTGTCCGCGCGATGGTTGAAGGCGAAGCTGTACGGAGCGGCCACCAGGGCCTGCCCCCAGTACATCGGCTCGTCGCCCACGGTGATGATCGAGGTGTCGCCGGGGAAGTGATAGACCTTGTCGAAGAAGTTGACGGCCGGGCTGAAGATCTGATCGTACCCCGGCACCATGCCCATCTCCGTCTCGACCGTCCGCGGATCGCTGAACCACGAGCGGAAGAAGTACGCCCTGCCCACGCTGCCATGGCCAAAGACCTTGTACCAGTACCGAATCCGCTCGGGCCCGAACTCGATGGTGTATTCCTTGCGCTCCCACAGGGCGCTCTTTTCGGTAAAGGTCAGGACGCTCTTGGCCCCGCGCTTTGTCATGCGGATATCAGAGATCGACTCCGTCACATCACGTTTCCCCGGCTGATCGCAGGCCGAGACCAGCGGCAGCAGGACGTGGAACTTGCCCTTCCGGGCAGCGATCTTGAGCAACTGTGTCGGGGCGTTAAAGCTGGCGGTGTACCATCGGCCGACGACGGGCTTGAGGTCTTCGAGCGAAACGGTCATGTTCGTATCCTGCCTCTCGGGGCTTCATGAACTAACCTGTCCCGCGACCGTCGCGGGCCATTGGTGTCTGATTGTCTCTGGCCGGCACGATTCCGCAAGCATTCTGCGGGTTGGTCGTGGCATGAACGTAACAAGACTCGCGTGTTACTATTCTTGGCGGGAGGTGCTTTGGCCGCGCGCCCTGGTCAAGCCGTGCAACAGGCCCCGGCTTTGCCCCGTGTAACAGGCCCTGGTTTCGCCGTGTAACAGGCCCCGGCTTTTAGCCGGGGTAAAGCGGATTGCCCCACATTCTGCCAGCCCGTTTCAACGGGCTTCCCGTCTTGCCTCTTGAGCCATTGCCTCAAGGCACAGCCTCAAGCCCGGTGAACCGGGCTGATTGCGTCTGTCGGCCACCGGGCACCCCGGCTGAAGCCGGGGCCTGTTACACGACAAATCCCGGCGGCCAGAAAACGCAGCCAGATACACTCGCCGTACTCCCGCAAATTCCCTTACGCGTTTGCCAAAACACGTGTAACATAGAGTGGTCGCTGTCCCCCAATATGAAAGGATGGGATGTGCGAAAGACGCCGCGTGCAAAGCACATCGTATCGATGCTCGAAGCCCTTGAGCCCCGCGTACTTCTGAGCGGCTCGGTGGTCATCACCGAGTTCATGGCCAAAAACACCAACGGCCTGAAGGACCAGGACGGGGACAACTCCGACTGGGTCGAGCTGTACAACTCCGGCTCATCCGCGGTCAACCTGAACGGCTATTACCTCACCGACGATGCCGCCAACCTGACCAAGTGGAAGTTCCCCGACGACACGCTGGGCGCGGGCAGCTATATCGTGGTCTTCGCCTCGGGCAAGGACCGAAAAGTCTCCGGGCAGGAGCTGCATACGAATTTCAGCCTGGCCACCTCCGGCGAGTACCTGGCCCTGGTGGAACCCAACGGCAGCACCATCGACTCGCAGTACAGCCCGAATTTCCCGGCGCAGTACCCGGACGTTTCTTACGGGCTGGCGAACCTGGACACTTCCACCACGCTGGTTCATAGCACCGATACTGCCCGCTGTCATGTCCCGACCAGCCCGGCCGATGACGCCGCCTGGATGACCAGCGGCTTTAATGACAGTTCCTGGACGGCCGGCAAGGCCGCTATCGGCTTTGACACCGACACGACGACCACGACTTCACCCCAGACCCTGCTGGACTATGGCGCGTCGGCGTACGCCTTGGTCCCCAGCACCGACATTGGCACGACCTGGCGCAACCCCGGTTTCACGCCCACCGGCTGGCTCTCCGGCACCACGGGCGTGGGCTACGAAATGGCCAGCGGCTACGAAACCGTGATCGGCCTGAACGTCGCGACGCAGATGCACGGCGTGCGCTCGAGCTGTTACATCCGCATCGACTTTGACTGTCCCGACCCATCGACGATCAGCGCCCTGACGCTGTCGCTGCGGGTGGACGATGGCTGCGTGGTCTGGCTCAACGGCAACGCTGCGCCCATCAAGAGCATCAACGCCCCGGCCACGCTGGCCTGGAATTCGGCCGCGACCAGCCAGCCGGACGACCCGACGGGGTACACGGATTACGACATCACGCCGTACATCGGCCAGTTGGTGGCAGGGCGAAACGTGCTGGCGATCCAGGGGCTTAATTGCGTTCCCACCGCCGACAGCGATTTCCTGGTCATTCCCAAGATCACGGCCACCGTAAACGCCACTACCAGCGACTTCGGCCCGCTGATCCAGACCAACGTGCAGACCGCCATGAAGGACGTCAATGCCACGGCGTACACGCGCATCCCCTTCACTGTGGCGGATCCCTCCGTCTTAGAGTCGCTGATGCTGAAGATGAAGTACGACGACGGATTCATTGCGTACATCAATGGCACGCAGGTCGCCAGCCGCAACGCCCCGGCCTCACCGACGTACAGTTCGGCGGCGACGGCGGAGAATGACGACGAAAGCGCCGTGCAGGATGAATCCTTCGACCTGACGCCCTACTTGGCTCTGATCCATAGCGGCACGAACGTGCTGGCCATCCAGGCGATGAATGTCGCTGCCTCCGACACCGACTTTCTCCTGTCACCTACGCTGGTGGCCAAAGTCACGCCGACCGGAGCTATCGAAGAGCGGTACTTCCAGGTCCCCACGCCCGGCGATGTCAATTCCGTCGGAGTCAACGAACTGGGCCCGATCGTCACGCACGTGAACCATTTTCCGCAGACGCCCGCCGACGCCAACCCGCTGACGGTGACGGCCAGCGTGGCCAAGGCATCCAGTGCTATCACCTCGGTGGTGCTGCACTACCGCGTGAACTGGAACACCGAGACCACCCTCACGATGTACGATGACGGCGCCCACGGCGACGGCGCTGCCGGCGATGGCGTGTACGGCGCGGTCATTCCCGCCTCGGCCTCGGCGCCGGGCCAGATGGTCCGCTGGTATGTAACGGCCACGGACAGTGCCAGCCACACCACGCGCATGCCGCTGTTTCTGGACCCGGAAAAATCCGAGCAGTATTACGGCACCGTGGTTGCGGACCCCTCGATCGTCAGCAACCTGCCGGTGTATCAGTGGTTCGTGCAGAACCCAAGCGCCGCCGACACCACGGTCGGCGCCCCGGCCAGCCTGTACTACGCGGGGGAATTCTACGACAACGTCAACGTCCGGCTGCGCGGCGGCACGTCGGCCACGTATCCGAAGAAGAGCTACAAGTTCGACTTGCCCAAGGATCATCAGTTTCTCTTTTCGCCTTCAGAGACCCGGCGCGACGAGTTCGACCTCAACACGACGTATAGCGACAAATCCGACGTCCGGCCAATCCTGAGCTATGAAAGCTTCCGCGATGCCGGCGTGCCGTATTGCGAGACCTTCCCCGTCCGGCTGCAGCAGAACGGGAGCTTCTTCAGCGTCCCGATCTTCATCGAGCAGCCCGATGCGGACTATCTCAAGCGCAACGGTCTTGACAAGGACGGCGACCTGTACAAGATCGTGCAGGGACACCTGCCCTTCAGCTCGACCATCGGCGTGGAGAAGGACACCAACACCGACTCGCCCACCTCCGACATGCTGGAGTTCATGACCAACCTGAAGGTGAACAACGCCACGCGCGTCAGCTACATGTTCGACCACCTGGACATCTCCGAGTGCGTCGACTATCTGGCGGTGCTGTATCTGCTGAACGATTCCGACTCCGTGCGCAAGAACTTCTACCTGTACGAGGACTTGAACACGCACGTGTGGAGCATCCTGCCCTGGGACAAGGACCTGACGTTCGGGCGGCACAACAACGGGGATGTTCTCAACGACGACATGTCCTACCAGGGCGAGCCGACGGACCCCTGGCTGATCAGCAACGAGATCGCTGACATCATCGTGAACAACCCGCAGACCAAGGCCATGTACCTGCGGCGCGTTCGGACGCTGTACGACCAACTCTTCCAGTCTTCGGCCACGCCGGCGGCGCAGCTCAAGTACGAGGCCCGCATCGACCAGCTTGTAGCCCAGATCGGCAACGACGCCACGCTGGACGCGCGCTGGCGGCCTTACGCCTACGGCAGCGACCAGACCATCGTGCAGGCAACCAACATCCTCAAGACGCAGTTCCTGGCCCCGCGGCGGCGGTTCATCGAATCCGACGGCTTTATCCCAGCGGCCCAGTGGGCCCCGTTCGCCAACCAGATCACCATCGGGACGGTGGATTTCTCTCCCGCGTCAGGCGACCAGAACCAGGAGTACATCCAACTCACCAACCCCCAGGGCTACGCTGTCGACATCTCTGGCTGGAAGCTCACCGGCGGCATCGACTACACCTTTGCCGGCGGGACCGTCTTAGCCCCCGGCGCCAGCGTGTATGTGGCCGCTGACCTGAACGCCTTCCGCGCCAGGACCAGCGGGCCTCGCGGCGGGCAAGGTCTGTACGTGGTCGGCCCCTACGCGGGCCATATGGACAACACCGGCGAGACGCTCCACCTTGTGGCCGCCAACAACATGCTGATCAGTTCGCGCAGCTACAACGCTACGCAGCCGGTCATCAATGAAGTCATGACCAATAACGGCGACGCCGGCGACTGGATCGAGTTGTTCAACCCCACTGGCGGAGCGGTGGATCTGTCGGGCTGGTATCTCAGCGACAGTAGCGCCAGTCTGCAAAAGTTCGCGATTCCGGCTGGCACAGCGATCCCCTCCAACGGGTACGCAGTCTTCACCGAGGCCCAATTCGGCTCGGCTTTTAAGCTCTCCAAGAACGGCGAGAGCATCTACCTGAGCAATACCGCCGGCGCGGTGATCGATTCCGACGACTTTGGCGGCTCTGACACCGGCGTGACCTTCGGCCGATATCTCAATCGGGATGGCCACTGGACATTCACGGCCCTGACCACTCCAACGATGGGCGGAGCGAACAGCACTCCGCTGGTCGGCCCGGTGGTCATCGACGAGATCATGTATCACCCGCTGGACGGCAACGACGAATTCGTCGAGCTGCGGAACATCACCGATTCGCCTGTAAAGCTTTACGACGCGGCCAGTCCGGCGCATACCTGGACTCTCAGCGGCGGGGCCGACTTCACGCTTCCCGCAGCCACAGAGATTCCGGCGCAAGGCCTGCTGGTGCTGACGTCGGCCGATGTCTCCACGCCGGCGCTCAAGAGCGCCTTCAAGGCCAAGTACAACATCCCGGCCAATGTCGACGTGCTGGGCCCGTGGCTCGGCAACCTGAACAACGCCGGCGACCACGTGAATCTCAACAAGCCCCTCAGCGTGGACCCGACCGACGGCACGTACGCGATGATCCGCGTGGACCGCGTCGAGTACTGGCCCAGTTACCCCTGGGCGGTGGAGGCTGACGGCACGGGCAAGTCGCTGGAGCGGATCGTGCTGACGAACTACGGCGACGACCCGTTCAACTGGCAATCCTTCCGCACGTCGCCTGGGTTGCCGACCGTGCTGGCGGGCGATGCCAACCTCGATGGCCACGTGACCTTTGCCGACTACATCATCCTGGAAGCCAGCTTTGGCAACGTCGGCACGCAGCTGGCTGCTGACTTCAACGGCGACGGCATCGTGAACTTCCGCGACTACATCATGTTGGAAGCCAACTTCGGCAAGACCATCCCTCTGCCATCCGCCCCGGCCATGGCGCCACTGGCATCCATTGTGCTGTCGGCCGGCCCGATCCTGTCCGGCGCCGCCGGGCCGGTGCAGGACGCAACGGTGCAAACCCGGATCATTGCCACGAAGCCCGCGGCCACATGGGCGTCATCGCGCTCAACGAGCCTGCTGAACTCGATCACGCGCGACGAGGATTTGCACATCCTCTAGCAGCTACCGTCGTGGTTCGAAATTGATGGGGATTCATCAAGTCCTGGCCTGGCAGGTTTTGGTGTTCTGGTCTTGGTCTTCGGCCCAGCGGGGCCGAGGGTGTAGCCACGGGTGGAGCGGCGGCGGCAACGCCCGCCGACGCGGAACCCGTGGAGACGATGGGTTTCTTGTTTTCGTCCCGGCGGGGCGAAGGCAGCGCACGCCACGACAGAGTCCATGCAGCTGATTGAGTCTCCTCCGCCCCGCCTGGGGCGGAAATCACAATCCGCCCTCTACCACGGGTTCCGCTACGGCCGCAGTAGCGGTCTTCGCTCCACCCGTGGCTACAGGCCTTTGCCCCGCTGGGGCAAGATACGGCGATGATCGTTGATGCATCCTGTCTCTTGATGGCACATGCGTTCTTGCCATACGTCCCAGGTCGCCCCGCCATCAAACTGCGGGCAAGGCATTGACTTACGCGAGTATTTGCATACTCTCTCTATGCATGGGCCAGGCATCATCGTCAGTTCGGGGCAGCACGACACTTGCCGTCAGCATTCTCTTGGGTTTGCTGCCCATTGTGGCCATGGCCGGCCTGTGGTGGTTCCTCACGGCCGGGCCCGTCGAGAATCGCCACATCGGCCCGAGCATCCTGCCCAGCCCGGCGGAAGTATTCAATCCCCAGCACAGTCTCAGGCCCCTGCTGGTGGAGCGATCCCTCGCCCACAACATATGGATCAGCATCCGCCGCATCGCCCTGGGCTACCACGACAGCGCTAGGTGGTATCGAGGCGGGATTGTGTGCGTCGTCTGGAGGCGTAGGAGGCCTCGTTACGCCACTGGTCGTACTGGCACTTCTTGATGAGGCTCGACCAGGAGTTCTGGAACTGCCGCCAGAGT